>CAZLMW010000094.1:0-17301 GCA_964560875.1 uncultured Enterobacteriaceae bacterium
TCGGTCGCCGTTCGCGTCTTCGAAGATGGCGATCGCATGGTGACCACCGACGCGAGTGTCGATCCTCGATTGGCCGAGCAGGCATCCGTTCACGCCGCCAACCTGCGCTCGATTCTCTGCGTTCCGCTGGCCCTGCGCGGCCGCACCATCGGTGTTCTCTACGTCGACAACCGGTTCACGTCCGGCGCGTTCTCGCAGGATCACGCGTCGGTCCTCGAAGCGCTCGCGGCCCAGGCAGCCATCGCCATTCACACGGCGCGGCTCATCACCCGCTACAGCCGCAGCCAAAAACAGCTCGAAGCCAGCAAAGCCGAGGTCGAAGAGCTCAACGAGCAGCTCAAGGAAGACCTGTCGTCCACCGAAGAGGCGCTGCATTCCGCGCGGCAGGCCCTCGACGCGCAGCGGCTCGAGATCGAACGGCGCAGCGATTACGGCCAAATCAAGGGCGAGAGCCAGCCGCTGCGGCGCCTCTTTTCGCTCATGGATCGGGTGCGCAAACACGATTTCCCGGTCGTCGTCATCGGTGAAAGCGGCACCGGCAAGGAGCTCGTCGCGCGCGCCATTCACTTCACCGGCGCCCGTCGACGCGGTCCATTCGTCGCCATCAACTGCGGCGCGGTGCCCGAAAACCTCCTCGAATCCGAGCTCTTCGGTCACGTCCGCGGCGCGTTCACCGGCGCCGTTGCCGAGCGCGATGGCCTGTTCGTGAGCGCCGATCGAGGCACGCTCTTCCTCGACGAGGTGGGCGAGATGCCGCTGGCCATGCAGGTCAAGCTCCTGCGCGTGCTTCAATCCGGCGAGGTCCAGGCGGTGGGCGGCGCTCGTCTGCGGAAAGTGGACGTTCGGGTGCTCGCCGCGACGCACAGAGATCTCGACCAGATGGTCGCCGACGGGACCTTCCGCGAGGACCTCTTGTACCGCCTGCGCGTCGTCCAGCTCCGGGTGCCACCCTTGCGGGAGCGTGTCGACGACCTGCCGCTGCTCTGCGAGCACTTCCTGACCGCAAATCGCGCAGCTGGCCTCGGCGACGTCGAGCGCATCACGCCCGCTGCGTTCGCGGTCATGCGGGGTTACGGATGGCCGGGCAACATCCGCGAGCTCGAGACCTTTCTCAAGAGCGCCTGCCTGTTCGCCGATGGCAATGAACTCGACGTTTCGGACGTGCATTCGTTGGTCGAAAAGAACCGGCGTGCGGCCGTCACCAGCGGCGCTACCAAGGCCGTGGATGCAGGCATATCCGGCGTGTTCGCGACCGGCTCCATGGCCGACATCGAGCTCGCCATCATCGCCGATCGACTCGACCGCCTCGGGGGCAACAAGAGCCGCACCGCCGAGAGCCTCGGGATCGATCGCGGCACCCTGTACACCAAGCTGCGGAGGTTGAAACAAGACCGTGCGCTTTGAGCAACCGATCCCCTACGGCGACTACTTGCTCGTCGAACGCGTTGGTGTCGGCGGCACCGCGGAGGTCTTCCGTGCCCTGCGTCGCGGCCGCAAACCCGGTGAGCCGCCGGTCGCGGTCAAGCGCTTGCTACCCCATATCGCCGAAGACGCCTTCGTCGTGCGCCTCCTGCAGCGTGAAGTCGGGGCTCTGGAACGGATCGACCATCCCAACGTTGTAGGCCTGCACGCCTACGGCACCGAGCGCGGTCTGCCCTACCTGGTCATGGATCTGGTCGACGGGGCGTCGCTGCGGGAGCTGTTGGTTCCCTCGTCCGGCAAGCCTCGCAACCTGCTGCCCATGCCCGTCGCTTTGTGGATCGCGTCCCGGGTGGCCGCTGGCCTCGGCAGCGCATGGCACCACGGCGTTGTGCATCGCGATATCTCGCCATCCAACATCCAGTTGATGCTCGATGGACGGGTCAAGATCGTCGACTTCGGCCTCGCTCGCGTGCGCGGCATGGTCCAAACGACCCACGGTCAGGGGCTCAAGGGCAAGTGGGCGTACCTTGCCCCCGAGCAGATCGAAGGCCAACCGCTCGACGGTCGGTGTGACCTCTTTGCGCTCGGGTCGATCCTGTACGAGATGCTGATCGGTACGCCGCCGTTTCGCGGCGAAAACCGGGAAGAGACGCTACGGAAAGTGCGCGAACACGACATCATTGCCATCGAGGACGCCACACCGGCCGACGGATGCAACCAGCTCCCGCCCGCGGCGTGGATGCCCGACATCGAGGCCGAGGAGGTCCACCGGTTGATCCATGCGCTGCTCAGCCACGCGCGTCACGGACGACCGGGCAACGGGCAAGCTGTGGCGCTGCGATGCAACGACGTCCTCGGCACGATCGATGACATCGCCTGCCAAGCATGGTTGACCGCGCGCATCGAGGAATTCGCCGAACCCGTCCGAATCGAGGCCCTCTCAGCGGCCGAGCTACGCGGCGAAGAGGTCACCGATCCGGCCGGAGAAACGGTCACCAGCATCGGTGTTGAGCGCAATGGACCCGAGTCCGACGCCGCGCGCAGACAGCAAGGGGGCAGCCGCGATGCGATGGATTGAAATCTCGCCCGGATTTGCCTGCAACTGCCGCTGCTCCGGCTGTTTTTCATGCAGCGCCGATCCGAACTTGCAGATGGGCTGGGACGAAGTGCTTCGGTGGCTTCGCTACGGCCGTTCCAAGGGGGCACGCGACCTCTGGCTGTCCGGTGGCGAGCCGACCATCCGGCGCGACTTTCTACGCACGCTCAAGGCCGCGAAAAAGCTCGGCTACCGCCGCATCAAGGTGCAGACCAACGGGATGATGTTCGCCTACGAGACGTTCGCGGACCGCGCGGTCGCGGCGGGCATGAACGAGGTCAACCTGCTGCTCAAGAGCCTCGACGCCAAGACGCACGATGCCCTCAACCGAACCCCGGGATCGCACAAGTTGCTGCACGACGGACTGCAACGATTGCGCGAAGCGCGGCTGCCCGACGGTTCCAAGGTGCGTCTGGAAGGCGACATCTTGATGACCTCCCGCAACTACCAGGAGCTGCCCGAGTTGGTGCAGTGGTACTGCGAACAGGGCGTCGTCCACTTCAACATCTGGCTGTTTTCGCTCGTCGACCAAGGGGTGCGCGATCTGCGCCGATTGGTGCCCAAGCTCCGTGATTGCATGCCGCTGATGACACGCGCTCACGACATCGCCACCGCCCATGGTGCGACCCTGTGTTCGCTGAACACGCCCTATTGTGTCGTGCCCCCAAGTCACTGGCAGATGCAGTTTGACGCCACCGGCATGGAGCTGCTCGTCGTCAATCCGGGCAACCAGGCGTTCATGCTGCAGACGTCCAGTATCGAGCAGGGCGTGTTTGGACCGGCGTGCGATAGGTGCGCGGTGCGCAATGCGTGTCACGGCATCCGCTCGGACTACCTCGACGTGCACGGTGACACCGAGATCCGTGCCCTGACCGCCGAAGACGTCGGCGACCGCGAGCCGAAAGGGCAGGTGCTCGACCTCTGATCGCAGCGGCCCTATGCTCCGCCGCCCGGTGCAGGCTTGGACCCGGCATCGCGGAGAGGAGGCAGCCATGTTCGACCGACCCGACGCCAACCCGAATTTCCCGGCGCTCGAGCTCGAAATTCTCGACCTGTGGCGCGACCGCGACGTGTTCGCTCGTTCCGTCCGTGGCGACGACGACTTCGTGTTCTATGACGGTCCTCCGTTCGCTACCGGCCGTCCCCACTACGGCCACCTGCTCGCCGGCACGCTCAAGGACATCGTGCCCCGCTACTGGACGATGCGCGGCTACAAGGTCGAACGCCGGTTCGGTTGGGACACCCACGGCCTCCCCGTCGAGATGGAGATCGAAAAGCAGCTCGACCTGCACGGCCCGAGCCAGATCGAGGCGTATGGCGTCGACCGTTACAACGAAGCCTGCCGGTCCATCGTCCTGCGCTACACGTCCGAATGGCGCGATGTCGTCACCCGCATGGGCCGCTGGGTCGACTTCGACAACGACTACAAGACGATGGATCCGACCTTCATGGAGTCGGTGTGGTGGGTCTTCGATCAACTCTGGCAGCGCGGGCTGGTGTATCGCGGCCACAAGGTCATGCCGTACTCGTGGCGTCTGGGCACGCCGCTGTCCAATTTCGAAGCGAACATGGACTACCGCAAGGTCCAGGATCCCGCGATCACGGTCGCGTTTCCGGTTGTCGGCGAGGAGGGCACGTCGTTTCTCGCGTGGACGACGACCCCCTGGACGCTGCCGAGCAACATGGCGCTGTGCGTGGGTGATGACATCGAGTACGTCCGGGCCAAGCGCGCCGGCGACGACACGATCTATATTCTCGCGCGCGCGCAGGCCAAGGCTCAGTTGGGCGAAGACGTCGAGCTCCTGTCTTCATGCCTCGGCTCAGAGCTTGTCGGAAAAACCTACGAGCCATGCTTTTCGTACTTCGCAGATGCCGCCAAGGAAGGCGCGTTCACAGTGCTCAGCGATGGCTATGTCACCGCCGAAGACGGCACCGGTGTCGTGCACCAGGCCCCGGCCTACGGTGAAGACGACTACCGTATCTGCGCGGCCGCCGGCATTCCCCTGCGCGATCCGGTCGACATGGAAGGGCGGTTCACAGCGGCAGTTCCGTTGGGCGAAGGCCGCTTCGTCAAGGACGCGGATAAGGCGCTCGTCGCCGATCTCAAGGCGCGCGGCAAGCTGATCAAACAAGCCACCATCGACCACGACTACCCGTTCTGCTGGCGGTCGGGCACGCCCCTTATCTACAAGGCGATCGGGACGTGGTTTGTGCGCGTGACGGACCTTCGCGATCGGATGGTCGCCAACAACAAACAGAGCCGGTGGGTGCCCGACTACGTGGGCCAACGACGCTTTGGCAACTGGCTCGCCGATGCGCGCGACTGGGCCATCAGCCGCAACCGCTTCTGGGGCACGCCGCTGCCGGTATGGACCTGCGATGGCTGCGAAAAACGCGAGACGTTTGGCTCGATCGCCGCGCTGGAAGGACGCGCTGACACAGCGGTAAAGGACCTGCACAAACATCACGTCGACAAGCTGACGTGGGGTTGCGAGGCCTGTGACGGCACGATGAAGCGCGTCTCCGAGGTGCTCGATTGTTGGTTCGAATCCGGGTCCATGCCGTACGCGCAGAACCACTACCCGTTTGAGAACAAAGCGCTCGTCGAAAACAACCTGCCCGCCGACTTCATCGCCGAAGGGCTCGACCAGACTCGAGGCTGGTTCTACACGCTGCTGATCCTGTCGACCGCGCTGTTCGATCGACCTGCGTTCAAGAGCGTCATCGTCAATGGCCTCATCCTCGCCGAAGACGGCACGAAGATGAGCAAGAGCCTCAAGAACTACCCCGATCCGATGAAGGTCATCGACAGCCACGGGGCCGACGCGCTGCGTGCTTACCTGATCAACTCGCCGGTCGTTCGCGCCGAACCCATGCGCTTTTCCGAGGCCGGTGTTCGCGACGTGGTGCGCTCGGTGATGCTGCCGTTGTGGAATGCGTACAGCTTCTTTGCAACGTACGCTGCAGTCGACGGTTGGCAAGCGCCCAGGCCCGGCGAAGAGACGCCGCGATCAGAACGGCCGCTTATCGATCGCTGGGTCATCTCGGTCGCGCAGAGCCTCGTCGCGCAGGTCAACGCGGAGATGGGGGCCTACCGCCTCTACAACGTGATTCCGCCGGTGCTCGGGTTCATCGACCACCTGACCAATTGGTACATTCGCCGGTCGCGCCGCCGTTTTTGGAAGTCCGACGACTCGGCCGACAAGCAGGCGGCGTTCGAGACGCTGTACGAGGTGCTGTGCCTGTTTTCACGGTTGCTTGCGCCGATCTTGCCGTTCATGGCCGAGCTCATCTACCAGCGGCTTGAAGCCGGCCGTCGCGAGGGCGCCGAAGACTCTGTCCACCTCGAACGGTTTCCTGAAGCCGATGAAGCGGCGGTCGACCCGGCCCTGGAAGCTGCCATGGCTGCCGTCCGCCAGGTCGTGGCCCTCGGGCGCAAGATCCGCGAGCAGCAGCGCCTCCCCGTGCGCCAACCGCTGGCCCGACTCCGTGTTGCGGTCACCGGTTCTGTCGCCGAGACGATGCGCGCAGAGCCGCTTTTCCTGGGCTATGTACGCGACGAGTTGAACGTCAAAGCCATCGAGCTCGTGGCGGATCCCGCAGAGATCGCCACGCCGCAAATCAAACCTGACTTTCGTGCGCTTGGGCGCCGGCTCGGCAAGAAGATGAAGGTGGTCGCGGGCGCGCTCGCGAGGCTTGATGCTGCGGCAACGGCGGCGTTGATGGCCGGCGAATCGATCGTGGTGCAAGGCGAGGAGATCGCCGCCTCCGACGTGCAGGTCGTCTTGAAAACGCGTGACGACGGGGCTGTGGCGTCGCAGGGCGGCACGACGGTTTGGATCGACACCGCGCTGACCGACGAGCTCGTCGCTGAATACGCCGCCCGGGAAGTCGTGAGCCGGCTGCAGCGAGGGCGACGCGATCGCGACTTTGCGGTCGAACAGCGCATCGTGGCACGCATCCATACGGAAGCCCCGCAGCTGGTCGCGGCGGTCCGGGCCCACGCCGAGTGGATCGCGCAGGAGACGCTCGCCGTCGAGCTCACGATCGCGGACGAAGCGCTGGGCGCCAAAGCCAAGGCTGCGGGGCATCCGTTCACCTTCGATCTGAAGCCAGCTTGACCGAGTCAGAGCGGGACGGCTCCGATTTGGCGCGGTCTCTGCTAACGTGTGAGGGCCAGCGGAGGCATGGTGGCGCGCAAAGCACCGAAGAAACCGGCCCGCCAGGGTCCCGGGGCGTACCTGTTCGTCGATGACGACGACCGCGTCGTGCGGTTTCGTATCGGCGCCGATCGGGTGCATATCGGTCGCGACCAGAGCAACGACATCTGGATCGACCACGACAACGCGGCGGATCATTGCCTCGTTATCTTCCCGCGCGACGACCACGACGCGATGAAGGTTTATGACGGGGCCAACGTCGACCTCAACGGCGTACCGGTCACCAAGCTGCACCGGCTCTACGGGGGCGACCGCATCCAGGTCGCCAACCGCGAGTTCCTGTACGCCCGCGATGACATGTTGGCCGAGTCCGCCCTGGCTCTGACCATCGCCTTCGATCGCGAGATCATGCGCTCGGTTGTGCTGCGGCAAACCCGGGTGCGGATCGGCCGGCGCGACGCCGATGTGGTGCTGTCTGACGCCAGCGTTTCCGATCGCCATGCGCTCATCGAGGCCTATGCCACCGACGGCATCTTCATCTCCGATCGCGGCTCGTCGATGGGCACGCAGGTAGACGGGCATCGCATCGAAGGACGGGCCCGCTTGCGCGACGGCTCGGAGGTACAGATCGGGCGCTTGACCCTGTTTGTGCACGTGCTGCCGCCCGAGGCGCACGGGTTGTTGGTTCTTCCCAAGGCCAAACGCGACCGTCCGCGCCAGGTCCATACGCCGATTCGGGCCCGCAACTACGACATCCGGATGGACAAGGCGCCCGCCGCGACCACGCCAGCTACGAAAGCAGATCGCCCCCGCCCGCCGCGTGCCGGTCCAGCTCCCGCGGCTCTTGCCAGCGCGCCGACAGATGAGGTCCCGATCGATCTCAACTCCGACGAGATCTTGATCGACCCCGAAGTGCCGCCGCCCACGGTGCTCGCCTCGCTGAGCGACATCCAGCGCTCCGAAAAGCCTGAAGAAGCGGCCCCGCGACGGTCTCGCAAGCGACCACGGCCCAAGGCCAACCGGTCCGACAGTTGGAAACCTACCGAGCAACCCGCGCCCAAGCGGCCCGCGCCCCCACCGCTGCCCGAAAAGGCCGAACGCAAACGCCGACCGCCGCGCGCACGCCCCGAACAGCAACCTCTCGTTCGCGTCGCCCCCGAGGTCTACGAGCGCGGCCGGCAGCATGTTGATGCCCCGCCCGGTACGCGCCACAAGGAACAGCGCCGCCGCTATGGTGCCGGCCGCTCCGGTGCTCATGGCGATGACATGCGTCCGCCCGCACCCGCGCCGCGCAGTCGCAAGGGCATGCACGACAAGCTCACCGACGTCCTCGACACCAACAACGTGCGTGACCTCGCCGGCGACCGGTATGTTGCGGCCTACCAAAACGTGGAGCCTTCCCATCCCGAACGCGACAAGCGCTACCGACCAAGTCGACCCGGCGGCGCGCGCGTCTTGAGTGACCAAAAGCTCGTCCCGCGTGAAGGTGGCGCACCGCCCCGCGATCCTTTCGGTTTGCACGCTCAGCCCACGCGCGCTGGCGCGCCAGGTAGCGGCGGCGACGTGAAACTTACCAACGTCCTCGACCTGCAGTCCGAGGCGCCTCGCTTGTCCCGCGATCGACATTCGCTCGATCCTGAAGCCATGCCGCAGCAGCTTCGCGAGGTCGAGGACGTCGAACGTTCGCGGGGAGCCGGCGGCCGCATTGACGCGAGCCGGCGCCGCAATCGCAAGCGTCCCATCGACAGCAGCCGCCGCCTCGACCCGGACGAGGAATAGGTGTCACAGCTGTCGCTATTTGGCTCGGTCCCCCGGCCTGAGCCCCGTTCCGTGCCCCGGTTGAGCCACCAGGTGCTCAAGTGGATCGGCAACAAGCAGCGGTTCGCGCACGAGATCTGCGGCTTTCTGCCCGAGAAGTTCGGCACCTACTACGAGCCCTTCATCGGCAGCGGCGCCGTGCTCGCCACGCTCAACCCACATGCCGCTGTCGCGTCGGACGCGCTCGGTCCCCTCATCGGGATCTGGCAGCACGTCGCAGGTGATCCCGCGCCCCTCGTCGACGCCTACGCGGATCGCCGCGAACGCTTCATGACCGGCGACAGGAAGGCCGAGTACCTCGCCGTGCGCGCCGCCTACAACGCTGAACCCAACCCCTACGACCTCGTCTTCCTTGCACGCTCGTGTTACGGCGGCGTCATCCGCTTCTCCAAGACCGGCGCCATGAACACGCCGTGCGGCGTGCACCGCCCCGTCACCGCCGAGTCGTTCGCCGATCGCATCGAGCGCTGGCGACCGCGGCTCAAGGGAACTCGCTTTGTCCACGCCGACTTCGAGACGTCGATCGACGCCGCCCAGTCCGGGGACGTTGTGTATTGCGATCCGCCCTACTCCGACAGCCAGGGCACGCTCTATGGTGCGCAGATGTTTTCCCTTCAGCGACTGATCGACGCGATCGAGCGCGCCAAGGGTCGCGGGGTGCGGGTCGCGCTGAGTATCGATGGGACCAAGCGGTCGGGCCGCAAGAAGGTCGCGCTGGAGTTTCCGCAGGGGCTGTTCGAGACCGAACTGATGGTCAACTGCGGCCGGTCCATGCTGCGGCGCTTCCAGATGGAAGGCCAAACGCTCGAAGATGAGGTCGTGGCTGATCGGCTGTTGCTGACGTATCGACTACCTGCATAGCGCACCGAGCGGTCGTCGAGCGGTCGCAACAGGTCCTGGCAGACTGCGCCAAAGCTTCGCCTCGGCGCAGGTGCTCGTTGTTTGCAAGGGGGCTGAAACAGCCCCCTCGACCGAAAAAAGTGTCATTTTTCCGGCCTCACCCCAAATTCGCGCTCCGCGCGGCAGACTGCAATTGCGTCCCCCACGATGACCGACACGATTTACGGCGCAGTCTGCTAGACGGCCGCGGCGAGCGTCGTGGCGATGTCCACTTTGACCGCGTGCAAGTCACCGCTGACGGCGTGCAAGGCGTACGCGTCGCGGTACAGGCGCTCGACCGGGAAATCGGCGGTGTAGCCGTAGCCACCGTGCATCTGCAGGCATCGATCGGTGATAGCGCGCACGTGTCGAACGGCGAGGTTGGCGGCGCGTGCAGCGGCGTCTGCGAATGGACGTTTGGCGTCGTGCAGCCATGCGGCACGTCGGGTCAGCAGGCGCGCAGTCTCCAGCTCGGTAGCCGCGTCTGCGGTCATCCACTGCAGCGCCTGGAAGCGCGCGATGGGTTTGCCGAACTGCTTGCGATCGAGCGTGTAGCGTACGCCAGCTTCAAGCGCGCGTTTGCCGATTCCGACCGCGATGGCAGCCGCAGCGACGCGGCGCAAGCCATGAACCCGCTTCACGTCGACGTCGGAAATCACAGCATCCGGATCACGATCAGTGGCTACCGTCGCCGGCCCAGCGGACCGGAGTCCAAGCCATGCGACCGGCTTGCGCTCAACGCCATCGCCGCTCGTCCAGACTTTCGTTTGGGGTCCAGCGAGCACGAAAACGTCCGCGAACGCCGCCCCGAGCGCCGCTTCATCGCCATCGCGCAAAACGCAGCCGAGCGCTTGGCCCGTCGCGAGTCGCTCCACGACATCAGCGCCAACGCCGTCGTTGCCCGGACCGCCCGCGAGCGCCGCGACAACACCCGTGTTGTGAATCGCGACGAGAGCAGCGAGCCCAGCGTCTCCGTAGGCCAATTCTTCGAGGGCGATCGCAAGTTCGACCGCCCCCATGCCCGCCCCGCCGGCGATTTCGGGCGCAAGCAGCCCCAAAATGCCCAGTTCTCCGACCTCTCGGACGGCACCGGACGCGTCGCCGCCGTGCTCATTCCAGTGCATGCCTTGCTCAAGCACGCGGTCGCGGACGAACGCGGCGACCGTATCGGCGATCATGAGCTGGTCTTCGTGCAAGCGCAGGTCCATCGTTCAATCTCCTCGTCGGACGTCGACCTTCGGCCCGTCCGTTCCCAGTCTGCGCCGAACAACGTCCGCCCCGTCGCCGTTTCCCACGATGACCACCCGGTCGGCGGCCTCCTGGATCGACGCGCTCACAATCGCCGCCGGGGTCGCTGCGCCGAGCCAGATCACGTCATGGCCCGCGTCGCGCAGCTCGATGGCGATCGGCTTGGCGGCGTCCTGTTCGACTCCAACAGCGACGACCACCACGCGCTCTTTCAAAGCGCCCGCACCAGCTCGCGGCCGATAACCAGCCGCTGGATCTCGCTTGTGCCTTCGTAGATTCGCGAAACGCGCACGTCCCGCAGCGCTCGTCCGACGATACTGTCGTCTCGCAGTTGTTCCGGTCCCGCCATCTCGGCAGCCTTTTGCGCGACAAAGTTGGCCGCTTCGGTCGCATACACCTTGGCCATCGCGGCCTCCCGTGTCGCGCGCTTGCCCGCGTCGAGCATCGATGACGCCCGCAGCACGAGCAGCCACGCCGCATCCAGGCGCGTCGCCATGTCGGCAATTCGGAAGCCGGACAGCTGATCGGTACCCGCGGTCTTGTCGGCCTTGCGCCGCTTGGCAGACGCCTGAACCGCCGCCTGCAACGCCGCCTCTGCGATCCCGACCGCCTGTGCCCCGATGCCACAACGGCCACCGTCGAGCGCCGTCATCGCGACCTTGAAGCCCATGCCCTCGCTGCCGAGCACGTCCGAGGCCGGCACACGCATCCCTTCGAAGTGCAATGCGACCGTCGTCGAACCACGCAGCCCCATTTTCTTCTCGGCACGACCGACACCGAATCCCGGCAGCTTCGGATCGACCAAGAAAGCCGTGATGCCGCCTGCCTTGGACGCGTCGCTGGTGCGCGCCATGACCAACGCGATTCCCGCCCGGTCGCCCGACGTAATCCACATCTTGCTGCCGTCGAGCACGTAAGCGCTGCCGTCGTCGGTGCGCACGGCTTTGCACTGCAGTCCGGCCGCATCGGATCCGAACGCGGGCTCGGAAAGGGCGAACGCACCGGCCCCGTAGTCCCCGCCACAAAGAGCGCGCAGGCGCGTGTTCTTCTGCGCTTCGTTGCCGAACAGCGCGATCATGTCGCCGACCATATTCGTCACGGCCATCGTCACTGCGGTCGATGCACAGCGGCGAGCGACTGCCCGCATGGCGCCCACGTAAGCGACCATCGAGCAGCCCAGACCCCCGTATTCGACCGGCGACTTGATGCCGAGCAGCCCCAACTTGGCCAGGTCAGCGACCGATTCTTCGGGGAATTTGCCCGCGTCATGAGCCGCCGCGCGTCCAGCGAGCACCGTGTCGGCGTATTGCGCAGCTTTTTCCCAGACCGCGCGTTCCGCGTCGTTGGGTTGCAGCTCAATCATCGTGCACCTGCCACCAGCTCTTGCTGCACCGCCCGCGCGATGACGAGCCGCTGGATCTCGCTGGTGCCCTCGTAGATCTCCGTGATCCGCGCATCGCGCACGTGGCGCTCGGCGTTGTATTCCTTCACGTAGCCGTAGCCGCCGTGAATCTGCAGCGCCTTGTGACAGACCCGCGCGCTCATCTCGGACGCGTAGAGCTTGGCCATGGCGCTGTGCTTGCCAAAGCGACCCTTGTTGTCCTTGCCGATGGCGGCCTGCCAGATCAGCAGGCGCGCGGCGTCGATCTCCGTCGCCATGTCCGCGAGCATCTCCCGGATCGCGCCAAAGTCGCCGATCGGTTTGCCGAACGCCTCACGCTCGCGGGAGTACGCCAGCGCTTCTTCAAAGGCGATGCGCGCGATGCCGAGCGCCTGCGACGCAATGCCGATACGTCCGCCGTCGAGCGTGCTCATGGCGACCTTGAAGCCCGCGCCCTCTTCGCCGAGACGGTTGGCGACCGGAACACGGGTGTTGTCGAAAACCAGCGACGTGGTGGAGCTGCCCTTGATGCCGAGCTTGTCCTCCACTTTGCCGATGCCATACGGACTCTCGCGCCGGTCAACGACGAACGCCGAAATGCCGCGGTGCCGCTCGCTGGGGTCGGTGTGCGCGATGAGCACACAGATGTCGGCTTCTTTGCCGTTGGTGATCCAGTTCTTGGTCCCGTTGACGATGTAGTGGTCGCCGTCCCGAATCGCCTCGCAGCGCATCCCAGCGGCGTCCGACCCTGAGCCCGGCTCGCTAAGAGCGAAGCATCCGAGCAGGTCGCCTCGCGCGAGCGGTTTGAGGAACTTGGCGCGCTGCTCGTCGTTGCCGTGCCGCAGGATTGGATCGCACACCAGCGAGTTGTTGACGCTCATGATCACGCCGGTAGACGCGCACCCGCGGCTGATCTCTTCCATCGCGATGGCGTAGGCCAGGTTGTCGAGTCCGGCGCCGTCCCATCTTTCGGGAACGGCCATGCCGAGGAAGCCCAGTTGGGCGAGCTTCTTGACCTTTTCGGCGGGATACTCGCCTTTCTTGTCGATTTCGGCGGCGATCGGCAGCAGCTCGCTATCGGCGAACCTACGCGCGGTCTCCTGGACCATCTGGTGAATGTCGTCGAGAGCGAAGTCCATGGCGGCGTCCGGGCAGCGAGGCGTGCGAGAAGCCCTGGGTGCAAGACCCAAAAAGGCGGGCGCGGAATATAGACGCGAGCCCCCTTTTCCTCCACCCCGGATCTACTCTTCGACGCCTCCGATCCGCGATCCTGCGACCTTCTGCGCGCTGCCCTCCCAGCCGACGAAGCGCGGAACGTAGGGCGCCTCGGCCGCGAATTGGTCGTCGGTGATGATCTCGTCGCGCCGCATCTTGCTCATGATGCTGACCATGCGTTCCTGCCACCACGGCGTCCACTTGCGCTCGGTGAACCGCTTGTGCCCGCACTTGGGGCAGGGCTTGTTGGCCGCCAGGAAAGCCACTTCGAGCGGTGACAGTTCGGTCGGTTCCTTGTCGAAGTACGCCCGCGCGGCCCGCGTGATCCCATAGAGCTTGGGCCCGAACTCGATCCCATTGATATACAGCTCAAGCAGCCGGTCCTTGGTCGCGACATAGCGGTCGTCGTCGTCGAGATCCTTGGCTGCGAGGAGGCCGCGCTCGATCTGCCAAACGATGAGCAGCTCCTCGAACTTGCGAGCGAGGTTCTTGTCGCGCGTCAGGTAGATGTTCTTGACCAGCTGCTGGGTGATCGTCGAGCCGCCGTAGACGAAGCGGCCATGATCGAGGCACATCTTGATGGCGCGGGAGAGCAGGCCCAGACGCACGCCGCGATGGTGATAAAACGCAGCATCTTCGGTCGCGATCATCGCGTACGGCACCCAAGGCTGCAGGTCCGCGAGGTTGACCCAGGCTTGGGATTTCGGGCCGATCAGCTGGTCCTCGAGGATCGTTCCCGACTCGTTGACGGGGCGCGAAAATGGCTTGGCGAGGTCGGTTACGTCGATCTCACCAAACGACGTCACCTCGCACTCGGAGTCTTCGAGCGTCGCCTCCAGCTTGCCTTTGTAGGGCAGGTGCAACGGCATCGACATGTCGAACGTCATCGCGATCTCGCCCTCGGCCTCGATGCCTCCAATCGTGGGCAGCATCGACTTGGGAATCGCCGCCGCGACGTTTGCGCAGTCTTGCTTGGGCAGCTCGATGAGCAGCCGGGCAGTTGCCTTGGCGGGGGCGAGGTCGTTGAGTTCGAAGAGCACCTTGGACGTGGCGTCGCCAACCTTGAACTCGCGCATGTCCACGGCGATCGAATCCGGGCTCGGCATCACACGCAGCTGCACGTCGGCGCTGAATTGGAAGTCGTCGATCGGCCGTGGAGCCAGCCGCCACCAGTTGATCCCGATGTGTTTGCTCGAAAGCTTCGCGTCGACGGTGACGCCCCCGGCCTGGGTGCGTTTGAGCGTCGCCTCAAAACCGAGCTCAGCGTCCTCCTGGACGCTCGCAGTTGCGCCGACGGCCGCGACCAGCCGCGCGAACGAACCGCCCGATGCCTTGGTGACGAGTCGATCCAGCTTGCCCTTGGCCGTTGTCGTGAGATCCACCTGGAGCGTGCCGAGCGGCTTGGCGTCTGCGAATGGTTCAGCGCTGGCGTCGAGCCCGCGGGTGCCGTCGGTGAGCGTTCTCGTCAGCTTGACGGCGATCTTGTCGATCCCGGCAAACGCGTCCGGGGCCACCGGATCTTTGAGTCCAAGGCGGCCGTTGGTGACGTTCAGTTCAAGGTTGTCGACGGCCGAAAGGCGTGCAACCACGGCTTCCAATCGCGCGGGGACTCCGAGGAGTTCGCGGTGCGCTTTGCGAATCGGCTTGATGAATCCGAGCGTGTAGGCCTTGCGAGGTCCGCGCCGTCGTTTTCGTTTGGGAGCGGCTTCGGGCGGCGCGTCAGCTTGTTCGGCGTCGCCTTCTTCATCGGCAGCGAGCTTTCGGGCCACGCGTCCGCGTCGGGCGTCCGCGACTGCGCGGTGGAGCTTTTCACCAAACGGCAGGCGCTTCATCGTCTCCAGGTTGAAGACCAGGTCGGCGAAAGGTCCGTCGATCGTGAGCCCGCGGATCGACTGCTTGAGGCCCCTTCGCGGATCGACAACCTCCAGCGAAGCGGACCTGGTGCCGATGGACGCGATGTTGGCGCCGATCTGCACGGCGACATTGTCGACGTCGACGAACAGGGGGCCGGCGATCGAGGGCGCGTCGGTGCCGATGGTGACCGCGCCGATCGACCCTTTGATGGCCGGCAGGTCCCGCAACCGCTCCGCCAATGACCGCCTGGCCCTTGTCTTGGGCTTGGGGGCTGGTGCCTTGCGGGCGGTTTTGACTTTGGCGGACGCCCTGGACTTGCTGTGTGCGCGCCGGCGCCCCTTGCGACCTCGATAGCGCCTCTTGTGGCGGCGGTCGCGCACGCGACGTTTCGCCCTCGTTTTGCCTTCGCCCTTGCCCCTGCTCTTGCCCTTGGGGGTGGCCATGCGCCGTGGTCCGCCTGGGGGCGCAGCCTTGGCGCCGAACAACCCCGCCGGCAGATCGATGGTAATTCCGTCGGCGCGGACGGCGAGCACGCGGCTATCGTTGGGCGCGACGCGCTGTACTTCGACGAGCTTCTTGCCGCCCCGATGTAGCTCGATGCCGTTGACCGACGGCCCGGCGACCCCGTCATATCCGAATCCGCGTACCACGACGGCGTCGATCCATCGGGCCAGCGGATTTGTGTTCGGCAGCCCGATCTTCAGCTCAGGCGTCATGCGGGCATCGACCCAGGCGGGCTTGTCGGCCGTAGCCGGGTGCATCTTCGCTTGCAGCTTGGACGTGTGCGTTCCTTCGACGACCGCGGCGACATCGCCGACTCCGCGATCGGGATCGAAGGTCACCTGCAGCCCTTTTACGGCCAGCCCCTCGGGCATCAACTCGGCGCCTTTGCCCACCACATGCAGACGTATCTCTCCGCCGTCGACCCGTAGCGCCGTGCTTGTCTTTGGCCGCTTGCGCTTCTTGGCAGGCGCGCTCGGCTTCTTGCGGGCTCGAACAGCGCGATAGAGGTCCAACAGCTCGTCGGGCCGGCCGTCGACGACGCGTACATCCACGAGCAGTCCGCTCACCACCACGTTTTCGGGGCGTCGGCTGCCGCGCGCGGCTGCGACCGGCGAGATCTCGGCGACGATTCTGTCGGCCGCGACCACCGAAGACCCGTCAGCGCGGGCGAACGCGAGCTTTTCGATCGTGACCCGGCCGCTGGGGCTGATGTCGATGCCGTCGACCGATAGCGCGAGCCCAGCCGCGGTCGCCGCTGCTTCCAACCGGTCGCGCACCATCTGGCGGCCATAGACCACACCGCCGAACGAGGCGATCGCGCCGGCACCGACGACGGCCACAAGGGCTGCTGCCAATCGACGTCGCTTCGGTCGCGGCTGGCGATTGTCGTGCATCGTGCCGTTCTCCGGCACAGGCCCACGCCCCGCCGATCCTGGCGTCGGTGCCGATGGCAACGGCATCCTGTTTTGGGTGTGCATCCTGCGCTCGCCGTAGCCTTTCCATCATCTGGGCTACCACGGAACGAAGAGCACGCAAGAAGTCCGCCTTGTTCCCGTCGGTGTCGCGATCGTCTCTACGGCACAGGGTCCGAGCTAAGCGCAATGCCGGTCACTTAGGGTGTAAGGCCATGATTTTCAGTGCTTGTGAGGTCGAAAATCTCACGTTTCCTCTCTCCTCGCCAGCGCGAGCAGAGATGCCCAACGGGCAAAGAGGAGCAAGAATGACCGCCCGCCTCAGGCGCACAATCCATCGGTGTCGGTCCATATAATGTGCCGTTTCCAGACGGTTTTCCATAACCGACCTCTGAAAAAAGGACGCCTTCGGCGGCTGTTCGGATCAACCCCCTCTGAGCCTTCGGCCCATCTCCCCCTGCGTTGGCAGGTAGAGTATAGGTCTGCACCATTCCATCATATTTTCAGCATGTTACGGCCTAAACGATCGGCATTGGAGCTAAGCGGAGCTAAGCGTCGCTGGGCGGCGTCTTGTTCTTCTTCTTCTTCTTCTTCTTCTTGGTGGCTTTCTTACGGCGCAGCCCACCAGCTGCGGGCGTTTGCGGCGCTGCCTCGGCTTGGGGAGCCGCTTGGACCGCAGCGTCCGCAGCATCCGCAGCTGCTTGAGGTGTCGGTGCTGCGTCGGTAACCGGGGCAGGAGCGGCTGGGGCAGGAGCGATTGGGGCAGGAGCGATTGGGGCAGGAGCGATTGGGGCAGGAGCGATTGGGGCAGGA
>CAZLMW010000094.1:17401-32651 GCA_964560875.1 uncultured Enterobacteriaceae bacterium
GCGATTGGGGCCGACGCGGTCTCGCCGGATGCCAATTCGGTCGCTGGAACGGCTTTCTTCTTCTTTTTCTTCTTGGTGGCCTTCTTGCGGACAGGTGCCGTCGCGGCCGGGGCGGGGGGCGCTGCGGGTGCAGGCGTCGGATTCGCTTCCGGTGTCGCGGCGGCGCCACTGTCGGCCGCAGGCGTGGCCTTCTTCTTCTTCTTCTTCTTGCTGGCGCGCTTCCGAGTGGGCGCCGACGGGGCAGCGCCGCCACCCGCCGGGCCCTGTTTGGCTTGCACAGCGGGAGTAGCCGAGGCAGCTGCCGCCGGTGCCGCGGCTCCCGGTGCGACGGCCGCAGGAGCTGAAGTGGCCGGCTTTTCGAGCACCTCGGGGATCACCAGCGCGTCGGCGATGATCTCGGCCACGTCCTTGGTCACGACCGAGTCGATGTTCTTTTCGCGCAAGCCGTCCTTGACCATGGTCATGCACCACGGGCAGTTCGTCGCCACCACCTCGGGTTCGGTCTCCATCGCTTGCTTGATGCGCAGGTGATTGACGCGTCCGCCGATGGTCTCTTCCATGAACATCCGCGCCCCGCCGGCGCCACAGCACATGCCCATCTTCTTGTTGCGCGCCATCTCCACGATGCTCACACCCGGAACGGCGTCGAGCACTTCGCGCGGCTCGTCGTAGACCTCGTTGTAGCGGCCCATGTAGCAGGAGTCGTGGTAGGTGATGCGCAGCCGCCCCGCCTCTTTGAGGCTGAGCCGATCTTCGTCGAGCAGCTTGCGGATGAGCTGCGTGTGGTGGATGACCTCGAACTCGCCTCCGAGCTGCGGGTACTCGTTCTTGATCGTGTTGAAGCAGTGCGGGCAGGTCGCGATGACCTTGCGCACGTCAAACTCCTTCATCGTCTCGATGTTGGCGCGCGCGCTGTCCTGGAACAGGTACTCGTGGCCCATGCGACGCGCCGGATCGCCCGAGCACTTCTCTTTGCGACCCATGATCGCGAAGTCGACTCCGGCGGTGTTGAGGATGGTCACAACCGCCTCGGTAACTTTCTGTGCCCGATCGTCGAGCGACCCGGCGCAGCCCACGAAGTACAGGTATTCGGGGTTGGGGTTGTCCTTGAGCGTCGGCACGTCAGCGCGTGACTTGGCCCATGCGTCGCGCTTGCTCGCGGCGATTCCCCAGGGGTTGGACTTGTTCTCCAGGTTTGTCAGCGTCGTTTTGAGCTCTTCGGGGAAGGAGTTGTGGTTCATGACGAGGTGACGACGCACGCCCACGATCTTGTCGACGTGTTCGATCATCACCGGGCATTGCTCGGTGCAGCTACGGCATGTCGTACACGACCAGATCGCATCGGGGTTGAGCGCGGCGATCAGCGGTGGGAGCCCTTGGGTGTCCCCGACATCACCGCTCGTAGCGGTCGGGGCGAGAAGACGGTCCTTTTCGTCGTACAGGTGGGTCTGCAGGTCCTTGATGATGTACGCGGGGCTCAGCGGCTTGTCGGTGTTCCAAGCCGGGCAGTTGACCGTGCAGCGCCCGCACTCGGTGCAGGTGTACAGGTCCAGCATCTGTTTCCAGGACAGGTCTTCGACCTTGCCGATCCCGAGCCGCTCGCCCTTCTCGAGTTTGTCTTCGAGGTTGTCGATCGCCTCGAGCGCACCGCGCGGGTCCAGGTCGCTCAGGAAGACATTGGGCAGCGCCGTAATCACATGGAAGTGTTTGGAAATCGGCAGCAGATTGAGCATCGTCAGGATGACGACCAGGTGGCTCCAATAGAAGAACTCGCCGGCCATTTGCAGCGTGTTGCCGTCGATGCCGCTGCCGTAGAAGAAACGAGCCAGGGCGGCGCCAACCGGGGCGTGCATGTGCAGCAGGTCGGCCTTCTGGTCGGGCGCTGCGAGCAGGGCGCGTCCGGCGAAGTGGCAGCCGTCGTAGAGCAGGTCGGACACCATCAGCCAGCCGATGAATCCGAGAATGAGCAGCGCTTCACCGCTGTAATGGATGCGAGCGGGCTTGGTGACGAGGCGCCTGTAGACGAACAGAGACACCGTCACGATGACGACCAGCTCAGTGATATCCTTGAAGAAATCGTACGGCGGCTGGAGCATCATCAGCGGCTCGAAGCCGGGGATGAAGGCCTCGCCAAACAGCTGCATCGCGCGGATCTGGACCACCAGAAAGCCCCAGAACGTGAACGCGTGCAGGGCGCCCGCGTAGCCCTCCTTGAACATCTTTCGCTGGCCGATGCCGATGCGCAGCAAGCGGATTGCGCGGTCTTTGACGAGGTTCCAGCGCGTCTCGGGGCGTCCGGTCAGCATCAGGCGTGTGCGCACGAACATAAGGCGCGCGAAAATGCCGAGCCCGACCAGCAGTAAGACCGCGCAGGCGATGGCCCGATAGCCGTAGTCGAATGCAGCACCTTCCATGGTCTACTCCTCTGTCTCGTTCGGAATCTTGGCCGGTTCTTCGTGGCTCAGCTGACTCGTTGTGTCGCTCTGCGCGAGCAGGGGCAGGGTACCGCTCTGCGCGGGCAGAGGCAGGCGACCTGGGCCGCCTTCTTTGCGCGCGATGACGGCCCAGGTCGGCAGACCTCGGAGCCTGCAGCGGCGTTCGCGTTGCGTCTCTGGCAATCCCGCCCCGGGATCGGTCAGGCGCGTCACTGTCCAACCCTGCACGGTTCGCAGCTCGCCTTCCGCCCAGTCGGCGTAGCCCTGCACATCGGTCTTGACGAGCAGGACACCGCCGGGAGCGAGGAGCTTGTGGGCAAGCGCGGCGAAGCTGCGGCTCACCAGGCGTTTTTTCATGTGTTTCTTCTTCCACCATGGATCGGGAAAGAAGCAAAACAGGATGTCGACCGACTCGGGGGCGACCAGCTCATCGAGCATCGAACGCGCGTCGACGAGGGCAAGCAGGGCGTTGTTGACTCCCTTCTTCACCAGCCAGGCGTCGGCGTCTTCGCAGAACTTGCGGCGTACTTCGAACCCGAGATAGCGCGCATCTGGATTTGCGGCGCACCAGGCACCGGCAAATCGCGCGCGTTGAAAGCCGATCTCGATGGCGAGCGGGCGGGGATCGTCGCGATCGCACCACGCTCGCAGCGCTTCAACGTCGTCGTCTTCGAAGATCGGGTCGCGCACGAAGCGACCGTTGAGCTCGCTGCGGTGACCGTGCTTGCGACGTTCGGCGAGAGAGCCACCGACAAGCGAGGTGTCCTCAACGTCGCGTTTCGGGCGCGCGGATTCGGCGGAATCGGGGAGTTGGAACTGGCGCCGCGACATCGGGCCGGGAGCCTAACGCATTGCGTCATACGGGACAACGACGCGTCCGTCGGCAAAGCGCAGCACCAAGTGTCCGGATAGACGTTCGAGTACCAAATACTCGACATGGTGACGATAAATAAACTAATTACTCGACATGCTGTCGACTATTCGTGTCGAACGGCTTCAATTACAGCTGCGCGTCGACGGCGGCTTTGTGGGCAGCTGCGAGCTGGCGACCCACAGCTTCGTGCGAGTAGCGGTCTTTGACGCTTGTCGCGATCGCTTCGAGGTCCAGACCGTGCTGTCCTTCAAGCACGCGCTGCATCGCGTCGGCGATACCCTCGTGATCGCAACCGTCGATGTACAAACCTTCGCCTTCACGCACCACCCGCGGGATTCCGCCCACCGACGTTGTAATCACCGGGCAACCCGACGCCATTGCCTCGATCAGCACGCAACCAAATGTCTCGATGATGCTGGTCAGCACGAATCCCGCCGCTTCGCGCATCAGGCTCGCGAGTTCGTGCTTTGCAACGAAGCCGACAAATCGCACGGCTCCGGCCGGCGTGAGCTCCCGGGCCAACGATTCGTAGCGGCCGCGTCTGGGTCCATCACCGGCGATTGTCAGCGTGGCGTCCGGGCGACGGCGCACCAGGATCGCGAAGCCGCGAATCAGATCTTCGACGCGTTTCTCTTCGGTCATGCCCGACGCGTGCAGCAGACCCGTCCGCGGACCGTGTCCGTAGACGAATTGGGCGGTGTCGACGGTGTTGACGAGCGGTTGAACGTTGCAGTGGATGCGGTAGGCGCGCATGTGCTCGGCGGCGTCCGGGTGGATCGCCAGGACGCTGTGTGCGCGAGGCAGCGCGAACGAGAACGCGACGCGATCACGACGGGTCAACACGCCCCGCGCAAACCCGCTCCAATGCTGGGAAACGACAAAGGGAACCCGCATGGCGCCCGCCGCGATGGCGGCCCGCATCGCGGCGTGATCTTGCGCGTGCACGACATCGGGCAGGCCCCAATCGCCGACCACACGGGCGATCGCGGCGAGGGTGCCAACCGGCAGCAACAAGCCGCTCAGCCGCGGAATCGGCAGGTTCGGCAGCCGCGCCCGATACGTGACCACGCCGTCTTCGACATCGCGTCGCATCGCCGTGGTCGCCGAGCGCGTCGGGCTCACGGACGTATGAAGCACAACGACGTCGTCGAACCGCGACACCGCCCGGGCGTGCTCGCGAACAAACTCGCCGTCGACGCCTGACCGTGGCTGATCTGCGGCCGGCGGATACCACTGGGGCAGCATCAAGACGCGGGTTCGCTCCGACTCATGCCCCGCTCGATCCGTCATCGCGCCGCTCTCTGTGCAATTCCCGCGCCGCCTGACTTGGCCGCGCGAGGCGCACAGGGTATGCAGCCGCAGGAGCCACGCAAAGCCCGATGACCGACACGCCCCCGAGCCCACCTGGAGACGACTCCGACCCCGACCGATCCGCTCAACGCGATCGCGTCGACGCGCACATCGAGCAGCAAAAGCCCAAAGTTCTGTTCGCAGTCGGGCTCGCCGGCGTGATGCTCCTGCTGTCCGTCACGCTCGCAAGCGTCACCGCGTACTACCTGATCTCCGGTGAAGAAGGTGCCGCCGTGCATAACACGCTGCCGGCCGATTGCGCGTGGGTGCTCGAAACGCATGAAGGACTCGGCGCTGACATCTTGGCTCCGCTCGCCTGGCGCGTGGTGGGGTCGCTGAGCGCGCTTGGCGTTGATGTCGCCGCCCCCGCGACAAGGGTCGACCTGGTCCATCGGCTGCTTGGTACCGCAGGCTTTGAGCCTGCGGCGGGAATCGGTGTGTGCGGGCGCGGATCGGCCACCGCCGCGACGATCGGCTTTTCGAACCCTGATGCTGGCGCGGAAGCGGTGCAAGGTCTGCTGCGCGACATCGGTGGTTCCGCCGGCAAAGTCGTCTGGTCAGAGGAGGTCGGCGGCTTTCGCGACGGCCATATCCGTTCGGGCGCGAGCGTCCCGGCTGCCGTGCTCCAGTCCTCCGCGCGTTCGGTGCTCGTGACCCACCACAGCGCCGCCGCCAAGGAGCTGGCCGCGATCGTGCGCGCGACCAAGACCGCGCCGTTGCGCGCATACATCCCATTTCGCGAGGGCATCGAACGCGTCGGCGGCCACGTGCGCTTGTGGATCTCCGGCGGCCATCTGCGGACCCTAACCGCCGCGGCCGGACCATCCTGGAGGCCATTTCTCCGCGAACACGCGTCGTGGCTCGCCGCTTCGGCGCGACCAGAGAACAACGAGACCGTGTTCCACCTTCATATCGGCGCCGAACAACGCGGCGTCGGATGGTTGAAGTCGCGCCTCGATCCGATCGGGACCTTTGACGCTGCCGGTCGCCTGGACAAAGACGCCGAACAGGCGGTTGTGCTGCGCGTCAATCCGACCGCATGGATCAGCGGCACGGAAGAGCTGGCCACCTGGCCACTCATCGCCATCGTTGAGCGCGCGCTGAAGAAGGCCACGGGCAAGACGCTTGCGGACATCGCGCCGACCTGGCGCGGCCATCTGCTGTATCAAAGCTCAGCGGACGGATGGCGCCTTGATATCGCGACAGGAACTGTGGCGTCCCCGACCGTAGAGCAATACGCCGATCCCCCGAGCCTCCTCGACAACGCGATTCAACCCGGCCATCAGCACGCCGCGACATTCGCTCAAGGATGCGGCTGGCTGCTGGCATCGGGCGCCCGCGCCCAGCTGCTTTGGTTTCACACCGGCCTCGTCGCAACCGCAAACGTTCCCGTCGCGGCGGTTGCGCCAAAAGCCCGCAATTGACAGCATCGCGCCCCGCTCGACCCGCGAACGCGCCCATGCTCCTCAACTACGCGCCCATCCTTGACGTCTGCGAGCCCTTCCTGATCGCCCATCCGGGGATCCGGGACGCGCTCAACATCGCGCCCGCTGGCGTCGCGATCCCGCCCGAAAACATCCTCGACCCGCTCAAACAGCAGCATGTCGAGCTGTACAAACAGCTGCGCAATCTCGATCAGCTGACCTTCGGACCTTTCGGCATGCAGATGCCGTCGTGGGTCTTTTACGATTGCGCGGTCATCCCCGGTGCCTTTTTCGGCCTCGCGATGCGCGCGTCGAAGCTCGAACCGTGGGCGCTCGAGGCGCTGCGGCTCCCCGAGGGCTACACCGGCCTGGTCCCCGTGTCGCAATTCATCGCGATCCCGATGTTGGGTGGCTTTGAAAGCGGCGGCGCTTGCGGGCACTGGCTCATGTATTCGGCCGAGTCGATCAACCAGGTGTCGCCGGGAATGGCGCCGGCCGGTCTGCTCAAGCTCACGCTCGCCCTCGGCCTGCGGGTCTTCCCCGTGGCACGCCTCTACGGCACGACCCAGTGGCGTTCCCACAAACTCTCGACGTACGTGGATATGGGCCCGTTTGAGCTGGTCACGGCCTACACGCCGGCTCATTCGCTGCCACGCACGCTCAGTTTCCGGCTCGACGTCGAGGAAACCCACTTGCTGACCCTGCTTGCGGGACCGCGTACGAACCCCCACGCCCGACCGCCCAATGACTGGGTCGATCCCGACGACGTCGACGCCCTCGTCCAGCTGCAGATGGCGATCGAATCGGGCGAACGCGTGCAGGTCGTCGGCCCGCCCGTCCACTACGGCAGTCGCGTCCGTGTGCCCTTGCACCGCTGCACCGACGCGGGAGAAAGCCGGTCATGACGCTGCCGTTCTCGATCCGCAACGCCCATATCCTCGACGAGCTCGTGCCGTACGTGGTTGCGACACCGCTTAATAGTGGGCTGCTCGATCTCGCGCCCTTTGGCCTCGATGTGGCGCCCGAACACCTCATCGATCCCACGCGCATGTCCTCACAGACATTCCTGACGCTGTTGCATCGGCTCGACGGACTGACGTTTGGCCCCGAAGGCATGCCCATGCCGAAATGGGTATTTTACGACTGCGCTGAGCTTCCCGGCGCGATTTTCGGCCTGGGGCGTCCGGCGGCTTCGCTTTGGCCGAAGATGCGGCGCTTCTTCCAGGTTCCCGATGACTACGACGGCATCGTCCCGCTGTCGATGTACATCGCGATTCCCATGCAGCAGCCCGGTGTTTGGTTTGGCCACAACCTTGCGTCGCTCGCGCCGGTGATCCGCCGCGAAGACCTCGCTCACATCAACCTGCGCGGCCTTGGCAGCGTGACCAAGGGCTTGGCCTTGAAGTGTTTTGGCGCACGATATTTCTGGGGCGCAACCCAATGGCTGAGCAAAGCGCTGTTCATCCACGTCAAATTCGGTCCGCTCGACCTTGCCACCGCCTACACGCCGGCCCACTCGACGGCCGAGACGATCACCTACGGCTTCGCTGTCACAGATGCGAAGCTGCGTGCCGCGATGGGCGATGGGTCGACACAACTCACGCGCCCGGCAATCGACTTCTGGGTCGACGGAGACGACGTCGCGGCCATGCACCAGCTGCAATCTCGCATCGAAAACGGCGAGCGATTCTGCGTCCCGGCCGCTCCCCGGCATGGCGAAACCGTGCAAGTGCCCATCGCGAAGCTGCCCGCTGATCGCGCCTCGCTGCCGGGGCTGGAACCTGTCGCCGCCGTGTGAGTCGGGGCTGATCTGCGCCCGCTCAACACCGACATTCCAAGAGCGAGGCGCGGCCACCTTTCGCCCCTTGCGGGGGCCTGAACTGCGCCCTATGTTGCACACCCTCGCGGCCGCTATCCGCGGAACAACCGCGCGCCTTCATGGTTTGCAGTCGCCGGGTTTGCGATCGCAGCGTCCCGCCGACCGCAACAAACACGAACCGGCGAAAACAAACACGAACCCGCGAAAACAAACACGAACCGGCGAAAACAAACACGAACCGGCGAAAACAAACACGAACCCACGAAAACAGCGGGTCAACAAGGAGACAACATGGCTGGCAACGTCATCGTCCTCAACGACAACAACTTCCAGAGCGAGGTCCTCGACAGCGACGTCCCGGTGCTCGTCGATTTCTGGGCCACGTGGTGCGGTCCGTGCCGCGCCGTCGCTCCTCTCGTTGAGCAGCTCGCCGACGACTACAACGGTCGCGCCAAGGTCGCCAAGCTCGACGTCGATTCGGCCCGTTCGGTCGCGCAGCAGTTCAACATCACGTCAATCCCCACGCTGATCGTCTTCAAGGGCGGGCAGGCTGTGGATCAAGTCATGGGCGCGCGTCCCAAGGCGCAGCTCGCCCAACTGATCGATCGCAACCTGTAGTCACAGCTACAAAACGTCGGTTTGCGCCCATGCGCCCATGCGGTCGGGTTGATCGCGCGGGCGTCATCGGCTATGAGCTTCCGCCGCTACCCCAGCAGCCCCCGTCGCGAATGCCGATGGGCTTGACCACGCCGGCAACAGTGACCGCGCACGGACAAATGGGGCAAGGATGAATGGGGCGGCAAGCGTCCGGTGACCCGGACCAGGAGGATCGCATGAACAAAGGTGTGATGGTCGGACTCGGCGTCTTCGTTGTCGCTTGTCTCGTTTACTTCGTCGCAGGCATGTCCGGCGGCGACAAGCCCGGCGATGAGTCCGGTACCGAGATCACGGCCAAGGCTGGCGACAAGGGCGATGAGGAGGGGGCCAACAAGAAGGCCCCGAAGGTCGAAAAAGAGACCGAGAAGGCCGACGAGCCGAAAGAAGGCAAGGCGGACCTCAAGCTCCCCGGAGCCGGCGACCTCAAAAAGCTGAACCTGCCCGAGCTGCCCGCCACCGCGCTGCCCGCCAAGCCTCACAGCGACATGAAGCTCGAAGGCGAGCTCGACCAGGTGGACGCCGAGATGGCGTTCCGCAGCGTCTTCCCGCGACTGCGATCCTGCTACGTGGAGCTCCGCCAGCGCGCCCCGCAGGCGAAGGGCCGCATGCTGATGCGCGTCCGGGTCAGCCGGTCCGATCAGGGCAAGGGCGAAATGGGCGAGCTCTACCTCAAGGAAACGCAGTTCACCGACCCGAAGTACCTGACCTGCATCCGCGACGCGATCGACAACACCAAGTTCAAGGTCGACAAATCGTCGATGAACGGCACGATGGAATTCACGATGTTCCTGACGCCCGACGACGTCGCCAACCACGAAAAAGACGCGGCCAAAGGCGGCTAGCGCTCACGCTGATCGCTACGGGCAGAGCACGAAGAAGCACGCGGCCTTGGCGCCTTTGAGGCCGCACGTAGCGCAGTAGCAGTTGTCGTACTTCTTGCCCGGCACCACGATGCAGGTGCTTGGGTCCTTTCCGAAACACAGCGCGGGCGAACACTTCGCCTTCGTGTTGGAGCACGTGTCACCACACCAGCACGTCGGTTCGTGATCGGGCATCGCCGTGCACTTGCACGTATCGTCCTGCGGAGAATCAACGTAGGCGCATCCCTGCACGGGTTCGCACCCGCTGATTTCGTCCTTCTTGTGCTGCTTGCACAGGTACTCGGGGCAGAGCGGCCGCTTGCTCGTGTCCTTCTGGCAACCAAAACCGCAGTAGCAGGTCGCATCGGTCGCTTTGCAGATGTCGTCGTTGCACAGCTGCGTGCCTGCGCTGCAGCCCTTGCCACACGAACACTTTCCACTGGCCGCGCAGCCCTGCAGGAAGCTGCACTGGTGGTCGTACTGGGAAAACCGTCGCCTGTGCTCCTGCGCGACACCCTTGCACGAGCTGATGACATCTTTGTCAGACGAGCCGGCGTCCACGTCAGCCCCGGCATCCGCCGTGGTGCCGGACTTGGGCTCCTCTTCGCCGCAAGCGGCCAACGTTATCGCCGCTACAGCAACAAACGCGCATGTGATGATCAATCGCATCGATTCGTCCCTCCTGCTCCTGGCGCCGAACCCGTCTGGGGCGTCTTCACGGCGGCGCCGGCGAGCAATACCGGTGTCGCAATCTATCGGTCAGGGTGCTGTCTGCAAACGCTCTGACCACCAATCCATGCCGCGCCGCACGAATCTTCAACTGAGATTCGTGTGAAGAAACTCCGATTCGGCCCAAAGTCGCCGAACTGCTGCGCGCTTCCGCCCCGTAACACGTTGAAATAGCGCTGCTATGTCTGCGGCGTTCCGAGACGAAATCGCTTGCATTGCGACCATTTGGTCTCGAACGTCCGTTCCTTCACACGAATCAACGGTGAAAGGCCTGTCCCGACTTGGCGCCCCGACCGGGCGGCCCTACCATGTCGACGCCTCGATCCCCGGCACCTCCATGCATAGCGCCTACCATCGCAGCATAGACGCCCACCCTCTCGCGAGGGCAGCGGCGCTCATCCTCGCGGCGATGGTCCTGGCTTGTAGCCCCCAGGACAGCCTGCCAAACGACGGCAACGATCCGGCCGACGCCAACCAGAATCTCGACGCAGGGGGCGTGGGCCGAACCGATACCGGCGGCGGCGGCGTGCGCGACCCGGTGGAGGACATTTGGACCGATCCCGACACCGGACCGGACTGGAAATACGGAACATGCGACGCCCTCTTTGCGTGCTCCCAAGCTGAATGCGCCGGCAAATCGGACAAGAACTGCGACGCGGCCTGTATCAACGCAGCGAGCGCGACGGCGCAGACCCAGTTCACCGAGTACCACGGCTGCGTGTCGTCGATCTGCTACGACATCCACTGCAAAGACGGCGACGCAACCTGCATCGCGGGATGTGCGGCGAAACACTGCACGCCGATGCTTCTTGGCTGCCTCGGCGCGGGAAAGACCGGCACCAACGGTTGCTCCGTCTTGTTCAAGGCGCAGGATGCGTGCGCGAAAGCTCAAAACAGCTTCAAGTGCCTGGCCACCAGCTTCGCCACGCTCACCGGCGCCCAGCAAAAGGCGTACATCGCCATGCACAAATGCCTCGCCGCCAGCACGGCCGCCGATCCGTGGGCGCAATGTCTGTCGCAGGTCATGGCGTGCGCGTCCGATGGCCAGACCGGGCCCAAGACGTGCCGCGAAGTGATCGACTGCGAAGAGTCATGCGGCAACCAAGCGCACCTGTACCTCTGCCTCGGCACGTGCTTCAAGAACGCGACCAAACCCGCGCAAGGCGCCTACATGGCTGTCAAGCAGTGCGTCAAGGCCGCAGAAGACGGCAAAACGACCGACGGTTCCTGTTTCAAGTCGGTCGCGACCTGCTCGGAAGCCACCGGCAAGACCACATGCAAACAAGCGTGGACCTGTACCAATACGTGTAAGGGCAAGGGCACCAAGAGCGAGCTGGCGTGTGTTCACGGATGCCTGCACAACGCGCTACCGGCTGAAGCAGACGCCTTCGCCGCCTGGTGGGGCTGCAAAGAAGCGGTCTGCAAGCCCAAGTGCGCCAAGTCAAAGACATGCTTGGAGTCCTGCTACGCCGCGACGTGCGGCGCTCTCGGCAAGGCTTGTCTCGACGGCTGAAAAGGGCGTGTTGGGGGCCTCGCTCGACACGGTCGACGACCTTTCGAATCGTTCACACCCACTTGCCGGTTATCGCTAGGAAGGGCCAGCGGTTTCTGCTACTTTCCAGCGCCTCTGGATCCGGCCCGATTCACGTAACTGGCTGACTATTCAGGCGAATTGGCCGAAACACGCCGATGGACTCCGGCGGCATATTGAGCACGGACATACCGGCCCGGTGACTTGCGAACGCGGGCAGGCGACGCAACCGGCCACGGAGACGGGCAGATGAAGTCACAGATCGCGCAAACGCAGACCACGCTTTCGATTATAGCGATCGCGATCCTCTCTCTCGCTGTCGGCGGATGTGTCGGCGGTTCTGGCGGCGGATTCACGCCAGCAGGGGGCGGGACTGGAGCGCCCAAGACGGGCACTGGCGGCACGCCGGGCACCGACTGCGATCCGACCAAACACCAGCAAGGATGCCAATTTCCGGCCAGCGCTAGCGTCACGGGCCAAATCGTGACCTGCAACCCGGCAACCAAGAAATGGGAGAAGACCGAAACGTGCGCGAGCGGTATGGAGTGCCAAGAGAACGACGCACCGGCGGGCGCTCCGAAGAAGGTGGCGCAGTGCTTCAAGGTCGTCACGAACGCGCCCGATGCTGGTGGAACTGACGGTGGCGCGACCAGCGGTGGATCCAGCAGCGGCGCTTCGAGCAGCGGTGCCTCAAGCAGTGGTGCCTCCAGCAGTGGCGCGTCCAGTAGCGGTGCTTCGAGCAGTGGCGCGTCGAGCAGTGGTGCGTCGAGCAGCGGCGCGTCGAGCAGTGGGGCGTCGAGCAGTGGTGCGTCAAGCAGCGGCTCGAGCAGCGGTGGTACCGCGGGTCCGTGGCTGAAATGTGCCCAGGGCAAATGCAAAACGCAGTGGCAGTCGTGTGAGGGCAAGGCGCTGTGCAAGTCCGGCGCGTCGTGCATCGATGGCTGCAAAGGCGACACAGGATGCGTTCAGAAGTGCCTTTCCTCGGCCGGCGCCGGACAAAACACGCTGATTGTCCTTCTCACGTGCGCGCAGGAGATGGACTGCAAGTACCTCGACGGCCCGGAATGCGGCAATGGCAAGTGCGAGGCGCCTACCGAGACCGCCGCGACCTGCCCCAAGGACTGCAAGTCCGGACCGTCCTGCGGCGATGGTAAGTGCAACGGAACAGAGACGGAGTTTACGTGTCCCAAGGACTGCAAGCCGACCGGCCCCAAGTGCGGCGACGGCAAGTGCGAGGCGGGCGAAAACAGCCAGACCTGCCCGGCCGACTGCAAGCCCGCTGGTCCGGTCTGTGGAAACGGCAAGTGCGAGACGGGTGAGACGTCCGCGAACTGCCCGGCCGACTGCAAATCAGGTCCGGTCTGTGGCAACGGCAAGTGCGAGCCCGGTGAGAACTCCGGCAACTGCCTGGCCGACTGCGGTCAATCGACTGTCTGCGGCGACGGCAAGTGCGAAGGCAACGAGACACAGTCTTCGTGCCCCAAGGACTGCAGCGGCGGAACGTGCATCGAACAGAAGTGCGGCAGTCAGCTCAAAGCGTGCCAGACCGATTCGCTGTGCAACGGCGTGGTCATCTACGCCGCGTTCTCGGCCTGCGCCCAGAAGAACAACTGCAAAGACAACGCATGCGCGCAGAAGAACTGCCCGACCGAGCTGAGCCAGTGCCAGTCCAACTCCGGCTGCACCCAGTTCATCAACTGCGCTTCCAAGTGCGCCACAGGCAACAACACGTGCGTCAACAATTGCGCCGGTTCGAAGTATCAAGCCATCGCGACGTGCGCGCAGAAGAACTGCCCGAACCCCTGAGAATACACGGTGCGGCGAACCAGACTCAGCCGTCCGCGCCGCCTGAGACACCCGGTTGGAGACGACGATGCGACTCATGAACACGCTGACCATTGCGGCCTTGGCTGCGATCGGTGCCTTGCTCGTCAGCTGCGGAGGCGCAGGTGGCGGTGCCGGTGGATTTGGAGGTGCGCCCCAGACGCCCGGTGGCGCCGTCGACAGCGGCTGTGGGCCGGCGATTCATCACCAAGGCTGCACCAAGGACGGCGCCAAGGCTATCAGAGTGCAGTGCACGGTTGATCCGAACAACGCGCAGACCGGCAAGTGGAAGAAGATTGGCGACTGCGCTGACGGTGAAGTCTGCGGCGTGAAAAAAGAAAATGGCAAGGACGTCGCCTTCTGCAAGAAGCCCGACACCAGCAGCAGCAGCGGCGCGAGCAGCGGTGGTGCGTCGAGCGGCGGCACGTCCAGCGGTGGAAGGTCGAGCGGCGGAACTTCGAGCGGCGGAACTTCGAGCGGCGGAACTTCGAGCGGCGGAACCAGCAGCGGAGGCACGCCGACGCCCGACGAAATCATCACCTGCGCCAAGACCAAGTGCGCGGCTCAGTGGGGCGCTTGCGAGGCCAACGCGAAGTGCAAGGCGGGCATGGAGTGCGCCGTCAAGTGCAAGCTCGACGACAGCGCGTGCATCTCCAAGTGCTGGGAAGGCGCCGACCAAGCCGTCGGTCAACTCCAGCTCGCGCTCGGTGGCTGCATGATCGAGAAGAAGTGCGCCCCCGACCCCAACCAGACCGGTCCGAAGTGCGGCAACGGCAAGTGCGAAAAGGGCGAGACCCCGACGACTTGTGCGGCCGACTGCAAGACCACGGGCCCCAAGTGCGGCAACGAGAAGTGCGAAGACGGCGAGACCCCGGCGACCTGCCCGGCCGACTGCAAGAAAGACGGCCCGAAGTGCGGAAATGGCACCTGCGAAGACGGCGAAACGAACGCGACTTGCCCGGCTGACTGCAAACCTGACGGCCCCAAGTGCGGCAATGGCAAGTGCGAGACTGGCGAGACGCCCTCGACGTGCCCGGCTGATTGCAAGACCACCACCGACACGTGCGGCGACCTTGTTTGCCAGGCGCCCAAGGAGACCAAGACTTCGTGCGGCTTCGACTGCGATCCGCAGGTCTCCACCGTCATGAAGTGTGCGCAGGGCAAGTGCAGTAGCGAATACGGCGCGTGCATGAGCGATACCGGCTGCAAGGCGGCCATGGTCTGCGTCGGCAACTGCGGCCAGAACCAGTCCTGCGCGGTCGGCTGCCAGAGCAAGGCCGGCAGCGGCGTCGCCAAGGCCCAGGCGCTCGCCACGTGCCTCTCCAACAAGTGCGTGGATAGCGGCGGCGGTTGCAAGAGCGCGATGGACTGCAACAGCGGCGAGAAGTGCGTCGACGGCACGTGCATCAAGGACAGCACGCCCGAGTGCAAGGCCGACAGCGACTGCACGGGCGGCAAGAAATGCGTCGGCGGCAAGTGTACCGGTGGCACGACCACAGGCGGCACGTGCAAGCTCCAGGGCTGTAAATACGACAAGAAATGGAAGTGCCAGTGCGACGACCAGTGCAAGCAGTTCAAGGACTGCTGCCCCGACAAGGATTCTGTGTGCCCCGTAGCCGGCGGCGGCAGCAGCAGCAGCAGCAGCGGCGGTAGCAGCAGCAGCAGCAGCAGCAGCAGCGGCGGCAACTAGTACCCGAGATCGCTAATTCGCACCGGGTTCCCAGGGCGAATCGTCTTGCGGAACGAG
>CAZLMW010000095.1:0-7316 GCA_964560875.1 uncultured Enterobacteriaceae bacterium
CGAAAACCGGACAGGACAGCCAAACGTGATCGGCAAAACCGTAGGTGTCCGGTTTCACCGATAACGTTTCTCGAGCAAGGCCTACGTGGTCGCCGGTGCGCGGAGGATTTGCACGGCGCAGCTGGCCTCGTCGAACGCCACCAGGCCACCGGCGTTGTGGAGCAACCCGACCGAGACATCGGCCGCTTGTCGCTCGCCCGCTTCACCGCGCAGCTGGGTGACGAGCTCGTGCAGCATGGCGATGCCGGTGGCAGCCAGCGGGTGGCCCTTCGAAACGAGGCCGCCGGACAGGTTGGTTGGCCGCTTGCCGTCGCGGTTGGCGGCGCCGGACGCGATGTAGGCGCCGCCTTGCCCGGGCTCGCAGAATCCAAGCGCTTCGGACGCGGCGAGCTCGGCGAAACTGGTCGCGTCGTGCACCTCGGCGATGTCGATGGCGTCCGGACCGAGCCCGGCGGCTTCATAGGCGCGCTTGGCGGCGATGGCGGTGACCGGTTCTTCGTCGATTTTGCGGCGGCGACCGGCGGCGACAACGCTGGCGTCGAGGGCGATCGCGCGCGCCCTCACCGCGGGCGGCAGCGTCTGAAGTGTGGCGGCGGAGCAGAGCACGGCGGCGGCGGCACCGTCGCTGATTGGGGCGCACATGGCGCGGGTCAGCTCGGCGACGATCGGTTTGTCGGCGAGCACGGCGTCGACGGTCATCGGTTTTCGGTACTGGGCGTTTTCATTGAGCGCGCCGTGGTCGTGATTCTTGGCGGCCGAGGCAGCGACCTGGGCGGCGGTCGTGCCGTGGGTCTTGGCGTGCCATTGCGCGTTGAGCGAGCAAGCGTCGAGCAAGGTGATCCGCGCCGGATGGGGCTTGTAGTGCAGGCCGTGTTCGGCGGCGGCGGCGGTGAGGTCTTCGCGCCAACCGTGCGGATCAAGCTGGTCAAGCGCGCCCTCGAAGAGCGCCTTCATCTGCGCGAGGTCGTGCGGCATGAACGTCTTGTCGACCCCGATCGCCAACGCGACATCGACGTCCCCGGCGAGGATCGCGTTGCGGGCGTTGTGAACCGCCATGGCGCCGGTCGCGCAGCCGCCTTCGACGTTGTGGATCGGTGCCCACGACGGCAACACACCCGCATCGACCAACGGCCCGAGGATGACATTGCCCCCGACGTTGGGTTGGCCCCACGCGTGCAGGGTGCAGCTGCCAAAGAACGTCGCACCGATGCCTTGGGCGACCGCATCATCGCCGACATCGGCCAGCGCCCCGCGGACCGCCTGGTCAGCCAGCTGCTTGTGGGTCTGGTCGGGGTGGCGGGAAAACGGTGTTGTCGCGACGCCGATGACGTAGACGCGCGCCGATGAAGTGCTCATGAGTGGGCCTCAAGGTTGTGTGGGCGAGGTGTTCTCGGGCCGCGGTTCAGTTCGCGGGGGACGAAGACGGGGCAGGACACCATTCAGCGTGAAATCCGGCCGGCACACGTCGAGGCAGCTGCACGATCGCGACCGGTTTTTCGTCGAGCGCTTTGGCGTCGAGCACCCACAGCCGCGAGCCGTGGTCGTCATCGGTCACGATGGTCAAGATCCAGCCGTCATCTTCGTCGACACCGCCGGGCCGTGGCGCAAACACCAGCTCCCCGCCGATGCCGCCGTCAAAGCGCCGTTGGGTCTGCGCGCCGGTCCGCAGGTCGTACTTGATGACGCCGTCAAAGCTCAGCTCGCTGACCGCCGCGCAGGTGGGGTTGTAGCTGTAGCGATTGGGCCGACCCCACATGGTGTCGTTGATGCGCGGAAACTCGGTCGGGCGGTCGTCGAGCTGTTCGACGGTCGCGTCGCCGGTCGCCAGGTCGAAGGTCCAACGCGACAGGAAGGGCACGAGCTCGATGACGTCCATGCAAGGGATGTCGTCTCGACCGGACGGCTTTTCGGGGATCAAGTCGTCGATTTTGCAGCCGAGGACCACGACCTTGTCGCCATCTTCCCAAGCGCCGCAGAAGTGATAGACGTAGCTCGACGGGAGCTCAAACCAGCGGATGTCGCTGCTTTTTCCGTGCCTCGGCAGGACGCCCCAACGGCTCGGTGCGTCGCGATCAAAGGCGATGCGGAACTTGCCGCGCGACAGGGCGACCGGGTCCCATCCGAGCGGCAAATCGGGGATCACCGTGTAGTTGGCGGTGATGGCGACATCGTGGGGGATGCGCGGGCCGGCCGTGTCGATCGCTTCGTAGTGCGTGACCCGGCCTTGTGGGCTGACGACGCCGTGGTTGTAAAACGGCGGCTTCATGACCGAGTAGTTGAAGAAGATGAGCTCGCCCGTTGTCGGGCAGACCTTGGCGTGAGCGGAGACGGGGCCGGGGAGCGTGCCGCCGAAGGTCTCCGGCCCGCGCGTCGTCAACGAAGGCACATCGAGCGAGTAGGGCTGGCCGCAGAGCCACCAAAGCGCCAATAAACGGTCGTGAAACCACACGAGATCGGTGTTGGCCGTGTCCTTGAGGGGGCCGCCGGGCAACGTTGGATTGGGCGGCTCCATGATGCCCCGCCAGACGGCCTCGCCCGCCTTTTGCTCGTGGCGCAGGCCGGCGGTGTCGACCCATCGGTTGGCGAATCGCGCGCTGCCGCCGTCGAGGTGAACGCCGTGGACCATGCCGTCGCCGTCAAACCAGTGGTAGCGACCCTGGGGCTCGTAAAAAGGGGTGCCGGAGTTGCGGACGAACGTGCCGTTGAGCTCGTCGGGGAGCTTGCCGATGACGGGCAGCCGGTCAGCTGAGACCTGCTCGCGCAGGGGCGTGTGCGCGCCGGTCAGGTAGGGGTGGGTTTCGAAAAGGCTCATGGCGGCGCCTCCGGGGCGGGCATGGACGAGTCGGGTTGGTGGCCCAGGCGAGGTATTGGCACAGGCGAGATACTGGCCTGGCCGGGGATTGCCCGGCTTTCTCATTACGGAGAGAAGCCGAGGTGCTGGCGATACCAGCCGGTGGCGTGTTCGATGACCTGGCCGAAGGCGCCTTCGCGCTTGTAGACGTCGACGTGATGGGCGTCGGGGAGCGCGACGAGCGCGCTGGGCCGGGGGCTACGGGCGTAGGCTGAGAGCATCTCGAAGCGGGCGATGAGCGCGTCGAGCTCCGGATAGATGAACATCGACGCCGCGCGGCTGCTTTCGGCCGTCGCTTCGGGCCGGAAAGCGAACAAATCCTGCAGCGATTCGAAGGTCACTTCCTGCCGCCAGGTCGGGTACTTGGCGTCCTCGGACTGGAGCAGCGCCGCGGTGTCGGGATCGCTGGCGAGCAAGCGAGGCACGCCGATGTAGCTGACTTCACCAGTCGCAACGAAGCGCGCGCGGGCCTTGTCGACCTTCGCCGAAAAACCGTCAAATCCATCAAAACCACGCCAGACGCGATGCAGATCCATCGGCCCGGCCACGGCGACCACCGCGCCAACCCGATCGTCACAGCCAGCGGTCGCGACGGACACCGAGGCGCCAAGACTGACGCCGTACAGACCGAGATGGGTGGCGTCGACCTCAGGTCGCGAGGCGGCGTAGGTGAGCGCGGCGCGCGTGTCACGAACCTGTTGCGCGCAGTTGAGGCGGCAGCGCGGGTCCCCGGCAGACTCACCGAACGTACTATAATCAAAGTTTAAAGTGACGAATCCGGCGGCGACGAAACGGTCGGCGTGATCGGGGAGCCAGACCTCTTTGGTGAGGCTCATGCCCGCGCAGATCACAACGCAAGGTCGCGGACTGTCGGCAGCCGCGCCGTCGGGGGCGCGCAAGATACCGACCAGGTCACCGAGATCGCCGCGAAAGACGACACGCTCTTGTAATGGCATGGGCTCGCCGATGGACAGGGTGGGACAAGTGATGGGGTGGAACAAGCGATGGGGTGGAACAGGTGATGGGGCGAACAGGTCGCGGGTCGGGACGCTACCGCACTCCGCCGCCCAGTTCGACCTGACGGTGTGGTTCAGCGAGGTTAGACGGCGGTGAGCGCGGCGTCGATCGCGTCCTGGTCGGGGGCCGCGAGAAAAAGCGCCAGGTGGGCGGTCGCGGTGGCGGGGTCGTTGAGAGGCACTGCGGCCTGGGCGATGGCGCCAGCGTCGTCACGAACGGGTGGGAGCGCAGCGGATAGCGCAGCTACGACGTCGACAAGCGACATGCAGATGCGATCACGGGGACCAAGCACAACGAGTCGACCGACGGACGACGGGGCGAGGAAGCGGCGCAAACCAAGGGCGAGGTGGCCCATCGTGTGGCGCGGGTTGATCTCGAGCACCGGCTGCAAGCGGATTTGGCCGCTGGCGTCGACGAAGACCATCGCGTCGATGCCGGCGGGGCCGAGGTGGCCGTGAACACGCACAATTGCTGCGATGCGTCGGGCGACTTCGAGCAGCAGGTGGTGGCAGCCGTGCGCATCGTCGGGAGCGTTGACGAGGTTGCCTCGGTAGCGGCCGTGGCTGTCACAAAGCAGTCCGGTAACGCCGAGCACAGGGTCGATAGTCGGGTCGGGATCGATGTCGAGCTGGACCGACAGGTCGGCGATGCGGTCGCGCCACGGGGCGACAACGACGGCGTTCTCGGTGACCGCGCGCTTCAACCAGCCTTGTTCGGAGGGGGAAAGTTCGGGTGAGCGGGTCGAAAAACGCAGGGCACCGCGCCCGGCGGTCGCGAACGGCGCCTTGACGACCGCGGTGGGGGCGGCAGGGGACAAAGCGGTGATGGCGGCGCGGGCGGCGGCGGCATCGGTCGCAACGACGGGGATATCGACGGCTTCGCACAGCTTGTCGTGGGAGGGCGCGTCGAGGGTGGCGTAGACGGCGGCGAGCTGCTTGGCGGCCCACGCCTTGGACCAGCGACCGCGGGTGCCGGGCGCCCAGGTGGCGACGGGCTGACCGTGGCGGAAGGGCTGAAAGAACGCGCACGTGTCGGGGGTCCACGCCCAGGGTCGCGGGCGGAGGTCGAGACGTTCACGGAGCGCGTGTTTGCGAGGCAAGACGCGGCCGTCGATGGGTGCGAGGACAGGTTCGGGCGTCGGCAGACCGATGGCGGCGAGGGCGGCGATGTGCTCGGCGGTCGGTGGGCGGCGGACCAGGATGACGTCGTTGGACGTGCCGAGTACGGCGAGCATGTAGTCGAGGTCGGCGGCGAGCGTGCGGACGGGTGTTGCGGGGACGTGTCCGGGGTTGTCGAAGGCGACCTGGGCTTCGGCGTGGGGGTGAAAGCAGCGGACGTCAGGCACGGTGGATAGCGCGTTGGTTCGGGTGGGAGCGCGTGTTCAGGGGAGCTTGCGGCGGAGGTGGACGAGCTCTGCGGCGTCGATGATGCGCAGCGTCTTGGCGAGACCGGGATAGGCGGCGGCGGGCACGATCCCCATGGATGCGCGCAGATCGCTGCGAACCTGCAGTTTGGGGCCGCGCAGTCCAACGGTGCGCTGATATGTAGCCCGTGGGTCGCTGGCGGTCACGGCGTGCGGGAGGGTGCCGAAGATGCCGCCGTCCTGGGTGACGGTGAGCGTGACGACCGTGGCGAGCGAGTGACCGAAACGCAGCGGCGTCTTGCGGCGTGGCAGGCGGCCGTAGATGCGTCCAAGGCGGGCCGGTGCGAGGCCGATTGTGAGCCGCTTGGGGTCGACGGCGCGGGCGAGCACGGCCCGATAACGCACGATCAGCTCGCTGCCCGATGACCTCGCGTCGATGAAGCTCGAATTCCAGCCCGCGAAAGCGTGTTTGGTGAGCTCGCGCACGACGGTTTGTTGTTTTTCCTTGCCGCCGGCCAGGTAGCTGCGGACCAGCGCGGCCAGGGAGCCGTTCATGGTGTCGGTGATGGTGGCCTTGGCGCTGCCGTTTGCCGCCCAATGCACGTGCATGGCGATGGTGCGGCGATCGAGGGCAGCGCCGACGTCGGGCAAGGTTACTCGACGGTCTTTTTCGGGGGTGGAGCAACCGAGCAGGATGCCGGGTCGGCCACGAGCGCCGGGGCGCAGGTAGTCGAGGATGCCGCCGTCGACGCCGGGATCGATCCAAACGGTGGCCGGGGCGCCGCCGGGCGGACGCAGGTGCAGGCGAAGCACGGTCGCGCTGAAATCGCGCGGATCGGGGGCGCCGTACGCGGGTGTTCGGTTGAGCGGTTGCCAGCGGACGAGGCATGCGCGCAGACCGGCGTGACGGGCGAGGTGCCAGAGCAGTGTTGCGCGATCTCCGCTGCCGTTTCGGGCGGCAGCGACGGGCGATCCGGGGGCGACCCCGGCGCGTGCAAACCGGATCTCGGCGGCGACCTTGGCCACCACGGCCCGCCACTTGGCGGCGTCATGACCGGCGGCGCGGGCGCGGCGTTGCCAGGGAGCGAGGACGGAGTCGTTGGCGCGGGCGAACGCGGCGAGTGTCTCGTCAAACCGGGCGATAAGTCCGGCCATCGTGGCGCGGCGACGGGTGCGGACCGCGGGACGGGTCCACGCGGGACGAGCGGTGCGCGGTTCGGGGCGGAGGCGCTTGAGATCGCGCGCCTCCCAGCGGAATGTGCGCCATCCGGCGACGCGGTCAATCGAGACGGGAGGAGCGGTCGGGGAGCGATCGACCGGGGGACGGTCGCCGGGATCGCGGGTCATGACGACGTAGGTGCTTTGCACGACCGGGCCGTCCGTGGACTGGAGCATGAAAGGCGTGAGGCGGGTGGCGCCCGTGGCCGGGTCGTCGGGTGCGACGAACTGCACCTGGATGAACTCGACGGCGGCCCCCGGGGCGACACCGCGCAGGCTGACCGTTTCCTTGTCGGGGGTCGCGGCGGGCAGCAAGACGGCGCCCTCAGCGGTGTGGGTGCGCGCGGCGACGAGTTCTGCGTCTGCGGGGACCCGGATCTCGCCGAGCGCCTCGGCGGCGCGGGCGGAGTGGGCGATGGCGACCTGGTGAACCCGGCGGATCGCGCCACCATCGGGCAATAGGACCACGATTTCGTGATCGACGACCCAGGTGATCGGCGCCCCGTGGCCCGAACAGGCGTCCTTGCCGGGGCGCTTGCTGGCCGCCTTGTTCGCCTCTTTGCAGCGCTTTCGCCACGTCGCGACGGCGGCCGCGCCATCAACCCGCATCGTACGCCACGGCGGCCGCGCGCCGAGCAAGAAGTAGCTGCGGCGGGTTTGCATGGACGCGCGACCGGGCGCGACGAGCAACCGATCGAGGGCCGCACGAGCGGCGCGGCGTTTGGCAGCTTTGGCATGCACGAGCCCGGTCTGGACGGCCCGCCACGCGGCATCCGTTGGCAATGCGGCGTTTGGGGGCAATGCGGCGTTTGGGGGCAATGCGGCGTTTGGGGGCAATGCGGCGTTTGGCGGCAATGCGGCGTTTGG
>CAZLMW010000095.1:7416-32572 GCA_964560875.1 uncultured Enterobacteriaceae bacterium
GCGAGATCGGCCAGTCGGCTGGCCGCCTCACGGCGGAGCGCCACGATGGTTGCCGCGGCGGCGAGCTCGACCGCGGCGGCGTCCGGGCGACCGATCGCAACGAGCGCGTCGGCCGCGGCGATCGACGGGTGTGTGCATGTTCCGCGGAGCGCGAAGAGGCGTGCGAGAGCCGGCCGCTGCATCGCGTCCATCGCCACATCGAGCGCGCTCTTCCAGGCAGCGCAGTCGCCGGGTTGGCGGGCTGTGGCGCGATGAGCGGCCGCGAGGGCGAGATCGGCGAGGCCGTTGCCGAGGTGTTGGCGCGCGCTCTCCAGCCAGCGGTCGGTGCGACCGGACAACGGGCTCCGCCCAGACGGACCGTCGACAGCCGCGTCGAGGCCGGCGAGCAGGCGGGCTGCCTGCGGACCGTCACCGGCGTCGCGAGCGCGAGCGGCGCGTTCGATGCGGGCATCGACGTGCTGTGGGAAGTGATCGAGCAGCGTGTCGAGGGTCGACGACGGAGCCCGTGGCGCGTGGTCGTCGAGGCTCGCGCGCTGGCGCAGCTGCAGCATCGCGGCCAGGGGTCCGTCGGTGAAACGCCCGCGCAGTGCGCTGCGCGCCGCGTGGCCATCAGCGGACAGGGCAGCGACGACGGTGGCAACCACGGGAGGCCATCGCCGGGACGGGTTCCCGGCGGGTTGGTTGCCGTTGCGGAGCACGGCGAGATCGAGGCCGCTGCCCGCGGTCAGCAGCCCGGCGCCGACCACGACGCGATGCGACCCCGCGGTTAGACGGACGCGGACCGTGCGCGGCGGGCTGCCTGCGTCGGCATCAAGGGCCGTCGCAAGTCGCTTGCCGTCCAGCCACAGCGCAAACGGTCCTGGCGCCTTCACGACGATGGCGTGCTCGCCGGCCTGTGCGTGCAGCTGTGCCCGAATCCCCCAGGTGCCGGGGATCGGAACGGGCAGTCGGTAGCGGTCAGGCTGCTCCGCGCGGGCATAGATGGCGCTGCCACCCGACTCTGCCGGCGATCGCTGCAACGTGCGCAACCCGGTGTACGGCCGCCGATTCCACGGCGCGGCGTCGGTGGTGACCCGCAGCTGGACCGCGGGCGACGCGGAGAGCACCCGTCGACGCGACGCGACCGGTACCGCCCGTGCCAGGGCGCGGACCCGACGCCAGCGGTGCAAGGTGCCGTCGCGACGCAACGCAGCCAGGCAGGTGTGACCGCGCGCCTTGATCGCGGCCTGTGCCCCCGCCCGATCGCGCACCGCAAGGCGCTCAACAGCTTCCAGGGCTGCGGTCGCCAGCGCCGCCGTACGCTCGGAGCGATCGCCGCTGGCATGGAGCCACGTCAACAGGTCCAGCCAGGCCAGTGCGCGGCTGCGAACCGACCCAACGACCTGCAGGCTCAGCGCCCGCGTCAGCTGGGCCAACGGCATATCCGGCGCGTTGATGACGGCCGCCTCGGCGTGCCGAACGAGGTCATGGCAATCGACGCCGTGAAGCAGGCAAAGCCAGGCGCGGTCGAGGTGGCCGCCGGGGGCGGTCGAGGGGTCTCGGAGGGCGCCGTCTGCGTGGGCACGCGCCTCGGCGCGGTTGACGTGGGGCGAGTAGACGACGGGAGCCGAGGCGCAACCGGCGGCCATCGAGGCTGCCAGGGCGACCATGGCCCAGGTCGAAGAGAGACGGAAAACGCCAAGAAGGGGCGAGCTCATGGCTTGCCTCCGGTCCTGGTCCATCGCAGTCGAACGCGCAAGAGCCGATCGACTTCAGCCACAAACGCGCGCCACCGCGCGTGGTCTTCGGCCGGGATGCGGGCTTGCTTGACGTGCACGCGCACCTTCGCGGTGACGCGGTCGCCCGCTGCGTCAAACGTGAGCTCAAAGCGCGCGAAGCTGCGGTCGATCGTGGCCGCAGGCGGCGGCGGATGGAGCTTGAAGCCGGGCGGGGCGACGAGGACGAGCCGACGCTGTTCATCGAACGCTTCGGATAGGATGTAGTCGTGTTGGCGGCTGGCCTGGCCGGTGATTCGCCCGACCAGCGCCTCATCGGGGGCAAACGGCGTCGCCGTCAGCTCGGCGCCCGCGCGCTGGGCCCAGCTGGGGACGCGGGTTCGGTAGGCGACGCGCGTAGTCGGCTCGGGAGGGGACGCGCCGGTCAGCGCGGTGATCGCCTCGACGTCCGCGCCGGGCCATCTGCGGGAGAGGCGTTCCTGCAGCGATTCCTTGCGGGTGGCCGGGTCGCGCAGCAGCGTGCGCATGTCGACGGCGGGCAACCCGGTGAGGTCAACGGTCGTCGCACCGGTCGCGGCGCCGTCGGCTTGGAGCACCCATGTCGTGCGTTGATCGCGGCGATTGGCGGCGCCGGGTGCCCGCGGCAGCTTGACCAAAGTGGGCTTGGAGCCGCGGTTGTGCAGGGGGATCCGCAGCGCCATTCCGCCAGCATCGAGGGCCGGCAGCTCGCCGACGGCGTGGTGTTGCTGGGTCGCGTCGAGCCACAGCTTGCGGGATGGGACCCAGGCGATGGCGTGATCGAAGACGCCGAGCGAGGCGACCGGATCGGCGAGCAGCCCGTTGTCGGCGGTGCGCACCAGCGCGACTTCCGCGTCGATGCCGAGGTGGCCCAGCAGCGCCACGATCAGCGTCGCCTTGTCTTTGCAGTCGCCGAACTGCCGCGCCAGAACGAGGGAGACGTCGTGGGGACGCAGGCTGTGCACGCCGAATTCGAGGCCGACATAGCGGATCTTGTGGGCGACGTGGTGGAACACGCGCCGGATCTTCTCGTCGTCGCTTTCGGCCCCGCGACCGAGGCGGAGCGCGAGTTGTTTGACGGCGGGATCGGTCTTGGCGCTGGCGAGCGCCTGGCGGACCAGCCCGCCGTACCATCGGCTGACGGCGGCCCAGGTGGAAAAGGACGACATGTGCAAGTAGTGAGCGATCTCGCTGACGCCCGGCATGTTGGCTTCGACGGCGACGGCCGGGAGCGCGCCGAGGTCGAGCTGCCAGACATCAAACGTTCGGTCTCGATCCTTGCGGGTCCCGGTCTTGCGCAGCGATGCGGGTGCCGCGCGCCCCCGACCGGCGTCCCAGGTGACGTGGTGCAGCGGCGTGCCGGCGGCGATCTCGAGCGCGAGGTGTTGTTCGCGGATGGGCCGGGTGTCGGCGAGGCGCAGGAGCTCTCCGAAAACCATCGCGAAGGGATCGGCGGCGTAGTCGCGCACGACATGCTCAACGACGATTCGGTCCCCAGGTGTTAGCCCGGAGAAGCGCAGCGTGATGCGTTCAAGGTCGTAGTAGAGGCCGTACCAATCTTCGCTGACCCGGTCGAGAGAACGCTGCGCATGGCGACGCACCTGGCCTTTGGCGGTGACAACCGCGGCGGTGAGCACTTCGACCTGGCTTTGCGACGGCACGTAGTCGATCTCGACCTCGTGTTCGGACGGTCCGCCTGCGCCGATCACGAGGACCTCGGCTTCGTAGCGGGCCTGGCGCGCGCCGTCGTGGCGCAAGACGGTCTGGATGAACGCGGTCTGCAGCGGGACGGCCGGCTTGGTTGAGCGGCGGGCGCGCGCGATGAGGTCACGGCGGTACGGTTGGTAGAACCTGGCGGCGGGCACCAGCAGGCGCAGGCGTTCGCGGTAGTCGGTGCGCCCCGGCGCGGCCCGCATGGCGTGGCGCAGGTCGCTCACGGCGCGTTTTCGGTCGCCTTGGCGGGCGGCGATTCGCGACGACAAGGCCCACGTTGTCGACCGCCATTGCCACGTCGGAAGCCGGGCCAGCAGGGTGCGGGCGAGGGGGAGTCGCGCTTGCGCCGTCAGGGTCCTGGCGAGGATTTCGACGCCGCGTCGGCGGTCAGGGCGGGTCATCGCCTGGTTGACCAACGCATCCAACGCGGCGCCGCGAGGGGCCGAGACGGTGGTCGAAACGATGAGCCACTGCAGAAAATGGCGCGCAGATCCGGGATGCAAGGCCATCAAGCGGCGCTCGATCGCGACCGCCAGGGCCAGGTGATCCCGGGCCTGGGCGACGCGGGACAGGACGGCCAGCGCCCGAGGCGCCCGAGGCCATTTCTTCGCGCACCGGCGGGCCTGTAGCCACGCGGCCGTGTCGGCGCCCAGCTGCAGCCACAGATCGACGCGCTGCGCACAGGCGCGGACGGACCTGGCGGCAGGATCTCCAGAAGACGCGGCGAGCGCTTGCCAGCGGCGATGCACATCGGCGGCCCGCTCGAGCTCCACCATGGCGCGGCTGCGAGCCAGCAAAGCATCGGTTGCCGACCAGCTTCCAGGCGTCGTTTTCACGGTAGCAAGGCGCGTAGCGCGGTCTCCGGGAGCTGCGGCCCAAAGCGCCCAGGCCAGCCGCGCGTCGAGGCTCTTCGCCTCTGCCAGCACCTTCTGAACCGCGTCGCTGGCGGCCTCGGACCAGCCGTGCCGACTCATCGCGGCCAACGCCGACAGCGCCGCTCCGTCTCCCTTACGCGCAAGGGCTATCAGCGGCTCGAACCATGCGACACGGGTCGCCTTTGTCACCTGCCCCGTCGAGCTTGGCGGCGGCTGCGCGGTGTTTTCTACGAGCGCGCGCCGATTCGCGGGCGCCAACAAGACCTGCAAGCCAAGCGCGCCGTCGGAGTCGCTGAGCTTGACGCGGATCACGTGCCAACCCACCGAGAGTCCGACGCGCGACCACGTGAACGAGGGCAAGGTCGCGTCCGGTCGGTCCCCAGCGGACCGCTTGGCAACGGTGCCGATGATTTTTCCGTCGACGGCAACGCGCGCCTGGCCCGTGGTGACGGCGACGATGTCGACTTCGGTCGCCGCCCGCAGCCGCACCCACGATTCGGCATAGACGATGGCGTCCGCCGGTCGCTCAACGACCTCGGCGAACCGCGCGTGCCCGCGCCAATGAGCCGGTACGGGCCGCCACGACACCGGCCCGTCTCGGCCAGCGACGTTGTTGCGGCGAGCGACCGAGGTGTCCCGGTCGGAAAACCGCGAAAACGCCGTTCCAGCGCCGGACGGCAGCGGCCCGAGCCAGCTCCACGCCGTCACCGCGCCCGGCAAAGTCGTCCATTTCGCGTCGCCGCTATCCAGGGCGGCTTTTTGCAGCGCCAGGTCCAACGCGATGGACGTCGCCGTCGGGCGCAGCCCGGGTCTGCGCCACAGCTTGGCGACCGCGGCGAGCCGAGCCGTCCGCACCTTGGCTGGCACCGTGTCGGCGAACGTGACGAGCTCGAGGATCGGGCCGAGCGCGCCCGCGGTTGGTTTGGAGCCGCGGAGCTTGCTGCTCAGCGCGTCGAAGCGGGCGCGTTCTTGCGAGGTAGCAGACGCGGGCACCGAGCCCAACAACGTCGCCGAAAACAGCAGCGCGCCGAGCGCCAGGAGCGCACGGACAAGCCGTTGTCGATGGACATTCACCCCTGGACGCAAAAGCCGAGCGCCCCATCGATGAACGCCCGCGCCCCAAAGCGCAGCCCATCGTCATCGACAACGACGGTGCCGCGGGTCCAGTCGCGCAGAAAGTCGCACGAGTCGGCCACGCGCAGGGGTGCGTATCCAAAACACGGCACCGTCGACTGCCGCCAACCGAGCGAATCGCAGTGGCCGGGCAGCAACATCGGGGCGACACGAGACTGGGGCGCGCAACGGTCGATCGCGGCAAACAGCTCGCGGGCCAGCGGATGATGCTGGGTAGCCTCCATCGCGGGTCGTCGCTGCAAGACCTCGATCTGTACCTCATCGGGCAGCGCCTTTCTCAGCGCGGCAAGAAAGGGTTCGCGCTCCGTGCCCGGCAACAGGCGACCGTCGATCTCCACCTGGCCAGCGCCCCCGCCATCAGCCGGCGATCGAACGGCCACGGCGGTCACCGTGTCGTGGAAAAGCGTGTCGAGCAGCGAGCGATCGGCGTTGGGAAAACGCGCCAACACCCGACGCCACGGTCCGCCACCGAGCAACGCGCGCCACGCGAGCGCCTTACCGACCCCGGCGTTGTCGGCGAGCGTGGTCACGAAAGCCTTGGCGCTCGTCGTCGCTCGCCACGGTCGCGCTATGGATACAACCGAGTCCAGCGTTGTGCGGACCTTGTCCACGGCGGACTCGCCCGTGGGGATCGCGCCGTCGATCGCCTCGCCGCGCACCGACAAGCGCACGCTCAGCAGGCCTTTTTGCGCGATCGGGATCGGATACACGACGCGCTTGCCGGTCTGCAGTGACCACCCGCCGATCCCACCGATCGCGGCCGCCGCCGTCGCCAGCGCATCAAAAACCGGCTGCGAAACATCCGAGTCGCCGCCTGGGCCACCGAGATCACCCGGAGCGGCCGCATCGCCTTGGTCCGGCAGATCACCGCGATCGGCCGTATCACCGCGATCGACCGGGTCGACGAGCTCGACCGTATCACCGCGATCCACCGTATCACCGCGATCGACCGGGTCGGTGAGCTCGATCGACAAGGTCATATCCCGCCCCGCGATCAAGCCGTCATCGTCCTGCCATCGGGCCAGGGCTCCCGCCGCGGTCACGGCCAGCGCCGTCAACCATCCGCCGCGCGCGATCGCCCGTCCCACCGCCGTCGTCTTGGTGCCGCTGCGGCCTCGTGTCGGGACCAGCCGCGCGGTCACCAGGAGCGCCTGCCGTTGGTTGGCCGCGAACGCTGGCTGCGCCGCCCGCACCGTCGCAAGCTGGTAGCGACAAACGCCGTGTTGCGCCGTCTTGGCCACAAGTCCGTCCGCTTCGAGCCACGACGCGACCCGCTGCCACGCCGCCTCTGCCCAGCCCGTTTCGTCCAACTCCGCCAGCTCGTGCAGCCGCGTGACCGCCAGCGCCGCCACCGCGTCCACCCGCTCGCTATCGAGCTGCTGCATCCAGCTGGCCGGATGTCTGCTCATCAGAACTCCTGAATCGGACCACTACTGTCTCGTTGCAGGGAGACGATCAGTCGACGGCAACGAGATACAGCCGCGCAGCGGAGGTTGGGGTGAGGCACGAAAACGACGCCCACTGCTGCCAAACAACGCGGGCCGAGGGGCCTCCCCTGCGAGGCCCCTTGCAGATGGAAGCTAGTGGTCCGACGCACGGCCGGCAACTCGTCAGAACTCCTGAATCGGACCACTACAGCGACTTGGACCACTTGGCGAGGAACGCGCGCCGCCCCTTCACGTACTGCTTCAACTCGCCGATTCGGGTCGTCAATTCCCCGTTGCTTGCGCGCTTGTTGCGGTCGGCCAGCAGGTCTTGTCTCACCCTGCACACCACATCGTCGATCCGCCTTTGCACGAACTCCTCGGTAAACCCCTGCAGCAGCTTCGTCAACGCGGCGGCGACGCCTTTTCGCCACGGCGGATGTTGCACGACGCGATCGATGAGCCGGTTGAAGAAGAGATTGCCGATGTAGCGCCCGGCCAGCGGATCCCCGTCGGTATGGATGGTTTCGCCCAGCAGCTGCTCTTCGGGCGTCCACGTGTGGCCGAAGCTCAGGTCGAGGTCCCAGGCCAGCATCTCCCACCGGCAATCGGGCCCTTTGTCGTCGCGATACAGGTAGTAGTTCTTCTTGACGTGATCGTGGTTTTGGATCGCGGCCATCACCGCGATGTAGGCCTGCAGGTGCTCGAGCTTGACGGCGTCGGGCAGCGTCTGGATGAACGCCATCTCGGGCAGCTGCAAGGTCTGTTCGATGAGCTCGATAAGCGAGGTGTAGCCGCCATCGCCGCCGTGGCGTTGGTAGATCATCGTGTACGCCTCGGGCAGCGAGACGGGGGTCAGGTTGCCGCCCGGCACCGCGAGTTCGAAGGGTGGATCGGCCTCGAAGAGATGGCCGTCGGGGTCGTAGCCGCGTTTTTGCAGGTAGCGGCCGTCGATGCGTTCGGTGCGGGCCATCAACCCGATGAACGTGCCGTCGGTCCGCCGCAGGTGCACAAATGAAACGTCGGACGCCGGCAGGGTCGTCAGCTCACGCAGCACTGCGAACCCCAGGTAGAGCCGCAACATCGTCTTGTCGCGCCATTCCGCACGCAGCACCACCTGTCGCGTGCCGTCCGCGAGCGCCGCGCCGCTCAAATTCACCCGCAGGCTCTTCTTGGGATACAGCCTGCTGGAGCCACCATGGAGGCGGATAGACGCCGAGAATTTGTCGCCCTCCGCCTCGAGGATGATCTTCTTGAAGATGCGCTTTTTCGGGTTGGCGATGAGCTCCTGCCAGTCCTTGTCGTCGATCGCGATGCGCCAGATCGGCAGCTTGCTGCTGTAGCCGAAGAGCGTGACCGAACCGGTCCGGGGATCGTCGACGAGGCTCGCCTTGATGCTGCCCTTTCCGGCCGCGAGCTGCTTGACGCCCACCACCGCGCGCCCCTGCAGGATGCCGATTTGCACGACCGAGCCGAGCCCGCCAACCGGTGTACCGGCGGTGAGCTGCGTGTCCGTTGTTGTCTGCAGGCGCATCTTGCCGGTGAACGTCTCGTCGACGCCCCCGTTTTTCGCGAGCACCTCGATCGCGACCTTCTCCAGCTCGCCGATCGGCTGCATGTAACCGGACGGCCGCAGGCGAATCCCGCCCGTTTCGATCGCTGTGACGCCAGCCGGCAGCGCCAGTCCGGCCGCTTTTTCGGCGCAGGGTGGCGGATCGTTGATCTTGGTTGGCCAGGCCAGCGGCGCAGGTCCTTCGCAGGCCGCCACCGCTACGTCAGCCGAGCTGTCCGAAGCGTCCGCGGCCGCGCTTGTGTCCGGCGACGAGGCGACCGTGTCCGACGTACAGGCGCCCAGCATCAGCGCGACGAGCGCCGCGGTCATCGCGCCGCGCAAACAAGCCACTATCGCTGTGATGGTCCTCGCCATGACGCAAGCGTGCGTCTTGCTGGTCGTCCGCGCAAAGATTGCCAGCCTCCGCCATCGAGCATAAAACGATCCCATGCCCGTGTCGCCAATCCGTCGCTTCGACGCCGCAAGCCTGCTGCTCACCGCTGTCTGCATCGCCGTCGCCACGGTGGGCTGCAAGGAAAAGGAGCTGCACCCGCACACGGTCCACAAGCAACAAACCGACGCCGCCATCAACCCGCCGCCGCCGGCCGACGACGTCAAGCCGACCCTTTCCAACGCGCTCAATGACGAGTACCGCGGCAAGCTCGAGCTCACCGTTGTGACCAGCGTGCTGACCCACGGCTATGCGTGGTTGAAGGTCAAAGACGAAGCGTCGACCGGATGGATCGCCGCGCCGATGCTCCGCGTTCCCGATGGCGCCAAGATCACCGTCACCGAATACGTCCCCGGCCACGACCTCGACCGCGCCGTAGTGCCCGAATCGGTCGTTACCGCGCTCTTTGCCGCCCAGGTCACCGGCGAGCTCGTGGCGCACATCGATGTCGCGGAACAGTCGGTGGTGCACCCGATGATGCCGGCCGGCGGGGTCACCGAAACCGATCTCGAGTTGACGCTGCCGGAGATCGAAAAGGCGGACCACGACATCGCAGAGCTGCATATCCGCGCCGCCGAGCTCGACAACCGCATCATCGCCGTCCGCGCGCAGGCTGTTCGCGTCGTTCCCTCAGTGGGCGGCTACACGTTTGTTTTCCTCCGCGATGGTTCGGGTGAAGGCGCCTCGCGATTTTTACCGACGATCATCCAAACGCCGGTTGAACCGGGCGATGTCCGCATCTTCGTGGGTCGGCTCGGCCGCGATCGGTCGTTCCTCAAGGGCGGCACCCATCCGCTGCTGCTCGAGTACGCGGCGGTCGCCGAAACCGACACCGAAGCCGAGGAGCTCAAGGGCATCGTCGCCGCCCACCTCGCCGAAAACGCCACGCCGATCCAGGCCGCCCCGCCGCCACCACCGCCACCGGCGCCAACCCCGACCGACGCGCCCGACCAGGCTTCGGACACGCCATGACCAGCCACCTCTTCGTCGCCGATCCCATCGACCGGATGCGGATCGACCAGGACTCGTCTTTTGGATTGATGCTGCACGCCCAGCAGCGCGGTGACGCCGTGTTCAGCTGCGACACCGACGGCCTGATCGCCCGCGACGGCGACGGCTTTGCGCGCTGCCGGCCCACGATCGTCCGCGAGGTTGTCGGCGACCACTTCACGCTCGGCGACATCCAAGAGCGCCCCCTTGCCGACTTCGCCACCGTCTGGATGCGCAAAGACCCGCCGTTCGACCTCAACTACGTCGCCGCCACCTGGATCCTCGATCTCGCGCCGACCAGCACCCGCGTCGTCAACAACCCCCAAGGCCTGCGCGACTGGAACGAGAAGCTCGCCGTGCTGCGTTTTCCCGACGTCAGCCCGCGCTGCATCGCCACCCGCGACATGCGCCAGGTGCTCGACTTTCACGCCGAGGTCGGCTCGTGCGTTATCAAGCCGCTGGCGTTCTCGGGCGGCAACGGCATCGTCGCGCTCCATCCCGGCGACCTCAACGCGCGCTCACTGGTCGAGATCAGCACCCACAACGGCCGCGACATCATCCTCGTGCAGCAATACCTGCCCGCCGCTCGCGAAGGCGACAAGCGCGTCATCCTCGTCAACGGCGTCGCGCGCGGTGGCCTGCTGCGGGTGCCTCCCGGTGACGATCTGCGCGGCAATATCCACGTCGGCGCGGCCGTTCACTACGTCCCCCTCACCGAAGCGGAGCAAGCGGTCTGCGATAGGCTCGAAAAACCGCTGCGAGACGCCGGACACATCTTCGTCGGCATCGATCTCATCGGCGAGAAGCTGACCGAAGTGAACGTGACGTCGCCCACCGGCATCCGCGAGATCCTCGCCCAGGGCGGACCGGACCTCGCCAAAGAGCTCTTTGACGCGGCCCTCGCCACAAAATGACGCGAACCTACCGAACGCAGCAGGCGTAGCCGTAGTTGCTGTTCGGGTTGAGGTTGTTGCTGGCGTTGCCGATGCCGTTGCTGCCGCTGCACTGGCCGTCGCAGTCGTTGAAGCCCGCCGACCAGTTGCCCGACTTGGTGATGATGCCGGCTTTGCGCAGCACCGAGCTCTGCGAAACGGTGCACACGTGACCGCCGAGCGAGCCGCAGTCGCGAGCCGCGTTGATCCAGTTGGAGCCGCTGTTGTTGACCTTGAGCCAGCAGACGCCCTTGGTGTCCTTGGTGCCGGCCGGGCACGCGGTGGTCTTGCGGGTCGAAGCGCAGCACGCAAAACCGTACGGGTAGTAGAAGTGCACATCGTTGGCCATGTTCGACTTGTGGCCGCTGGTGCCGTACTCGGACGCGCCGTCGGTGTCCTGGCCGTCGTTGGGCCACAGCGGCGCGACGGTGATCTTGCCGGCTGAGCGGATGTAGACGTACTCGGACTTGTTGCAGACGTCGGCGTTGAGCCGCGAGCAGAACGCGGCCGCGTATTGGAACGACGTGTCGGCGACGTTGTGGATGTGCACCACGCGGATGCCCTTGTCGGACGCCTTCATCTTGACGATCTGGTCGGTCGAACGCGGCGGGGTGCTGTGGTAGCAGCAAGGCGCGCCGTAGCGGCTGCCCGTGCCGTGGTCATCTCCGACGTTGCCGGTCGCCTCGTTGTGCACGCCGCTGTCATTGTCCGCGTACGAGTTGGTCCAGTTTCCGTAGTTGGTGTAGTCGCCGATGTAGCCGTGACGCCGCAGCACCAGCGCGTGGGCGTCCGAGCACAGGTCAGCGCGCTTGGCCCGACAGTATTCGACCGCCTGGCTCCAGGTGCGGTAGGTCGCGATGCCGGGCGTGCAGACGCCGCCGATGACCAGCGACTTCTGGCCGTTGGGCTGGGTCGGGCACCACTTGTTCTCGAACGTGACCTTGTCTTTGAAGACGACCGGCTGCTCGAAGTTGACGACGCCATCGACCTTGCCGCCCTTTCCAAACGACATCGTGCCGTCGACGATGAGATCGCCCTTGACCTGGATCTTCTTGCTGCTGAGCGTCTGGATGTTGATGCACCATTTGACGATCGCGCCGTCGATCTTGTTGTCCTTGAAGGAGCCGTCCGACACCAGCAGGCGCCATTTGCCTTTCGGGTTCTTGTTGACCCAGGTGTTCAGGTCGCCGCTCACCGGCTTGGTCGTGCTCGGGTAGAGGGTGTTGATGACCGTGCCCGACTTGCCCTTGTTGAAGAGCACGTACTCTTTGTTGTTGGGGTCGTACAGCTTGACGATGACCGACTTGAGATCGCTGTTGGTCAGATGCAGCGAGACGTTGATCTTCTGCGCGAGCCCGTAGTCGCCGAACGTGAGCGTATCCGCCACACCGACCGGGTTGTTGTCGGGGATGCCGACGTTGGCCGTGCCGCAGTCGGTGTTTTGGAACTGGTTGTTGATGAGCCCGTTGGAGATCTCGTCGATGCCGTCGCCGGGCAGCGCCTTGGGGTCCATCGCCTTGACGCAGATGAGGCTGCCGTCGGCCTTGATGCCCTTGACGACTTCACCCGCCTTGGCGCAGGCGCCCGATGGCGTCTTGATGCCGGTGAGCTTGCTGCCGTCACCGATGAACTGCTTGGCGGCGATCGTGCCCTTGGCGATGACGTCGCTGGTGCTGGTGACCTTGGCGGCGGTCAACGTGTGGGATCCGAGGTTGACGTCGCCGTCGAACTTCATCTCTTTGACCGACACGCAGCCGGTGCACGCGAGGTTGGCCGCCGGGCCGCCCTTGGTGATCGAGCCGGCGTAGGCGAACCCGACCTTGGCCGCGGCGATCGCGCCGTTGGCGACGTTCTTGGCGCCGATGCAGCCCGAACAAGCCAGCGAGTTGGCGGCCTGCGCGATCGACGCGTAGGGGACGCTGCGCAACGGGCGACGGGGCAACTCGGAATCGGCGTCGATCTTCATGCCGAGCCACGCCGTCTTGAGGTTGCCAAGCGCCGCGGCGGTGATCGCCTTGGTCGCGCCGAGCGGGTAGCTGAACCGACCGCCCTTGATCGCGACGTTGACCGGTCCTTCTTTCCACGCGGGCGAGCCGCCGGACGCCGCCGCATACAGCGCGAACGTGATCTTGTAGGTGCCGTCAGCCACCGGCCCGCCGCCCGTGCCCGAGAGCACGCCGTCGATCACGACCGATGTCGGCACAGCTGCGTCGGCGGATTGAGCAGGCATCGTGAACAGCGCGACGGCGACCAGACAGGCCACGGTCATCGCCGATGACGTCGCGATTCGACGGGTCTTTTGAGCGGAAGGGGCTGCGAGAACGCGCATGAGAACTCCAAAGAAAGCCATTTGAGCAGACCGAGCAGGGCAAGAGGATGGTCGTTCCCGGCTCACAACGCCAGTACGCACAACGGGACCAGCTTGAAACAGACCCCGCCGATCCGCGACCATGTGCAACGTCAGCTGACATCTGCCTACCTCCAAGGACCACCATGCGCCCGACTACTGCCACGTTCGCCCGCCTCGCGGCCACCTTGCTCGTGCTCCTTTTCGCGACCCCAGCGCTCGCCGCCGTGCCCACGACGCTGCTGCTCGAAGGCGCGATGACCAACCCGACCGGCGGCGCGGTGGCCGACGGCAACTACACGCTGACCTTCAAGCTGTACGGCTCCAAGACCGCGGCGACCCCGTTTTGGACCGAAAAAGACGTGCAGCTCGCGATCAAGAGCGGCCGCTTCTCGCACACGCTGGGATCCAAGACCACGATCAGCAACACGGCCCTGAACACGCCGCCCCAGGTCTGGCTCGGCATCCAGGTCGGCACCAACCCCGAAGCGCCGCGCGAGCGCCTGCATGCGGTGGCCTTTGCGATGCGCGCCAAGGTCGCCACCACGGCGGAGGGCCTGTCGTGCACCGGCTGCGTCACATCGTCGGCGATCAAGTGGAACGGCGACGTCAACATGGGCGGCAACGCGCTGTCGGTCGGCAAGCTCACCTCGGCCGGTGACGTGATCGCCGGTGGCATCATCGCGGGCAAGCAGTTCGTGGGCGACGGCAGCAAGCTCACCGGCGTCAAGGCCGGCGCGACCAAGTGCGCTTCCGGGCTGGTCATGGCCGGCATCGACGGCAACGGCGACGCGATCTGCGTCAAGGCGCAGGCCAGCGTCTCCGGCGGCAACCTCGCCCAGGTCAGCAACGGCGCGATCGACAACCAATTCGTCGACGTCTTCAAGGCCAAGACGCCCATCCCCATCCCCGACAACAACCCCAACGGCCTCAGCACGACCATCACGGTTCCCGACCTCGGCACCGTCGAAAAAATCACCGTGACGCTCGAGTTCACCAACAGCGAGGTCGGCACGATCGTCGTGCACATGTCCGATCCGGCCGGCGGCAAATACGTGCTCTTCGACAAATCGGCCAAGGGCGGCAGCTTCAAGGCCGCGTTCCCGCCCACCAAACCGGTGTCGGGCTTCCTCGAGGCCTGGTCGGGCAAGAACCCCAAGGGCAACTGGAAGCTCACGGTCGTCGACAGCACCTTCAAGGACAACAAGTTCGACGGCGAGATCAAGGACTGGTCCATCGCGCTGCTCACCACCTCGAACAGCAAGATCCAGGTCAAGGGCAAGCTCATCGCCGGTGGCGGCGTCCAGATCGGGGCAAGCAACGCCACGTGCGACGCCGAATCCGAGGGCCTGCTGCGCAAGAACAAGGACAACAGCCTGCAGCTCTGCGAAAACGGCAGCTGGGTTTCGCTGCGACGCTCCCACTGCCCGCCGCCGGGCGTCATCGTCGACGGTGTCTGCCTCGCCGACGTCTTCGCCGGCAACCGCAACTTCCGCGACGCGTCCCTGCACTGCGCCGGCCGCCACGCCGACCTGTGCACCGACAGCCAGTCCTGGGTCCTGCGCCGCAGTCATATGCTCGACTCGACCGCCAACTGGACCAACTCCTTCGCCGACAACGACAGCGGCCAATGGTCCGAAGCCAACGGCGGCACCGGCGACAACCACAGCTGGACAAGCGGCTGGCAGGTCCCGTGCTGCTACAACATCACGCCCAAGCGCCCGACCGATAAGATCGTAGGCGGTGTTCGCGTGGTCTACGTGCACAACTCGCAGAACGTGTATTGGCGACAAGCCGCCCGCTGGTGCGCGGGCATGGGCGCCGACCTCTGCAGCAAATCCGAGTACCAGATCCTGCGCGACAACAAGGTCGTCACCGCCAAGGTCTGGGCGAGCGATCACAGCGACAACGACGGCGGCCAGTGCAACATCGCGATCGGCGCTACCAGCGACAACCCGTCGATCAACTCACACTACGGTTTCGCTTGCTGCGCCACCCAACGCACCGACAAGAGCAGCTGCCCGGTCGCCCGCATCGGCGGCGTCTGCGCGGTCCACATCGCCAACAGCAACAGCTTCAACTGGATGCAGGTCACCTCCGACTGCGCCAAGCGCAACGCCCAGGTCTGCTCGATGAGCCAGGTGATGGTGCTGCGCCACAACAAGAAGGTGACAGCGAACATGTGGACCGCGTCGTACAGCGACAACGACAGCAGCCAAGCCGCGGTGGCGGTCGGCAGCGTCGGTGATAACCACTCACACACGAGCAAATACGGCTACGCCTGCTGCCTGTAGCGGCGACGGTTCGACGGCCACCATGACGCGTGGTAAATCGGTACCACTGAATCGTCCAAGCCCATCCACCCCGCGTCCATGCCCGATCTTCGCCTCTCAACAGGTGACCTCGTCGCCGAGCGGTATCGCGTCGTCCGCCACCTTGGGTCGGGGGGAATGGGCGATGTCTACGTCGTTGAACACCACGCGCTCGGCCGGCAGTTCGCGCTCAAACAGCTCAACGAACAAGGCGCCGCCAACCGCACGGTCGTCCAACGTTTCCTGCGCGAGGCCCGCACCGCCGCCGCCACTGGCCACCCGGGCGTCGTCGAGGTCTTCGATCTCGGCTTTGACAGCGCCGGCCACCCCTTCCTCGTCATGGAGCTGCTGCGCGGACTGAGCCTCCGAGAACGCCTCCGCAAAGGCGGTGTCACCATCGCCGGGGTCATCGAGCTCGCCCGCGGCATCCTCCAGCCCCTCGCCGTCGTGCACGACCAGGGCGTCATCCACCGCGACATCAAGCCCGACAACATCTTCCTGCCCGACGCGTCGTCCGCCGTGCACGTCAAGCTGCTCGACTTCGGCCTGGCCCGCAGCGATCTCGAAGGCGAGATGTCGCTGACCCACACCGGCGCCATCATGGGCACGCCGCTGTACATGTCGCCCGAGCAGATCAAGGGCAGCGACATCGACCGACGCGCCGACCTGTACTCGGTCGCGGCCGTGCTCTACGAGTGCATCGCCAACCGCACGCCATTTACCGGCGGCACCTACGGCGGGCTGCTGTCGCGCGTCCTCACCGAGCTGCCCGACCCGGCGCCCCTCGCTCGCGCCCCCGGCTGGCTGCAACGTGCCGTGCTCACCGGACTGGCCAAGAACCGCGACGACCGCTTCCCAGACGCCCAATCCATGCTCGAGGCCGTGTCCGATGGCGGCGCTCGCCAAACCGGCGTGTACGGCAGCCCGACTTCAAGCCCGGAGATCGACAGCGGTCCACTCGGGGCCGGCGTAGCGACACCCAAGGTCGTGATCACGCCGGTGAGCGACGACGCCTCCGCGCCGACGTTTGCGCCCGATGAACTGCACGCCGACACGATGATCGGCATGGGCAAGGGGTCGGAGCCCGGGCTCGACGACACGATCGCCGCCGGGGCCGCCATCAACGAGCAGGTGGTCGGCCATTTCGACGTCACCATGGCCGAAGGAGCGCCAATTGCGCCGGCCGACGATGGGCGCCTGCCCGGTTTTATCGCTGGCACCGACGAGCTGCTCGCCGCCGGACGGGTCGAACGCGCCGCCGATATCGCCAAGAAGGCCGCGCTGCGCAACAAGACCGACCTCGATCTCGCCGCGCGCGCCGCCGTGCTCGTGCTCTTCGACAGCCGCAAGAAAGGCTACAAGGCGGCCCGCAAGCTGGTCGGCAAGGCGCTTTCCCCCTTCGCCCAGACGTTCGTCGGAGCCATCGCCGCGATCTCCGAGGGGCGGTCCAACGACCTCGTCCCGGCCATGCAGGCTCATCTGGCGGCGTATCCCGACGACCTCGCCGGGCACCAAATGCTGGGCCGCATGCTCTTTCGAGCCGATCGCTGGGCCGAAGCAGAAGAGGTCTTCATGGCCATCCTCGACCGCTGGCCTGCCTTCGAACCCGCCGTCAACCGCCTGCTTGAGAAGCTCTATATCCTCGGCCGTGTCGACGACGCCGAAGACGTGATCGACAGCTACATCGCCCATGCCCCCGACGGCGTGTTGCTCGACATGTTCGACATCGAGCAGTGGATCGGGGAGCGCCGCTACCGGGACGCCCTCGACCGCGTGTTGGAGCTGGAAACGGAGCATCCGGGCCGCGAAAAGGAGTTCTTCCAGTTCAAGGGCGACCTCTACACGCTGCTGTGGGAATTCGAGCGGGCGATGACGGCCTATGACCAGCTCGGGGCCGGGCCGCGGCGCGACTACTACGTCGCCGGTGTGTTGCTTCATGCCGGACGCTGGGACGAAGCGCGCGCCTTGTATCTCGCCGCGATCGAGGGCTATCCGGGCGGCGCTGAACAACGCCTCGGTCGCCTCGGAACACTCGCGGTGGACGCCGCCAATCTCGCGCTCAGCACCGCCGATGGTGAGCTCGCCGATCGCGTCCTGACCCGTGTTGTCGCCGCCACATCAAGCGCCCCGGAGGCACGTTGGGCCGGCGATGTCGCGTTCGTGCGCGGGGTCGCCAGTTCCCTCGCCGGAAAAGCGCCCGATGCCTCCGACTATCCCCTCGGTTCCGGCTCTCCGCACTTCGCCATCACGACGGCCGCGCAAATTCGGGCTGTTTGGCAGGTCGACGCGCAAACGGCGCCAGCTTCCGGCCTCGATGACGTCCTCGCGCGCTTGCAGCCGATCACCGAGAACGACGGCTTGCACTTCGGCAAGGTGAACACCAACGTGCTCTTCCCGCTTTTCGAGGCCCGAGCCCGCGCAGAAGCCGCCGCCGGCAATTATCGCGACGCGCTGCGGTTTTGCGAACGCGTGATCGCCCCCCGCCACTTCGACAGCAGTCGCGGACTCGTCATCCGCCGCGCGATGCAGCTGCGAGCCGATATCACCCGCGCCACGGGGCAAAAAGGGCAGGCCGACGCCATGAACGCCGAAATCAACCGCCGGTGGCCCTGAAGCTTATTTTGCCATGTAGGGGAAACTGGCATACGGCCCATCCTCCGCGGGTTCCCGGCCCGGCCCCTGAACGAACAACCACCCGCCATGTAAGAAGTCTGTAGGGACCTGCGCGTCCCGAGACTTCGTATGGTTGTCGTGACAACGGCATATCCGTGCCGAGGAGCCCGCCATGCACCTTCGCCGCCACGCCATCTTTTCCTGTCTCGCCGCCCTCGCGCTGATCACCGCCGGATGCGGCAGTGACGTCGACGACAGCGGCACCACGCCGACCGTCACGGGCGACACGCAGCAGTCCGACAGCGGGGCGGGCGACGGCGTTTCCAGCTCCAGCGGTGGGTCGGACGCGGGGTCTTCGACATCATCCAGCGGCGGGTCCAGCTCCGGCGGCACCGACGCGGGGTCTTCGACATCATCCAGCGGTGGATCCAGCTCCGGCGGCACCGACGCGGGGTCCACGAGCGGCGGTTCGTCGGGCGGTGTCGACGCCGGGTCCAGCGGCGGCTCGTCCAGCGGTGCGGCCACCAAGTCTTGCAAGGGCACGCTCCTGTGCGGCCTTTACGCGAACATGAACGACTGGAACCAGTGCGCGGCCGATCCTGGCTGCAAGGCCGCCGGGGGCAAATGCAGCCCGGTCAACCTCATCGCGGCCGGCCAGTGTCCCAAGCTCAACAACCCGTCCAAGTGCCTCAGCGGCAAGCACATGGGCTGCAAGTGGTTTGGCAACAAGTGCGTCTTCGTCAACTCCTGCCACAACCTCAAGTCGCCGGCCCAATGCGCCGGACATAAGACGATCAAGTGTGCCTGGACGCCCACGCAGTGCACCGGTTTTGCGCAGAAGAACACGTGCGCCAAGGCGCCCAATCAGCAGGGCTGCAAGATGGCGCCCGGCTGCCAGTGGACCGACTGCAAGCCCACCAACGGCGGCGTCGAGAAGTGCGACGGCATCGACAACGACTGCAACGGCAAGGTCGACGACGCGCTGACGCCCAAGGGTCCAATCTGCGACGACGGCGACATGTGCAACGGCGTCGAGGTCTGCAAGGCCGGCAAGTGCGCGGCGGGTCTGGCCAAGAAATGCGAGGGCAAGACCTGCTTTGACGCCAAGTGCGACGCCAAGAAGGGCTGCATGTACACGCCCAACAGCGCCGGCTGCAACGACGGCAACCCGTGCACGACCAAGGACGCTTGCGCCAAGGGCAAGTGCGCGGGCACCGGCCAGAAGGACTGCAACGACGGCGACAAGTGCACCAAGGACGTGTGCAAGGTCATCAACGGCAAGGCGACGTGCCAAAACCTCAAGGGCCAGGGCTGCGACGACAACGAGACGTGCACCGCCGACTCCTGCGACGCCAGCAACGGCTGCACCAACAAGCCGATCAACAAGGCCTGCAGCGACGGCAACCACTGCACCGGCACCAGCGGCGCCATCGACACCTGCAAAGCCGGCAAGTGCGTCGGCGGCGCGGCTGTGAAATGCGACGACGGCAACGCCTGCACCAAGGACGCCTGCGACCCGAAGAAGGGCTGCACCAAGACCCCGATGAACGGGCCGTGCGACGACGGCAACAAGTGCACGCTCGGCGAAAAATGCACCAACGGCGCCTGCGCAGGCTCCAAGCCCAAGTGCAACGACAACAACCTGTGCACGTCCGATAGCTGCGACCCCAAGACGCTCGCCTGCAAGTACGCGCCGATTCCCGGCTGCAAGGTCTGCACGAGCGGGCCCCAGTGCAACGACAACAACAGCTGCACCAAGGACAGCTGCGAGGTGACCGCCGGCAAGGGCAAATGCGCACACAGCCAGATCAAGGGCTGCATCGGCCCGCTCGACTACAAGATCGTGTCGGTTGTGCCCAAGACCACGCTGATCCCGATTCCCGGTCCGCTGCACGTCCGCCTGACCGTCCGCAACGACGGCAAGCCGTACGCGGGCGGCTACAAGGGCATCATGACCTACAAGATCTACCTGTCCGCCGACGGGGTTATCGACGCGAAAGACACCGTGCTCTACGGCAACAAGTGGAAGGGCTACAACATCGGCGCGCCCAAGAAACCCGAGTCGTACATGGACATCGGCGTGTCGATTGGCAAGCCGGAGATGGTGACGGGCAAGACCCACGTCTGCGTGCGCGTCGAGCACGCCCAGGACAAGTACAAGGCCAACAACGACAAGTGCGTGCCGGTGAAATTCCTGCTGCCCGACTTCAAGGCCAACTTCCTCAAGCTCATCAACACCAGCCCCGTCAAGGCGGGCCAGTACGCGTACATGGACTTGTCGTACACCAACAAGGGCAAGGCCGCGTCGTTCGTCTACGTGCGCTTTTACGCCTCCGAAGACAACAAGATCGACGCCAAGGACATCGTCAGCCACGCGATCGGCACGAAATTCCCGGCGCTCGCCACAGGTAAGACCTACGAGCGCAAGAACTGGAAGGTGCAGGTGCCCGTCAACGCGCAGGCAACGCACAAGTACCTCTGCATGCGCGTCAACGTCTATCAAGACGCCTACAAGACCGAGGCCAACCCCAACGACAACGACGCGTGCGGGCTCATCAAGGTCACCAACTCCCCCGACATCGCCCCGCCGCCCCACAACTACATCGGCTTCAAGAACAAGGCCGGCAAGGTCTTCGGCAACGTCCCGTGGGGCGACGACTACACCTGCTACCTGTCGCGGCTCACCAACTCGGGCTATGGCAACCTGGACGCCGAGTTCCCGGTGCGCTGCTGGTACAGCACCAAGATCACCAACACGCCGCCGCCGCAAAAAGACGGCTGGTCGGTGCAGTGGAACCTCAAGGCCAAGATCGGGGGCAAGAAGTACATCAGCACCATCACCGGCACCACGTACGACAAGCTCGACCCGCCGAAGATGGGCGTTGGCTACATCTGCGTCGACACCAACTACGACAAGAAGGTCAAAGAAAACAGCTACAACAACCGCGGCTGCCGCAAGATCACGGTGCTCGGCATCGACCTTTTCGTGCGCAACACCTCGACGTTCGGCGCGGCCTCGTGGAAGAACCCGCAGCCGACCGTGCTCAAGCGCAATGTCGATTACGGCACATCCATCCAGTGGTGCAACCAGGGCAACGCGGTCCTGTACGGCAAAACCAAGGGCCTGCAGCAGCGCATCCTGCTGTCCAAGGACCCCAAGGCCAGCAAAGACGACGTCGTCATCGCAGAGACGAACGTGTTTGGCTTCAGCAAGATCGGCGGGCTCAACCAGTACGGCAAGCCCAGCTGCGCGCACAGCTCGCTCGGCGGCAAGAAGTTCAAGATCCCGAGCACGGTAGCGGCGGGTAAGTACTACCTGATCTTCGACGTCAACGCGGACATGAAGTACCTTGAGCCGATGACCAACAACCCGCTCGTCAAGTACATCACCTTGCAGTAAGCCGCCTGCGAGTGCGCCCTCAGAGCGTGACGCCCTTTTCTGCGTACCAGCTCTGCACCGACTCGTGGTTCTTCACCGCTTCGTAGTGGGCGGTGAGCCTGGGGAAGCCGTCGAACACCGTCGCCGGCACGTGGTCGATACCGCCGGTGCGGAACCACTTCATCAGCACGAACAGCTTGTAGTCGGCCACGTACGGCTTGTCGCCGCCCAAAAACCCGGACTCGGGCAGCTGCGCCTCGAAGTATCCGCCCCACGTCTGCAGCAGGCCGTTGGCCATCTCTTCGCGCACGGTCTGGCGTTTTTCGGGATCTTTGATCGAGATGACGCGGTCGACGCGACTGCGAAGGTCTTCGCACGACCCCATCAGCGACTCGTGACGCGCCGCCTCGAAGCGGTCGGTGGGGTGCATGTCGTGGTGCCGGCCAATGAACGCCAAGATGGTGTTGCTGTGCCAGAGCGTGTGGCCGCCCACCTCGAACGTCGGCAGCGACCCGAACGGCGTGCTCCCCTTGTGATCGCCCCATGCAGACCCCTTGATGCGGTTGTCCACGAAGTCGACGCCCGATGCGTGCAGGGCAAGTCGGCAGTCTTCGCCGCGGCCGCCGTGAAAGTCGAAATAGGTGATGGTGGGCTTGCTCATGAGATACCTCCAAGGACGGTTTGATGCGGTCGGAGACCGTACGTAAGCACGCCGCTGCAGGCGCGCCACCACGAATTGTCGAAAGTCGCTGTTTCGCTTGGCGCCAAGGCCACTGCTAGAACGGGAGTTTCTCGGTGACTTCGCTGTTCTTGCGCATTTCGCGGAGCAGCCGCTGTCCTTCGAGGTAGATCTTGCGGTCCCGAATGCGGGTACGGATCTCGTCTTTGACCTCGAGGAAAGTGCGGATGCGTTCGTCGTTCTTGGCGATGAGGCGGATGACGAAGTAGCCCCAATTGGTCTTGATGGGCTTGCTCACTTCGCCGACCTTGAGCTTGAACGCGACGTGGGCGAGGTCCTGTTCGGCGCTGGTGCGGGTCAGGTGGATCGGCGCGCGCGGCACGTCGCCGGATTTCTTGGCGATGGTCTCAAAGTCGCCGCCCTTGGACAGCGCTGTGAAGGTCTCGCCGGCCTTTGTCTCGGCCTCGGTCCACGCGCTGGTGGGCGCGTCGGGCTTGACCTCGATAAGGATGGGCCGCACGTCGCGCGACTCCTTCTCGATCCAGGCGGACGCGTTGTTGTCGTAGAAGGACTTGATCTCGTCCCGTTCCACCGCCACGTCGCCGCGTTTTTCGACAAGCTTGCGGGCCAATCGCTCGCGGCGGATCTTCTGCTTGAGGTCGTCGATCGACATCTTGTTGCGCTTGAGGTGGCTGTTGAACTGGGCTTTGTCGACGGCGCCGTCCGCGTCCTGGTAGCGCGACATGTGTTCGGCCCAGGCCGTGTCGAATTCGTCTTCGGTCAGCGCGATTCGGTCGCGCACGATGGCCTGGGTCCGCAGCTCGTCTTCGATGAGGCGGCCGAGGATGTTGCGGGCGATGTGCTTGATCCGGTCGGCCGGGATGCGCACGCCGGAGCCAACGAGGCGGTCGAATTCGGCGTTGAAGCGCGCGGCCGGGATGGGCTTGCCGTTGACGACCGCGACGGGCGCGGCGGGGCGAACGAATCCAGGCAGGTTCGGGTGGCCGGTGACGGCCTTGGGCGCGGGCTTGGCGGCCTTCTTGGGTTCGGCCTTGGCGGCAGCAGGTGCGGCAGGTGCGGCGGCGGGTGCGTCGGGCTTGTTGTTGCAGCCGGCGATGACCAGCAAGCCCAGCGCCGCGACAAGGGGACGCATGGCGTCGAGCGCGGGCGGCGATGGGTGGGTCAAGGCGATGTGCATGAAGGCTCCGCTCAACGGTTGATGGCCGGGAGCGACGCGATTCTCCGGCGGCCCCCTACCGGTGTCAAACGACTGATACGCCGTTGGTGTTCCTCGTTGGGGTTTTGACCGCCATCGGGCGCCCACGTAGGCTCGCCACATGTCCCATCATCGTGCACTGAACGTCCTGCGGCGTGTCGCAGCTGTCGCCGTCCTCCTCGCGACCGTGCTTGTCGCCGCGCCGGCCGAAGCGGGCCGTCGACCGTGGATCTGGGTGTGGGACACCGAGGTGTTGCACGAGCGCGAAGTTGAGATCGAGCAATGGATCTGGGAGATGAACCTGGGCGCCAAGCAGTCCGCGTGGCTGTGGTGGGCGCCTGTCGTTGGTTTGACCGACACGCTCGAGCTCGCCGTCCCGGTCGAAGCCTCGTGGTGGTGGCTGCCGAGCGAGGCCGACGGCGACAAGTGGCAGGCCTCAACGCAATTTGAGACCTGGGGCCTGAGCCTGCGCTGGCGGCTGGCCGAAAACGACCCGGACGAAGCCGGTGACTGGGTTCCATTGGTGCGCTTGGCGATCAAGAAGCTGATGGGCGGGCGCAAGCCGCAGTGGCAATTTGAGGGCAACGTGGTCGTCAGCAACGACACGGGAGCGCTGCACAGCACGCTCGACCTGGGCTTCTTCTACGCGACGCGCGGGGCACAGTGGGCCACCTATGCGTTCGGCATGGCTTACGGCATCAACGACGCGATCCGGCTCGGCGGCGAGGTTTTCGGCGAAATCGGCCTGTCGGAGGAGCGCAAGACGTTCACGATGGTTGGCCCGGATCTCGGCTTCACCCACGGCCGCACCTGGATCACGATCGGTTGCCTGATCGGTGTCACGGACAAGGCCGCGCGGTACATGCCGCGGCTGATCTGGGCGATCAAGTTCTGACCGTCGAAGAACCCCGCGCTATGCTGCGTTGAACCGCTGCCCGACCGGAGCCTCGCCATGAAAGCCATCACCGCCGCAGCGCCCGTCGCCGCCCTCGTCTTCGCCGCCACGTTCAGCGCCGCCAGCATCCCGGCAGCCGACGCCGTCGCCCAATCGGTGGCCGCCAACGCGAGCGCCGGTCGTATCGCCGGACAGATCTCGGTCACCACCAAGGGCAAAGCCAAACGCGACGCATCCGGTGTCGTGATCTACGTGGTTGGGTTCAAGCAGGACGCGGCCAAGACGATCCCGAAAATGACCCAAAAGGACCGCCAGTTCGTGCCTCGCGTGCTCGCGATCACGGCCGGCCAGAAGATCGACTTCCCCAACCTCGACAGCTACTTCCACAACGTCTTTTCGCTGAGCAAGACACGTCGCTTCGACCTGGGCCAGTTCAAAAAAGGCCGCAGCAAGGTCAAGACCTTCCCGCGCAAAGGCATCGTCGAGGTCTACTGCAACATCCACCCGAAGATGAGCGCGACCATCCTCGTGCTCCCCAACCGCGCCTTCGCCATCACCGACAAGGCAGGCAAATTCCGCATCGACGGGGTCCCGCCAGGCGAATGGAAGGTCTTCGCCTACAGCCGCCACGCCCTCAAGCCAGCCCGGTCCAAGGTCAAAGTCACCGCCGGCCAAACCACGCCGCTACGCCTGGCCGTCAACGAGACCAAGTTCGAGTTCAAGCACAAGAACAAGTTCGGCGAGAACTACCGCGATAAGAAGGCGAAGTACTAGCCCAGAGGGGTGGGACGGGGGTCAAGGCCCCAGGGAGCCCCCTTTTTTCTTCGCTGCGATCGATCGACTCAATGATCTGGGGTTTGTCTTGGCAGACGGCGCCTCGATCAAGGGGGAAGGACCCAACAGGGGAAGGC
>CAZLMW010000096.1:0-31832 GCA_964560875.1 uncultured Enterobacteriaceae bacterium
CATGGGTCAAACGGAAACGAACTCATGCCGGAATCCACGGATCCGGGGGACTAGTCTAGCCGATCAGCGGGGCGCAATGAGCGCCGCGTCGTAGCCTTCCGGAGCGCGGTACCCCTTGAGCGCAAAGAGCGTCGCGGCGACGTTGCTCAGCCCTGCATGGGGGAGATCTGCGCGGAGCTGCCACGACCGCGGCCCGCTACGGGTATCCACGATAGTCAGCGGCACCGGCGCAAGCGTATGACTCGTGCGAGCGAGTCGGCTTCCTCCCGGCCCGAGCTTGGGCGTGCCGTCTTTGGCGCGCATCCACATGTCATCGGCGTTGCCATGGTCGGCGGTGACGACAAGCACGCCGCGATGGGCTTGGACGAGCTGGAGAAGGCGCCCGATCTCGGTATCGACGGCCTGTACCGCGGTGATCGTCGCCGCGAGGTCTCCGGTGTGTCCGACCATGTCCCCGTTGGCGTAGTTCAGGCGCACGATTCCGGGTGGTCTCGGACCGGCCAGCGCGGCAGCGACCACGTCGGTGATGGCGGCCGCTTTCATCAAAGGGGCGTGGTTGAAGGCGATGCGGTCGGACGGGATCTCGACGTAGGTCTCCAGCGAATCGTCCAGCGTCCCCGATCGATTTCCGTTCCAGAAATAGGTGACGTGGCCAAACTTCTGGGTCTCGCTCGTCGCGAGGGTCCGAATCCCGAGCCGGGCCGCGAACTCGCCCATCGTCCGGTCGATCGTGGGCGGCGCGACCAGGTAGCGTGACGGCAGGTGCAAATCGCCGTCGTACTGCATCATGCCGGCGAAACGCACGTTGGGGCGTCGCTGCCGGTCAAAGCCGTCGAACGCGTCGTCTTCAAACGCGCGGGTCAGTTCGATCGCGCGATCGCCGCGGAAATTCCAGAAGACAAAAGCGTCATCATCCTGGACACGGCCGATCGGTCCGCTCGCGTCGGCGATGCAAAACGGGCCCAGGGTCTGGTCGCTTCCACCGCCGGGTTCCTTGCGCAACGTCTCGACCGCGTGGTGCCAGGACGAAAACGCGGGCGCGTCGCCGAGAACATGAGCTTTCCAGCCGCGTTCGACGATCGACCAGTCGGCCTCGTAGCGGTCCATCGTCACGACCATGCGTCCGCCACCGCTCGCGATCGCGTAATCGCGGCCCGCCGCCCGGTGCCCATCGAGGTGGCGGTCCAGGGCGGCCAGGTAGGTTTCGTAGGAGGGATCGGCGACGTCGCGGCCATCGGCGAGCGGATGAATTCGAACACGCGACACACCGCTGCGCGAAGCACCGTCGATGAGGGCGAAGACGTGGTCGATATGGCTGTGCACGTTGCCGTCGGACAGCAGCCCGCACAGGTGCAGGGTTCGTTGCGCGCAACCAACAAGCGGCCCGGCCAGCTCCGACCACGTGGACGACTCGAAGATCGCGCCGCTGGCGATGGCGTCGTTGACGAGCGCGGCGCCCTGACGAACCACGCGGCCGGCGCCGAGCGCGTTGTGCCCCACCTCCGAGTTGCCCATGTCGGCGTCCGATGGCAGCCCTACAGCGCGTCCGTGAGCGGCGAGGGTGCGCGTCGGCGAGGTCGACCAAATGCGATCCAGGTGGGGTGTCGCCGCAAGATGAACGGCATCACCACCGTCGCGGGGCCCCCAACCAATGCCGTCCATGACAGCGACAACGAGGGGGCCTGAGAGTGGCGCGAGACGATCGTCGCGCGGCAAGTCGAGGGACACGCGGGGCTCCTTGAATGGGCGTGGGTTGCTGACGTCGCAGGGGGCTCAGAACCGGTAACCGAGGCCGATTTCGCCGATGACGGGCAGGTTGAGGGCAACGCTTTCGCTCTGCGACAAGAAGTAGAACGTTCCCGACGCTTGCAAGGCCGCGAAAAAGTCGCGACCGATGGCGATCTGGGTGCCGACGGCGGCGTTCACGCCCAGCAAGACATCTTGTTCGAAGTTCTGCGTCGTCTTGGTCCGCTTGTCGCACTTGAAGTGGGTGAGACCGAAGAATTTGCAGTCGGGGTCCCGGGTCGTGACAGCGCTGCCGAGCAAGTGAACTTCGAGGCCGGGGCGGAAGAACAAGCGGAAGCGGCCGAGGGACGTAAAGAAGCTCACGCCGAGCAGGCCGCGCAGCGAGTTGAAGGAGCCGACAAGGTCGCGGTAGGGGTCAGCGAGGCTGGTCAACACGTTGAGGCGCCCGTGCCAGCTGAGACCGGGGCGCATTTGCTGTTCGACTCCCGCTGCGAATCCGAGGCTGAAGAACTGCAAGCGGGTGGGTCGCCGCAAGAACGCGCCGGCCGTGCCCGAGGTGTCCATCCAGATGTTTCGGTACTTGCGCCGGGTTGGCTGCGGATCCCTCTCGACGATGGGGAGGCACGCGACGCTGCGGGCGACCCAGGCTTCGATGGCGCGGATGGCGTCGGAGCCGGGTTCGTGTATCTCGCTGACATCGACGCTGAATCGAGCCGCGAATGCGCGGTGGTCTTCACGGTAGAGGCTCAAGTACAAGACCTGTCGGCCGTCGCGCGTCGCGGTCGCGGCGGTGATGATGGCGTCGAGTTGGAGACTTCGTGCAACCGCATGCATGCGGGCCCTGTCGCCGTGGGCGAGCTCGGGACGCGCCGATTTGCGATGGTCCGCCAGCGCGTTGAGTAACGCCTTGTCGACCTCGGGGCCGTAGAAGCCGCGACGCGAGAACCGGCGGTCCGGCTGCACATCGAAGAGCTGCTTGAGGACGTCGTTCGCAGCTTTTGTCTGGCCGGCCTGGACCAGGCTGACGCCGGCGATGAGATACGCGTCGGCGAGAGGTTTGGGGTCGACGAGATCCTGCAAGACGTCTCGGTACAGCTTGGCGGCTAGCGCGAGGCTCTTGGCGGCGCGGTCAAAAGCCATGCTCATGTAGTACTCGACGCCGAGGCGATAGCGCTCTTGCGCGACCTTTCGGGTGGCCCGCGTCGCGCCGCTGCGGGTCAACGCGCGCTTGATGTCGGTCGGGCCGAGCGCGACGACGTAGTCATGTGACTGCAGGGCGGTCGACAGGAGCTTGCCGATGGGACGGGAGGGCACCTGTCCGCGGGCAGCTGTGAACAACTCGTCCGGGCTGACCGGGCTGGTCTTGATGGGCAAGAGCGCGATGCGTCGCTTCTGCTTGGCGCGATCGGCGACGTCACCGGTGCGCAACGTCGCTGGTCTCAGCGTGCGGGCAGACGCCGGGGCGCCCCACAGCGACGACATCGCGATGGCCGCGGCGAGGGCGAGTGCAAAAACGCGCGAGGATGCGGGCATGGGTCGCGACTATAGGCCATTGAAGGTGTTGCCGTCTTTGGCGTCAGGCGTCTCGCAGATAAGGTCGCTGCTGTCGATCGCGCCGCTCGTTGCCACGCGCTTGAAGGTCCATTTCTGGGAGCGCCCCTTGAGCGGCGATTGGTTGTCGAGGACGGTCAGCTTTCCGTCGAGTTGACCCGACGCGTCCAGCTCCAATGTGGCCCGGACCAGCAATGACGAGCGGGTTGCGGAGCCGGGCACGCACCCTTCCAGATCGAACTCGAGGCTGCTGGCGTCGGCCGCGGTTTTGCCCTTGCGCATGAACGTGCACGCGCAGTCGCTGTCGGGCTTGAGCTCGCTGCGTCGGAATTGGAATGCATTGGTGCGGTAGAAGCGGACCAGTCCGGCGACATCCGGGCCGTAGTGGCCGATGAGCAGCTCTATCCCGACCTCGGGTTCACCGCTGTTTTCGTCGTAGATGATCTTGTCGCCGAGCAGCGGCTTTTCAAGCACGCGCCAGCCGCCGCCGAGGTCGCTTTCACTCCCGCAGCCGACGGCGAAAACAGAGACCACGGTCAGAGCGAGGGCCAAGCGAGCGCGTTGCATGGACGTTTACTCGATGGGGGCGCACACGATCTGCACGTTGTCTATGTAGATACCGGCGCCGCCACGCAGCCCGACTGCGACCGTGCCAGGCGGACAAATCTGCTCGAACGGGGTGCCGCCGACGCCGCCGGCAGAGGTCAGGTTGATGCGATTGCGACCCACCTTGACCTTGCGCTTCTTCATCTTCTTCTTGAGCTTTTCGAGCGCCTTGGTGAGCAGTTTGGCGGTCCAATCGCCGAGGCGGTCAGCGACTGTCGCGTGTTCGGAATCGTAGGCGAAACCGGCCTTTTCGGCGTACTGGACGATGCGCTTGCCGCCGGTGTCTTCGACGCTGGAAACGGATGCGTCCGCGCCCGCCAGTGGCTCGGTCAGGATCGTGCCCACGCCCTTGATTTTGACAACGATGGTCGCCTTCTTGGGGTCGAACTTGCGGGGCAGCTTCTTCTTGCCTTTGCCCAGCTGCAGCGCGTAGCGACCGTTGTCGACCGCCACCCAATGGGTCTCGCTCCAGAACGCGCGCCGGGCCTTCTTCTTCTTGAGCTCAAACACCATCGGGAAGATCCCCGAGACCGGCCGGTTGTTTTCGTCTTTGAGCCGCGACTCGAAGTCGAGGACCGTGCGCATCTTGCGGATGGGTGATTTGCCGAGCGCGGGGGCGGCGGATCCAAGCACGGCGACGGCGATCGCGGCGGCGAGAAGCTTGGTTTTCATGGGTGACTCCCGGTGTCAATGGCGCCCAACGGCGGTCGAAGCAATAACAAACGCCCGCGAAAAGGCAACCCGATGGCGCGCGGCGACGTGGCCACGTGTGCTGGCTGGCCGAAAACCCTAACCGCTATCGGGTGGCGCTTCTTCCAACCAAATCCACATACGATCGCCGACCCGTGACGAGCCGACGACCGAAGCCTTGTCAAAACCGGGCACCGGCCAGGCGGAGAACGCGCCGAAGAACGCCCGCGCCACAACTTTCTTCACGACATCCGCGAGCGCATCGTTGGCTGCGACAGGCGCCTGGTCAGCGAGCGGGGAGTGAACCACTGCGCTGTTGACCGACGCGTCGACGATGGCGAGCCCGACGCCGGTTTTCGGGTCATTCGCGGGCTGAAGGACGAGTCGGAAGCTGCCTGTGACTTTCAACGCCACGGCCTCGATGCCCGAGATGGGGGCGGTGATTTCGAGTTCGGCGCTGGGGAGGTCCAGGCGGATCGCGGCTTCGTTGTTGCGTTCGGTGATCGCTACCTTGGCGAGTTGGCCCGGCCAGAAGCGTACGCGCTGCGGTGCGTCCTTGATCCAAGCACCAAGCGCAGGAAGCACCCGTGCCGCCCACTGGCCGGTGAGTCCCGCTCCGCCGGGGAGTTCCACGTGGCGACAGAACAGCCCCGTCCTTTGGGCGGTCCAGGCGACATGGGCGAGCAACGCGCGATCGACCACGACGGCGCGACGCAGCAGGAAGCTGCCCGCGGGCGACGGGGGCGTGGCGAGAGTGAGCGGCGCGGACTTCAGCCCGGGCGCGGGGCCATCGACGGCGCAGGGGTGGCGATCGGCGTCGAGGGCCACGTTCAGCGAGGCGCTCGCGTATTGACCGTTGTGTGCGACAACCGTCGCCTCGTCACCGGGTTTGGAGGTGCCGGCCGAGAATGACGACGCGACGCGGAGCTCGACGTTGCGGCCGGAGATCGACGTGGTCCATCGCCCTTTCCTCTCCAATCCGAGGGGAATCACCGCGGCGATCGAGCTTCGTGCCGCGCTGACATAGCGGCCGACGAGTCCCTGGCGAATCGCGGCGTCGACGTGTTTGGTGATGGCGGCGAAAGATCCCGATGGCGCCTTGGCGAGGCACCCGCTGTCGTCGATCAAGGGCGCGGGCGACAAGACACATTCGGTGGCGTCGCCGAGCATGACTTCGGCGTTGCCGCCCGGTCCGCGCGCCACGCGGAGCGACATGGTCAAAGTTCCGGTGAGGCCGTTTCGCTGGATCGTGCAGGCGCCGGCGCCGGTTTGGCTCACCGTAAGATCGATAGGAGATGCCGTTATGGCATAGGTGAAGCGAAGGCGCCCGGCGGCACCGAGGCTCGCCTTTCCCGACGCGATGGCGAGCTCAACGGTGGCGGCTCCGAGGGCTCGGCCGTCGGTCGCGGGGACGACGAACGGCGCAACGGGCGCTTCGACTGTCTTGCCGGCGGCGAGTCGGATCGCGTCGGACAGCTGCCCGAGATCCGCGTTTGAAACCACGACATGCAGGCCACCAGCGACCGCTTTGTCCGCCGCGATGGGCGCTTTGAGCGGCTCGAGTTTGCCGCATGCCGCCGCGACGACCGCGAGGAGCACGACCGAGGTGATCTGCGCGCCGCGTAGCGCCGTCATGGCAGCGTGCTCCCCGGGCCAGCGTTCCACGTCGCGATCACGCCGGACGGTTTCGATGCTCCTGCGCGAAGCTCGAGCCACGAGACGAACGCACCGCCGTCAAGTTTGGCCACGACACGCGGTCCGACCTGCGGCCGATTGTTGTAGGGCGCGAATCCGACGTCGAAGTTGCCGTCCGCAGACTCGCGAGCAAAGCCGACGCGCATCCGCGAAGCGTCCTGGAACGCCACGGCGAGGCGTCCGTCGGCCAGCATGGCGAGCGAAACGGCGGTTCCGACGAGGCGATGACGCGTCACACCGAGGGAGCTGACGACATGTCTTCCGTCGGTGACGGTCGTAAATGTCGTCGGGCCACTTTTGCTGCGCGCGACAACGACGGTGTTGTGGGTCGCGTCGCGAAAGGCGACGACCAATTGGCCGCCGAGGCCACGAGCGAGCGCGCACGGCAACCCGACGTCAGATGTCTGCTTGCCGGTGGACGGGTCCTGCCCGGCGACGACGGTGGCCTGCCAAGATCCCGCGTTGCGCGTCGCCACGACGAGGTCACGCCCCACGCTCTCGTAGGCGGCCACAGCGATCGATGTCTGAAATGTCGAGATGGCGATGCGTCCCCCGAGATCGGCGAACGATGCGTCGATATGACCGCTTGGAGGCACGATCCACTCGTTAGCCCACCCCTTTTCACCACGGCGCACAAACCCGAGCCGGCCGCTATGCGCGTCGTCGAACGCGATCACGGGTTCGCCTTCCCAAACGGCGACGGACAGCGATTCACCGGCGACACCGGCCGAGACCGTGACGACCCGTTCGCGCGACCACGTGCCGTCCGATCGCGTCGCATACCAGAGCTCCCCGGTGTCGGTGAGATAGGCGACGTGGACACGACCATTGGCCTGCGCGTGCGCGGCCGAGATGCGACCGGAGGCCGGTAATTTGGGATCAACGGCTGGCCCGGCGATGTACACGGTTCGCCGCGCGGCGCCGTCATGTTCGATGTAGGCGAGGCTCTCGCGCTCGGGCACCCAGCCGACAAAACCCTGGGTGAGACCAGGCATCGCAACGGCCGAAAACGCTCCGAAAATACTGGTTTCTGTTGGTTTCAGACCAGCGTCGTCGACGCACTCGCCGGTCTTTTCGTCGCAAGTGGTGCCGACCGGGCACAGCCCCTCTTCACATTTCTCGCTCTCACCGCAGGCGCTCATGGCACACGCGAGGACAGCGCCGAAGGCGGCGGCGATGGCGATTCGGCCCACCGGCTCGCGGCGAATTCTCTTGGGGTCGAGGCTGGTTTCGGCGCGGCAAGGCATCGGAATCAGGATGCGACCGACCGCCGCTCACCGCAAGACGAAGCGTGATCGGGCGGTTCTGTGGAGAGCTTGAGACGTCATGTTATGCTGGTCGAACGCCCGGCTGACGAAGCTGCCAACACGAGGTCGATGAACGCCGAACACCAGACGTATGCGATGCTCCGGGGAATCCGGATGTTCGCCGATTTCGACGACGACGAATGCAACCGCCTGCTCGCTGTCATGCAGCCTCGGCAGGTCGGCTCCGGCGATACCGTCTTCGAACAAGGCGCAACCGGCGACACGCTCGTCGTCCTGACCGACGGCATCCTGCGCGTCGAAGTGGCCGATCACCATGGCGTGTCCGCGACGGTCGCAACGATCGGCACCGGCGAAGTCGTCGGCGAGATGGCGGTCCTGGACGCGGCGCCGCGATCGGCGTCGGTTATCGCAGCGACCGATTGTCAATTCCTCGAGCTGAGCCGCACAGGGCTCGAACAGCTACGCACCAGCTGCCCGAGCGCGTCGGCGGCTATCGTGGGCGCGGTCATCGCCAACGTGACCAAGCGCCTGCGCAACGTGAACAAGCGAATCGACAAGGAACTGGACCCCGACGGCGCCATGCGCAAACGCCGCGAGAAGCAGGCGGCCGCGGACAAGAAAGAAGCGGAAAGTGAAGGCTTCTTCAGCCGCTTGATGAAGCGGTTCGGACGCTAGCGGATTTCGGCACAATGGCTCAGATCAACCTGCGCGCGCTCGAATCGTTAGCGGACTACTCCAATGCAGAGTTGAAGCTGCTTGCCTCTGTGGCGCCGGCCCGCGAATACGAAGAAGGCGCCAATCTCTGCGATGAAGGTGCCCCGGGTCAAAGCTGTTTCGTGCTCGCGACGGGCGAAGTGACGATTCACAAGGTCATCGACAGCGAAGAAAAGGAGCTGGCGACGCTTCGTGCAGGCGCCATTGTCGGGCAGATGTCGCTCGTCGACCGGTCGCCTCGTTCCGCGACGGTCCGCGCGTCCAAGTACACGATCGCGCTGGAGCTCACGCGCGAAGTATTCGAACGACTGCTCAACGCCTACAGCCCGCTGGCGCTACGTTTTCAATCGCAGATTGCAGTGGCGGGCATCCGACAGCTGCGGATGGCCACCCAGAAACTGGCCGGCATTCTCAACGAGGCACGCCATCGCGAGGAACTGGCCAAGAAGAAGCGCGAGCGTAGGTCCAAGTCGATGGCGCCGGAGCCGATCGACAATCGAGACCAGCTGCTGACCGTCCAAGCCGCCCTTTCGGAGTGGGATATGTCCCTCGAAGAGCTTGACGACGTGCACGTCTCGATTCCGCGCGGCCAGATCGGCGCTGACGAAATGAAGGGGCGGATGTAGCCGGCCGAGCAGCATTCTTTCGATGACGCGAGCGCGCCGCCGTGCTAGACGCGCCTCCCGATGCGCGAAGACGCCGGCTGACTTGCCGTTGGTTCGCCCTTCGCGGAGGTGCGCCGTGTCCAACAAGCCCGAACTGCCATGGATCCCGCCAAGCCGCACCGCGCCCGACGGTCCCGCGGCGTGGGTGAAGGGATTTCGAGTCGGCAACGTCGAGGTCAAGCGGCCGTTCATCCTCGCGCCCATGAGCGGCGTGACCGACACCGCGTTTCGTCGGACCGTGCAGATCGCTGGACGCGAGACCACGGGCCTGCTGGTGACCGAGTTCATCTGCATCGAAGGCCTCACGAACGCCAACCTCAAGGCGCGGACCCGCTTGGCATTTGACGCACAGCTGGAGCGACCGCTGGCGGTGCAGATCTTCGGGTACGAGATCGCGCGAATGGCCGAAGCGGCACGTATTTGTGAGGCCGCGGGCGCCGACATCGTCGATATCAACTGTGGCTGTCCAGCTCCCAAAATCGTCCGCAAGGGCGGCGGGGCCGAGCTGATGCGCCAACCCGATCACCTCGCGCGGATGGTGGAATCGACGGTCGCAGCGGTGGATATTCCGGTGACCGTGAAGATCCGTACCGGCTGGGACGACGCCTGCATCAATGCGCTGGAGGTCTCGCGGCAATGCGAGCGGGCCGGCGCCCAGATGATCGCCATCCACGGGCGGACTCGAAAACAGCTCTATGGCGGCCAGCCCGACTGGGACCTAATCGCCGAAGTGGCCGATCACGTTGATGTTCCGGTAGTCGGATCCGGGGATATCGCGGACGCCGCCGGGGCGCTCTATCGCCTGCGTGAATCCGGATGTGCCGGTGTGATGATCGGTCGCGCTGCCGTTATGAACCCGTGGATCTTCGGGCAGGTCGACGACCTGGTCCAAGGCCGAGTCGCGCGCGTCGCCGACGATGCGGAGCGCCTGCGCGTGCTCGCCGGGTTCCGCGATATGATGCGTGCCTACATCCCCGAGAGGGCGATTCCAGGTCGGCTCAAGCAGCTGCTGGCGCGTTTGACCAAGGGATTCGACCACGGGGGCTTATTGCGCCACCGGGTCCTGCGCGCGAAGACCACCGAAGAGATGTTCGAGTGGATCGAGAGCTTCTTTGCGGCGACCGATGAGGGCCGCATCGATCAATGGGCGGTCAAGGAAAAGGACCTGCCGCCGCCCTCGCCGAGGGTTCCGCGCGGAGTCCGGCGACGTCGCGCCGCGTAGCGGTCTTCTGGGCAAGCTCAGCCGGGAAGCAATCCGCCACCGAGGAGCATTGCTGTTCGGCGCTCTAAGCTGTGGCCACCGAATCGTCCACGCACGCGCCACAGCCTCCTTCGGGGCCCTGTCCGTTGCAATCGGCGGGCGGTGCGGCGGGGGCTGGCGCTGACGTCTTGCCGTTGTAGTCGCTCGCGTACCAGCCGCCGCCCTTGAGGTGAAACGTGCCGCCGGTGATTTGGCGCGTACACGCCTCTCCGCCGCAGCTATGGCAAACGGCGCCAGGGTCAGCGGAGATGCGCTGAAACTCGTCGAACACGTGCTGGCAGTCAGCGCAGCGGTAGGTGTACGTAGGCATGGGCGATTCCTCGACAGGGGTCCGGCCGTCGTGATGGCCACGCACACGTAATCGCGAGCAGCAGCGCTGTCAATGACAACTTTGAGGGTCGACAGCACGATCGGCGCGCCGATGCGTCTTTGCATAGCCCGGTCTTCTCATCAAAGCGCGGAGGCATGCCGTTCGATGTTCAAGTCCATACCGCAAACAGGCATGACGAGGGCGGTTTCGTTGAGACAGGAGCAGGGCCATGGTAGCGTTCAAGCGCTTCGATTCGGGCGTTTTGCAGGCCCCGGGCACGACCCCGGCCGAGCGCATTGAGCGCGACGATCGGAGCGAACACCGCGGAGCGCCCCCCGTGTCCATGCCGTCATCTGCGCCCGCGACCTACCCGCCCGGGACCGTGATCCGCGAGCGCTATCGCATCGAGGAAGTGCTGGGAATCGGTGGGTTCGGGGCGGTGTACAAGTGCACGCAGCTCAACATGAACCAGGCCGTTGCGGTCAAGGTCCTGCGGCGCGAACACATCACGTCCGAAGAGCACGTCAAACGCTTCGAGCGCGAGGCGAAAGCGGCCAGCAAGCTGCGCCATCCCAACACCATCAGCATCTTCGATTTCGGCGCCCACGACGACGGCGCGCTCTTCCTGGCGATGGAATTCTTGGAGGGTGAGACGCTGGCCGACCGGCTCGACAGTGGCCAAATGCTTGGCGCAGAAAAGCTCGTGCACATCATGACGCAGGTCTGCCACTCGCTGACTGAAGCGCACGAAGCCGCGCTCGTCCACCGCGATCTGAAGCCCGAAAACATCATGCTGATTTCCGTCGCCGGCGACCCGGATTACGTGAAGGTGCTCGACTTCGGTATCGCGAAGCTGGCCGACGAGTTCAGCGCCCACGAAGAGAAGCTCACCGAGATGGGCATGATCATGGGCACCCCGGCCTACATGTCGCCCGAGCAGGCCTACGGCAAGACCCTTGACCCGCGCAGCGATGTCTATGCGCTGGGCGTGCTGATGTACGAGGGCCTCACTGGCCGCGTGCCGTTTGAGGGCGACAAGCCGATGGAGGTGTTGGTCAAGCACATCAACAACCCGCCGGCCAAGCCGACGTTGGTGGCACCGGACCTGAAGATCCCATTGGCGCTTGAGAGGGTCGTGCTCCAATGCCTGGAGAAGCAGCCGGACGATCGCCCGCAAAACACCCGCCAGCTTGCCGACCAGCTGCAAAAGGCGCTGAAAACTCCGGACGACGCGCTGCGAAAGGGCAAAGCCGAACATCAACCTGTTGCCAACAGCGACCCCAACGATGCCAAGACGGCCCATGTGAAGGGACTCGAGCACGCGACGCAAGGCATGGCCCTCGGTGGGGCGACTTCAGCGAGCGGCAACCTGGCCGGCGCGACTCGGGCAAGTGGCGCAGCGGTCATTGCCCAAGGCGGGGGACGCAACAACAATGCCCTATGGCTGGGTCTGGCTGCGTTCGCCGTGGTTGGCATCGTCGCCGTCGCGATCGCACAGCTGTTGTTGCCACCGCCGGCCGACAAGACCCCTGCGACCCGATCTGAACCGGTCATGCGAGCGGTGAAGAAGCCAAGCGGCCAAGGCGCAAGGTCTGCCGTCACTCATGCCGCCGGTGCGCAGGCTGCTCCCGTTCCGGCTGCGGCTCCAGTAGCGGCGGCCAAACCTGCCGCCAAGCCGAAACCCGCGGCGGAAGCATCGGACACGCCGAAACCGGCAAAAGCGGGGGCAACCGGCGCGGCGGTTGAACCGGGCGCAGCACCAGCGGGCAAGGCGAAGCCTGCGGTCGTCGAGAACCGAAAGCCGGCCCAGGTCGGCAAGGGCACCAAGTCGACGGCAAAGCGCACCAATTCTGGCAGCAAGCCGTCGACGGGCACCAAGAAAAGAGCACGGAGCGGCAACGCCAAAGCTGGAGCGAACGGCTCCGTGGCCAAACCCGGCACGAAACCGACAGTGGAAAAGCCGGCAACAGACGATCCCAAGGGGTCGAGTAGCGGCAGCAGCGACGACGACTTCCGGCTCGATGACCCGTAGGACTTCGCGGTCCCAAGCTCGGCGGAAAGTTGACGCCCGGGCGCAAACGCGCGACACAATCGGTCCATGCGTCGCCTTCAGCACCGCCATTGCTCGTTCGCCGCGGTCGCCATCGGTGCGCTCGCTGTTATCGCATCGCTCGTCGCAGCCACGCCATCCACCACGCTCGCCGGCCCACGCCTCAGCCGCGCGGACTCCGCAGCTCGAGGCAAGGCGCTCAAGGTCTTCAAACAGGGCAAAACGGCGTACAAAGCCGGCGACTACGACGCGGCGCTGAAGTTCTTCCGAGAAGCGCAGTCGATCTATTCGCACGAGGCGCTGATCATCCTCGCCCTCGCCAAGACGCTCGATCGCGCCAAGCAAACCGAAAAAGCGCGCAAATACTACACGCTGTTTCTCACCGAAGCCCCGCCGACCGACCGCGCGCGCCCCGGCACGGTCAAGCGAGTCGCCGCCATCGACGCCATGTTGGCGGCCCGTCCCGGGGTATTGGTCTTCAAGGGGCTTCCCACCGCTGCGCTGCTCCACGTCGACGGCAAGCCGCGCGAACCCAACGCGAAGGGCGAGCTCGAGGTCAAACCCGGCAGCTACGAGATCAAGGTGACCCTCGAGCACCATTTCCCGTACGAGCGCAAGGCGGTGAAGCTCAAGCCCGGCGAGCGGCTCGATGTCTCCGTGGTGCTCAAGCGCATTCCCGACCCCTCGACGCTGCCCAGGGATCATATGTGGACCTGGGTCGCCGGAACCGCCACTGGCGCGGCTGCTATCAGCGCCGGTGTACTGGGTTTGCAATGGATGTTCGCGCGCAACGAATACCTCGAGTACTTCGACGGCGACAGCGGCAACGCCAACGAGAAAGCGCGCAAGAAGTTCAACTGCGAGGGCAAGGTCGTTCAGTGTCCGGACGCCATCGCCTTTGGCCAGGACCTCAAGGCCGAGGCTTCGACGTATCAGACCGCAACAATGGTAACCGGACTCGTCGCCGCAGGCCTCGGTGTCGCGACGGTCGTGGCTTATTTCGCCGCGCCAGTAAAAGACGGCAAATCTCCGTCAACCGCGCTTTGGATCACGCCCGCGACGGAAACTGGCGTCGGTTTCGCGCTGCATTTCTAGTGTCTCGTTGCTGGGGAAACGAACAGTTGACGGCAACGAGATACGGCCGCGCAGCGGAGGCGTTCAAGCTGCAAGTCATGTGGTGAATGCGAGGTGCGGCAGTGGCAGAGTCACTTCAAACCGAGGATCCGCCGCAGGGCGCCGCAGACTGTGCGTCAGACCGACCGAGGTGTTGAGAAAGACGGGCCAGCGACTCGACGTGGTCGCCCGGGCCTCACTCCGACACGGGGATGACCCACGGATTGCTGTGCAGGATGTGGCGTTGCTGAGACGTGAGCACTTGGCTCGTATCGCTGACCGACCAGTGCATCAGGTTGTCGCTTTCGGCGCCCGTGTCGGGCAGCTCGTCGCTGATCATCGCGCCGAAGGTGGGGTCTTCGACCGTGTGGAAGAGACCGAGGAAATGCGCCAATTCGTGGGCGAGCGTGCGGCCGAGTGTGTCGGGCTGACCGGGCGCGAGATCGAGCGACAAGGCGATTCCTGAGCGCGTCGTACCGACCACAAGAGGAGGCCCGGGAACGCCGCCGGAAACGCCGCTGAGTACATTCGCGCCGGGCCCGCTCTGCACTGCGGCAAGCACCTTGTCGACGAGGAAGACGTTTACGCCCATGCCGGTGCTCTTGCCCGACCAGAAGAGCTTGGTGAGCTCCGCCTTGGCGCCGTTCTGTCTGGCGATGAGCGGGATCTTCGCGGCGTCAAAAGCGTTGATCGGCTCCAACTCGATGCCAGCTTGCGCGAAAACGGACCTGGCCGTCTTGATCGCCTTGGCGACGCGCGGGTCTTTCAAAATGGTGCTCTTGCTCAGCCCTAACGCACCGGTAGCCCCGATATTGAGGGCGACGCGACCTTTCATTCGTTGCTTGGCCGTCTTTCGCACGACGTGAGCCCAGGCGGTGAAGCTCGCCTCCCGCGGCGGATAGGCCTTGCCGTCGCGTTCGAACGCGTACACCCGAAAACGCAGGCCCGCGGGGAGTTTGACCAGGGGCGTGTTGGGCACGAGGAAAGACGCTGTTCCCGGCTGCGCGATCACGCGGTTGGGACACGAAGACAGGCACGCCATCGGCTGCGGCGAAAACGAGATCCACGCTTTGGGCACGATCGACAGGCCGCTGGACGACGCGAGCGAGGCGATGTTGAAGAAGACGCCCGGCGGTCCATCCACTGTGATGACGACAGACGTTGCGCCGATAGGCAGGGCAAGGTCGATCGGCGACGCATAGCCATCGGTGTTGGTAATATGTTTGCCCAGCTCGATGCGTGCGACGTGACCAACGAATGGATCGGCCGCTGCATCGTCGATGTCGGTGGAGGGTGCGCTGTCTTCGTCGTCGGCGACGTCAGCGGACGCGTCTGTGGACGCTGCAGGGTCGGAACATGCGGCCATGAGCGACACCGCCGCGCAGGACACAAGCAAAACCCTTCGCAATCTCCGACACTTGCACCGATTCGCTACGATCATCGTCCAAATCATAGCAACCGCCGGAATAAACATCTCGGACCACCCGTTGTTTGGACGAGGCCCGCACCCTCCCCCCAAGCAAATGCGGGCTCCAAGGGCACGGCGCCCGCCGGTTGTCAGTCAGACGGCTTCCTCCCCTCCTCATTCCGTTCTGACACCGGCGGGCCGCCGCTCTTTTTGTGCCCCTTCCTCGCACGCTCACAGCCGCGTCTTGCAGCCACCGGCGCATCAACTTCCTTGGCACTTTCGGCAACAAAACCCGCGGCCATTGTGGCCCCGGACCATCCGCAACGCTTGCCGCGCTGCCGGGGCTGAGGTAGACGCGCCCCCATGACCGTCAAGCACCATCGCTGCGTAGGCGCCGTTTTCGTCCTGGCCCTGGTGTTCGCCGCGGCGCCGGCACACGGCCTCGATTACGAGCTGAATGACGTGCAGGGCCGAGAAATCTCGGTCGGGGTCGCGCGCGCACCGGTCGATTCGCTGTCGATCGCGTTCCTGGCGAGGGGCAGCGCGCGCCGGCAATCGCGCTACCTCTACTCGGGGGCGACCTTGATGCTCGGCTGGGTGCTCGATAACCGTCCGCTGGCGATGGCGACGGGCGAAATCGGCGTCGAGTCTGCCAGCGACGCATTCACGAAGGTTCGCTTCTACGGCGAGCTCGGCGCTGGATTGTTCTGGGCGGCTTCGGAGAAACCGTGGCTGGAGCTGCTCACCTTCCACGCGGAAGGTGGCATTCGCTGGAATCTACGCACCTGGGCCCGACCGCACTGGCAGTTGGCGACAGGTGTTCGGTTGTTCGCGAACTTCCAGGCCATCGGGTTGGGGCTGTTCACGGGCGTCAACTTCAAGTTCGACTGACGGTGCCGACGTGCACGAACAGGCGCGGCGTGCATCCGCGGGCCTGATCCGCCAAACTGCCGGCGCCCCCATGACAGGGCACGTTGAACGAGGCCAGGGGCGCCGTGACCGAAGCGATGCAACCGCTGGAAGCGATGCTCGATGGTCGTCGGGTCATCGTCTGTGTTGGCGCGGGCGGTGTCGGCAAGACGACGGTTTCCGCTGCTCTCGGTGTCGCGGCCGCCAAGCGCGGCAAGAAAGCGCTCGTGCTGACTGTCGATCCGGCGCGCAGGCTGGCCAACGCGCTGGGACTCGCCGCTTTCGAAGAACATGCGCAGGAGATCGGCATCCAGCGATTCGCGCATCACGGGTGCACGGTCGCCGAACCGCTCAACGTCGCCATGCTCGATGTGAAGTCGACGTTCGATCGCGTGGTCAAGCGCTATGCCCGCAGCGAGAGATCGCAGCAAGCCATTCTTGGCAACCCGTTTTATCAGCAGGCATCGACCGCGCTCGCCGGCTCCCAGGAGTACATGGCGATGCAGCGCCTGTATGAAGTCGTGGTCGATGAGCCGTACGACCTGATCGTCCTGGACACGCCGCCATCCGCACACGCACTGGATTTCCTCGACGCCCCGCGACGCATGATCGAGCTGTTTGGGAGCAAGGCTTTTCGCAAGCTCCTTTCCGGGTTTTCGTCCGGCACCGGCGCCGCGAGGATGTTTCGTCGTGGGTCGCTGCTGATGCGCGGACTGGGTCGATTCACAAGCGCGGACATGTTCCACAACCTGCTCGAGTTCTTCGCGGCGTTGAGCGAGACTTTCGACGGTTTCGTCCGGGGCGCCGAAGACGTGCTGACGCTGCTTCACAGCGACAAGACGGCGTTCGTGATCGTGTCCGCCCCCGACGACGGCAGCACGCACGAGGGCCTGTACCTGAAGCAGCGGCTCAGCGACGAGGGGATGAACCTCGGGGCATGGGTTCTCAATCGGGTCCGCGACGACCGAATCGAGCCGCTGGACGCCGAGGAGCAACTTGCCGAGCGGATCGGGACTATTCTGTCCCCTGCTCACAGCGATGTGATGTCGGTCGCGACGGACGTGGCGGAGAGCGCGTTGCTGCTGGCGCGGATGAGCAGCAACGATCGCACGCATCGGCAGCGGCTGGTTGCTCAGCTTGGTCCGAACCCGGCCCTGGTCAGTGTCCCACGCGCGGAGATCGAGCCATCGTCGCTCCGTGAGCTCGACGCCCTGGCGGCCACGCTGACCTCACCTGCCTCGGTCATCACGCCGTGAATCGCCAGATCGCGCGCGTCCGAGGCCGGAGTTGGTTGCCTCTCGCGTGGAGCCTCCTGGTGGCTGCACCCGCTTTTGCGCTGGTCTTCCGCGACGGCGTGTACGTGGGCAACGGTACCGATCTCTACTCCTACCAACTGCCGATGCGTGCTCTGGTCCGGTCCATCGTCGCGGACGGCTCATTTCCATCGTGGAATCCGTACATGCTCGGCGGCGTCCCCCTCTTCGCGGGATGGCAGCTGGGTGTTCTTTATCCGGCCAATATTGTGGGGCTCGCCCTGCCCGCGACGCAGTCCGTCCAGCTGTCGATGGCGGCGCATATCGGTTGGCTGGCGTTGGGCGGGTTCGCGCTGGGGCAGGTGTGGTGCCGGCGTTGTCCGCTCAGGTGGGGATGGCCGGGGGCGATATCGGCCGTTGTGTTCGCGCTTTCTGGCCCCACGTGGGGTCACCTCTTCGCTGGCCATGTGAGCTACGTGCAGGCGTGGGCCTGGACGCCGTGGATCTGGGCGGCCGCCCTGGCTGTTGTGCGGCGACGAGACGCCCGAGCCGTGACGATGCTGGCTGTTCCGATCGCGATGCAGCTGCTCGCCGGGCATCCTCAGGTCAGCTATCACACCGCGTTTGGGCTCTTTTTCGTGGTTGGTGCGGCTGCGTTGACGGCCAGAGCTGATACGGCGTCCGCTGGCGGCCGCGGATGGCTCTACCTGGTGATTGGCGGGCTCGCGGGACTGGGACTCGCGGCTGTCCAGTGGATTCCCTCCGCGTACCTGGCGCCGCTGCTCAATCGAAACCTCGCAAACCTCGACCAATTGCCGCTTTCGTTCAGCGCGCCGGCGGCGTCGTTGTGGACGACCATCGCTGCGGACGCGTTCGGGGGAACCAAGGCTCGGCTGGGCGCCTTCTCCTACCACGAGTCGCTGGGTCATGTGGGTGCTGCGGCGATCGCGTTGGGCCTTGTGGGCGGCGTCAGCAAGCGACTTGACCGGACGGTTATCCTCGGCGGATTGGGCGCCTTGGTCTTGCTGTCGCTCGGGCGCCATGGGCCTTTGCTTGAGGCGCTCATCGGTGTCGTGCCCGGCATGGGGTCGTTCCGCGTGCCGCCGCGTTGGTTGGCTCCCGCGATCGGGCTGCTTGCCCTCCTGGCCGCCAGCGCTGTAGCGGATGCCGATGACGTGAAGGAGCGCTCCAACCTGCGGTGGCTTGCTGCCGCGCTGGCCGTGACCGCGGCGGGATGGTTGGCGTGGCAGGCGAACGCATTGGACGACCCGCGAGGCTGGTGGCGACCGCTCCTTGCGAAGGCGAAGCGCTACAGCCCGGCAGTTGTTGATGCGGCCGCAGCGGCAACCCGGCAGGAACTCCTCTGGACAGCGGCGGTGGTCGCCATCGTGGGTGTGGCCGCGAGATGGCCCACAAGCCGCAAGCGAATCGTCGTCGCGGCGGTGCTGATCGCAGTAGCGGAGGGGTGGGTGTTCGCTGGCGTGCACGTGCAAAAGCGGCGCTTCGTCACCGAGTCGGCAGTGAAATGGCCCCAGGCCTTGGTAGACGGAGTCGCGAGGACCAGCGGCAGCGGCCGAGCGGCCACGATGAGCCGGTTGCGCCAGGCGAATTGGGGCGGGGCCGTCGATGTCGCGTCCGCCGGGGGTTACGAGCCCGCTGTGCCGGAGTGGACCAACCGCTACGCCAATCACTTCGCCGGACGTCGCACCGACCGGTACGCCGTCAACCTGCAGGTTCGCCGGCCCTCGCCGTGGTTGGACCGGATGGCGGTTTCGGCGCTCTTGCAGCGACCGGGCGATCGAGGTGCGCGGCGCTTTGCACGATGGCCGGTGGCCGGACGACTGCAACCCGCCTACATGATCCGGCGGCACCCGGCTCCCTTTGACCGAATCGCCGCGGCACAACGCGTCCTCGTGGAGCCCGATCGCGTTCGTGCCCTGGAGCGTGTGCAACATATCGGGCGAGATGAGGTGTTGCTCGACCGAAAACTGCCCGGCGCCGGTGGTGCCATCGAGATCGGCGACATCGCCCGGCGCGTCGATGAGACCACGGTCGATGTCACGGCGAATGACGACGCGATCGTGGTGGTGCGCGATGCGTGGCTCGACGGGTGGCGGGCGACGGTGGATGGTGAACCCGCCGATGTGGCGCTGGCGGACGGCCTGTTCGTCGCCATCGCCGTGCCGCGAGGCAAACATCGAATCAGGCTCAGTTACTCGCCGCCTGGCCTCCCGCTTGGTGCATTGGTCAGCTTCGCCGCTCTCATCGGTTTGCTTGTCGCGTGGCGTCGAAAACCTTCGACTGGACCGGGGAAGGGACCAAACAGCGCTCCTGCTTGACTGGGCAGCGGCGATAAACCGCGGTCCCAAGCGCAAATCGATCGAGCCGTCAGCTGTTACCCACGTCGCGATTCCGCGCGTGGCGTAGCGCCGGACGATCGATGGCGCAGGCAACCGATGACGAGCCCACGGCCGCGCAGACACAACCGCAAACTGCGGCGCGATCGCATCCAACAACCCCGGGCTGCTCGACGTTGTGCTGCCGTGATGGGGGACCTTGAGCACCCGCACACGGTCGGACGGCCAAGCTCCGCGCGCCATCCGGCGTTCTGCGTGACGTTCGATGTCTCCAGCCAGCACCAGTTCCGCGCCACCGGTGGCCACCTGCAGCACGATGGAGCGGTCGTTGATCAACTTCGATGGCAGGTTGGCTCCGGGCCAGTCAACACCGACACGCACCCCGCCGACACGCCGCCAGGTTGGGGTCTGACCGAGGCTTGCCGGCGGCGGCCAAAGCTGGGCTCCTCCGGCGCGCAGTCGCTCCAGTAGGGCCACATGTTCGCGTGAACGGCGCGAGTCTCCTTGCCACCAGAACTCCGCTACCGGAAACGCCCGTGCGACGGCGAGGAGCCCGTTTTCATGGTCGGCGTCCGGGTGGCTCAACACCATAAAGTCGACCCGCGAGACGCCCATCGAGCGAAGTTGGGGCACCAATGCAAGTCGGCCGATGGCGCCATCGTCGCCGCCGTGACCACCCCCGTCGATCACCATGACGGCGCCGTCCGCGAACCTGAGGACCGTTGCATCGCCGTGCCCGACATCGACGAAGGTCGCGTCGACGTGCCCATGCGGCGGACGTGACCACCATGCCCACAGAGGAGTTGCTGCAGCTGCGAGAAGAACGCAGCCAGCCGTCATGGCGGCGCGCTCGCGGGTCCGAGTGCCAGGGAAGGCCCCGGCGGCCAGGCAAAGACCAACCACGGCCGCGACGGGATCCGCGACGGAAGAGACAGGCCAAGACGAGACGGGGACAGCTGCAACCAGGTCGAGCGGTGCAACGGACCACGCGATCAGCTGCCGTGTGAGGGCCGTGATCATCAGCGAATCGAAGCCAGCCAGCGCGGCCAAACCCACGAGCCCGACATGAAAGAGCGCGAGCGGCAGGATGACGAACCCGAACCACGGCACAGCCAGCAGGTTGGCCGCGCACGAGAGCCACGGAACCTGGAAGAAGGTCGGCACCGCGACGAGCGAAGTGAGCGCCCACGCCCGCCAAGACGCGCCGACCCACGATTTGATCACGCCTCGGGGGCCGAGACCGCGCGCACCACCGACGCTAGCGGCGCCAGCGACCCCGAGCACCGAGAGCTGCAGCCCGACATCGACGGCGGCGAGCGGATCGGCGAGCAGGAGTACACACAGCGCGCAACCCAGCAGCTCGGACCAGTCGCGTCGTTGGCCGGTCGCCCACACCACCAAGCCGGCCGTCGCCATCACCATCGCCCGTCGCGCGCTGATCGGCAGGCCGGCAAGCCATGCATAGCCCCAACCTGAGACGGCCGCGATCGCGGCTATGGTCCGCCTGATCGGGGCGATCCGCAGCACACGAACGGGGACGAGGCGCAGGGACAGAAGCAGCAGTCCCACGGCGCAGCCCACAACGAGCCCAACGTGTGTTCCGGAGACGGCGAGTAGATGCGCGATGCCGAGTGCGCGCATGGTGTCCACGATACGGGTGGGCAGCCCGCTCCGATCGCCCAACACGATGGCGTTGGCCAGGCCATGATCGGCGCCTGTCAGTCCGTCACTTACGCGTTTCGCCAACGCAATCCGCGATCCGCAATCGAGCAATCGACTCGTAGGCTCGGCGTTTTCATGCTCCGCCAACACGGCCCGGGCCCGCAGAACACCGACCTGACCGCGCCGCCATCTCGCTTCGATCGCCCCATCGGTAGCCCGATTTCGGAATCCCGCGATCGGCTGCACAACACCCAAAGCGCGCACGCGTTGCCCAGCCGCTGGAATCGGTCCGCGATACCGCACGTCAACGTCGCCCGAGCGCGGCCGGCATGGGGCACCCGGACCCATCCCGCAGCGAGCGATCCAGCGCGCCGTCCACGAATCCGAACGTCGACCGCGGCGGCAAGGTCCAAGGACCTCGACGATATGAACGGCTCGCTCAAGAGCGTCGGCGGACCGACCGGCAACAGGAGGCGAGAGGCGCGATCGGGCACCGTGAACGTGCATCCCCGACGCCATCATGATCGCGATCCACGCCGCCGCTGGCCCCGCCACCGTGCGACCACGCTTAGCCAATAGGCACGCGATCCCGGTCCAGGCCACGACCGCCAGCGTGCTGCCGATCGGCCACCAGGGTCCATGCCACGCCCACAGCGACCCGACGACCATGGCCAGCGCAATCGGTCCCCACCACCGACCGCGCAGGCTCTCTGCACCAACTCGCATCGTCACCTCCCGCGCAAGGGCGCGCATGAAGGTGATCGGGAATCAGGCCAATTTATGTACGGGTTCGCCGCCAAATAAGTGGCGGCAAGAGTGAACTACTGGAGCTAGACGCACTGCGAAACGGCCTCGACGCCGCCCGAAAACCGTGATCGCCCCGACCCAATCAGCCGCGGTCGAGCCTAGAACCGGTACTGTGCCGTGAGCCGCACTTCTTCTTCGACGTTGGCGTCCGGACCGTTGGCATTTTGCACCTGACGGTTCTTGTAACGCAATGACATCACACCAATATTCCGATAGAAGTAGTAGTGCGCGGCGAACCGGAATTGCTGCTCGTCGAGCTGCTTTCGGAGGTCGGTCTCAAGCGTTTGCGGCGGGTTCTGCATCTCGCTGGCGATGTAGCTGCCGAAATCTGCGGCGAGGAAGAGCTTGCGTTTGATCGCCAAGAATCCAGCCTGGATGACATAGGCGTACTGCGTCGAGTCGAACTCGAGTTCCTTCTTGCCGTAGAACTCGCCGATCAGGATGAGCCGGCCTTTTCGGAGGATCGAGAAGGCATTGACGGCGGGATAGCGTTCCTGCGCGCGTTGGTCGTACTTGGCGCCGACCAGGAACGCGAGCGTCGTGGGCAGCGGCGTGTACACAAAATTGGTGTCGAAACGGCTGTAGGTTCCGATCGCGTTGATGTGCAGCTGGGCACCGGCGGCGTAGGTGTAGTTGGTGTTGTTGAACGAGAAATAGCGGCCGCCAACGTTGCCTGTGAACCGTCCGGAGCCGCCCGCGGCGAAGATTCGATACCTCAACATGCCACCTTTGATGATGGGGCCGGCAAGCTCGACCGCCGCGCCGTTGCCCTGCTCGAACGCTGACACGACGTAATAGGCCGGTTCGAGCAACATCTGCTTGGCCGCTGAGATGATGACCATCGACGACAAGCCGCCGCCGCCAGAGTTCACGTTGAACGTGTGTCCGGTCGAACCGATCGGCATCTGGAACATCGCGAAGGTCAGCCGGGGCGTCTTTTCGGCGCGCAAACTGAGCAGATAGAAGCTGTTGTCGATGAGCGGCACGGGCCCGAACGAGCGCAGCTGGATGCGGGTGAACGCGGTATCCCACGTGCCGTCGCCCATCTTCGGGTTCTTCAGGTGGTACATCTGGGCGATGCCGGCGACGATCGAAAAGCGCATGCCCGGGTTGCCGCGGCACACCGTGACCGAGGGATCGAAGCGGCAGCCGAAGTCCGCACAGTCGATCTTGCCGTCGTTGTCGTTGTCGATGCCGTCGCTGCAGTCCTGGTCGCTACGTTCGCCGTCGTTGTCGCCGCCGGTTCCGATCAAATCTTCGACGGACTGACCTTCCTTCAGCTCGGGCATCTCGTAGTCGGAGTTGCCGGCGTTGCCCGTACCCTTGGGTCGATTTGCCGAACCGCGACACACCTTGATGTGCGACTCCTGGCAGTTCCGATCGTCGCAGTCGACGCTGCCGTCGCCGTCGTTGTCGATCCAATCGCTGCAGGACTTGTTGGTGTTCTCCTCTCCCCGGCCCGGCTTGCAAACCGGGGACACGTCGCGGCAGTTCGCATCGGCGCAATCGACCAGCCCGTCGTTGTCGTTATCGACGCCGTCATCGCACTTCTTTTCGACCGCGAATGGTGCCGCGGCCTGGGCAGCCGCCGACACGGGCAGCACCCAGCCAACAACCACGGCTGCGGTGAACGTCCAGCGGACATGCTTTGTCGTCATCCCTGTCTCCAGCCCTCGGCTCGTCGAATTCGTCCTACTGGCACGGCTTCGTCTTGCCTTTGCAAACGGTCACGTCGGGGTTCCATGCGCAGTCCCAGTCGGCACAGTCGATGAACCCGTCCTTGTCGTTGTCTTTACCGTCGCTGCACTGCGCATTGGCGTCTCCGACGCTCTCCTGGCAGGCGAGGCGGGCGCCCAGGTCCTTGGCCTCGCGACACGAGTTGTCCTGGCAATCGATGTAACCGTTGCCGTCGTTGTCGATGCCGTCCTTGCACTTGTCGAACGTGTTCTCGCCAATCGACTCGCAGTACTCAACCGCCTCGATGTCGGGCGAGCCGGTGCAGCTGAAGTCTTCGCAGTCGATGTAACCGTTGCCGTCGTTGTCCTTGCCGTCCTTGCAGGCTTCCAACGTCTCTTCCGCCCGGTCCGCGCAGTACTTGTCGAACTTCGGATCGTTCAGCTCCTTGCAGCCGTTGTCGTTGCAATCGAAGTACTTGCCGGTCCCATCGTTGTCCTTGCCGTCGGTGCAGAGCTCGTAGGTGTTCTCCTTAGGCGCCGGGTTGTCCTCGCAGTACTTCTTGATGACCGGATCGGGGCTCTTGCTGCAGCCAAAGTCGGCGCAGTCCACGAAACCGTTGCCGTTGTTATCGATCCTGTCCTTGCACTTCTCCAGCGTGTCCTCCGGCTCGCTGGCCGGCTTGCAGTTGCTGTATTTCTGGCACGCTTTCTCGGCGCAGTCGGTCTTGCCGTCTTCGTCATTGTCCTTGCCGTCATTGCAGGCATCGGGGCTAAACTCGTCGCAGACGGTCACGAAGATGCCGAGCTTGCAGCCGAAGTCTTTGCAGTCGACGTAGCCGTTCTGGTCGTTGTCGATCCCGTCGGAGCACCGCTCGTTGGTGAACTCCATGCTGCAGCACACCTCGGCAATCGCCTGGCATTTGCGGTCGCCGCAGTCGAACTGTCCGTCGCTGTCGTTGTCGACCTTATCGATGCACAGCGCGTGCTTGTTTTCGACCCGGAAGTTTGGGTACGCGGGCACGATCTCGCCGCAGTGGCTCGACGTGTACAGGCAGTCGGGATCCTCGCAGTCGATCATGCCGTCGCGGTCGTTGTCGAGACCGTCGTCGCAGCTCTGATCGTTGTTCTCATAGCCCATAACCGGCCGCGCCGGGGCGTCGAAGCTGCAGCTTCCGACCACAGCCAGCCCAGCAATCGTCACCAAGCCCCAACCGACACGTCGGAGAGCTCGCGGCGCATCCAGCGGTTTGTTCAATGCAAGCATGTGGCGCTGTTTTTGCCGTAGCGGCGGGTGAATGGAGCGTAGATCATGCACGAGTCGATGCGGATAAAGCGATTCTTGCCCGCCTCGCGCCACGGAGTCAGCAGCTTCTTGATGGCTGCCTTGTCGTCCGCATCCTTGACGTAATCCCAGTGGACCTCGCCGATCTCTGCGAATCGCTTGACCACGATCTTGCGCGTGGAGACGTCATACTTGTTACGAAACCGCTCGAGACGCTCGCTGTCGACCTTGCCGTCCTTGATGAACACGGAGGTCACGGCGGTTGGCAGCTGCGCCGCCATGCGTTCGATGGGCGCCATGTCGACCACCCGCCAGCGGCACACCTCGTGGCACTCCTTGTACGGGTTGCGGTGCAGCCACTTCTGACTGTAGCCGTCCTTGATGGACACAAGGCGGTTGTAGGCCATCCCTCGCTCCTTCGCGTAGGCCTCGTCCCACGAGTGTGTCGACGTCAGGATGTACTCAGGCACGCCGCGCGACCACATGCCGACGCGGTTCTTGATCGCGATCCGTTGCGCCTCGTTGAGCGTGGGGTTGCCCCCCTTGGTCATGCTCATCGTGTGGGCGAGACCCTTCACGATTTGGCTGTAAGCGAGGTCGGGGCACCACCAAAGGATGCGCCCGTAACCGTCCTTGCTGATCGGTGCGTTCTTGTCGCCAATCTTGCCGGTCCAGCACTTCCAGACGCCCTTGCGGCCGTTGAGCGTGCCTTGCTTGGCGTTGGCGTACTGCTCCCAATACGTCTTGGCACCCCATTTGTGCACATTGCCGTACGACTCGAGCGTATTGAAGCCCGCCAGGCGCGCCTTGGTGCCCTTGAACTTTGCCGGTCCATTGACCACGCGGAAGCTATCGCCGTCGTTGAAGAAGACCTCGGCGCGTTGCCCGTTTAGGAACACGACCGTAAGCGGCAGCGCCGTCGCGAGAGCTGGCACCACAACGCCGGCGACCACGAGTCCGCACGCCAACAACCGCACGGCCATGCGCATCAGGTCTCCGGTGTCTTGACGTTGTAGTCAGCGGTCTTGGTGGTCATTTCGGACCACGAGCCGACAAGTGTCAACCTGCAGACAGGAGAAGGCGCGAAATCTGCACACATAGCCGTCGCCCACGTCTCCGATCAGACAAAAATGACAACGCCCGCCACGTTTGCGCGGGCGGGCGTTGCGACGATCTTGAGCTGAAATCAGCCTTCTTTTTCTTTGCCGACCATGATGGCGAAGTTCGGTTCGCGGTATTCATTTCGGCCGCATGTCGCCATCACCATCTTGATCACTTGGAATGGCACGGTTCTGTCCGCTTGGATGATCACCTTGCGATTCCTTCGCTGCTTCTTGTCAGCGCTCTTCTGCTGAAGCTTCCAACTGCGCTTGAGCACCTCGGCCAGGGGCTTGATGTCCCAGCTCGGGTACTTGACCTCGTTGATGTCCGCGATCGAGAGGACCTGGTTGTTCTCGAACAACAGCACACCCGGTTGCTTACCCTTGCCGCGGGTCAGCGCGATCATCGGCGCACGATCCAGCTCGGCTTTCGCGCGGGCTTTCGGCATCGCGACGTCGGGGTTGATCGACATCAGCTCACCCGAAGCGCTGAATTGCTGGATGAGGAAGACGACGAGGATGATGAACATATCGATCATCGGCACGACGTTGAGAGTCGCGAAGATACCGTGGCCGCCGCCGTGCATGACGGCTTTCTTGACGCTCTTGAGAGCAACGCCGGAGCCGGCGCGGGCGTGTGGCTGGTGTACCGCCATGGTTCAGTTCTCCTGACCGCTTGACGCGGGGGGTGGGCTGGTCAGCCTGCGCTACTCGAAGTTCTGGAAGCCTTCGGCGCGGAGCAGGTTGATGTCGCCCACCGACGGGCTCTTGAGGCAGCTCGTGCCCTCTTCGTCTTCGCACGAGTGCAGGACGGTATCGAGCGTTCCAATCAGATGGATGTACGGCACCTTGTCGTGACACGCGACCATCGTCTTGAGTTTGTCGCCTTTCTTGGCTTCTTTCATGAGGTACGCGAGCCGCTCTTGGAGCTTGGCCTTGTCGTACTTCTTGAAGTTCTCGTAGCTGCCCTGGCAGGTGCCTTCGAGCATCTTGCCGCGGCAGAGACGGAATTCACCGGTCGTGGGAATCGTCTCTGGCTGCTGCAGCGCGACGTTCTCGGCGTTCCACAAGTTGATCATGTAGCCGTTGGGCGTCACCGCCACGTTCAGCTTCGGATCCTTCTTCTTGTCGTCGTTCTTCGGCGGCGACTTCGACGCTTTGGGCAGCGCCTGGTCGACGTCGATCTTCGACAGCGTTGACCACGCAGCGGAGATGACGAGAAAGCAGATCAAGCAGATCAGCAGGTCGATGAAGGGAACGACGTTCAGCGTTGCGTCAGCTACGCCGCCCTTACCAGATGCTGCACCAGCCATGGGGTACTCCTGCTAGTGGTTGCCGGAGGGCAACAACGACGAAGGTCTTGGCAAGAACGCACACGCGGGGACCCAACAGACGCTGGGTCCCCGCGAAGCAGAGTTCTTAGGCCGCGTCTTCTTTGATGTCGCCCATCTTGTTGCGGTTGGCAACAATCAGGTTGAGGACGCGAACGGTGCCCTCGTTGATGTCCGACTCGATCTCGGTCGCCTTCGACGACAGCACGGCGAACGCGAGAACGCCGATAATACCGGTGGCGAGACCGAAAGCGGTGCAGTTCATCGCTTCGGAAATACCGGCCGAGAGGAGGGTCGAACGCTGCGACGGGTCAACGTCTGGACGGCCGATTGCGCCGAACGTTGCGATGAGTCCGGTAATCGTGCCGAGCAGGCCCGCGAGAGTCGCGGTGTTGCCGAGCAGGTTGAGGTAATCGATGCGCTTCTTGATCTGCGGGAGCTCCCGCAGGTACGCCTCGTCCATCGCGGCCTGCACTTCCTCGTCGGAGCGCTTCACCTTGAGGACGCCGGCGTGAACGATACGCGCGAGCGGGTACTGGTAGGTCGAGCAGACCTTCAGGACGCGATTCAGGTCGCCCTTCAGGATCGGCACCTGGAGGAGCTTGATGAACTCCTCCTTTTTGACGCTAGAACGGATGTAGAGCACGAAAATGCGCTCGAACATGATGGCGAGAATAAAGACGAGGTGCCCAAGGATGGGCCACATGCCCCATCCGCCCTCTTCAAAGAACTCAGCAATAGTATGGAACATCCAAAAACTCCTCGTTGGGTCCAGGGATGAGCTGGTGGAAGAGGCGGGCCCGGCATGGGCTACCTCGTTATGGACACGGCCCCGGGTGTGCCCGTTGGTCGCAGTCGCTGCTTACGATGGTCCCGATCATCCACCTGTAGACACTGATGTCAACCGGTGTGCTCTCGGGCGTTGCAGCGAGCGGAGCGTATTTAGCACCGGGCTCGCGAAGGGGTCAAGTAGCCGGGCGACCGTCTTCACACCCTTTTGCTGGTTCCTCTGAGGCATCTGAACGCCGCGTCTTTTCAAAGGCTTGCGCAGGGGGCGTGCAACGAGGCCGGCCCGGACTTGCGCCGGTGGGTTTGCGTGCCATGGTGAGGGCCGCCAGAAATGTCGCGCAGTTGGCGATTTCTGCGACCCGTTTGGAGGCCTCGAATGAAGCGCAGCGACCAGGAAGCGATAACAGAATTACTGCTGAGTGATCCGGAAGAAGCACTGGCCTGTGTGCGCGAGCTTCGGTCCGCGGACGGCAAGGATCTGGATTTATTGGCGTTTGAGGCGGAGTGTGTGGCGGAGACCGGAGATTTCCGGCGCGCGCTCGAGCTCTGGGGCAGGTACGTGGAGCAAGACCCCGACTACCTGACGGCGTATGCGGAGCGCTGCCGGATTTTTGTCGAGCTCGGCGAACTTGAAGCCGCGGCGGCCGAAGCCAACCTTTGCGACGAGCTCTTCGGGGGCCAGGCAGCGACCGCCTACAGCCGAGCCTTCTTGATGGAGGCGCGGGGCGACTACAGCGCAGCGGACAAGCTCTTTGCTGCGGCCGGCGACCTCGAAGACGGATATGAAGCTCCGCCACGACTCGCGAAAAGCGCCGTCAAGCGGGCGCTGATCGATACGCTGGAGGGCGTCGGGACGGTGAAGGTATTCCCGATGCCGCGGACCGCGGGCGACGAAGGGATGGGACGCGCTTTTGATCTGGATCCGGATAGCGGGGTCACCGTTTACCAACGGAACGTGGAGCGCAGTCTCGACGCCGACGCGGATCCCGCTGAATTTGCTGCGGTCATCGGCGAACTTTGGTCGTCGGTGCAGGCCGATTGAAACGGACGGCAGAAGCTATGGGTCGCCGACGAGCCTGGGTTGAGCGGGCGATCAAATGCGCTCGAAAGCGGTGGCCACGCCCTGACCTACCCCGACACAAAGCGTCGCGATGCCCCGCTTGGCGTCGGCGCGCTTCATCTCGTAGAGCAATGTAGTCGCGATGCGTGCCCCGCTGCAGCCGAGCGGATGACCCAGGGCGATGGCGCCGCCGTTGACGTTCACCTTGGCGCGATCGATCGACCAATGGCTGAGCACGGCGAGTGACTGCGCCGCGAACGCTTCGTTCAGCTCGACCAAATCGACGTCGTCCCAGCTCCACTGCACGCGCCGCATCAGCTTGTCGGTCGCAGGCACGGGGCCGATGCCCATGATCGTGGGATCCACGCCGGCCTGTGCGGAACCGACGATGCGCGCCAGCGGCGTGATGTCGTGGCGATCAATGAACGCCTGTGAGGCGATCGCGAGCGCGCAGGCGCCATCGTTGAGGGTGGACGAGTTGCCCGCCGTCACAGAGCCGCCGGTTCGAAACGCCGGCCGCAGGCGCGCCAGTTTCTCGGGTGAAGAGTCGCGGCGAGGCCCTTCATCGGCATCGACGACCACGGTGGACTTGCGGAGCTTCACCGTGATCGGAATCAACTCTTCGGTGAACTTGCCGGCGTCCATTGCGGTGATCGCCTTTTGCTGCGAGGCGAGCGCGTAGCCGTCCTGGGCCTCGCGGCTGATGGTGTATTTGTCGACAAGGTTCTCGGCCGTCTTGCCCATCGCTTCGAGTGGAAAGAGCGCTTCCATCTTCGGGTTGGGGTAGCGCCAGCCGAGGGCGCTATCCCACATCTGGTTGTTGCCGCGGGGCGGTCCGGTGTACGGCTTGGCGACCGACCAGGGGGCGCGCGACATGCTCTCGACGCCGCCGGCGATCACGAGATCTGACTCGCCGATCGCGATCTGGCGAAATGCCGCGTTGATCGCGTCAAGTCCGGAAGCACAAAGCCGATTGATCGTGTAGGCGGGGACGTCCTGCGGCAATCCGCCGAGCAGTGTCGCCATGCGGGCGATGTTGCGATTGTCCTCACCGGCCTGGTTGGCGCAGCCGAGGATCACTTCATCGACGCTGTCACCCTGCCAAGGTGCGCGATCGACGAGCGACTTGATCACCTCAGCGGCGAGATCGTCCGGTCGAACGTGGGCAAGTCCGCCGCCGTAGCGGCCGATCGGGGTCCTGAGGGCGTCGATGACGTAAACAGGCGTCATGGTGGCTCCGTGCCCGGGAGGGCTGACCGGGCCGGGAATCGTCACGGCACCGATGGGGTTGATGATGGCGTGGCCTGCGCGCCGCCGATCCGATTGGCCGATCGCGTTGGCCCATCGCGTTGGCCGATCTGGTCTGCCGATGCGTTTGACGACCGACGGATAGGGCCGCACGATGGCGGTGCGCGATGATTGGGTTTGCGCTTTGAAGATGCAAGCAAGAGACCGGACAGCCTCGGGGCTTCGTTTCCACGGAAACGGTGCGCACGCTGCCGTGCTGGTGCCGGCTGTCGCCCGGTTCGTCTGCGCGCTTGTGGCCACCGCGCTGACGATCACATTGATCCCAGACAGCGCAGACGCGGCGAAGAAGCGGAGCGGGCATTCGCGCAAAAAGGCCGCTCGCAAGTACGTCCCCGCGACGAAGACGTCCAAGAAGGGCGCCCAGAAAGCGGCCCCGATAAGCGACCGCTCACCCTTCATCGGGGCGGCGACAACCGCAACGAAAGGGCGCGGCGGTGTTGGCATGGTGCTCGATGGCCGCGGTGACATGGTCGTCGTGTCGCGGGTCGTAGCGGGCGGTCCAGCGGCGCGAGGGGGCGTGCTCGCGGGCGACATCATCCTCGACGTAAACGGCTGGAAGGTCCCGGCCAAGCCAACCGTCAGCAAGGTCGCGGCCCGGATCCGCGGCAGAATCGGCACGCCGTGCGAGATCACCGTGCGTCGCAAGAAGGCGAAAGCACCGGTCGGCCTGACGATCATCCGCGGGTCCATGGCGTCGCTCTTTCCGCAGCTGAGCGCGAAGGTGATCGCCATCGACGACGGCGTTGCGCTGCTGGCCACCGCGGGAGGCCACACGATCGGGATCCGATTCATCGGCGCAGCCAAATCGGCCGGGTTGATCGGCTACCAGTGGCGTCTTGGTCCGGCGCGTGTGGCGCTCGGTCAACCAGCGCTCGAGGGTGACACACGCGACCGACGAACGGGCGCAGGGGTTGTCACGTGGACCCGCGCCGGCGCCACGATCCAGGTCGCTGGTTGGCGGCTGCAGCTCGCGCCGTGGCCAGGGCGAGAGAAGATGATCGTCCGCGCCTCGAATCGCCCGGTCGCGATCACGACGGCGGACAAGTGGCTCAAAGATGATCCGCGAGTCGCAACGTACGTCCGCCCTCGGGATGCGCCGCGCCCGTACCGAGAGACGTGGAACGGTGGGCCCTGCAAGGTCAAAATCGCGGCGACCGTCGACGGCAAGAAGGCGGCCAACCGGCGGCTGACGATGTGGTTGGTGCGGTCGGGCAGTCGCGG
>CAZLMW010000097.1:0-19280 GCA_964560875.1 uncultured Enterobacteriaceae bacterium
TCGGGTCGCTCGGACTCGGCCCATCGCTCAGTCAGCGACTTCCAATCGGGCCTGCTTGCGGCTATTGCTCGCCCACGGCTTGCCAGAACGGGTCGGGCGTTGTGCTCATCCGCAATCCGCGCAGCTTTCTCCCTTGGATCACCAGCTCTCCGTAGCGCTCCAGGATGGGCATCCTCGCGCCGTCGATCAGCAGCCTCGCGCGGACGGGCAGGCGGTAGGCGCGTCGCGTACGGACCACGCGGACCTTGTTGCCGTCGCGCACCACCACGTGTTTGCGCTGGTCGTCCACGCTGCCAAAAAGCACCGAGACGTCGTACCGGAAGATGTGTTTGATGGACGTGATGCCGAGCCGCGCCAGGTCGATTCCGCCGCGATGGCTCACGATGTCGCGCACCGACAGCATGACATGTGGTCCGGTCGTGCCGATGCTGCCCACCTTGCCGGACGGTTTGACGACACGCTTACGAATCGTCTCCCGCGCCACTGCCAGCCGTCGTCCGCGTCCGCCGCCGTCCCGTCGCAGGTGCAGTTTCACTTCCCGATCGGCGTAGAGATCGCGCATCAAGCGCAACACCCATCGGCGTCCCAGCTCCTTGATTCGGTCCTTGACCGCGTACAGCAGCCCCGCCACGCCCCCGGCCATGAACAACGACACGACCGTCGTGCCCACCTGCATCGCTTCGTTGAGGTAGTAGACCTGCCAGACGAAGTACCAGGTCGACGCCACGATCGCGACGAATGCGGCGATCCAGTTGCCGAGCCGCTCATCGAGCTCCGCGACGTCCGCGTCGAGAAAGAGCGCGCGCTGAAAATGCTGTTTGAGCGCGCTGGTCCGGGCCAGGTAACGATCGACGCTCTCGCGCTGTTCGGCGTCTGGCACCACCAGGTCGCGCTGTGCCCGCCACGTGCATTCGGTCAAGAACAGCGTCCGAAGCGCGCCGTCGAGCGCTTCCCGGTCGCCCTCGATCGGCTTGATATCCCGTTTGTTGATGCGCACTTCGCCGTCGAGCGACGCCAGGACCCGCCCGCCGAAATGAAGAATCTCGGCCGAAATGTAGTCGCGGGCCAGCGCCGCCTCCGCCGCCACACCTTCGCCATTGCCCGCCGCGATGCGCCGTCGAACCTCCCGCGATTCGGCGAGCGCGGCCGCGATCTGGACGACCAACTCCGCCGCGAGCTGCTCGGGCATAGACCTGGACTCCGCCGCCAACTTGCGCAGCGTTTTTCGAATCCGCACCGCTTCTGTCTTCAGCCGGTGAACCGCCGACAAACACTGCCGCCGCACCGCGATGACCGACGTCGGTGGCTTGTTGAGGACATCCGCCTCCGTCCACAGGCGCGGGCTGCCGAGCCGGGTACGCACGAACAGCCGCTTCCACGCGTTGTGCGGCCGCCACAAGCGCTCGGGAATCGCGACGTCGAACGTCACTTCGCAGCTGCGGACCGCGCCGGGCTCGGCGAGGGGAATCGTGGCGATCCATTCGGCCCGGTGGGCGTCGTGCGCCTTGATGCGCAGACTGAGGTCGTCGCCAAGCTCCGTCGCGAGCGTATCGTGTGCCACCTTGAACACGCGGGACCGTCCTCCTTCCTGCCGCGCCACATGTGCGGTGGGCAAGATCCTGAGATCCTAACGCAATCGGCGGTCTGTCACAAATCTGTCACATTTGCTGAGAGATGGCTCCTCGCGCACAAACCCCAAACCTGCTAGATCCCGCCCACTGCGAAAAAGGAGCCGCCATGCCTGCTTGGCTCGAGAATTTCCTGCCGATCCTGCTCTTGCTCGCCGTCGTGGCGGTTGTGCTGGCGCGTCTGCCCAAGGTCGAAATCGATCACAGTGACGCCTTCCGCAAGCGCCGGTTCTTCAACTGGTTCCCATTGGGGCTGACGTACGCGTTCCTCTACATGGGCCGCTACAACCTGACCGTCGCCAAGTCCGCCTTCGCCGAGCTCGGCATGATGACCAACGCCGATTTTGGCGAGATCTTCATGTTCGGCGCGGTGACCTACGGCTGCGCATTTGTCATCAACGGTCCGATCTGCGACCGCCTCGGTGGCCGGTTCACCATCCTGTTGGGAGCGGCCGGCAGCGCCATCGCCAACTTCGCGATGGGCATGGTCGTCTACACCGGCTTCACGTCCGATGCCGAAACGCTCAAGACGACCTACACGCTCCTGTACGCGTTCAACATGTATTTCCAGAGCTTTGGCGCGGTGTCGATCGTCAAGGTCAACGCCGCCTGGTTCCACGTCCGAGAACGCGGCGTGCTCGGCGGCATCTTCGGCATCCTCATCTCGCTTGGCGTCTACTTCGCGTTCGACTGGAACTCGATGATTCTCAAGGCGGTCCATACGCCCGAAACGCCCGGCGTCCATTGGGTCTTCTTCACCCCCGCCGCCATTCTCTGCATCTTCTTCCTGCTCGACTTCTTCCTGATCCGCGACCGCCCCGCCGGCGCCGGCTTTGACAACTTCGACCTTGGCGACGCGACCAGCGGCGAATCCGAAGAGCCCGATCCTGTCCTTTCGGTGTTCAAGCGAATGTTCACCAGCAAGATCATCTTGACCATCGCCGCGATCGAGTTCTGCAGCGGCTTCTTGCGCAACGCGATCATGCACTGGGGCAAGATCTTCTCGAAGCAGACCGGCGTCGCCGACCAGTTCGTCTTCCAAAACTGGGGCCTGATGCTCTGCTGCGCCGGCATCTTCGCGGGCATGTTCGCCGGCGTTATCAGCGACCACGTCTTCAACTCACGGCGTGGGCCGGTCGCGGCGATCCTCTACGGAGGCATGGTCGCCGGCGCGCTGTTGATGTTCGTGATCCTCGATTCGGTGCTGCTCGGTTGGACGGTGGTGTTCATGAGCCTGTGCATCATCGGCGTGCACGGCATGTTGAGCGGCACGGCCAGCGCAGACTTTGGTGGACGCAAGAATGCGGGCATCGCGGTCGGTGTCATCGACGGCTTCGTGTACCTCGGCACCGGTCTTCAGTCCGGCATTCTCGGCAAGCTCCTTCCCGACGGCGACGCCGCCAGGGACCCCGCAAACTGGATCGCGTGGCCGGGCGCGATGCTGCCCCTCGCCGTCATCGGACTGATCTTCGCGCTGCTCATCTGGAACGCCAAGCCGCAGAGCAAATCGGCGTCAGCGCACTGATCCTCTGAGCTGATCCTCTGAGCCTACTGCCGGCGCGGGATTCGCGTGGACCGCAGCGCCTTCTCGAAGGCCTTATGGTTGCGCTTCATCGTATCGAGCGTCGCCAGCACGGAGACGACATAGAGCCCATCCTCCGCTCCCGCGACCAGCTGCATCGCCGCGCGACGTTGCCGCCCGAGCAGCGTGATCGACTCCAGCAGGTGCGCGTCCAGGTCGCCGATCATCACGACCTCGCGCCGAATCAAGCCGGCCATGCCGCTGCTTCCCATCCGCTTGGCCGCCGCGTCCACCCAGCCTTTCGCGCCCGTCTCCGGCAGCTTCTTGCGCTCGACCCACAGCATCGCGTGGCGCACACCGCCGGCGTCGAGAGTCCAGACGTGTGGCTTCTTGCGGTCCATCCCGACGGGGATCTTGAGCGAAACGTCGAGCTTCTCGATCAGCGCGTGGCGTCCACCACCGAGAATCGGCGGCCCGACGACCGTGGCGCCGCAGCCAACGACGCCGACCAGCAAGCCGGCTACGACGGCGATTCTGCGCGCAAATCCGGGCTGTTCTGGCATCGCCCGAGCCTTCATCAATCGGTCACCCAATCAGCGAACGAGGTCGGCGACCCGCTCGGACAGACGCTGCAATGTGTCGTCGATCGCGGCCGAACCAAAGACCTGGACGTCGGCGTCGACCAGCCGCGCGTTGCGGTCCGGGGACAGCAGCACGCACAACCGCGTGTGTTCGGTCATGGCGCTGAGCCAACCGTGGTCAGCGAGCCCGATGCTATTGCTGGTCGCGACGACCACCAACCCGGCGTCGAGCAGCGGCTTGATGGTCCGCTCGAATTGGGTCTGAAGCTGCTCGCGTGCGGTATCCAGCGACGTATCCTGCGGCGCCTTGGCGAGCACGTTGTCGCTGTCGATCAGCACGGCGTTGAGACCGTCGGTGAAGAGGCGCCTTTGCAGCGCGGCGGCGAGCTCGGTTTTGCCGACGCCTTTGTCACCCACAAGCAAGACGAGGGCCGCGCTGTGACCATGACGCGCTCTCCACGCGTCGCGATCGGTCGGCTGCGCGCTCCACTGGAAGTCGTCGAGGTGTTCGACAGCGCGTCGGCCGTCACCTGAAACCGGCTCGATCGACGAAACCTGGCCGCCACCTGCGATGTCGTAGCCGTCGAGCAGCACGAATCGGCGGGTGTCCGGGCAACCGCCGTCAACATCGCACGCGAGCTTTTTGGTCAGGCGAACCACCACCTCTGCGATCTGGTTTCGTTCGACAGCGGGCGCGTCATAAAGCGTCGACAGCGTCGCGGCGTCGGTGGTGTTGGGGATCGCCATGACCTCGCACTCGAGCTCAGCGGTCGCCATGCGAAGTCCGTAGACCCCGCCCACACGCAGCGATTTGCGCCCCAGCCAGAAGATGCGGCCCTTCAACACGCGCCCAACCTGCGGCCCGTCGTCGGGTCGATGCATGATCTCGCCGCGCGCGACGTACAGCTCGTCTTCCATGACGACCGTCGCGTTCTGACCCGCTTGCATGACCTCGGGATCGGGGCTCGCGAACAGACGCAGGGCCTTGACCTTGCTGCGCTTGCCGCTGGGTGAAAAGACGATGTCGTCGCCGACCCGGAGGATGCCCGACGCGATCCGGCCGACCGTCATCCGCTCGTCGTTGCCCCTGCGATTGAACTTGTAGACGTCCTGCACCGGCACCCGCAGCGGTCCTTCGATCGGGCTGGGGATGCGCTTGAGGTCGTCGAGCGCCTCGAGCAGCGTCGGGCCGTCGTACCAGCCGAGGTTGTCGCTCTTGAACACGACGTTGTCGCCGTCGCGCGCGCTCACGGGCACGTAAACGGTCGGCTCGATGCCACAGCTCTTGAGGAACTTGCCGTACGCATTGACGAGGTGTTCGTAGCGCGCTTGATCGTAGTCGAGCAGGTCGAGCTTGTTGACCACGACGACCATCTGCTTGACGCCCAGCAGGCTGAGCAGCTTGCCGTGTCGGCGCGAATTCTCACGGATGCCTTCGTTGGCGTCGAGCAACAGCAGGGCCGCTTCGGTGCGCGCGGCTCCCGACACCATGTTGCGGATGAATTCCACGTGGCCGGGCGCGTCGACGAGGATGTAGTCGCGCTTGTCGCTGCGGAAAAAACAGCGGGCGCTGTCGATGGTGATGCCTTGCTCCCGTTCGGCCTCGAGCGCGTCGAGCAGGAACGCGTATTCGAAGACCTTGCCCTGCCGCTCACAAAGATCGCGGACGGCCTTCACCTTCATCGGCGGAATGGTCTCGGAATCGCACAGCAAACGACCGACCAGGGTCGATTTTCCGTGATCGACGTGACCGACGGTGACGACCTGGAGCATCTCGCGCTCTTTGGCGAGCATCGCTTCGTCGGGTACAGCGTCGGGATCGGGCAGGGATGCTTGCGGCATCTTGGTGGCAGCTTCGGTCATGAATCGCGGGCCCCAGAGGCGGGTTTTCGGCGGATTTCGGCGGATCTCGGCGTAGGAGAGCGGCTTTTGACGGCGTCGGGGCTACATATAGCCGTCGCGTCTTAGCTTCTCCATCGCATGGGGGTCAACCGCATCCTGCGCACGTCCGGCGCGCTCGGGGATGTTCAACACACGAAGCTCATCGATAACTTCCGTCGGCGTCTTCGCCACGCTTTGGATGTCGCCGGTGCAAGGCTCGCAGCCCAGCGACCGGTACCGACGGCCGCTTCCCGTATCGAAGTAGAGGTCGATGATCGGCACTTTCTCCGCTGCGATGTAGACCCACAGGTCGATCTCGGTCCAGTCGAGCAGCGGGTGAATGCGGACGTGAGTTCCGGGCGCGAATCGTGTCTTGAACTGGTTCCAGAACTCCGGAGGCTGCTCGCTGACGTCCCAGTCGTTGTTCTCGTCGCGGGGGCTGAAGTAGCGCTCCTTGCTGCGGCTGCCTTCTTCGTCCGCGCGGGCCCCGACGATGACGCCGTTGTAGGGCCGCGGGTTCCAATCGCGCACGTAGTCGCCCGCCTCGTTCATGCGCCAGCGCGGTCCCGTGCCATCGAGCGTGCGCCGCAGCGCCTCGGTCTTGAGGGCCGAACAGCATTGCAGGCGTCCGACCGTGTGGTTCATGCCGTTTTCGAGCGCTTCGACGTTTTGGCCGTAGATCATCGTCAAGCCCCACTCCCGCGCGATGCGGTCGCGGTAGTCGATCATCGACTTGATCTTGTAGCTCGTGTCGATGTGAACCAGCGGGATTGGCACCTCGCCGGCGAACGCCTTGCGCGCCAGCCACAGCATGACCGTGCTGTCTTTGCCGATCGACCACAGCATGGCGAGTGAGTCGAAGTGGCGGTACGCCTCGCGGAGGATGTAGATGCTTTGCGCTTCGAGCTCGCGGATACGGCTGAGCGGCTGACTGATGATCGGCGCCTGGTTGCCCATGGTCTGTCCTGTTCAGTTTACGCGGCGTGTCGTGCGTTGGATGCGTCGCGTTGGATGTCGGCGCCAAACGCGCGACCAACGCAACATAGTCGGCTCGCGGATTCGCGCCAGTTCGCGGCGGCGTTGATTGGTTGCGGCGCCACGGCGAGCGCGTTCTTCGCCCGCGGTGGCGCGCTCAACAGCGGCAAAGCACCCCGTTTCGGGGCCGGATCACGCGGCGCATTCACCCGCCCGCTTGATGATCTGGAAGGGCTCGGACAGGCCGATATCGAAGAGGTCATCTTCGGTCGCCGTGGCGTCGTCGTAGAGGTCGAAGACGATGGGTTCGAGCACATCTTTGCCGGCGCGGCGCAGGAAGTCAGCGGGGCTCTCGTCCGCGTTCTTGTTGCCGTCGGCGTAGGCGAGCAGACGGCGCACCGCTTCGGTCAGCCGCTTGGCCGGGATCAGCCCGTACATCTCACCGAAATCGGCGCGGTCGGCGTGGATGCCGCCGCCGATCATCAGCCGGTAGTGGGGCGCGGGCTTCTTGTCGATGCGCTTGACGGCACCATAGAACCCGAGCGTTCCGACGTGGTGCTGACCGCAGCTGTTGTGGCAGCCGCTCATCTTGATGATCAGGTCGAGATCGTCGCGCTTTTCGAGGATCTTGCCGAGCTCGGCAGCTGCGTTGCGGCTGTGCGTGATGCCGAGATTGCAGGTGCTGGTACCCGGACAGCTGGTGACATTGCCGGCGTAGAGGGCGCCAGGTCGGGCGAGATCGACGGCCTGCAGCGCGCTGTAGAGCTCCGGGATGCGGTCGGCGTCGACAGCGCGAAGCAACACGTTCTGCTGTTGGGTGAGACAGAACACGGACTCGCCATACGTGCTGGCCGCGGCCGAAACCGCGCGCATCTGGTCGCCCGAGAGCTTGCCGGCGTCGCAGCGAATGGTGACGAAGACCTTGCCGGGAATCCGCGTGCGCTGGACGGACGAACGCGCCCAATCAGCGAGCCCCGACTTGCGCGCGATGTCGTCGTTTGGCGCGCTGTATTCCCACGGCTCATCGGCGTACATCATCGGCTCGATATCGACGCTGGCCGGCGGATCCTGCTGCACTTTGGCGAGGTAGCCTTCATACAAGGCGCGGAACTTCTCCGGCCCGATCTTGCGCAGCACGTGCTTGATGCGCGCTTTGCTGCGGACGCGGCGGTTGCCGTGCTCCTGGAAGAAATCCACCGTCGCCAGCAGCGGCGTGAGGATGTCGCGCGCCGGCCACGCTTCGTGCATGACGATGGCGTTTTGCGGCATCGAAGCGAGCCCACCGCCGATGCGGACCTCAAATGCGGGCTGACCGTCCGAGCCGATCTTGGCGACCAGGCCGACGTCGTGAATCCACGTCATGCCGCGGTCGGCCACCGATGTGGACAGGGCGATCTTGAACTTGCGCGGCATCGAATCGGCGCGCTTGTTGCCGAGGAAGAAGTTGGTGATCGCCGTCACGTAAGGCGTTACGTCGAACACTTCGTCGGGCGCGAGGCCGCTGTACGGGTCCATCGTCACTGTGCGCACCGCGTTGCCGCACGCGTCGACCTGGGTGATCCCGGCCGCCGTGATGCGGGTCTTCCAATCGGGCACGGTCGCCATCGGGACGAAGTGAATCTGGAAGTTGGAGCGCGTGGTGATGCTGCCCCAGCCGTTCTCGGATTCGTCGCACAGCTCGGCAAGCACGGCGGCTTGCTTCGGGCCCACCAGCCCGCCAGGCATCTTGATGCGCATCATGTACACGTCGTCTTGCCGCTGGCCGTAGACGCCGCGGGTCAGGCGGTAGCCGCGATATTCGTCCGCTGACATTTCGCCGCGCACGTACGCTTCGGTTCGCGCGATGAACTCGTCGACTTCGCCGTCTTGGGCAAACGCGATCTCATCAGCGTTGATGGTGGGGGCGGTGGTGGTCTGGGTGGTCATGACCGGGGCTCCTCTTAGCCTCGCGCGAATGGGCGCTGAATCGGCGGCTTGGATCGGCTCAACACGGCGTGGAGCCAGCCAAACTTGCGCGATGGGCCAAGGATTGCACAGTTGTCGCCGCGCCGCGTCAAGACGAACCGCAACAACCCGCCGCCATCGTGAAGTTTTGCGGACTTGCGAGACGCTCGTCTTCTTGCCGCAGGTGGTTGGCAGCATTACGATTTGGCGCTCGCCGATCGCCTCCGGTCGGCTCGGGGGAACTATGGAAAGGCTCCACGGCCAAAAGGTCTGGGTTGTGCAGTTTGATGACGACGATGACTCGTTGATCGGTATCGTGGACAAGATCGCGGACGGATTCATCGCCCTGCGCAACGACGGCGAGCCGATGCCGTCGCTCTACGTGAACCTGACCAACGTCAAGGAGATCGAGCTTTTCCGGGAAGAAGAGCGCGGGCGTCGCGGCCACCTTTCCGTCGTCCCGCTGCATCAGCGGCGCGGCGCTTCGGGCAAATACGAGCGCGTCGAGCTCGCCGAGGTTGCCGCCCAGCTCAAAGAGATGTCCGAAGAAGACGGCGATGACGAAGACGCCTAGCAGCGCTCCCGCCCCCCTCTCGACTGGGAAAGACGCGTGACGACCCCCTATCGCAGCGGCGCCGAAATGGCGCTCGCCAACCCCTCTGAATCGAGCCTGGTCGCACGTCTGCGTGGCAAGCGTGTGGCGGTTCTCGGCAACCCAACGTCGCTGGTGCGCGTGCCCTTGGGCGACTCCGGTTGCCAGCGGCGAGTCCACATCGTCGATGCCCTGCGCGGCGCCGGCGTCGAAGTCGTCCGCCTGTTCGGGCCCGAACACGGCATGTGGGCGACCGCCCAGGACATGATCGGCGTGCAATCCGGTCTCGATCCGGCCTTCAAACTGCCGGTTGCAAGCCTCTACGGGCACTCAGTCGACAGCCTGGCACCCCGACCCGACGCGCTCGACGGCGTTGACGTGGTGGTCTTCGATATCCAGGACGTGGGCGCCCGCTACTACACCTACGCAGCGACCCTCTGCATGACCATCGACGTCTGCGCGACCGCTGGCGCCGAGGTGATCGTGCTCGATCGTGCCAACCCGATCGGTGGCGAAGAGGTCGAAGGCAACCGTGTCGGCGACGGCTTCAAGAGCTTTGTCGGATGGATCGACATCCCGCAGCGCCACGGGCTCTCCGTGGCCGAGATCGCCGGTCTGTACGCGCACGAAGCCGGCATGCCGCAACCCACTGTGATCGCGTGCGAAGGCTGGGACACCGCCGCCTACCTGGACGAGCTCGATCGGCCCGGCGAGCTCCCCGCGTGGACGTGTCCTTCGCCGAACATGCCGACCATGCAGACCGCCATTCTCTATCCGGGCGGCTGTTTGATCGAAGGCACACTGCTGAGCGAAGGCCGCGGCACAACGCGTCCGTTCGAGCTCATCGGCGGCGCCGGCCTCGATCCCCACGACTACGCAGACGCGATCAACGCGCTGGCTGGACCGGGCCTGACCGCGCGGCCCTACGTCTTCGAGCCGATGTTCCAAAAGCACGCCAGCACCGTGATCGGCGGGGTTTGTCTCGAGGTCTGCAATCGCCGCCAACTCGCCAGCGTTCGGGCCGGTCTCGCCGTGATTGAGGCCGCGCGCCAGGTCGCTCCCGAGGCCTTCGCCTGGCGCACCGAGGTCTACGAGTTTGTCGGCGATCGGCTCGCGATCGACCTGCTGATGGGCGGCACCATGGCTCGTGAAGCGCTCGAAGCCGGGCGCGGTCTGGACGCCGCAACATCCGACTTTGTCGAGGCCGAACACGCCTTCGCCGCGCGCGCCAAACCGCACCTGCTCTATCCCCGCTCAGCGGGTGTGCTGGCCACCTCGTGAGCCGCCGCGTCGCCCTCTATGGCGGCAGCTTCGATCCGCCCCATCTCGGACACGTGTTCGCCGTCGCATGGGCGCTTTCGGTGCACGACGTCGATGAAGTCTGGGTGCTCCCCGTCTGCAAGCATGCGTTCGGCAAGGAACCGACCGATTTCGCCACCCGCATGTCCTGGTGTGACGCCGCGTTCGAGCTCTTCGGTGAGCGGGTGCAGGTCCGCGCCGATGAACAGCACGCCGTCGACGCTGGCGGCAACGGGACCACCGTCGCGCTGGTCGAATACCTTCTCGAGCGCGTCGAGGAACCGACCTCGTTCGCTGTGATGATCGGCACCGACCAGCTCCCCGACCTCGGCAGATGGCACCGATACGACGACCTCTGCAAGCTGGTCGAGTGGCTCGTCGTCGGTCGGCAAGGAAGCGTCGATTCTGTCGCGGACGCCAGCGTCGTCATCCCCAACGTCAGCTCGACGGCCATCCGCGTCATGCTGGCCCATGGACAGCGCCCCGTCGGATTGGTCCCTCACCGCGTGCTCGAACGCATGCCTGCGCTGGGAGATGGCGATGACTGACCTGCCGCCGCTCGATGTCGGGATCATCGGCGCTGGCCGGGCCGGTACGGCGGTAGCTGTGGCCTTGGCGCGGGCGGGCGCTGCGGTTTGCCTCGTCGCACGGAACGCCGATCGCCAGGCTGCCCTCATCCACTATTTCGAAGGCCATGAGCTCGATGTCGACGTCACCGACGACCACGCCGCTGCCTTGGCGCGCCCGTACGCGCTTTTTGCGACGGCTGATCGCGATCTCGATGCTGCTGCCGAGGCCGCACAACGTGGTGCCGCGCCGTCTCGTATCTGGCTGCACCTGAGCGGCGTCGCGTCACCGGATGTGCTCGATCCCGGCGGCCGAACGCGGGCTGCGGGCGTGTTTGTCGGCTCATGCCACCCGCTTTGCGCCATCCTCGACCCGCTCGCGCTGCCCGCCGACGATCTCGACCTAGCGACCCGCCCCTTACGCGGCGCATTCTTCGCCATCGCGGGAGACGCCCCAGCCGCCGACGTTGCGCGGCATGTCGCCACGGCTTGCGGCGGTGATCCGCACGACCTCGCCGTTGCTCATCGCGCCGCCTATCACGCGGCTGCAACCGTGGTCGCCAATGACCTGGTTGCGTTGCTCCACGTCGGCGAGACGCTTGTCGCCCAGTCCGGCCTCGACCCGCTCATCGCCCGGCGGGCGCTTGTCCACCTGTCGCGGACCGCTGTCGACGCGGTGCAAGACGCTTCGTGCGCGCCCGGCAGGGAACTGGCGGACGGACTGACCGGAGCGGTGGGCCGAGGCGACGCGGTCACGCTGACTCGCCACCTCGACGCGCTCACCGATGACGCGCACGGCCGCGAATCGCACCGGCTGCTGTCCGCCGTCTTGTTCGAATTGGTCCGGCAGCGGTTGCCCGAAGATGCGCGCCAAGCTGTCGCCGAGGCCCTGGGCCTTCAGCGCTTGCCGTAGCCCGTGCCGCCGTCGCCGGGCTTGGAGGTCGGCGCGTGCGGCTTGCCCTGCTCCCGGTAGTTGGAGCGGCCGTTATCGCCGTTGTCGACGGTCGATGTGCGTCGTCGCCCGCCGCCGCTGGAACGTCGTCTTCCACCGGTCGAGCGTCGCGAAGTTCGGCGCTGCGTGGCCGGCTCCCCGGAGTCCACAAAGCCGCTCTTGCGCCGGATCACCCGGCCGTGCGGATCGAGGCGGCGGTAGAGCGTCGCGCGGCTGATCATCAGCCTCTCAGCTGTGCGTTTTCGGTTGCCATCGAGGCGCTTCATCGCGAGCCGAATGCCCGCCGCCTCCAGGTCTTCCATCGTGGGTAGCAGATCGGCGTCGGGAAACGCCCGCTCGAGCACCATGTCGAGTCGCTGGCCGGTCGTCAGGCTCGGACCCAGCTGCCCCCAATCGCCCCCGCGCAACTCCTCCTGCTCGCCGTCGAGCGTCTCGCTCAACCCCTGCGTGAACGCTTCGGGCAGGTCGTGGATCGTGACCACGGGGCCTGTTGAGACCACGACCGTCCGCTTGACCACGTTCTGCAGCTGCCGAACATTGCCGGGCCAGCTGTGCGCGCGGAACAGCTGCAGCACCTCCGGGGACAGGCTGAACTCGGGTTTGCCCTCTTCCCGGCACGCGCTCTTGAGGAAATGGCGCGCGAGCGGCGCGATATCGGTCTTGCGGCTGCGCAACGGTGGCAGGCTGAGCGTGAACACCGCCAGCCGGTAATAGAGGTCCTCGCGGAACTCGCCCTGCGCGACCATCTGGGTGAGGTCGCGGTTGGTCGCCGACAGCACGCGCACATCGACATTGACCGGGTTGGTGCCACCGAGGCGATCGAACGTGCCGTCCTGCAGCACGCGCAACAGCTTGGCCTGCAGCGGCAGCGACATCTCGCCGATCTCGTCGAGGAAGATCGTGCCCTTGTCCGCCATCTCGAAGCGGCCGATCTTACGGCCGACAGCCCCCGTGAACGCGCCGCGTTCGTAGCCGAAAAGCTCACTCTCGAGCAGCGTGTCGGGGATCCCGGCGCAGTTGACCGCGATGAACGGGCCTTCAGACCGCTGCCCTGCGCCGTGGATTGCGCGCGCAGCCACCTCTTTGCCGGTGCCGCTTTCGCCCTGGACGAGCACGCTGACCTTGGACGGGCCGAGCTTCTCGATGTCGCCGAGCACCTGCTCCATCTCGGGCGAGCCGGCGATGAGGTTGGGAAACGCCTGGCGACGTCCTGTCGCGGTGAGCGATGCGATTTGGTGGTCGCGATCGAGGGCTTCGAAAGCGTTGCGGGTCGAAATTCGCACCCGCTCGACGAAATCGTCCGACTTCACGATGAAATCGAACGCGCCCGCGCGGGTGGCCGCCACAACGTGCTGCAGGCTCGCGTCGCCGGTCATGACGATGACACGGTTGTCCGGCTGAAGGCCCTTGAGCTGCTCGGAGATCGCCAACCCGCTCGCGTCGGGCAGGTGCAGGTCGAGCAGAATCACGCCGTAGTGGCCGTCGCGCACCGCCTCGATGGCTTCTCCGGCGCTTGCGCCCTGTGAAACGTCGTATCCTTGCGACTCGAGCACATCGCTCATGGACTCGAGCAGATCCTGGTTGTCGTCGATGACGAGAACGGCTCGGCTGGGTCGTCGATGGCGCATGTGTGTCCAATTGCCGGTTACGGCGAAGAGCGCAGCGTGGTCATAAAGCGATGCGGCACCGTATCGGATCGGCCTGCACGAAGCAATCCAAGGCGCGGTTCCGTGTGTGCACAGGGGCGCTTCTGTGCCGCCCTCTGTCGGGCTACTATCGGCCACGGAGTCCACGTGAACGAGCCCGACAACGCTGCCGCAAAGCCCTACATCGCGCCGTCTGTCTGGCAGGGCATCGACGTCGCATCCATGCCGCGGCAGCAGCTCCGCGAGGCCTTTGAGGAGCGCGGCGACAAACGTTTTCGCGCCGATCAGCTCTTCCGGTGGCTCCATCGTCGGCTCGAACTCGACGTCGACGCGATGAGCGACCTGCCCGCCAAGCTCCGCGCTCGACTCGCCGCAGCCATCCCGCCCGCGCGCCTCGAGCTCGTCCACGCCGCGACATCCGCCATCGATTCGTCCCGCAAAGTGGTCCTCGCGACCGGGGCCGGCCATGTGATCGAGTCGGTCATCATGCCCATGGGCGGCGGCTACGTGACGCAGTGTCTGTCTTCGCAGGTCGGATGCCGCATGGGATGCGACTTCTGCGCGACGGCCGAGATGAAGGTCCGCGCCGACCTCACCGCGGCCGAAATCGTGCAGCAAGTTGCGGTCGCCTGCCGCTACCTCGAGGAGCAGGGGATGGCGCGTGGCGGCGTCGCGGGTGGTGTGACAGGCCCGTTGGCCGCGCGTCCCCACAACCTCGTGTTCATGGGCATGGGCGAGCCGCTCGATAACTTCTCGGCCGTGGTCGATGCGCTGAGCATCCTCACCGACGAAAAGGGCTACGGATTCTCGCCTCGCCGCATCACCGTGTCGACAAGCGGTATCGCCAAGCGCATTCCGGACCTGGCGCGGTTGCACCCCGGCGTCAACATCGCGTGGTCGCTGACGGCCACAACCGATGAGGTCCGCGAGCGCTTGATGCCCGTCGGCCGCGGCGTCTCGATCGCCAAGATGATGCAGGCGTTGGCGGCCGTTCCCGCACGCTCGAGCCGCAAGATCACCTTCGAGTATGCGCTGCTCGCCGGCGTCAACGATTCGCTCGACGACGCGCGCCGTTTGGCGCAGATGTGCAAATCCCTCGGCGCCCACGTCAACGCCATCCCGTTCAACGTCTACCCCGGCGCCCGCTACGAGCGCCCTTCGCGCAACGTTGTCCGCAGGTTCGCCCGCGCTGTCGAACGCGCCGGCGGCACGATCAGCCTGCGCGAATCCAAGGGCCAGGACATCGGCGCCGCTTGCGGCCAGCTGGCCGGCGAACACGTCTGAGTCGTCCAAAAGCACACGCGGGGTGCCGGCACCGTGCCAGCACCCCGCGTGTTGAGGGGCAGGGTTGTGTTCTTTGTCGTTAGAGCACCGAACAGCAATGCTTCTCGGTGCATGGTTTCTATGTCGTTGGGGGACTATGAGCGTCCCCACGCCCCGAAAAGTGTCATTTTCGTGGCGTTCCCCATCCCAGACCGCCGATTCCTGATCGGCGCTCTAGCAGACTGCGCCGTAAATCGTGTCGGTCATCGTGGGGGACGCAATTGCAGTCTGCCGCGCGGAGCGCGAATTTGGGGTGAGGCCGGAAAAATGACACTTTTTTCGGTCGAGGGGGCTGTTTCAGCCCCCTTGCAAACAACGAGCACCTGCGCCGAGGCGAAGCTTTGGCGCAGTCTGCCAGGCGGCGCCGCGTCGGCGGAGCAGGAGCAGGCCGAGGCACATCAGCATGGCGAGCCCACCACCGGCGGGCACGTGACCCGAACCGCTGGCCGTGCAGCCACCCGCGACTGCGCCACCCGCCGCGCCGCCGTCGGCGCTGAGCGCAGCTTCCTGGCCGGCCGGCGCGCCCGAGCCGCCGCCGCTATTCGCCGCGTCGTTGTTGCTGCCCGGCTGGTTGGTGGACTTGGAGTCGACGGTCGCCTCACCTGCGCCGAAACCGCCCGCGAGCTTCAGCTTGAAGGTCTCGTCCTTGGCGATCGCGCTCTCGAGCGACTGCATGGAGTTGCCGCACGACTCGCCGATCTCTTTGCAGGTCTTCGCCGCGGTGTCGTTGTCGATGACGCACTGCTGCGCGGTCGCGAGCTCGATGGTGGCGACCTTGAGGGCCTTGAGCGCGCTGCACATCGTCGCGCAAGCCTGCACGTCCATGCCCGACTTCTTGGTGCCGTTCTTCTTGGCGTCTTCGTCGGGCGAGTCGGGGTTGGCCTTCTTCTCGCCTTCGTCGCCGTCTTCCTTGTCGTCGTCTTTCTTCGGAGTCTGGGGCTTGCCGTCGGGCGCGGGGGTGTCCTTGTCGGTCTTGTTCTCGTCGTCTTCGTCACCCTTGTCGTCTTTGTCGCCCTTGTCGTCTTTTTCACCTTTGTCGGGTCCGCCGCCCGAGCCGGGGGTGTCCTGGCCGCTGCTGCCCGCGCTGCTACCGCTGCTGCCCGAGCCCGGGGAAGGAATCGGCGTGGGTTCGGTCGTGCTGGTCGGCTTGCTGCTGCCGAGCTGATCGCACTTGGCGGCGATCGAGCAGAACTTCTGGCAGCCCGGGTCGACCTTGACCTTGTCGAACTTGACGATGCACACGCCGACCTTGGTCGGGCACTGCAGCGCGGGGTCTTTCGTTGTGGTGTTGGACGTGTTGCCCTTGTCAGTGCCCTTGTCCTGCGAGTCGCCGCCACCCGACGGGGTCTTCTTGGGCTCGCTCGAGCTCGAGCCGCTGCCGGCCGAACCGCTCTTGCCGCCGCTGGGCGCGGGCTCGGTGCCGCCACTCACGGGGACGGCGACGGAAACGGTGCCGTGCGGGCAGGAGAAGTCGCAGACCTCGAACGACGCACAGCCGCTGTCGGACTTGCAGAGCATCGAATCGGGCATGCAAGCGCCGGCGTGACAGGTCGACCCGCTCTTGCACGCTGTCTTGCTGTCGCAGAAGTCGAGGGCGCTGGCGGGGGCCGCGAAAAGCACCAGCGCGGCGGCGGTCATCAGAGTGGTGCGGAGTTGCTTGGTCATCTCTTTCTCCCAATGGGTGGGCGGACGCATTCCGTCGCCGCCTTGTGCCGCTGGGATAGAGCAAGGCCCGTGCCAAGCTCGGTCAAAAAAGTGACAAGTTATTGATTATCAAACGAATTTGAACGTCTCTGAGACCTTTAACGAGCCGCAAACAACGTCCAGAAGTGTGTAGTTTCTCTACACTATTCAGAACAACAACAGCAGTGTTGAAATTTTCAGCAGGCGAAACAGGTACGCGAGTTCGTTCGGGCCCGAACGTTGCTACAGTCCGTCGACGACTGTGGCGATGAGGCCGACGCCGTAGCCGGTGGCGCGGTCATCGGGGAACGCGGGGCCGGCGAGGTCGATGTGCAGCCAGCGCAGGTCGAGATCTTCGATGTGGCTGTACACGAACAGGCCCGCAGCCGCCGACGAGGCGTTCATGCGATCGGCGACCGAGTTGCGCATATCGGCGACCTTGCTCTTGAACTCGGCGCGCAACAGCTCGGGGCTCCACAACATGGCGAGGCAGTGGTCGCCGCTCTCGTGGCCGGACTGGATGGCGAGGGCTTCGAGGTCGCCGCCGTTGCTCACGATGCCGGCGTGGTTCTTACCGGTGGCGATCAGCTGGGCACCGGTCAGGGTCGCGGCGTCGATGAGCACGCTCGGATTGTATTTGCGCGCGACGTAGGACGCGGCGTCGGCGAGGGCGAGCCGGCCTTCCGCGTCGGTGTTGTTGATCTCGACCGTCTTGCCGCTGTGCATCTCGATGATGTCGTCGGGACGGTACGAGTCGGGGCCGATCGCGTTTTCGGCCATGCTCAGTGCCGCCACCACGCGCTTGCCGCCCTGGCGCCCGGCGAGGAGCTTGAACGCGCCGAGGACAGCTGCAGCGCCGCCCATGTCGCACTTCATCGTCAGCATGCGATCGCCGACGATCTTCAAACTCAGGCCGCCGGTGTCGTACACGAGGCCCTTGCCGATCAGCGCGACGGTCTCGGTGGCGCCAGCGGGGTTGTAGTCGAGGATCACGACGCGCGGCGCGACCATGGCGGTGCGACCAACGGCGTGCAGACCGCGCAGGCCTTCGTTCAGCAGGTCATCACCAACGATCGAGCTCACCGTCACGTCGGTCATGCCGTCGACCGCGTCGCGGGCTTCTTCCTCGAACACGGCGGTTGTCAGCTCGGCGGGGGGCATGTCCACGACGCGCTGGGCGAGTCGAACCGCTGCACTTCCACGCGCCATATCGGCCAGGTCACCGGCGCCGCCTTCGCGGGTGCGCAGGACCACGGTCGCCTGGGACTCGCCGGATTCCTTGCCGTTGTCGGACGTCTTGCGCGAGTACAGCGGGAACGAACGCGCGATACCGAGGGCTGCTCCAAACGCGTGGCTCGCGTCCGACAGCGCGACCACGACGCCGAATGTCTTGCCGTTGCCGCCGACAACACCGCGCAGGCCGCTGTAGATCTCGTAGCTGTGTGTCGGGCTGAGGTGCCGCGACAAATCATCATGCAACGCGATGACGACCAGCTTTTCGGGGCCGCCGTTGGCCGAGGCGGGCAGCAGCGTCTTGGCCGCGCCGCCGAGCCTTCCCGGACGCGCGTCGTTGGCGAGCCGGGCGCCATATGCGGCGACATCCTCGCCAAGCCCGTCGAAAGGCCAGCCGTTGGCAAGATCGGCCGCCCGACCGATGCAAACCAGCGTCTGAACGCTGTCGAGATCGCCGATATCGGACACGAAACGGACTTCACTCATCGCACTATCCCAAGCCGCACCGCGGAGGCCCCGTGCAAAGACACCGAACCGGCGTCTCCGTTACGCGCGTGGCGTGCGGCTGCGGCAAAAACGGAAAACGGGAGACCATTCGTATGACCCACGAATGGCCTCCCGTCGATCGAGGTGGAGCTGAGGGGGCTCGAACCCCTGACCTCTGCCTTGCGAAGGCAGCGCTCTCCCAGCTGAGCTACAACCCCAACGTGTGGCGAACCGGACGTTTTCCTTGCGGTCTTTCGTCTTGGGTTCGTCATGGCCATCGAATACCTGCTCGACGCGCGGTCAAGAAGGTCCGCCGAAGCGGAAGGCCCGCCTGGTGTGAGGCGGTGCCCAGAGACAGACTTGAACTGCCGACACGGGGATTTTCAATCCCCTGCTCTACCACCTGAGCTATCTGGGCAATGCGCCGCGAGAAGCGACGCGGGCGGCGAACGATGCCCAATGTCCGCGAGGGTGTCAACATGATCTCAACCGGACCACTGCGCGGGCTAAAACCTGATTACAGCGTCAAGGCAGCCGCCGAGCATGGCGATGCGGTAGGTGCCCTCTTTGCCGCAGAACTGGCACTGCAGGTTGCCCTTGTCGTCCGTGCCGAGCTGGTCTTCGGTGATGTCGACCGACCCCGACCGATACGCCAGGGCCACCGCGATGCTCAGGCCGTTGCCGACGCGATACTCGCCGCCGACGGTGTACGACATCGTGGGCGCAGGCGGTGTGCCGAACGCCGACGGGTATTTGATGTTGGCGCTCTTGGTGTCGTAGATGTAGCCGAGCCGCGCGAACACGGACTTGTTGACCTGGTACTCGCCGCCGAGCCGCAGCGTCATGCCGTCGTCCCACATCGCGTAGTTGATCAGCGTGAGCTCCTGCTTGCACTCGCCGAACGCGCATTCCTTGCCGGTGAATGACGACGTCTTGTTGTCCGAGTTGAAGAGGTACTCGAGATCGGCG
>CAZLMW010000097.1:19380-31008 GCA_964560875.1 uncultured Enterobacteriaceae bacterium
CGGCGCCGACGCGGACCTTCCCGCCAAGGAGCTCGAATTGGTACGCGATCCCCGGCGCGACCTCGATGAAAGCCAGGCCCGTCATGTCGGTTCGCTCGATCGTCTTGGGGTTTTGGCCCTTCTCTTTAAAGGAATACGTGTACGACCCGCTGCCGCCGCCCAGCGGATAGAAAGCGAGGCCGAAGCTCAGCCCTGCGCCGGCGTATTGCCCGGTTATGGCGACGCTTATGGCGCGTTAACGGCCACGGCCCGCCTCGCGCGGTGCGAGACGGGCCGTGGAGCTTTTCCGTTAGCGCGAGCGCTTACTTCTTGCCAGCCTTGCACGCGTTCTGCGCGGGCGTGCAGTGGCAGGCGCGGCAGTCCGAGCAGCCCTTGCCGAGCGGGTCCTTCAGGCACGGCGTGAGGCAGTTCTTGTAGCCACAGTAGCCGGAGACGCCGTAGCAGCGTCCGCAGTCGGCGCTGAGCTTGCCCTTATCCGAGATGCACTTGCCGATGCATTCGATGCCCTTCTTCTCGTCGGCGAAGCTGCCGGCGCAGCCTGTCGTGCAGTTCTTGACGGTGTCGCCGTACGCCTTCGCTTCCGTCGGGTCGGTCTCAAGGCCCTTGAGGTACTTGGCGTCGTTCGCGTCGGTGCAGCCTTTGCCCCAGTCCATGGTCGGGGTCGCATACTTGGGGGTGCAGGCACCGCCACCGGAGCTGCTTGCCGCGTCGCCGCCGGAGCTGCTTGCCGCGTCACCGCCCGACGAGCTACCGCCCGAAGAGGCGCCGCCCGAGCTGCTCGACGCGCCCGCGTCGGTCGTGCCGCCGCCGCTGCTGCTGCTGCTTGAGGTTGTGTCGTCGCTGCATGCTGCCAGCAGGCCGACGAGCATTACGGCGATAAGCCAATTGCATCGCTTGTCGTACATCGTGTTTTCTCCAGAGAGGGTGCTACGCGGGCCGGCGCAGGTTTGAACTGATTCGGTGTCGCAAAAACTCTTGTGCTTCACCGTGTTGATTCACCGGAGCCGAACCGTCGGCATGCCGCGTAATGAGAGCCGAAGCCTTTTAATGACTCCGATTATGTCGCGCAAGTGCAAAGCCGCAAAAACCTACGCGGTTCTCGGCATGTTGCGCAGTTTTTGCAGGTCCCGTGTCAGCTCGATCGTCGGGCGCGAGTGGACTTGCGGTGAGCTGTGATCGTCGACCATTGCCGCGATCGAGGCGCCGAATCGGGCCGGATTGCTGGGGCGCGACGGGGTGGCGAGCGGCGCGTTTTCGGTCTTGTCCACGGGTCGGGCGACGTCGTGGTAGACGTTGCAGATCCGCTTGAAGGTGCCCGACCAGTCAAAGGTCTTGATGGCATGGGCCGCGCCGCGGGCTCCGAGGAGGCGGGCGCGACCGGGCTTGAGCAGCTCCATCCACGCGTTTGCCATGGCCACGGCGTTCCGATCGGGAACGGCCACACCGCAGCGCGAATCCGACAGCATTTCGCCGACGCACAGCTCTTCGCTGCCGATCAACGCCGCGCCGGATGCCATCGCTTCGGCGGCCGACAAGCCAAACGTCTCGGTGGGCGAGAGCGCGGCGACGATATCGACCGACGCGAGCAGCCGGGCGACCTCTTCGCGACCGTTGAGGTAGCCGAGGTAATGGACCTTGCCCGGGTACTTTTCGACGAGCGCTTCGACCTTGTCGCGATCGGGACCGTTGCCAGCGAACACCAGGTGGGGCCGAAAGCCCGATGCGCGGACCAACTCGTACGCTTCGATCAGCGTGCCGAGGCTCTTTTCGTCGCACAGGCGGTGCGGGAACCCGAGCACGACGTCGGACTGCCCGGCTCCCCAGGTGGCGCGCAATTCATCGTCGCGGCGCATCGGGCTGAACAGCTCGAGGTCGACGCCAAGCGGTGTGTACGCGGTGCCGTTGACGCCTTCGCATTCGAGCGTTTCCAGCGAGCAGCGCGCGGCCGCCATCGTCATGTCGAAGCGCCCGTACGTGCGTCGCGCCCACCACCAGCCGAGCCGTTCGCCCATCTTGGCGAGCAGCGGCGACATCTTGCGCACCGGGCGGTTCATGTAGGCGACCGGGTAGTGCGCGTGCCAGAAACCGACGACGCGGGTGCCGAGGCCGCGACACGCAAAACGCACCAGGTCGGGCAGGAAGTAGGGGCTGCCGACCTCGACCACGTCGGGCTGGATCTGGACCATCAGCTTCCGCAGCCGCACCGGGTTGAGCATCATCCGGTAGCCGCTGCCGCCCATCGGTGTCGCGGGCACGTGGTGGATCATGGCGCGGCCGTAGCGCTCGATCTCGGCGCGATCGCTGGGCACGATGACGTGGTATTCGAGGTCGGTGCGACGGCCGAGGGTGCGGAGCTTTTCGAGGTGGTAGCGACGCACGCCACCGCCGGTGGTCGAGAAGAAGTTGTTGATATCGCAGACGACAAGCGGCGCCTTGCCGGATGTGGACGAGCCCTTGTGGCTGACCGTGGCGCGTGCGGCCATGGCGTTACCGGCGGGCTTGGGCAGCGCTTTGGAAAAGCGGGGCTTGCGTGCGTACATGGCGCCTCGTCGTACGTTGCTCGGCAGACCACCGGGTTGGAGTAGCGATACTCCAAGCGGAGCATCAAACCGCCGATCGTGGAGCAACGTTGCGCCAGGATCGCGGTACCGACTTGGCCCGGGTGGGGCGGCTGTCGAACCCGGTTGCCTCAAAGAACGGCCTGTTTTTGCGAGCCTTTTGCCGCAACAGCAGGGATCCGCCGAGCGACGAATCGGGGTACTAAAGGGGCAAGATGTGTGCCAGATTTCCGCCCGGCCCAATCACGTGCCGCTTTTTCGACCCGGAGCCGCCATGCCCGCCCCGCGCCGCGCCAACCAGCTGGTCTATGTCGTTCACGAGTCCGAGGTGCTCGCCGACAACCCCCTCGGCGATCCCCATGTGCGTGAATTCCCAGTCTATTTACCGCCGCAATATGACGCCGAACCCGACCGCCGCTTCCCCGTGACGTGGTTGCTCGCCGGATACACCGGTTGGGCGTCGATGAAAGCCACAAAGGAGCGCGCTTGGGCTGAGAGCCTCCCCGACGAGCTCGACCGCCGCATGACCAGCGACGATCCCGACGAGCGGCTTGAGCCGATGATCGTGGCGTTCGCGGACTGTTTCACGCGGTTTGGCGGGTCGCAGTTTCGAAACTCGCCCGTCACCGGCCGCTACGAGGACTACCTGGTCGGCGAGCTCGTCCCGTTTGTCGACGAACGCTTCCGCACCATCGCCGATCGCGACCATCGCGCGGTGATGGGCAAGAGCTCGGGCGGCTACGGCGCCATGATCATGGGCATGTGGCACCCCGACGTGTTCGGCCTCGTCTGCTCCACCGCCGGGGACAGCTATTTTCCCTACTGCTGCACCGGCGACATCGGCAAGACGTTCCAGGAATTGCGCAAGCACGGCGGTCCGGAGGCGTTCGTCGAGCAGTTCTTCGACAAGCGCAAGAAGGGTGGGCGCGATATCGCCGCGATGATGATCATCGCCTACGCGCAGTGTTATTCGCCCAACCCGGCCGTGCCCGGGACCTTCGCCGACATGCCTTTCGACCTCGAAACCGGCGAATTGATCGACGAGGTGTGGGCCAGGTGGCTCGCCTGCGATCCGGTGAACATGGTCGCCCACCACGTCGACGCGCTCAAAAGCCTGAAGCTGCTCTTCCTCGACGCCGGCCGCCGCGACGAGTGGTACCTCGATGTTGGCCAGCGGATCGTCGCCAAGCGGCTCAGCGATCACGGCATCAGCTACGAATTCGAGGAGTTCAGCGGCGGCCACATGGACATCGATCACCGAATCGGTGCGAGCGTACGGCGCATCAGCGAGGCCCTCTGGCGGGCGGAGGCCTGAATGGAACGTGTCGACGCCGGCGCCGAGATACAGGTCGGTCAGCCCAACGAACCGTTGCCCGAAGCGGTTGAGTTGGCGTTGCGCGAGGTCGTGCAGGCCAGCGGTGATGTCGCGTTCGCCTACGTGCCGGTCATCGCGTTCCCGGGCCAGCCTGCCGGGCAGGTGCTCGTCGTTTTCTTGCGCGCCGGGGTCGATCCCGAACAGGCGCTCGCCGCGATCAGCGCCGCGGTGAAGAAGGCCATCGACAAGGTGATCGCCGCCAACCGCAAGCTGAAGGTGCAACCGCTGGCCGTGTTGCCGATCTCGCTCGCCCGACCGCTCGATGGCCTGGCGCAAGCCGTGATGATCACGGACACGATGCTCTTCGTCGCCGACGTGGTCGCCTGGAAACGAGCCAAGAACCCCAAGCCGTGGTGGCTACGCGGCCTGCACTGGATGATGGGACGGTAGGGGCGCCACAGGACAGCGTTCCGGCTTGTCCACTTGCCCCGAGGAGACCCCGAGGACGGCATTTGGCCGCAGCCTCGTTCTACGGGCCTTTTGACGCCGGAAGCTATTGATATAGCTCCCCCCTGCCAAAACCGCCCTGGGGGCTCCAGCGCGGCTCGTAGGGGCATATCGGTCCAAAAATGCGCTCCGCGCGGGCACGTTCTGCGTGTTTCTGGGTACGTGAGACCTGCAGAGTTCAGCCGCCGCCAACGAAGCGCACGATCTCGATCACGTCGCCGGACTCGACGGCCGTCTTCTCATGCGCGGCCCGCCGGACGACCTTGCGGTTCTGTTCAACGGCGACACCGAGCGGCTCGATGCCCAGGTGCTGCAGCAAGGTGGCCACGGTCAAACCGCCGGGAAGCTCGCGCGGGTCGCCGTTGAGGGTCACGGCGATGGTGGGCGTCGATTCGGTCATGCTTCGGCCTCGTTTGTGGCGGTCGCTGGTCGCGCGCAGGCCAGGCCGATGAGCGGCCAGGCGAGGGCGAGGATCTTGGTGTAGGCGAGGAAGTAGTCAACCAGCGAATGCAGCGCGAAGGCGGTGATGGCGACCGACGCGGCGAGGATCAACGGCTCGATTCGACCGGCGGCCAGCAGGTTGCTGATGACGACCGCGGCGAGGCATCCGGCGAGCAAGCCCAGCGCGGCCAAGCCGACGATCCCGAGGTCCGCGGCGGTCTCCACCACGATCGAGTGTGCCCGCGCCCGCGAATCCCACGTCCCCGGCGGCACCAGGCGACCGTGTTCGAGTCGGAATCGGTCCGCGCCGTGACCCAGCAACGGCTTTTCGGTCAGCAACCTCGCCGCCGCCTGCCAATAGTGCTTGCGGGACAGCTCGATCCGCCGTGTTTTGACCGACTTCAGGCCCTTGTGTCCGGTAAACGTGAGGTCGGCGGCCAGCAACGGCTCGCCACGCGCCCGAGCGACGCAACCAAAACGCCCCAGCTCGTTGTTGAGCTCGCTCAGCCAGATGACGTCCTTGCGGCGCACGTCGATAAGGCCGGTGTAGCGCCCGGGTGTGTCAGGCAGGCGAATACGCAGCGGGATGTCGACGCGCTGCCCGGCGCGGATGTTGGGCAAGGCGAGGAACGAAAAGTCCTTCTTGTCCGGTCGATCGCCGCCATCCCACAGCGTCCACGCGAGCTGACCGGGGGCCTGGCGGTTCGACAGCGGCCAGCTGCCCTTGTTTTCCACCTCGACGATGACCTCGACGGTGGTTCCCGCGACGCCATAGCAGTGGCCGTGAAAGGTGTATTCGACCTCGTAGGACCGCTCGCCGACCCCCAGCCGCGCGCGCATGTCCGGGTTGGCGCCGAACGCGAGGATCAGCAGCACGCCGAAGAGCGCCGCGGTCTTGGCCTGCAGTGTCAACCCGCCTCTCAAGCTGGCCACGGTCAGGAGCATCGCGGTCAACACCCCTGCGAGCAGCCCCGCGCGGGAGTAGGTCAGGCTCAACATCGCGCCGGCCAGCAGCGCCCACAGCAGCCAGCCCAGGTGCGGACGGCTGCGTGGATCGGACCCCTCGATCGCGTTACTGCAGGTCAGGACGACGAGGATCGGGATCACCATCTCGAGATACGCGGCGAACGTGTTGGCGTGATAAAAAACCGACGACAGCCGCTGTTCGCCGAGCATCCAGGTGGGCTCGTCGCGAAAGAGGGTCAGCACCGCTTCCATCGGTTGGCCGACCGCACGCTCCAGCACAGCCAGGACGGTGATGACGGCAAGTCCGCCGAGGATTCCCGCGAGCAGTCCTTTGCGCGGTCGCTCGTGGCGGCCCAGGACCATGACCAGCAGGGCGAGAAAGACGCCACCGCTCATCCGCAAGCCGAATTTCAGCGACAGCAAGGCGTGACCTTCCGACCACGCGGCGCTCACGACGTGCACGCCACCCCACAACAGAAGCGCCCATGTCACCGGCCGACGCAGTGTCTCGAGCAATGCGTCCCGCTCCGATCGGGCGACACCCCCGGATTTGCCGGCACCCTCGAATTTGCCGGCGCGCCACAACCCGATCACGGCCCACGAGCCCGCCGCGGCAACGAGGACCAAGAGGATTTCGAACGCGCTGACCCACATGCCACCGGCTTTTACGCCGAGCGCCGGCGCCTCGATCGAGCCGAACAAGCCGAGCACAAAGAGCGTCCGCGTCGCCAGCGTGATCGACCGCTCGTGGCCGATACCAGCGCCGCCCCCCGCGCTGATGGCCGCGTTCATGACGCCATCCCCTCGCCGGGTTCGAGGCCGGGTTTGAGGCCGCGATAGACCAGCGGTGCGACGGCGATGAACAAGCCGACCTCCGTGACCGCGGTGGCCCACGCCGCGCCCTTGCCGCCCCACATCGGGATCCACCACCAGTTCAGGCCCACGTTGACGCCGATGAGGGCGACTGAGATCAGCATCTGCGCTTTGACCAGGCCCATCGCGACAAGCATGTGGGTCTCGAGGTAGTTGACGAAGGTCAGCAGCACGCAGGGCGCGAGGGCGACGAGGATCGGGGCGCTGCCGGCGAACTCCGAGCCGTACAGCAAGGTGACGATCAGCTCGGATCCGAACGCGAACACGAGACAAACAGCCCCGCCGGCCAACAGCAGCCAGCGCAGGGTTGTCGCGTGTAGGGCCCGGGCGCGGGCGTTGTCGGACACCACCGTTTCGCTGAGCGCGGGGAATGCCGCGGCCATCAGGATGGCAGGAACCAGCGCGGTGTGTTCGAGCAGCTTGTAGCCGGCGGTGTACAGCCCGGTCTGCAGGTCCGCGGTAGCTTCAGGCAGCATGTGGCGGATCATCGGCACATCGATGCGGTAGTAGATCATCGACGCGACGATCGCGATGCCCAGCGGCAGGACCTCGTTTTTGAAGCGGACGACCAGGTCGCGCGAGAGGCCGAATCGGACGGTCGCCACGGTGCCCAGCAGCCGCCATGCGTACGCCAAACCGCTCAGGGATGCGACGAGCAAGGCGGCGGCATAGAGCAGCATTTCGTCATCGGTCGCGCCCTTCCAAGCGGCGAATTCGAAGCTGTGCAGACCGGCGATGACGATGAGACCGGCGCCGCCAACGACAACCGCCGCGACGGCATGGACGCTGTGAGCGCGGGCCTCGAGCTCGAGCCGTTGGATGCCGCGAAAGACCTGCACGATCGCCTCGATGGCCGACGTGGCAAGCGCAATGCCGCCACACAACAGGATGGCTGCGGCGACCGTGTGTTCGCGCGGGTCGGGATCGAGGAAGTGCACCAGGGCGAGGCCACCGATGGCGGCGATGTAGCCGAGGGCGAGCACGGCTTTGAAGCTGAGCACCTCGCCGATCAGCGCCGCCGATGTCTTGCCGGCGCGGGCGATCTCGCGGTTGAGAAAGAGCCCCAGGCCCATATCCGTGAGCTGGACCAGCAGCATCGCGAGGGCAAAAGCGTAGGTGTACCGGCCCCATTGTTCGGGTCCCAGCAAGCGCGCCGCGGCGAACACAAGCACCAGGCGCAGGCCTTTTTCAACCCCCGTGCCCAGGACCTTGAACCCGATGTTGCGGCGGATTCGCGCGGGCAACGACCAGCGCGCTTCCGTCATGCAGCACGCTCCCCGAGGCGCTTCCGCCGTTGCCATGCAGGGCTACGGGCGACGGCATCGGCCACCGCGGCGGCGATCTTGTCGCGGAACACGGGGCGTGCGAATCGCAGAGCGTTGGCTCGGCAGTCGTCTTCGGAAAGACCGAGCGCGGCGAGCTCGGAGATCGCGGCGGCAACAGCGCGCGGGTTGGCTTCGTGAAAGAACAGCCCGGTCTCGCGATCGATGACGGTTTCGAGCGCCCCGCCCACGCCAAACGCGGCGACGGGAACGCCAACCGCCTGGGCCTCGAGGGGCACGATGCCGAAGTCTTCCTCACCCGGGAAAACGAGCAGCTCGGCGCCGGCGTAGTAGCCAACGAGGGCCTCTTCGGGCACGCGGCCGGTGAACTCGACGTTCGGCGGGGCGAGGCGGCGCAATCGCTCGAGCTCCGGGCCATCACCGACGACAACGAGGCGCCGATCGGGCAGGTGTTCGTAGGCCTGGACGGCGAGATCGACCCGCTTGTAGGGAACGAGCCCGGACAGGACCAGGTCGTAGCCGCCGGACCGATGTTCGATGCCGTCAAAACGCGCGAACTCAACCGGTGGCGCGATCACCTCGGCCGACCGCTGGTAGAAACGCGCGATCTTGCTTGCGGTGTTGCGGCTGTTGGCGATGAAGCGGTCGACGCGGCAGAGCGTGCCATGGTCGAAGGTGCGCAACCACGCGGCGGCGGCCTTCATGGCGGGCATCGCAGCGGCGAGGGCTGGGGTGGTACCGCGCACGTAGTCGTCGGTTCGGTCCCACGCATAACGAACGGGCGTGTGGCAGTAGCAGACGTGTACCGCGCCGGGCGCCGGAATCACGCCCTTTGCGACGCAGTGGCTCGATGAAAGCACGATGTCGTAGTCGGACAGGTCCAGCGACTCGATGGCCGTTGGATAAAACGGCAGCAGCCAGCGATGGCGGGTTCGCGCGCCGGGAATATCGTCGCAAAAGGACGTCTGGTGGCGCATGGCCTCGATGCGCGGCGTGGCGCACCCTGGGACACGGACGAGCGTATGCAATGTGGCGTCTGGAAAGAGCTCGCAGAAGACGTCGAGCACCCGTTCGCCGCCGCGCAAGGTCACCAGCCAATCGTGGACCAGCGCTACACGGAGCTTGCGAAGATCGGCCAGCTCGGGCCGTCGCAACGCGGTCTTCTCGGCAGCTTTATCGGCAGGGGGCGCGTTCATCAGGCGGCGCAGCGTAGCAGACGGCTGGTGAAGCCTCGATCATCGTTGCGTCCATTCGGACTCCACGATGGACTCGGAAGTTGTTTCGTTGAGGGGCCGGCGCCCGGCCCGTGGTGCCGAAAAAGTGTCATTTTTCGCCACCTTCCCACAGCGTGCGGCGCTACTGCGCTTTGCGTCCCTCGCGGCCTCGCCTCGGTCCGTCGACCAGCAGACTATCGCCGCCGCCGGCTACATCTCGAGCGTTGGGAAGCTCAGCGGCTCGAGCGCGAGTTCGGGGACGGGCGCGACCGGATCTTCGAGGCGCTCGGCGAGGGTTGGGCGGGTCGCGAATGGCCGCGCGGCGAGGTCGAGGGTCGAGCGCCCGATCAACAGCTGGGCGTCACGGCCAGCTTCCATCTCGACGAGGCGCTCGCGAAGGTGCTCCATGTCGGCCTGAGCGTCTTCGAGCTGGCGTCGCAACCCGGCGATCGTGTCGGCCTGCAGCTCGGCGAGACGCTGCCAATGCTCGCGCTCTTTGGCGATGTTGTGCTGCATCTTCTTGTAGGTGACGGTCGGCTCGGCGCTCGGTGCTGGGCGGCTCGGTGCTGGGCGGCTCGGTGTAGGTCGGCTCGGTGTAGGTCGGCTCGGTGTAGGTCGGCTCGGGGCGCGGACGGCGCGGGCGGGAGTCTTCGGGGAGGCTGCGTTCTTGGCGTTGTTGGCGTTCTTGGCGTTCTTGGCGTTCTTGGCGTTCTTGGCGTTGTTGGCGTTCTGGGCGGCGTCTTCAGCGGATGTGGCCGACTGGCGGCTCTTGTCGAGGTGTGCCGCGACCTGGTCGATCGTGTCCCTGGGCAAGCGCCACACGGGGCCGAGGTCACCATCGACGAGCCTGGCGTCCGGAATTCGACCGAGCGCAACCCACCGCGCCAGCTGTGCAGCCGGAACGGACAAGACGCGCGCGGCTTCGACGATGCTGTACATGGAGGCTCCGCTTGCTTTTGGTAGCGCCGCGCCAAGACGGCTGGGATCCAAGGTACGGCGGCGCCGAAAACGATCCAGAAAACCCCGAAACTGACGTCGGTATTCGGCAGAAGGAGGCGGCCTGAGGTGGTGAGTTTCGACTTAGGATGGCGCTGTGCCATTCCATCATGTTTTCAATATGTTCCAGCCTAAGCGACCGGCATTACGCATGAACTGTGCTGCGTTGTTGCTTCGGACCGGTGACCTGAGGATCATGGCGGGCCCGCTATCCAACCTCAGCTTGACCCGAGGAGAGCTTGATGGTCGACGTGCGCCCCTTCGCCGGCATCCGACCGCGACCCGATGCTGTCGCCGACGTTGCCAGTCCCCCCTACGACGTGATGGACCGCAGCGAGGCCCGTGCCCTCCTCGACGCCCATCCGTCGAGCTTCTATCGCGTGATCCGCAGCGACGCGCTGTTGGGTGACGATGTCGATCCGTATGGCCCCGAAGCGATGGCGCGCGCCCGCGAAGAGCTCGCGTCGATGCTCGGCGAAGGGCTGCTGGTTCGCGACGAATCGCCGTGCCTCTACCTATACGAGCAAACCATGGGCGAGCACGTGCAGCTCGGGCTTGTCGCCGGGGCGTCGGCCGCCGAATACCGCGACGGCGTCATCAAGCGACACGAAAAGACCCGTCGCGCCGCGCTCGAAGGCCGCCGCCGTCATATCGAATCGACCCGCGCCAACACCGGCCTCATCTTCCTGGCCTACCGCGATCATGCGGCGATCGAGGCGCGCATTCAGCAGCTTGCCAGCGCGACGCCCGACGCGGATTTCGTGGCTGAGGACGGCAACCGCCATCGCCTCTGGGTGCTAAATGACCCCGCCGTCTGCACGGAGATCGCCGGCCTCTTCGCCGACGTTGGCGCGCTCTATGTCGCCGATGGCCACCACCGCACCCACGCCAGCTTCCAGGTCTTCGAAAAATCCGGCGATGGCGCCGGAACCCGCGGTGTCGACCACTTCATGGCCGTGCTTTTCCCCGCCAGTCAGCTGCAGATCCTCGCCTACAACCGCGTCGTAAAGGATCTCGGCGAGCACACCCCGGCTTCATTGCTCGCCGCGATCGCACGGAGGTTTTCCTGCGAACCCACCGACGAACCCGACGCCCCTGAGCGGGGCACCTTCGGCATGTATCTCGATGGCGCCTGGTACCGGCTGGTGCCGGGCGAGAGCGTGACGTCCCAACTACCACCCCCGGGCGATCCCGCCAGCGTCGACGTCGCCGTGTTGCAGGACCACCTCCTGGCGCCCTTGCTCGGTATCGGCGACCCGCGCGCCGACAAGCGGATCAAGTTTGTCGGCGGGATTCGCGGCGCCGCCGAGCTGAAAAGACGCGTCGATCGCGACGGTGGTGTGGCGTTCACGGTTTTCCCGACCGCGATGGAGCAGGTGATGGACGTGGCCGATGCCGGCGGTGTGATGCCGCCCAAGTCGACGTGGTTTGAGCCCAAGCTCCGCAGCGGGCTGATCGTCCGCACACTGGACTAG
>CAZLMW010000098.1:0-2727 GCA_964560875.1 uncultured Enterobacteriaceae bacterium
CCGCCGCCGACAGTGGCGGGACCGGCGTGTTGGTAGCGCTCGTCCCAGCGGATCGCCCCGGTCGCGCCGAAGCTGCGCAGCCACCAACGGTGTTTGGACGCGTCGTTGTCCGGTCCCGAACGCCCCACGAGCAGCGCGCCTCCATCGGCGGTCGGGAGCACATCGGCCACCCGGGCGTCACCGAGCCAGTCAGCCAGGAAAAGCGTCTTGTACTGCCCATCGAGGCGTACCAGGCGAACGTAACGCTTGCCGGAGGCATCGGTCGCTTCGCCGCCAACGACAAGGTCGCCGCCGATCACAGCCATCGCCTTGAACTGCAAATCGCCCAGCGCCGAGGAGGCCACGTATTTTTCCTGCAGCAGGGTGGTCGCGTCGTGGCGGACGATGATCCCGTAGCGTCGGTTCGCCGTGCCGGGGTCGATCGCCGTGCCCACGGCCAGGAGCTTGCCATCCTTGCGTCGCAACGCGGCCGCAAAACCGGTGCCCGGCATGCCCTTGTAGTGGTATTCGGCCAGCGACTTTCCCGACTCGCTGAACAGCCCAATGAACGCAAACCCGTCCTTGCCAACGGTGCGCGACCCGGCGATCACGAAGTCGGTCCCGCTGGGCACGATGGCGCCGACGGATTCGGGGCCTTTCTTGCCGAAATCGAGCACCTTCTGCGACTGCACCTTCCCCGACAGCAACATCACACGCCCGGTAGCGGGTCCATTGGACGACTCGCCAACGCGCCCAGCGACGATGAGCTTATTGCCGCCAGCGACGACGGCGACGGCCTCCGCCCGGGTCTGTTTCGATGCGCCGCCGAAAAACCGGTTGGACGCCACAGACCGCCCGGCGCTGTCGTAGCGCTGCACGATCCAGCCGGTTTCGCGCGCCGTTTTGCCCTTGGGGATGACGTCCGCGTAACCGACCGCAACCAATCCATCGTCGAAATCGGCCGCGACGTCGATGAACACGGTCGGACCGGTCGGATCGCCTCGGTGCCAGGTCCCCAGCCGGTAGTTGTCACCGGCCACGCACTTGCCGCCCTTGCACGCATCGCCCAGTCGGCAGAGGTCACCGTCCTCGCAAGGGGTCTTGTCCGCCGCGTCCTTGACGATGCACTGGAACGTGGATGGCCCGGTCGAATGGCAGGCCGATACCTCGCACGCCTTGGTCGCCAGCGAGCACTTCACCGGCGAACCGGTCTTGCAGACGCCGTCTTTGCACGCGTCGTTGAGCGTGCACCCGCTGCCGTCCCCGAGACACGACTTGCCGTTGTTCTTCGTGCTGTCCGTGGTGCAGCTGCCCGTCTTCGGATCGCAGACCGCGACCGTGCACACGTTGGCGTCGGTGCACTTGGGCGGGTTGCTGCAGCCGCCAGCGCTGGTCTTGGTCGGCGGCAGGCACTTGTCTTGCGTACAGGGGTTGTTGTCATCGCACGGGTTGGGTTTGCCGCCCACGCACGACCCGGCGTTGTCGCAGACCGACGCGACCGTACACGGCTTGCCGTCGTCGCACCCTTTGCCGAGGTTGCGCGGCGCGAGCTGGCATTGACCCGTCTTGGCCTGGCATGCGTTACCGAGGCAGAACGTGTCGTTGAATTTGGCGCACACGATCGGCTTGGTCAGCACCTTCGCGTCGCACTTGCCCGTCTTGAAGTCGCAGGTCGGCACGCCGTTGCACAGGTTGCCGTCGTCGTAGCCCAGGCAGTCCGCGCTGCTCTTGCACGGACACGTATCCGGTCCGCTGATGCACTGGCCGCCCTTGCATCGGTCACCCTTGGTACACGCGTCGCCGTCTTCGCACGCGATAACGCCCGCGCTGGCCACCGACTTCTTGGCGAGCCGGCAGTCCTTTTTCTGCCCTGGCGCGCCGATATCGCACACCTTCTCGACCCACTCAGCGGCCGTTTTCGCGCACTTGCCGGTCTTGGGGTCGCACGCGTTTTGCGCACACGTCGTGTCGTCGACCGACTTGCACTGCACGATCGTCTTGGGGTTGTGCTGGCACTTCTTGGTCGCGAGGTTGCAAAACATCGTGCCGTTGCAGAGGTCGCCATCGTCCTTGGCCGCACACTCCGCGTCGTTCTTGCACGGGCACGTATACGTAGAGCCGGCTGCGCATTGACCGCCGATGCAGAGGTCGCCGGCCGTGCACTTGTCGCCGTCGTCGCACTGGTGGCCGTTCTTGACCGACCGCATCTCGCACACACCCGAACCGGTGTTGCACGTGTTCTTGATGCACGCGCTGTCCTTGGCCGATGGGCACGTGATGATGGTCGCCGGGTTGACCGTGCAAGCCTTGCTGTTCTTGTCGCAAAACAGCGTGCCGTTGCAGACATTGCCGTCCTCTTTGCCGTCACAATCGGCGTCCTTTTCGCACACCGAAACCAGCTTGCCGCCCTTGCATGTGCCCTTGTCGCAGGCGTCGTTGACCGTCTGTGGGTCGCCGTCGCTGCACTTGGTGCCGTTTTGCAGGTTCTTGGTGGCGCACGTGCCGGTCTTGGAGTCGCAGCTCGTCGCCGTGCAGTCGGTGTCCTTGGACGTGTCGCACTTGATCTTCGTGTTCGGGCTGATGCGGCACGTGTACGGGAACGTCGCGAGGTCGCAGTACCACTGGCCGAGGCACGCGTCATGGTCAGGGATGGCGAGGCAATCGGCGCTCTTCTTGCACTGACACCACGTCGCGCTGCCCGCCTTGCATTTTCCGGCTGCGCATTGCGCTTTGACGACGCACGGGTCG
>CAZLMW010000098.1:2827-18252 GCA_964560875.1 uncultured Enterobacteriaceae bacterium
CCGAGGATGGCTTCAGCGAGCTCGTTTTCGAGCCGGCGCTGGATGGTGCGCTTGAGCGGCCGCGCGCCAAACTGCGGGTCGTAGCCCTCGTTGGCCAACACCGCGACCGCTTCGTCTTCGACCGTGAGCGTGATCTTGCGGTCGAGCAGCCGCTTCTCGAGGCGCTTGAGCTGCAGCCGCACGATCTTCTGCATGTCCTCGGGCCGCAGGGCGTGGAAGATCACCGTCTCGTCGATGCGGTTGAGGAATTCGGGCCGGAACTGGGTTCGAAGCGCGCCGTGCACGGCCTTTTCGACCGCGTCGTGCCCCAGCGTCGCGACATCGAGGATCGCCTGGCTGCCGAGGTTGGACGTCATCAAGACCAGCGTGTTGCGGAAGTCGATGGTGCGCCCGAGCGAGTCGGTCAACCGCCCGTCATCGAGCACCTGCAGCAGCACGTTGAGCACGTCGGGGTGCGCTTTTTCGATCTCGTCAAAGAGCACGACCGAGTAAGGACGGCGCCGGATCGCCTCGGACAGCTGCCCGCCCTCTTCGTGACCGACATACCCGGGGGGCGCGCCGATCAGCCTGGCGACCGTGTGCTTCTCCATGTACTCGCTGCAGTCGATCCGGACCATCGCGCGTTCGTCGTCGAACAGCAGCGCCGCGAGCGCCTTGACGAGCTCCGTCTTGCCGACACCTGTGGGCCCCAGGAAGATGAACGAGCCGAGCGGTCGATCCGGATCGGACAAGCCTGACCGTGACCGGCGAATGGCGTTGGCGACCGCGCTGATCGCCTCAGCCTGGTTGATAACGCGCTCGTTAAGCCGGCTCTCGATCTTGAGCAGCTTGGCCATCTCGCCTTCGAGCATCCGCGTGACAGGCACCCCGGTCCACGCCGCAACCACCCCGGCGATGTCGTCCTCGGTCACCTCTTCGGCGAGCATCTTCGTGTCCTTTTGCAGCTCGGCGAGCTTGATGGTGGCGGCTTCGACCTGGCGCGCGAGCTCGGGCATCTCGCCGTATTGCAAGCGCGCGGCTTCCTCGTGGTCGTGGCGTCGCTGGGCGTGTTCGAGCTGCATGTTCGTCGACTCGAGCCGCTCTTTGGCCGTACGAATCTCCTCGATCAGCGTCTTTTCACGCTGCCAGTGAGCCTTGGCGGCGGTCGACTCTTCGCGGATCTCGGCCATCTCCGACTCGAGCTTTTCAAGCCGCTCCTTGCTGACAGCGTCGGTCTCGCGAGAGAGCGCCGTCTTTTCGATCTCGAGCTGCTGCAAACGCCGCTCGAGCTGGTCGATCTCGGTGGGCAGGCTGTCGATCTCGATGCGCAGCCGGCTCGCCGCTTCGTCGATCAGGTCCACGGCCTTGTCCGGCAAGAACCGGTCGGAGATGTAGCGGTCGGACAGCGTGGCCGCCGCCACGAGCGCCGAATCCTTGATGCGCACGCCGTGGTGCACCTCGTACTTCTCCTTGAGGCCGCGCAGGATGCTGATCGTGTCGGGGATCGACGGCTCATCGACGTACACGGGCTGAAAGCGTCGCTCGAGCGCGGCGTCCTTTTCGATGTACTTGCGGTATTCATCGAGCGTCGTCGCGCCCACACACCGCAGCTCACCGCGCGCAAGGGCCGGCTTGAGCATGTTGCCGGCGTCCATCGCGCCTTCGCCCGCCCCGGCGCCGACCATCGTGTGCATCTCGTCGATAAAGCAGATGATCTCGCCGTCGCTGGCCGATAGCTCCTTGAGCACGGCCTTGAGGCGCTCCTCGAACTCGCCGCGGTACTTGGCACCCGCCACCATCAACGACAGATCCAACGCAAGCAGCCGTTTGCCCTTGAGCCCCTCGGGCACATCGCCGGCAACGATGCGCTGGGCGAGACCTTCAACGATCGCGGTCTTGCCGGTGCCGGGTTCGCCGATGAGCACCGGGTTGTTCTTGCGACGGCGGCTCAGCACCTGCATCAAGCGGCGGATCTCGTCGTCGCGGCCGATGACCGGGTCGAGCTTGCCCTTGGCGGCCACCGCGGTCAGGTCGCGGGCGTACTTCTCGAGCGCCTGGTAGGTCGACTCGGGGTCCTCGGACGTGATGCGTTCGGTGCCCCGCAGCGTGCGCAATGTCGCCAGCACGACCTCGCGTGACACACCGCGCGCCGAAAGCGCCTTGCCAGCATCGCCGCTGCGGTCCTTGAGAAGCGCGAGCAGGATGTGTTCGGTCGAAACGTACTCGTCGCCCATCAGCCCGGCTTCTTTGTCGCAGTCGCGGAGCACCTCGGACAGGCGCCGCGAAAGCAACAGGTCGCCGGAACCATGAACCTGGGGCAGCCGATCGAGCGCCATCGCCATCTCGCCGTGCAGGGCGTCGACGGGCACCTCCATCTTGGCGAGCAGCGGCCGCACGATGCCCTCGACGTCCGGGCTGGTGACGGCGTGAAGCAGATGCTCGGGCTCGAGGTGTTGATGATTGCGCGCACGGGCGGTTTCGCTCGCCTTGGCGAGGGTCTTGCGGGCGTTGTTGGTCAACTTGTCAGGCAGCATGAGGGACCTCGTTGATGTTCGTGGTTGGCTCGACTGGCTGTCCGTAAGAAAGGGTTGGGTCGACCGGTGTCAAGCACACCGGCATCATCGGGCGATGGATCCACAGGCGATGCTCACCGCTGCCGACGAACCGCTGCGCACGATCACGTGGGGCTTGTTGGCGCTGTTCGCGGTCAGCCTGCCGCTGGTGGTCATCACGACCCTTTCGACGCTTTGGCACGGCCCGCACGCCGACGACCACGGCACGCCCTGGAAACGGCTGCGCATTGTGCTCTTTGCTGCGCTGGGGTTGGGCGCGATCGCGCGGCTGCTGGCGCCCGAGCGGATGGTCATGCACTACATGGGCTACGAGCTCATCGAACAAGCGCTGCGCTTCGGCCCAACCCCGAAATACGGACCCGCGTCGTTTCAGTTCGACCACACGTTGCTGCGTTACGGCGCGCCCACGTGGACCACGATCATCGCCGCCCACCGAGTCATGGGAGCGCTTCTTGCCCCATTGGCGGCCGCGTTGGCCCTGCGTTGTGGCGGCGATCGACGCGCCGTTTTATGGACCGGGGCGCTGGTCGCGTTGACCCCCTTGCTTGTCAAAGACGCCGCGACGGAGAGCCTGCTTGTCGAAGCCATGCTGTGGGCGCTCGGGGCCGCAGCGCTGGCGACGAGCTACGCGCGCACCGGCGGGTTGTGGGTGCTCGTGTCGGCGGCGGTATGGGCCCTGCTCGCGATGCTGGCGCGCCCCGAGATGCTGGCCACGGCGCCGCTGCTGATCGTCGGCGCGCTGCTGCTGGCGAAACCCAGGAAGCTATGGCGGCCGGTCGCCGTAGGGTTGGCGGTCGGAGCCGTCGCCGCAGTGGTCTGGTTACGGGTCGAACAGCTGCAAGTGGCGCTCGACGTTCAGCGCGAGCTGGGCAACACCCCGCGCGTCTTCGAAGACCGTTCAGTCGCCCTCTTCGCGCAGCTGCTCCGCGACGCCTGGTGGGACAAGAACGGGCTGCTCTGGCCCAAGTGGTTCCCCGCCGCGATCCCAGCGGCCGCATTGATGGGGGCGATCGTCGCCGTGGACGGAGCCCGTTGGCGTGTCATCGGGTTTGCTGCGATCGCGGCCGCGTGGTTGGTGCCATCTGCCCTCGACCTGCCGTTCGTGTCGGTCCCCCGCGTGCAAGCACCAGCCCTGCTCGTGTGGACCATCGCGGCGGGCTTCGGCCTCGCAGCCGTGCAGAAATCCGCGGCGATCCGACGGCCCGACATGAAGCCGACCGTCACGGCCGGCGCGCTGCTGCTGCTGGTCGGCTTGTCGATGGCGATGACGACGCCCGCGCTGTGGCAAACGGACGTGCCCTTCGCCGAACACGAGGCGATCAAGGCCGCCGCCGCCAAGCTCCCGACCGGCGAAAAAGCGCTCATCATCACGCGCACCCACGACGACTCCCCCGACGAACGCGTCCACCTCGGCTTTCCATCGGGCGCCTGGGGCCCCAAGACGCGCGTGGCCGGCATCGACCGCTACCTCTCCGCCCGCGCCCGACGCCGCATCAAGCCGCCTGTCTACGCGTGGCTGGGCACCCGCTGCTGGATGCGACCCTGCGACCAGAAAGGCGAACACCCGGCATGCGCGCGTCTTCGCCAGGAAGTGAAACTGCGGCCCGTGCTCGAAAGCGAAGTCACCATCACCGACGGCACCATCCCAGCGGCGTTCGGGCGCCAAAAACCGAGCCACGAAGGCGCCGTAGCCGACCTCGACTTCCCGTGGTGCTTCACGAAGACCCACCTGAGCATCGGCCTGTACCGCGTCGTCGACTGAACGACGCGCCGTCCGCTGAAAAATGTCGTCCGCTGAAAACGTCGGCGGCTGAAAATGTCGGCGGCTAACCCGATGAGGCCAGCGGGGTTCACGGCTCGCCGGCCAAAAACCGCGTCTACGGGCCGATCGGTGGCTTAACCCACTGATATAGCTTCGAGCAAAACGAACGCGTCCTGGAGCCTTTTAGGGGCATCTACGGCGATTTTGCCTCCAAAAAGGCCCGTTTTTGCGACCGGATCGCTACGTTCGCCGTCGCGACCACCACCAGCGGCCGAGGACGGCCAACCACGCCAACCCAAGCGCGCCCAAAGCCCACGGGATGGGATCAAAGGGTGGCGGGCCGGCGCTGGAGCGGATCGGGTCGAAGAGTTCGAGGGTGCCTGGTTCTTCCTCGCCATCGACGACGCGCTGCATGAACGCCCGCATCTTGCGCACCTTCTGCTCCTTGCCGGGGGCCGAAAACGCGCCGGTCGCCTGGTTGCGGGTCATCACGGCGATGTACCTGTCGATGTCGGCGAGCGCTTGCTTGGGTTCGGTGCGGTGGTACACCTCGGCCCTGCAGTAGTAGACGTCCGCGTCGTCACCGGAATCAGCGGCGACGGCCTTGGCAATCGCGGCCTGGGCGTCCTCTTGGCGACCGGTGCGGATGTAGCTGACGGCCAGGTAGATCCACAGCCTCGGCGACGCGGCGAGCTCATCGGCGACAGGTTCGAGCAACGCGATGGCGCGCTTGTAGTCGGCGCTTTTTTCGGCCCGCGACCCGCCGCGCACGTGACCGCGGTAATGAACGGCGACGCCGGCCGCGAACTGGGCGATGACGTCATCGGGTGCCTTGGCGGCGGCAGCGATCAGCGCGTCGACACGGGCACGCCCATCGGCTTCGCTGGCGACACCGGCGGCGGCCACAACGAGGCGGGCGAGCAGCAACGGGTGCCGTTCGGTGCGCACAACCGGCAGCAACGCATCGAGCATCTTGACCGCGTTACCGGGCGTGGACAGCGAGCGCATCAGGCCGTCGGTGTGCGAATAGACCTCCGCCGCGCCCGCCGACATGTCAGGTTCACGGCGATCGGCCGCTGGCATCCGTCCAGGCGCGCCATCGGGGCCCAAAGACGTCGGTGTGGCGGCAGATGGGGGCGCGCTGGGTACACCAAGTAGCGCGGAGATGGCGACGGTAGCGACAAGAACGTGCGCGGCGAACATCGGCCAAGAATAGAGCACGGTCGCAGGATGGACCACAGGTGGCGGTGGTTGGCATCGGTCGCATCGCGCCGATCCGCGCTTGACTGGCACCGACCTCGCGCGGAAACTCCGCGGCCCACGGGGAGTGGCGCAGTCTGGTAGCGCACCTGCTTTGGGAGCAGGATGTCGCAGGTTCAAATCCTGTCTCCCCGACCAACACAGTCGCGATCCGGTCGCGAGCGAGCCAAGCCCATGGCCACCTTCGCGCCCGTGCAGCCCCACGGCCCCCTCGAGCAGCTGTTCGACGACGTCTGGTACGTCAACGGTTCGGTCGTGATGGCGCCGACGATGCGCCTTGGCCGCAACATGATCGTTGCGCGCGACGGCACAGACCTGACGCTGATCAGCAGCGTTCGGCTCGACGACGCCGCCGAAAAGGAGCTCACGGCGCTCGGCAACGTCGCCCACATCGTCAAAATCGGCACCCACGGCATGGACGACGCTTATTACGTCGACCGGTTTGGCGCGAAGATGTGGGCGTTGCCCGATGTCCAAGTCGCCGACGGGCTCACAGTCACCGACCGGCTTGCCGTAGACGCGGATGGCTCGGGTAGCCCGATCGCGGACATGGACGTCTTCTCGTTCGAGCTGACCAAACGACCCGAAGCGGCGCTGCTGCTCAAGCGCCATGGCGGCTTGCTGATCACCTGCGACAGCGTGCAACACTGGCAGCAATCGCCCCAAAACAGCTTCAGCGCACGCCTCGCTTGCCGGTTCATGGGCTTTATGAACCCCGCCCAAATCGGCCCGCCGTGGCGCAAGATCCAGACGCCCGAAGGCGGCTCCTTGCGACCGGACTTCGAGCGCCTCGCCGCGTTGCCGTTTTCACACCTCATCGGCGGCCACGGCGGGTTTCTGCGCGACGAAGGACCCGCGCGACTCCGGGACACCATCGAGCGCGTCTACGGCCCGGCCTGAACCGCCCATCGCTCGCCCAATCGTTGGCAGATGCTTGCGTGTCTGACCGAGCCTCCTACTCTGTCGGTCCGCACATATTCTGTGCCGGCCAGGAGACGCGATGAGCACCCCTTCGAACAACAACTCGGGCAACGACAACTCCGGCGAAAACGCCAACTCCGGCGCAAGGGCTGGCGGCGCCCCCGACCGCGAGGAGCTGCCTGTCCTTCCGCTGCGCGACGTGGTGGTGTTTCCACACATGGTCGTGCCGTTGTTCGTCGGCCGACGCCGCTCGGTCGCCGCGCTCGAAGCCGCCTTTCAGCGCCCCAATAAGGACATCGTGCTCGTCGCGCAGATCAACGCGCGTACCAACGAGCCGGGCGCCGAAGACCTCTACGCCGTCGCTTGTGTCGGCACCATCGGACACGTGCTGCGGCTGCCCGACGGCACCGTCAAGGTCTCTGTCGAAGGCCTGCGCCGCGTGCACGTCGAAGCGATCACCAGCGATGAACCCCACCTCGTCGCCACCGTCGCCACGCTCGACCAGGCCGAAGACCCCGCGCCCACAGCCGAACAGCTGCAAGAAGCCATCGACAACCTGCGCACCGCGTTCGCCAACTACGCGCGCCTGAACCGCCGTATCCCGGCCGAGATCGTCACCAGCGTCTCGGGCATCGAAGAGCCGAGCCAGCTCGCCGACACCATCGCGGCACACACGGGGCTCAAGGTCGCCGAGCGCCAGCAACTGCTCGCGGTCGCGCCCGTGTTCTCGCGTGTTCAAAAGCTGCTCAAGCTGATCGAAGCCGAAACCGAAGTCGCCAACGTCGAGCGCAAAATCCGCAAGAAGGTCGGCGCCCAGGCCACCGACGCCCCCGCTGCGGACGGCCAGGCCGAGGCCGACGAGTTCAAGAGCGAGCTCGAAGACCTCAAGAAGCAGATCGCCGAAAAGGAGATGACCGAAGAGGCGTCGCAGCGGCTCGAGCGCGAGTTCCGCAAGCTCAAGATGATGAACCCGATGAGCGCCGAAGCGGGCGTGGTGCGGAGCTACATCGACTGGGTGCTGTCGCTGCCCTGGGCCAACCAGACCGACGACGTGCTCGACATCGGCAAGGCGCAAGACGTGCTCGACGCGGACCATTACGGCCTGAAAAAGCCCAAAGAGCGCATCATCGAGTACCTCGCGGTGCAAAAGCTCACCGGCCGTGTCGGCAAAGGCCCGATCCTGTGCCTCGTTGGCCCCCCCGGCGTCGGCAAAACGTCGCTGGCCAAGTCGGTCGCCCGCGCAACCGGTCGCAAATTCGTGCGGCTGAGCCTCGGCGGCGTGCGCGACGAAGCCGAAATCCGCGGCCACCGTCGCACCTACGTCGGCGCGCTGCCCGGCAAGATCATCCACTCGCTCAAGAAGGCCGGCACGTCCAACCCGGTCATCCTGCTCGACGAGATCGACAAGATGAGCCAGGACTTCCGCGGCGACCCGGCGTCCGCGCTCCTCGAAGTGCTCGACCCCGAACAGAACACCGAGTTCGTCGACCACTACATCGACCTCGACTACGACCTGTCGCGGGTGCTGTTCATCACCACGGCCAACTTCCTCAACGCGATCCCGATCCCGCTCGCCGACCGCCTCGAGATCATCGAGTTGGGCGGCTACACCGAGCTCGACAAGCTGCAGATCGCCCGCCAGTACCTGATCCCCCGGCAGCTCAAGGACAACGGCCTCGAAGACCTCGACGTCAAGTTCCCCGAAGAGACGCTGCGCATGCTCATCCGCAGCTACACCCGCGAAGCCGGCGTCCGCTCGCTCGAACGTCAAATCGGCGCCTGCTGCCGCAAAGTCGCGACCGAACACCTCAAGGCCAAGAAGCCGAAAAAGCGCTTCCGCATCACCCCCGCCAGGGTCAAGAAGTACCTGGGCGCCGAGCGATACAAGCGCACCGATCGCGAGCAACATCACCGCATCGGCGTCGTCAACGGGCTGGCCGTGACCGCATACGGCGGCGACCTCCTGCTGGCCGAAACCACGCTCCTGCCCGGCAAGGGCAAGCTCACCTTCACGGGCAAGCTCGGCGACGTGATGCAGGAGTCGGTGCAGGCCGCGATGAGCTACGTCAGGTCACGTGCGCACCACCTCGGCCTCGGCAAAGAGTTCTACTCGAAGGTCGATATGCACGTTCACTTCCCCGAAGGCGCCGTGCCCAAGGACGGACCAAGCGCGGGCATCGCCATCGCGACCGGCCTCGTGTCGACGCTCACTGGAATCCCCGTCCGCCACGACGTCGCGATGACCGGCGAGATCTCGCTGCGCGGCCGCGTGCTCGCCATCGGCGGCCTGAAGGAGAAGTGCATCGCCGCCCACCGCGCCGGCATCAAGAAGGTGCTCGTGCCGCGCGAAAACGAGCGCAACCTCGAAGCCATCCCCAAAGAGGTCGCCAAGGACCTCGAGATCGTGCTGGTCGACCACGTTGACGAGGCGCTGCGGCAGGCCCTGGTGCTCGACGAACCCGACCGCTTCCTGCGCGACGGCGGCAACTTCGGCGGCGACTACCTCGGCATCTACGAGGACAAAAAAGCCACCCTACCTGTCACGCACTGAGGGCCTGTCCCCCACTGAGGGCCTGTCACCGACTGAGGGCTGCAAGACACTCTGCACCTGCCAACGCAGACGTAGCCGTCCGCAGGACCCGATGGGCAGGCCAAGAAATCTTGGCTAAGGGCGCCGTTGAGCCCCTCAACGAAAAAACGAAGGAGCTTGGGGCGCATACCAGTGCGCAACAAGCTACTTCTTGCAGAGCGCTTCGTAGTCGGCGCAGCAGTCGCCAAACTTGCTGCAATCAACCGAGCACTGGCAGTCGGCCGTGCTGTCGTATGGGTCGCCGCACTTGTCTGCGCAGCTGCCCGCAGGTTGCTCATCGGCGCCGTCTTCGCTGGCGACGGTATCGGTCGAAGTGTCGGTAGCTGCCGTGTCGGTGCCGGCTGCCGTCGCGGTGTCGCTTTCGGTGGTCGCGCCGGTGTCCGTGCTCAAGCCGGTGTCCGAGCTTGAGGTGGTCCCCGCGTCGCTACTTGGAGCGTTGGCGCCGGGACAAGGGCCGTTGCAGGCGGTGCAGACGCCTTTTTCCTTGTCGCAGTAGGTCGTGCCCGTGGCCGGGCATTGCGCGTTGGTCGAGCAAGGCAGGGACGTCCCGTCGTCGCGCGGCGGCATGCACGCGGCCATGGCGATGCACACGATGGCCGCGCAGACAGCCACCGGTGCAGATGATTTCGTTTCGCGGCTACATTGCCGATTCATCGCCGTCTCACTTCACGTCAGCCGCGCAGCGGACGCCGATCGAAGCGCTCACCGCGTCGGGTTTGGTCGCGGATCGTCTGCCGGCGCGCACGCCCTTGGAGTCCGACGTCAGGTTGCCGCCCCGGACCACCCGCATCGTACCGGTTACCGGCCCGGGAGGATCGACGGCCTTGCCCGCTGACCACGGTCCGGCGCTGTACCAATCCTCGGTCCATTCGCTCACGTTGCCGCCCATGTCGACCGCGCCAAACGGGCTCTTGTCCTTGTTGAACGAGCCGACCGCCCGCGTTGTTTCCAGGTCGCAGCCGCTCTTCGTTGTCCCCAACATGACCGCGATATTGCAGCTGGCTGCGGGGCCGGCCCACGGGTAGCGGGGCATCTTCTTGGCGCAATTGACGCCCCACAGCTTGCACGATCCGCGCGCGGCGGCTTCCCACTCAGCTTCGGTTGGCAGGCGCTTGCCGAGCTGCTGGCAGACCTGCTTGGCCTGGCTGAAGGTGAGGCAGTTGGCCGGGTGGTTTTTGCGCTTGGGATCGGCGTGGTTGCAGGCCGGGTCGGTGCTCGTGACCTTGTTGCAGTTGCCCTTGGCCACGCACTCGGCGTAGGCGGCGGCGGTCACTTCGTAGCGGTCGATCGCGAACGGCTTGAGGGAGACTTCGTGTTGGCTCTTTTCGTCGGCCGCACAGTCCGGATCAACGGCGGAATTGCAGCCCATGAAGAACGTCGCGCTGGGGATCGACACCATCCCGGCGGGCACGGATTTGCACACAGCCTTGACGCACGCCTTGTCCGCGCCGCAGCTCGTTGCATCGACCAGCGGGATGTGGCTGCACTGACCGGAGATGTCGCACGTGTCCATCGAGCATGGGTTGTTGTCGTCGCACTTGGCTGCATCGGCAAGCGGGCTGCACTTGCCGGTGGTCGGATCGCAGGCCTTGGGCGCGCAGCCGATGCCGCCGGTGCAGCTGATGGCGCTCTTGGCGAGGGTCTTGCAGGCGAACGGCTGGCTTGTCTTGTCGCAGTAGGGCACGCCGTTGCACGGGTTGCCGTCGTCGACGCAGTCGCTGTCGGACTTGCACGCGCAGAGGTCGATGCCGCCGATGCACTTGCCGCTCTCGCAACGGTCGCCGGCCGTGCACTTGTTGCCGTCCTCGCACGCGGTGAACTCGGGTTCAGGCTGCTTTTTGCAGGTTCCGGTCTTCTTGACGCAGACGGTCTTTTCGCAGGCGGTGTCACCGGCTGTTTTGCACGTCTTGACGGTCTTGGGGTTGACCTTGCACGAGGCGGGGGACGTCGACTTGTCGCAGTACAACGTGCCGTTGCAGAGGTCGCCGTCTTCGTTGGACGAACAGTCGGCGTCCTTTTGGCAGACGCAGATCGGCGTGCCTTTTTCGCATGTGCCTTTGCCGTCACAGCTATCGAACGCTGTGCAGGGGTTGGAGTCGGCGTCGCACAACGCGCCGGCCGCGACGGGTTTGGTCACGCACTTGTTGGTCTTCGGGTCGCAGGCCGTGGTGGTGCAGGCATCGTTGTCCTTGCAGGCGACGACGGTGGTGGGGTTGAGCAGGCACTTGCCAGTGGCCGCGTTGCAGAAGAACGTGCCGTTGCAGGGGTTGCCGTCGTCGAACTTGGCGCAGTCGGCGGCTTTGCTGCACGCGCAGAGGTCCGTCCCGGGCTTGCAGGACCCGGCCTTGCAGACGTCACCCACCGTGCACGGGTTGTCGTCGTCGCACGCGTTGTTGTCGCCCTTGGCCTTGAACGTGCACTTGCCCGTCTTCGGATCGCAGCCGTGGGTTCCGCAGAGGCTTGGCTGGCTTTTCTTGCAGCCGACCACAGTGGCGGGGTTCACCGCGCACGCCGGAACCGTGAGCGTGATATCGCAGTAGAGCGTGCCGTTGCACAGGTCGCCGTCTTCCTTGGCGGCGCAGTCCTTGTCCTCTTTGCAGGTGCAGATGTTGGTGCCGAGCGTGCACTTGCCGTCCTCGCAGCGGTCGGTCTTGGAGCACGTGTTGCCGTCGCCATCGGCGTCGCACAGCACGATCTTGCCGGCGGGCGGGATCTTGACGACGCACTTGCCGGTTTTCTTGTCGCAGGTGGTGGTCTTGCACTTGCCGTCGCTGGAAACATCGCACGTGACCACGGTCGACGGGTTGACCCGGCACGCGTTCTTGGGCGTGGTCGTGTCGCAGTACAGCGTCCCGTTGCACGCGTCGCCGTCTTCCTTCTTGGCGCAATCGGCGGTCACCTTGCACACGCAGATGTTCGCGTCCGTCACGCACTTTCCGGCTTTACAAAACGATGTCGTGCACTTGTCGCCATCTTCGCAGGGCGTCTTGTCGGCCTTGCCGGCGCATGGGTTGACCGGTCCAGCGTCGGGACTGGTCACGTCGGGACTGGTCGCGTCGGGATTGGCGGCGTCGGGATTGGCGGCGTCGCCTTCTGCGGTGTCGGCCGTTTGGCCATCGGGCGAGCTCGTGTCGCCGGTTTCGCTGCCGTCTTTGTGCGTTGCAGCGTCCTTGGGATCACCGGATTTGGCGTCGTCGACTGCGTCGCCATTGGCCCCGGTATCTGGGGTCGCGGTGTCTGGGGTCGCGATGTCGGCGGACGAGGTGTCGCTACCCGCGCCGGCGTCCTGCAGCGCCGCGATGCGTTCGGCGTCGGTCTCAAAGCTCGTCTTGGCCGGCACGACATCGAGGCAGCCTCCCAGCGGAAGCAGCGCGCCACCGACGACGACGACGACGATGACGAAACGTGTGCGACCGCGGAACATCAGAAGCGCACCTCGACCAGGGCACCGCTGAACGTCGGCACGATTCGCAAGGTCGTCGCGGGGCGCTTGGGAGCGGCGTTCGCACTCTTTTTGCTGGCGGCGGGTTTGGCGGCGGCGGGTTCGGGGGCGGCGAGCAAGAGGTAGACGCCGGTGCCGACAGCTGCCGCACCTGCGATGAGCAGGCCGGTGCCGACTCCGGTTCGGAGGTTGGCGCCGGCTTGACGCTCAACGGCGGTCTCGTGGTTGACGCCCGCGATCTTGCCGCTGGGGCCGAGCTTGGCCAGGTCGGACTCGAGCTCGTCGCCACGTGCGAGACCGTCCATGAGAAGCCAGCCACCGGATGCGAGCGCGACGACCCCCAAGCCACCGGCGAGCAGCGCCTTGACGTTGGATGTTGCGGCGGCGGCGCGGCGGCGATCGAGCTCGGCCTGACGCGCGGCCTTTTCGCGGGCGGCCTTGGCGGCGGCGGCTTTGGCGGCGGCAACCTTGGCAGCTTTGGCGGCGGCAGCTTTTTCACGCGCGGCTTTGGCGGCGGCGGCTTTGCGGGCTTGCTCTTCACGCGCCAAGCGCGCGGTTCTCAGCTGGTACCAGCGCGTCTTGGCCCGCTCGGCGAGGCTGAAGTCGTTGGTGGCGGCCTTGGCGACCTGCTCGTAGGAGTGTTCGGCCTGCAGCAGTTGACCGTCTTTTTGCTGGCAGCGAGCCGCCCCGTAGAGGTAGCCGACGACGCGCGTGTCGAGCCGGAACGCCTGCAGGTACAGCTCGGCGCAGAGCTTGAAGTTCTTCTCCTTGTAGCGAGCCATCGCCGCTTGCGAGATCGCGGCGGCCTGGTCGGACGCCCCGAGCGCCTGCCCGTGCGCTTCGCCGACCGAACCAAGACACAGCAACCCGATCGCCAGGGCGGCGACGGCGGCGACGGCGCGATTTGCGGGGTCAGTCTTCAAACAGGCCACGCTTGATCTTGGGGGCGGGCGGCGGCGGTGGGGCCGGTTTGGCAACCTTTGAACGAGGCGCTGGCCGTGTCCGTTTTTTTGCCTTTTTCGCGCGCCTTTTTGCGCGATCGTCCTTGCTGGAGCTCGGTTTTCCGGCCTTTTTTGCAACTGTTCCCGCTGTGGAACCGGCGTCTTGGGCTGCCGCGACCGGTGCTCCGCTTGCGTCGTCGCTTGTTCCCGCGTCGTGATCAGCGCCAGCAGGGGCTGGTGAGCCCGATGCTTGAGCGCCCGTCGTGGCGGCAGCCGGTTGGGCAGACGCAGCGGGCGGCGAAGGAGCGGCGACCGTTGCGGGGGCACGCGCGGTGGGAGCGGGGTCGCCGCGTCCAAAGGCCAAGAAGACGACGACCGCCAGCAGCAGCACAATCGCCGCGATCCAGCCGACGCTCAGCGAGCCAGGCGTGGTCTCTTCCTTGCGTGCCGGCGCGCCGACCTGGTCGGGCTCGACCGACGCGCGCTTTTGCCGAACTTGCTCTGGCGTGACCACCGGGAGGCCGTAGAGCGGAGTCCCGTGGGCAGCGTCGGGGAGCGCATGGCCGGCGCGGGTTGGGGCCACGCTGGGGAGCGATTCGAGGGTGGCGCCGCCGACTTCGCCGCCCATGACGTGCACGACGGCCCCCGGGCCGGAGAGCGTGTTGCCGCCGGCCCGGAAGTCTTCGGAGGTTCCGCCGCCGTCGCCTGCGGGTGGGGGTGGCGCGGCCAATGGGGCGGCCGAGTGGGCCGGATCCGGCGGAATCCGAGGTTTGCGCGGTTCATCGCTGACCGAGTAGGCGCGTGTCGGCTTGTCGACCTGATCGCTGATTCGGTACAGCTCGCTTTCGGTGACCATCGCCTCGATGCCGTCGGGGGCGTCTGCGGCCGATGGCATCGATTGCACTTCAAGGGCGACGCGAACGAGGGCGCCCAGCTCACCGCTGATGGTGAAGCCGCCGCTGGCGATCTCCGTGCGACGCACGACGCTGGAGAGCTCCGAGTCGGCGAAGGCGGGTCGGGCGCGGACTTTGGAGCGGATCTTCTCAAACGCGGTGCGCATCTCGGCGGCGCCCGCGAACCGGTCTCCAGCTGACAAGGCGAGCGACTTCATGAGGGTCTCGGCGAACGCGTCGCTGATCTGGGTGCTGCTGAAGGTGCGTGGGTCGGGCACGTTCTGGCTGGCGTACTTGTAGAGCAGCGTGACGTTGTTGAGCGCGTCGAAGGGCATCTCACCGGTCACGGCGCGGTACAGGATAAGACCGAGCGCGAAGAGGTCGCTGCGACCGTCGACCTCGGCGCCGCGGATCTGTTCGGGGCTCATGTAGCCGAGCGTTCCGAACACGGCGCCTTCGTCGGTCAGGGTCGACCCGCGCACGTAGCTGCAGCCGAAGTCGAGCACCTTGACGACGGGCACGTTGCCGCTGACTTCGTTGAGGATGATGTTGCCCGGCTTGAGGTCGCGGTGGACCAGGCCGCTGGCGTGAGCTTCGGCCAGCGAACCGAGCACCGGCAGCGCGATGTCGATCGCGGCGGCTTCGCTCATGACGATGCGACGGACCTTGAGGGAACGCAGCACGTCTTCGAGGTTGGGTCCGTGCAGCCTCTCCATGACGAGGTACAGCGGGGGATCGTTGTCGCCGTCGCCGCCGCCGCCGAAGTCAAAGACGCGCACGGTGTTGGGGTGGCGGAGCGACGAGGTGATCTTGACCTCGCGCAGAAAGCGCTCCACCGCGCCTTCCTGGGCGGTCGACCGGGTCGCGTGCAGGACCTTGATGGCGACGAACTGGTCGGTTCGGTGATGACGCGCGGCCCATACGGTGCCGAAACCGCCGCTGGCGATGGGTTCATCGAGAACGTAGCGGCCGTCGATTGTTTCGCCGGGTTGCAGAACGCGCACACTTCCTCTCGTGGCCGACTGGCTCTCGTGGCCGACTGGCTCTCGTGGCCGACTGGCTCT
>CAZLMW010000098.1:18352-30915 GCA_964560875.1 uncultured Enterobacteriaceae bacterium
CTCTCGTGGCCGACTGGCTCTCGTGGCCGACTGGCTCTCGTGGCCGACTGGCTCTACGTGGCCGACTGGCTCTCGTGGCCGACTGGCTCTCGTGTGGCCGATCGCTGACCGTACCGATAAACCCTCATGACGGTAGGGCAGTGACGCGACGCGATGGAACGTACAAATGGGACGCGTCGTCGGAACGACCCTATACTCGGCGTGAGTATCCGCGCCGCGCGCGGCGACCGCAAACTTCCGCTTCACACGCAATATCCGTTGCGCGTTGCGGCTTCGGGCGCGATCCGTATGCTGACCGTGCCCCGTCCGGAATAACCTACGTGCGGAATCGCTCCCTCAAACACGCGCAATCCTGGATCACCGTGACGACAACTTCGCGTCGCACGATCGCGCTCCTCGGGTTTTGCGCCGCGCTGGTAGCGGGCGGATGCGGCGATGACACGGGCCAAACAGATGCGACCGCCGACGCAGGCACGCTGTCCCAGGATGTCGCTAAAGGCGATCTGGGCGGCGTCAACGCGGACGCGGCGGACACGGCGGACACGACGGCGCCCGATGTGCAGCCCCAATGCAAGACAGAAGCGGACTGCCCAGCGCCGTCGGACGGCTGCCACAAGTCGGTATGCATGGCCTCGGGGACCTGCGCTTTTGCGCCGGCCGCTGACGGGAAAAGCTGCGACGACGGCAACACCTGCACGGCGGGGGAGAGCTGCCAGGCCGGCGTCTGCAGCGGCGGCAAGCCATCGTGCGGATGCAAGACGAGCGCCGACTGCGCCAAGTCCGAAGACGGCAACGCCTGCAACGGCACCCTGTACTGCGACCACAGCGGCGCGGAAGGCGTCTGCAAGGTCAATCCGTCGACGATCGTGACCTGCGCCAAGCTCGACGAGCCCTGTCGCGCCAACAGCTGCGATCCCAAGACAGGCGCCTGCAAGATCACGCCGACCGGCGATGGCAAACCGTGCGACGACGGTGTCGCGTGCACGGAAAAGGACGTCTGCAAGGCCGGTAAGTGCGCGGCCGGCACGTCGGTCTGCGACTGCAAGACGCACGCGGATTGCCTGGCCAAGGACGACGGCAACCTGTGCAACGGGACTTTGTATTGCGACACGTCGGAGTTTCCGTACACCTGCGAGGTCAACGAAGCGACCACCATCAGCTGCGCGGCGACCGACGATACGGCGTGCCGGGTCAACACCTGCGATCCCAAGACGGGCGCGTGCGGGATGGTCGACCTGCCGCCGTCGACGACGTGCACCGATGGCGATGCATGTTCGATGGACGACCGCTGCAAGGACGGCGCGTGCGCGAGCGGCAAGAACGTCTGCCCGTGCAAAGCCGATAAGGACTGCGCGAGCCTTGACCCGAAGAACGTGTGCCTCGGCAAGATGTTCTGCGACCTCAGCGCCGCCAGTCCCGGTTGCCGCATCAACCCGGCATCCGTCGTGGACTGTCCAGACTCCGGCGACAATCCCTGCCGGGCCAACACCTGTGAGCCGGCCTCGGGCATCTGCAAAGTGGTGCCGCTCAAGGAAGGCAAGCCCTGCACCGACGGAAACAAGTGCACCGAGGGCGACGTGTGCAAGGCCGGCTCGTGCGCGGCGGGTAAATTCACCTGCAAATGCACGACGGACGCTGGTTGTGCGGCGTTCGAGGACGGCAACGCCTGCAACGGGACGCTCTACTGCGACAAGGCCAAGGCGCCGTTCCGCTGCCGGGTCAACCCCAGCTCGATCGTCGCCTGTCCACAAGCCGACGACCCCGTGTGCTCGCGCCGAATTTGCCAGCCGAAGTCGGGTTCGTGCGCGGTCGTCGCGCAAAATGAGGGCGGCAAGTGCGACGCAGACGGGACAGCGTGCACGCCGGACGACCGCTGCAAGGCGGGGACGTGCACGGCGGGCGCCAACATCTGCCCGTGCGCCAAGAACGGCGACTGCGCCAAACACGACGATGGCGACAAGTGCAACGGCACGCTCTTTTGCAGCAAGCTGACCGTGCCATCGGTATGCAAGGTCGACCCCAACTCGCTGGTGCATTGTCCCAAGGGCGACGACACGCTCTGCGCGGCGAGTGTTTGCGATCCCAAGTCGGGCGCGTGCGGCCAGCAACCGCGCAACCAGGGCCACCTCTGCAACGCGGACAACAACGTGTGCACGGCGGACGACGCCTGCGATCTCGGGACGTGCGTCACGGGCACCAACGCGTGCGCGTGCACCGAGGACAAGGACTGCGCCACGTCCGAGGACGGCGACGTCTGCAACGGCACGTTGTATTGCGACAAGACCGCGCTGCCGTTCGCGTGCAAGGTCAACCCGGCGACCGTCATCACGTGCAAAAAGAAGGGCGACGCGGCCTGTTCGGCGGCGAGCTGTGACGCCAAGACCGGCGCGTGTTCGTCGACGGTTGCCCAGGACGGTGCGGCTTGCGATGACGGGGTCAAGTGCACGGTTGGCGACACCTGCAAGGCGGGGTCATGCCAGCCTGGAGCGGCGGTTTGTGGCTGCGCGACGGACTCGGACTGCGCCAAGATCGACGACGCCGACCTGTGCAACGCGCCGTTGGTCTGCGACAAGTCGGGCAAGTCGGCGGTCTGCAAGCCCGACGCGTCAAAGATCGTGAGCTGCCCGGCCAAGAAGCTCGCGTGCGCCGAACATCGCTGCGATCCCAAGGACGGCGCGTGCAAGGACATTGCGGTGGCCGCCAAGCAGGGTGGGCCGTGCACCGATGGCAACGCTTGCACGACCGGCGATCGTTGCAAGGGAGTTTCATGCGCGCCGACGGGCAAGCTGGCCTGCGACGACAACAACCCGTGCACGTCCGATAGCTGCGACGCGCTCAAGGGTTGTCAGCACGCGGCGTCCAAGGCGCCTTGCGAAGACGGCGACAAGTGCACGACCGGCGACACCTGCGGCGGCGGCAAGTGCGCGCCGGGGACCAAGCGGGTGTGCGACGACGGCAACGCGTGCACCACCGACGCTTGCGCGCCGTTTACCGGCAAATGTGCCGCGCCGTTCAAGCCCGGATCGTGTGACGACAACAACGCGTGCACACTCGCGGATGCCTGCACGTTGGTCACCGCCAGCCAACCCGCGGGCCCGACGAGCGCGGAGTGCTCCGGCAAGGCGCGCGATTGCAACGACCTCAACGACTGTACGTCCGACTTCTGCCAGTCGGGCAAGGGCTGTGTGCACAACACGGTCGCGGGGGCGTGCGAGGACGGCAACAAGTGTACGACGGGCGATTTCTGCGTCGGCAAGACCTGCACGAAGGGCAAGTTTCTGATCTGCGACGACGGCAACCTGTGCACGCAAGACGTCTGCGCGTCCAAGGCGGGCTGCGTCGCCAAACCGCACAGCCAACCGTGCAGTGACGGCAACCCGTGCACCAAGGGCGACGTCTGCGCCAAGGGTGTGTGCAAGCCCGGGGCCTTCATCTGCGCGTGCAAGGTCGACCAGGACTGCGCGAAGAAGGACGACGGCAACCCGTGCAACGGCACGCTCATGTGCAACAAGCAGGGTTCGTGCGCCGTCAAACCCGGCAGCGTGATCTCCTGCAAGCCGACCGGATCGCCGTGCACGGCCGCCAACTGCAACCCCAAGGACGGCAAGTGCGTGGTCAGCGCGGTCAACAGCGGCGGCGGCTGCAATGCGGACAACAGCGCGTGCACGGCGGGCGACTCGTGCGACAGCGGCACCTGCAAGAAGGGCAAAGCGCTGGTGTGCAACGACGGCAACCCGTGCACATTTGATACCTGCAGCGCCGCGACAGGCTGTGTCTTCGCGCCCACCACCGCGAGCTGCGACGACGGCGACGCGTGCACGGTCAATGACAGCTGCGCCAAGGGTTCGTGCCAGCCCGGCAAGGCCCGTGCGTGCGACGATGGCAAGGTCTGTACGACCGACGCCTGCGACAAGTTGAAGGGTTGTGTCACGAGCGCGAACACGGCCGCTTGCAACGACAACAACGCGTGCACGACCGCGGACAGCTGCAAGGCGGGCGCATGTGTCGGCGGCGCAGCGCCCAATTGCGACGACAACAACCCGTGCACCAACGACGGCTGCGACAAGCTGAAGGGATGCACGAAGCTCGCCAACGCGGCGTCGTGCGAGGACGGCAACAAGTGCACGCTCGGAGACAACTGCAAGGGGGGCGCGTGCGTTTCTGGCGCCAAGAAGGTGTGCGACGACAACCACGCGTGCACCAACGACGTGTGCCAGGCGAAGACCGGCGCGTGTCAGTCGGTGGCCATCAGCGGCAGCTGCAGCGACGGCAGCTTGTGCACCAAGGGTGACGCGTGTGTCGCTGGTGTCTGCAAGCCGGGGGCCAAGGTCGACTGCGACGACGCCAACGAGTGCACGATCGACCAGTGCAAGGCGCTGTCCGGCTGCCACCAGGCGCCTGCTGCGGGGTCGTGCGACGACGGCAACGGGTGCACAGTCGGGGAGCAGTGCGAGAATCGCATCTGCAAGAGCGGCAAGCCGCGCGTCTGCAACGACAACAACGTGTGCACAGCCGATTCGTGCGACCCGGAGGTCAAGGGCGGCTGCGTGGTCAAGCCGATCGCGGGCTCGTGCGACGACGGCAACCCCTGCACCCAGGCCGACGCGTGCTCCGTGGGCGCGTGCAAGCCCGGCAACAACGTGTGCGGCTGCACCAAGACCACCGACTGCGCGGGCAAGGAAGACGGCAACGCCTGCAACGGCACGCTGGTCTGCGACACCGGCAAGATCCCCTATACGTGCAAGGTCGATCCGAAGACCGTGGTGAGCTGCGACAAATCCGGCGACACCATCTGCAAGCACAACGTCTGCGCCGAGGTGACGGGCAAGTGTGCGGCCGCGGCACGAAACAACGGCGCTTCATGCGACGCGGACGGCGACAAGTGCACGGGCGGCGACGCGTGCGCGACCGGGACCTGCACCGCTGGGGCCAAGCTCGATTGCAACGACAAGAACCCGTGCACCGACGACAGCTGCGCCAAGGCGAAGGGCTGCGTGAACATCAACAACGGCAAGGTCTGCAGCGACGGCAACGCGTGTACGACAAAGGACGTGTGCACCAACGGCTCATGCATCGCGGTGGGCAAGCTCGATTGCGACGACAAGAACGTGTGCACCACCGACTCATGCAACACCGTGTCCGGCTGCGTCAACGCCGCCAACGCCAACCCGTGCGACGACAACAACCCGTGCACGACCACCGACCGATGCGCCAAGAAGGTCTGCGTGGGCAGCGGCCCGCGCGGGTGCAACGACAACAACGTGTGCACCACCGATACATGCAGCCCCAAGGTCAGCGGCGGCTGCGTCAACACGGACAACACCGTGTCGTGCGACGACAACAGCAAGTGCACCAAGGTCGACACCTGCACGTCTGGATCTTGCGTGGGCACGACGCCGCTCACGTGCAACGACAACAACGACTGCACGACCGATTCGTGTGTCGCGGCGACCGGCTGCAAGTACGTGTCCAACACGTCCTCGTGCGACGACGCCAACCAATGCACGACCGTCGACACGTGCAGCGGCGGCAAATGCGTCGGGTCGACCGCGCCCAATTGCGACGACAAGAACGAGTGCACGGCCGACAGCTGCGCGTCGTCCAAGGGTTGCATCAACACGGCGCTGAACAACACGCCCTGCAACGACGGCGACAAGTGCAAGGACAATGACAGCTGCGCGACCGGATTCTGTGTCGGCAAAACAACGGTCTCCTGCAGCGACGGCAACCCGTGCACCAACGACACCTGCGACCCGAGCACCGGCTGCAGCAACGAGAACACGACCGGGCCGTGCGACGACAACAACAAGTGCACGACGACCGACATGTGCACCGGCGGAAAGTGCGCGGGCAGCGGCGCCCAGAGCTGCGACGACATCAACGCGTGCACGACCGACACCTGCGACCCGGCCAAGGGCTGCCAGAATGTCGCCGCGGCCGGAACCTGCGACGACGGCGACAAGTGCACGACCGGCGATAAGTGCGGCAGCGGATTCTGTGTCGGCGGCCCGGCGCCCAACTGCGACGACGGCAACGTCTGCACCAACGATTCGTGCGACATGGCGATCGGTTGCCAGAACATGCAGACGCCCATGCCGTGCGACGACGGCAACAAGTGCACGACGGCGGACACGTGCATCGGCGGGGTGTGCAAGGCCGGCATCGCGACGGTCTGCGACGACGGCAACGGGTGCACACTTGATTCCTGCGACCCCAAGCTGGGCTGTCAGACCAAGAACAACGACGGCGCCGCGTGCAGCATCATGGGGACGTGCGCGACCGGCGTTTGTTCGGGCGGTGCGTGCAAGGTCTCGTCGAAGTCGCGGCTCTTCGCGGCGACCAGCGGCGGCAAGGGCTTGGAGATCGCCTACGATGTCGTGCCGTTGAGCGACGGCACCTGGGCGACCGCGGGAAGCACGGCGAGCACCTCGGGCGGCGATGACGATGGCAACTTCGTCGTCTGGACGTCGGCGGGCGTCGTGAAGGTGAACAAGCGCTTCGGGACGGCGGTCAACAAGGACTTCTTCCGTGGGCTGACGGTCGCCAAGGACGGGACACTCGTGTTGGCGGGCGGCACCGCGACCAAAGCGGTTGGGCAACGCGACTTCTGGTTGGTCAAGGTCAAGATCGACGGCACCCAGGTTTGGGAGGTCCGGCGTGGCACGACCAAGAATGACCTGCTCAACGACGTGATGACGGCGGCCAACGGCGACATCGTGACGGTCGGACTCAGCGGCAACGGCAGCTCGCAGTCGGCGGAGATGATGCGCTACACCACGGCCGGAAAGTTTCTGTGGTCGAAGACGTGGTTTGGAACCAAGAAAGACGTCGGCCAGGCCGTCGCGGAGACGCCCAAGGGCGAGCTGGTGATGGTCGGGTGGACCCAGTCGAAGACGAACAGCCGCGATGCCCTGTTGGTGAAGATGTCCGCGGCCGGCAAGCAGGTGCTGGCGATGACGTGGGGCAGCACAACGCTCGACGAGAGGGCGCGGGATGTCACCGCGGAGAGCGACGGCCTGGTCATCGCGGGCGGCAAGCACCTGACGACGACCAACCGACAGCTCTGGATAACCAAGCGCGACACGACCAGCGGCAAACTGCTGTGGGAATACACCTACGGCAGCGGCGGCACCGGGTTCGCGTTCGCGCGAGCGATCGTGAAGCTGCCAACGGGCTACGGGCTCATCGGCGAGCGGCGCGGCTCGTCGGGATCCACGTTGGCCGCGATGTTGATGTACCGTGTCACCGGCGACGGCAGGCAGCTCTGGTCCGGTTCGATCGGCGGCACCGGCGTCGAAGCTGGTTATGGCGCGTTTGGGGTGTCCAACGGCGATATCGTCGCGTCCGGCACGACCTCGGCGAGCGGCGCGGGTGGCGGCGATGCGTGGCTGGTGCGCATGAACTCGTGGGGCCACACGACCTGCACCAACGCGGGGATGTGCGGCTCGTTCAACGCCGCGGACTGCGACGACAAAGACCCGTGCACGCTCGACGATTGCACCGTGTCGTCGGGCTGCGTGAGCAAGAAGGTGCCCGACGGCTACGTCTGCGGCGTCGGCAAGGTCTGCAAGGCGGGGTTGTGTCTGTGAGCGGCGCCACGCGACGATCCCGCGGGTTGTTTGCGAGCGGCTCGCTGCTGGCGGCAGTGATTTTCGCCTTCGGCTGCAGCGAAGACGTCACCGGGTCGACCGACGTGGCCGCGACCGAAGATGACACGACGGACACCGCCGCGAACGTGGACACGGGCGCGATCACCGAGGACGACGCCGGAAGCACGAGCGTTGACTCCGGGCCGGCGACTTCGATCGACATCGCCACGCTGCCAACGTGCGCGACCGACACCGATTGCGCGACGACGCCGTGTGCGGGCGCGCGGTGCGTCGACAAGGCGTGCATTCCGGTCCTCAAGGCCGACAAGACACCGTGCGACGACGGCGATGTGTGCACGCTCGCAGATGTGTGCAAGGCGGGCCAATGCGCAGCCGGCGCGGATACGTGCGGGTGCAAGGACGACGGCGATTGTGCGGCGTTCGAAGACGGCGACGCGTGCAACGGCACGCTGGGTTGCGTGAAGGCGAGCGGCAAGGCGTTTTGCGCGATCGACGCCAAGACGGAGGTCGACTGCCAAGACGCTGGCAAGCCCTGCAAACCCGCCAACTGCGACGCGAAGACGGGCAAGTGTGAGCTCGGCAGCGACCCGGACGGGACGCTTTGTGACGATGGCCAGCCATGCACGATCGACACCTTGTGCAAGGGCGGCTCGTGCGTCGCGGGCGGGAGCCTGTGCGGCTGCCAGGTCACAGCGGACTGCGCGGCCAAGGATGACGGCGATGTCTGCAACGGCTCGCTGTTTTGCGACACGTCGGCGTTTCCCTACAGCTGCAAGACGAACGAAGCGACGGTCGTGACGTGCCCGGACTATGCCGACACGCCTTGCTCGAAGAACACGTGCGACCCCAAGAACGGCGGTTGTACGGTCGTCGCCAAGCCCAATGGCGCGCCCTGTGAGGACGGCAGCGTGTGCACCAAGGGCGACACCTGCCTGCTCGATGTCTGCCAGCCCGGTGTGTCGACGTGCCCGTGCATCGAGGACAGCGACTGTGCGGCGAAGGAGGACGGCGATGCGTGCAACGGCACGTTGTTTTGCAACATCACGTTGAAGACGCCGAGCTGCCAGGTGAACCCGGCGACGCTGGTCGCGTGTCCCAAGTTGGGCGATGAGATCTGCGCGACGACCGATTGCGCGCCGCAGACTGGCAAGTGCATCGCCAAGCCGATCGCGGAGAACAAGCCCTGCGACGACGGCAACCCGTGCAGCACCGGCGAGGCGTGTCACAAGGGCAGCTGCGACGGCGGCGCAAACACCTGCGCGTGCGAGGCCGACAAGGACTGCGCCAGCAAAGAGGACGGCAGCCTCTGCAACGGCACGCTGTACTGCGACAAGTCCAACGCGCCGTTCCGATGCAAGGTCAACCCGACGACCATCGTGACGTGCAAAGACGGCGACGACACGCCGTGTCTGCGCAACACCTGCGCGGCCAAGACCGGCGTGTGTTCGATGGCGGCGATCAACGAAAACGGGCCGTGCGAGGCTGACGGCAACCCCTGTACCGCGGGAGATTCGTGCGCCAAGGGCCTGTGCGTCGCGAGCGCCAACAGCTGCCAGTGCCAGGCCAACGCCGACTGCGCCAAGTTCGAGGACGGAAACCTCTGCAACGGCACGCTCTACTGCGACAAGTCGGCCAAGACCCACGTCTGCCGGGTCAACCCGAAGACGGTCGTGACCTGCCCAATAGTCGACGACACCACGTGCGCCGAAAACCGCTGCGATCCCAAGGCGGGCATCTGCAAGAAGACGCCGATTCAACAAGGCTGGCCGTGCGACGCCGATGCCAACCTGTGCACCGCCGACGACGCGTGTGACCTCGGCGAGTGCGTGACCGGCACGAACCTGTGCGCTTGCACCAAGGACGCCGACTGCGGTGCCAAGGAAGACGGCGATATCTGCAACGGCACGTTGTATTGCGACAAGACCGCGCAGCCCTTCGTCTGCCGGGTCAATCCCAAGACGGTCGTGGCGTGCGAGACCGCCAGCGACGGACCGTGTGAGGAAAACCGCTGCGACAAGAAGAAGGGCACGTGTACGAAGGCGCCGCTGCCCGATTTCGGGGCGTGTAGCGACGGCGACAACTGCACCGCAGGTGACGTATGCAAGTCCGGCTCCTGCCAGCCGGGTACGGCCATTTGTGGCTGCAAGAGCGACGGGGATTGCGCCGCGTTCGAAGACGGCAACGCCTGCAACGGCACGTTGGTTTGCGACAAGCTCACGTTTCCCTTCACCTGCAAGATCGACGTCGCGACGCTGGTGACCTGCCCGGCTGACAACGAGACCTGCGCCGACTTCGTGTGTTCACCGGGCACTGGAAAATGCGCGCTTGCAGCCGCGCCTGGCGCGACGAACAAGGCGTGTGATGACGGCGACGCGTGCACCGCGAAGTCGGTGTGCAACAACGGCAGCTGCGTGGGCGTTGGGGCGGTTGATTGCGACGACAACAACCCGTGCACCAACGAGAGCTGTGTCGCGTCGGTCGGCTGTCTCTACGTGCCCAACGCTGCGCCATGCGACGACGGCAACGCGTGCACCAAGGGCGACACCTGCAAGACCAACGCGTGCGCGCCCGGCAAGGCGGTAAGCTGCGAAGACGGCAACCCGTGCACGGGGGACAGCTGCGATTCCAAGACCGGCAAGTGCCTGGTCAAACCGATCGCGGGAAGCTGCGAAGACGGCAATACCTGCACCCTGTCCGACGCGTGCAAGGCGGGCGTCTGCGGCGGCAAGGCGCGGGTGTGCGACGACAGCAACGCGTGCACCTCCGACTCGTGCGACGCCGGCAAGGGCTGTCTGTTCAAGCCGACGAGCGGGGCGTGCGACGACGGAAACGTCTGCACCACTGGCGATTCATGTTCGGGCGGCAAGTGCCTGGCCGGCAAGACCATCAGCTGCGACGACAACAACCCGTGCACCAAGGACTTCTGCCACGCCGCCAAGGGCTGCGTGTACGGCTTTGCGTCCGGCGCCTGCAGCGACGGAAACCCCTGCACCAAGGACGATTCGTGCAGCGGCGGCAGCTGCAAGGCCGGCACCAATATCTGCGACTGCAAGAAGACCAGCGACTGCGCCAGCAAGGAGGACGGCAACGCCTGCAACGGCACATTGATCTGCGTCCAGGACAAGCTCGGCATCGGTAAGTGCAGCTTGGACCCGAAGACGGTCGTCACCTGTGTTCAGGACCCCAAAGCGAGCTGCATGAAGCTCGTGTGCGCCCCAAAAACGGGCAAGTGCTCGGTCACACAGGCGATCAACGAGGGCAAGTCCTGCGACGCTGACGGCAGCGTTTGCACGACCGCGGACGCGTGCAGCAAGGGCAAGTGCGTGGCCGGCAAGGGCCTGAACTGCAACGACGGCAACCCGTGCACCGCCGACTCCTGTGACAAGGTCAAAGGCTGCGTGGCGCCCGCGAAGACCGGCAACTGCAACGACGGTAGCGCCTGCACGACCGACGACGCGTGCGGCACCGGCGCCAAGGCCGGCGTGTGCGTGCCCGGCAAGCCCCGCGTCTGCAACGACGGCAACCCGTGCACCAACGACGCCTGCGACGGCAAGAAGGGCTGCCTGACCACGGCGAACGCGGCCGGCTGTGACGACGGCAACAAGTGCACGACGAGCGACAGTTGCGGCGGTGGGACGTGCAATCCAGGCAAAGCCGCGGTGTGCAACGACGGCAACATCTGCACCAACGATGCCTGCGACCCCAAGACTGGCTGCACGACGACCGCCAACAAGCTGCCGTGCGACGACGGCAACAAGTGCACGCTCGACGACGTATGCGCGGTCATTAGCGGCAAGGCCTCGTGCAAGTCCGGCGGCACGAAAAACTGCGACGACGGCAACCCGTGCACCGATGACAGCTGCTTGAGCAAGACTGGAGGCTGCGTTCACAGCGGCAATGCTGCCGCCTGCAATGACGGCACGGTCTGCACGACCGGCGATGTCTGTGGCTCGGGGAAATGCGCCGGTAAAGCGATCAACTGCGACGACGGAAAGCCCTGCACAGACGACAGCTGCGACCCAAAGAACGGATGCGTCAACGTCGGCAACAAGCAGCCCTGCGACGATGGCGACAAGTGCACGGTCAACGACGCGTGCACCGGCGGGTCCTGCAAGGGCAGCGGCGCACCGAATTGCGACGACGGCGAGGTCTGCACCGACGACTCGTGCGCGAAGACCACGGGGTGTGCCCACACGCCCAACACCTCGAGCTGCGACGACGGCAACGTCTGCACGACGGGCGACAAGTGTGCGTCGGGAACTTGTGTTTCAGGAGACAACAGCTGCGGCTGCGTCAAGACCGCCGATTGCGCCGGCGAAGAAGACGGCAACAAGTGCAACGGCACCTTGGTCTGCGACACGTCCAAGGCGCCCTATAAGTGCACGGTCGACGCCAAGACGGTCGTGACGTGCAACGCCGGCGGCGATACGACCTGCAGCGTCAACGCGTGCAACACGACCACCGGCGGCTGCGCGATGAAGGCCCGCAACCAGGGCAAGACCTGCGACGACGGCAACAAGTGCACGGTGTCCGACGCGTGCGCGAGCGGCGTGTGCAAGTCCGGCGGCCCGGCCAACTGCAGCGACAACAAGGTCTGCACGACCGACAGCTGCGACACAAAGACCGGCTGCAAGAACGTCGCGAACACGGCGGCCTGCAACGACGGGGACGCGTGCACCACCGGCGATACCTGTACGACGGGCTTGTGCTTTGGCGGCACCTCGATCACGTGCGACGACAACAAGGTCTGCACCGCCGACAGCTGCGACACAAAGACCGGCTGCGTGTTCAAGGCGACCACCGGGCCCTGCTACGACGGCAACGCATGCACCACCAACGACGCCTGCACGGCTGGCGTGTGCAAAGGCGGCCCACCGCCCAGCTGCAACGACGGAAAGGTGTGCACGGACGACTCGTGCGACACGTCGATCGGCTGCAAGTACACATCCAACA
>CAZLMW010000099.1:0-30906 GCA_964560875.1 uncultured Enterobacteriaceae bacterium
GCATGGGTCAAACGGAAACGAACTCATGCCGGAATCCACGGATCCGGGGGACTAGCGATGCGAGAGCTTGGCCATCACGAGTTCCGCGCACGCATCGACGTCGAATTCATCTGTCAACGCGATGACGTCCGCAGCGGCGGGCTCTTCGTAGGGTCCCGAAACACCGGTGAAGTCGGCGATCTCCCCGCGGCGGGCTTTGGCGTACATGCCCTTGGGGTCGCGCTGTTCGCAGACGGCGAGCGGGCAGCGAACCCAGACTTCGAGAAAGGGAAGGGCGCCGTGAATGTGCCTGGCGTGTGCGCGCACAGAGGCAAGCGGTGAGATAAGCGCGGCGATCGCGATGACGCCCGAGCTGTTGAGCAAGCGGGCGACATGAGCGACGCGACGGCTCTGTTCGCTGCGGTCTGCGGCGGAAAATCCGAGGTCGCGGCTGAGCCCCGCGCGCACCACGTCGCCATCGAGCACGACGACCGCATGACCCTGGGCCCGCAGCCGCGTCGCAAGCAGCTGCGCGAGGGTCGATTTACCGCTCGCGGGCAGTCCGGTCAGCCATATTGTGGCGCTCATTGACGCTCCCATCGGACGGCCTTCGCCCACGCCACGGCGTCGCTGAAGACCGGCGTTGACGCGCAAAGCCGCGCCATTTCTGTCCTTGCGGCGTGGATGCGAGGGGCTTGTGCGCGTTTTGTCGTCGCAAGCTGCGCGATCCGGTCCTGCGCGGTCATCGCCACCCCGCGCCGTTTCGCCGCCCGCTGCAGGACGCCGCTGTCCATCACCGTCGCCATGGCGTCGCGGGAGCAGGGCATTCCAAGCGTGTTCGCCGCGCGCCGGATCGTCTCGAGCTGGTCGTCGAGCAGCTGGTGGCTCGAGATCGTCGACGCACGGTCCGCGAGGCCCACGATCCGCATCATCGCCGCGATCTTGGCCAGCCAATCCGCAGCCAGCTGACCGTCGGGTGACAGCGAGTCCCATGCGACCGCAGATGCGTCTGCACCGAGCGCCGCGAGCGCCTTGGGCCCGCCGGTCCCGACATCGGACGTGTGGGTTGCCTGCATGTGAACCACGTGGTCATCGAGGCCGCAGCCCAGCGCGACAACGGCGAAGTTAAAGTTGGACCCAAGCGTTCGCGCTTTCTCGTGCATCGTGGCCATTGCCGCGGTCGCGAAGCTTGTGACCTTGACGACCGTGGGGCGGTTTTCGAACCGACGGCCCAACAGGGCGCTGACTGTCTGCGAGTCCACTGGGTTCGGATCGATGGGGGCAGTCCAGCGCAGCAGTGGCGGCTCTTTGAGGACGGTCACGTCGGGCAGGGCGGCGAGCGCGCGCGCCAGGAGAGTTGAGCCGCAGTGGCCGGTGTGCACGATGACGCGCATGTCGGTCCAACACGGCGCGCAGCCGCGGATCGTCGCCGGCTGGGCACTTCGAGCCCCAGCTATCGTGTCGGCAAAGGGCACGCTGCGTCGGTCGAGGAAGGCGGCCTTGCGGATCCCTTTGGCGCCGAGCTTGGCGAACAGCAGGGCGCCGTCATCCCTTCGATCCAGCGCCTGCCACGTGGGATCGCGGAGCATTTGTGCAAGCCACGCGTCGTCGCCCGCAACTGGATTGGCCAACACCGCCTCGCCGCTGCGGTCGCGCAGCTGCGCATAGAGCGCGGCCAGGTTGGTCTTGGGGTCGGTCGGCGACATGCCGTCCTGCGTTACTTCATCAAGCGCGACGGATACATCACGAACTGGATGACGTCGAACTCGAGGCCGCCGTAGTCGTAGCTGACGCCCTTGGCTTCGGGCAGGTCCACCTCGGCGAACGGAACCCACCGAAAGCTCGTGCGCAGAAACCACCAGCTGGACGGGTTGGTGCGGATGTCCCAGCCAAACGGGATCGACATGACCATGCCCGATGGCTCGCTTGTGACCGGGTGGAGATCGGTGCCCGTCGCCGTCTTCTGCGGCGTTCTGTCCGTGATGCTGTACATCTCGTAGCCGACGCCGATGCCAACCCACGGCACGAACCCGTACATGCCCACGTCGAAGAGCTTGATGGCTTCGAGGAAAAATCCTGTCCGGCTGGTTTCCATATCGGCGCCGTAGCCGCTCGCGTCGCCCCAAATCGAGCGCCACGCGAGGCGCACTTCGGCGTCCAATCCAAAGTGGTAATACCCGGCGGTGAGGTGCGGGAAGAAGCCCTCGGAGTAGCTGCTCTCGAGGTAGGGCCGGTGGTTTTCCCAGTAGTCCGAGCCGTTGGTCGCGATCCGCATCGACGGACCGAGCGCGAGGATAAAGCCGCTCGCCTTGCCGGTCCGCATCAGCCGTGACAGGCGCTTGGCTTCCTCCTGCCGGAACTCTTCGGTGACGACCTCGCGCGTTACGTCCGACGTCCAGCGCAGCGCGAGCGTGAACATCAGGGCGCCAAGGTCCACGTCGCGGCTGTCGAATTTCGGCGCGTCGTCGGTGAGCGCCTGGGGCAAGACCTTGGTGTAGACGGTCATTGAGTCGGCGAACGCGTACTGCAGGTTGATGTCGACCATGACCTTGGGCGTCGGTCGCCACGCTGCGCCGAGCCCGATCGGGATCACGATGGAATCGGCCCGCTCGAACGACACCTGCGAGTCGCTGGCTTTGCCAAGGGTCCAGCTGCGGCGGGCGATGCCAGCGGCGATGTAAGGGCGCACGAGCCCAACGTGAATCGGCAGCGGATAGAACTTCACCCCGGTCGCCACCAGGTATTTCATGTCGAATTCGCGCTGCGGCTTGGTCTGCGTGTCGCGCGTGTACGCCTCGCTGAAACCGAACAGCGGAATGCTCATGTAGAGCTCGGCATGGTCGAAGAAGTGCAGGCCTCCGAGCGAAAGGTTCAGGCTGCCGAGCGTGGGCGCCTCGACGTCTTCGAAGTCATCGACAAATGGGATGGGCCACTTGATCTCCGACGACGGCATGTAGAACTGCAAGTCGATGCCGACTGCGGTCACCGCGAACGGCTTCTTGAGCTTCTGTTCGGGGACGCGGTGCAGCGCGCGTTCGCCGGCGCTCTTGGGGATGGCAAGGGTCGGCAGGTCCTTGAACGCCGGGATGTTCGCGGGCGCCACGATGTCGGTGTTGATGATGCCGCCGCCGGACGGAGCCTCGGGTTCTGGCTTCTTTTCAGCCTCGGGTTCCGGCTTCTTTTCACCCGGGGCGGGGGCCGCTTGTCCCGGTGCGGCGGCGGGCTTGGCCGGTTGCGGGGCGGCCTGGGCGTGCGCGGTGGACGTGGCGGCGAGGGCGAGGCCGGCCGACAGCGCGACACACGCGATCCGGTGGAGCCGATGCATCATGGCGGATCCGACTGGTAGGGCCGCGACGGCGGCCGGGTTGTTTGCGTTCAACGCGTGGCGGAGACGCTATTTCTTGCGCTTGCGACGCTTGCGACGCTTCTTCTTCTTCTTCTTCTTGCCCTTCTTGGCGTCTTCCTTGGGGAAGGCGTCCGCGGGGACCGTCTTCTTCAAGCGCTCGAGCAGCCCGCCGAGGCAGGAGTCGGGCTTGACCGCGTCACCAGCCGCGTCCTGGGCGGTCTTGAGGAGCTCGATGCGCGCGTTCGCAGGCGGCAGGCCCTGGTCGAGCAGCTCGAAGTTGTGCTCGGCGTTGCCACCCGCGCTGCAGAGCTCCTGCACGATGGGCAACAGGCACGCTTGACCGTTTTCCATGCCGACCAGGAATCCCGCCACCTCGCTGCTCTCGAAGAGGCTGGACCGCTGGGCGATGATCTTGCAGTTGCTCGTCCCGTCTTTGGCGGCCATGGCGTTGTTCGTCCATCGCGCCAGGAAGAGGTCGCCGAGGCTCTGGTTGGTGAACTGCCACACGTCCGGTCGCGACGTCTCTTTAAAGAGCGTCGACTGCATCAGGCGCTCGCAGATTTGTTTGCTGACGGCCGCGTCGGACTTGCCGGTGCGGGACAGGCAGGCGCCGACCGTGAATCCCAGGTTGCGTTTGCTGCCGTCGGGGTTCTGGGCGAGCACCATCCGGTCGACGATGGCCATCAGGTCCTTGGGCAAGATGTTGAGGCCGGACAGGTCCTTGATCACGGCGGCGGTGAGGAAGAACTCGTAGACCTTGGCGCGGCTGGAGATCGTCGTCGTCTGCTCGGGTTTGGAGGCGGCGACGCTGTCGGCAATCTGCTTAAGGACCATGATGTCGCGGTACGTGGCCATGTGCGGGTAGTAGCACTGTGCGGCCTTGCGGACGACCATGCGGTCGAGCCCGTAACGCTTCGTGAACTCGAGGAAATTGGCCAGCTTGGCGTCGTCTTTGAGGAGGTCGCGCAGCGCGCGCTGGGTCGCGTCGCAGTTAAGCATCGGAATCTCGAGCCGGCCGGAGATGCGCGCGAACCCGTAGTTGGCCGAGAACACGGGCGGGCGCGTGAACACGACTGCGGTGGTGCCCTGGATCGGCGCCATGGCCGCCTGGATGTGGTCGACAAGGACCTTGCGGTTGTTGAGGTTGACCTCGTCGAGCGAATCGAAGAGCAGCAGCAGGTTGCGCCCCTTGAGGACCTTTTCGACGCCGAGCTTGGGGTCGCTGGTGTTGGCGCCGGTCAGGCGCTTTTCAATGACATGCAGCAGCGGATTGACGCCCTTTGGAAAGGTGTCGAGGTTTGCCGCGATGTCCCAGTGAAGGTCGACTCGGACAGTCGCTCGTGTCGCACAGGTCTGCGCTTCGAGCGCCCAGCCGAGCTTGCTCTTACCGAGGCCGCCGCGCGCCATCAGCAGGGTGATGTTGGGGCCACCGCCGTTGATCGTCTTGACGGCATCGGCTTCCCCGACCTTCGCGCCAGCCTTCTGTTCGGGCCACGCGTGAACGATCAAGCTGGCGGGGATGTACCGCTTGGCGCCGACCTGCTGCTTGTAGTCGGCCTGGAGCTTGTCGCACCGCAAATCGTAGGCGCTCTTCGCCGGTTTGGCGGGCGCTTTGGGTTTGGCGACGGGCTTGGGTTTGCTGCCACCGCAAGCCACCAGGGCAAATGGGGCGATCACGCATGCGAAGAGGAAGGCTGCCGTTCGGCCAACCGCGGGACGTCGTGCGGGCATCATGAACTCCTTTGAAGTCGCTCGGATGCTACGGCGGGCAGCGGCTTTGGGCAATCTGCCCGCGACGCCCCCTGAATTCGCCCTTGTTCGCGCATCCGATTGCTCTATGCTGCGCGCCCCTTTCCGGACATCCCCGCCGTCGTTTTCCCCGCAATCCGCCCTTCGATCGGACCCGCCATGCGCGCTACACGAAACGTCGCCATCTTCTTCGTTTGCTGCTTGACCGCGGCCGCCGCGCTCAGCGGTTGCAGCGACGACCCCGTCAAGACGACACCAACTCCAGCGGGCGACGTTGTGTCCGACAGCGGTGGCAACACCGACAGCGGCTCCAGCGGCGGCGATGGCACGTCGAGCGGCGGCGATGGCGCGGTCACCTCCAACGACGGCGGCGGTTCATCGAGCGGTGGCGACGTCACATCGAAGGTCCCGCAGCCACCGACGCTCTGCCATCCGTGCAAGACCAACAGCGAGTGCATCGCGGTCAGCGGCAAGAAGTCGTTCTGCAATAACCACGGCGGGCTCGGCTTCTACTGCGGCGCCGGCTGCGCGACCGACGACGATTGCCGTTCGGATGCCAAGTGCGTGTCGGTCGATGACGTGACCGGAGCGTCCCACAAACAGTGCGTGCCCAAGGGCAGCAAGGCCGACGCGATCGGCGAGTGCTTCTGTTCGGCCGAGGCCGTCGACAAGAGCCTCGAGACCACCTGCTTCAACGCGCTGAAGAAGGACGGCAAGACGCTCGGGCAGTGCAATGGCACCCGCTCCTGCGGCAAGTCCGGGCTGTCCAAGTGCGACGCGCAGGTGCCTTCCGCCGAGGTCTGTGACGGCAAAGACAACGACTGCAGCGGCAAGGCCGACGACAACGTTTGCGACGATGGACAGCCCTGCACAAACGACGTCTGCAAAGCCGGAGGCGGCTGCGAAAACACGCCCACGAAGGGGTCGTGCGACGACGGCGATCCCTGCACGTCCGGCGACAACTGCGGCTCCGGCACCTGCAAGGGCAGCCCAAACACCTGCGACGACGCCAACCCGTGCACAAAAGACAGCTGCGTGCCCGGCGAGGGCTGCAAGAACACCAAGATCAGCGGCTGCAACCAGTGCAAGGACAACAAGGGCTGCGACGACAGCGATCCCTGCACGACCGATGTCTGCGCGACCGTGAGCGGGTCGTGCTCAAACAAGCCGAAAACATGCGACGACGGCGACGCGTGCACGATCGACAGCTGCGAAAAAGCGACCGGCACGTGCACATCGGCGCCCGGTGGCAAGTGCAGCGGCACGCAGGGCATCCCGTTTTCGGCCAAATTCAACTGCAACAGCCCGGCCAACGCGTTGTGGACCCTCGATAAAGGCCAGCCCGGTGGACCCGCGTGGGGATTCGACGCGACGCCCGCGCCGCCCGCCGCCAAGTCGCCCGTTTGCTCGCTCAACTTCAACAACGGCAAGGACTTCCAGTGCCCAGCCGGCGCCAAGAACGTCTCCGGCACCGCGACATCGCCCTGGTTCGACGCGACCGACGCCCACCCCAAGGCGCGCATCCGGGTGTTCTTCCAGCTCGGCGGCACGTGGGAGAAGAACAACAACGACGAGCTGCGGCTCGAGTACACGCTCGACGGCAAGCAGTGGAACCTCGTCTACGACGCCCACCCGAACAACACGCCGACGCAGTGGCAGAACCGGTCGATCTCGATCGGCGCGGTCAAGGGCAAGAAGTTCCGTCTGCGCTTCCGCTTTTTCACCATCAATTGCGTCACCAACACCGGCACCGGGCCGTTTATCGATGACCTGCGGATCGAGGACACGGCGTGCCATGCCAACGCCGACTGCGCGACCACCAGCAAGTGCCAGGTGCGCGGCTGCATCAACGGCAGCTGCTACACGGTCAACAAGTGCAACGACGGCGACGCCTGCACGCAGGACAGCTGCGACTCGAAGGGCACCTGCACCTTCAAGGCCGTCAAGGAAGGCAAGCCGTGTGCCGACAACAACGCGTGCACCTCGCAGAAGGTCTGCACCGGCGGCAAGTGCCTCGCCAAGAACACCGAACCCGACGGAACGTCCTGCAACGACGGGCGCCAGTGCACCATCAAGGACCAGTGCCAGGGCGGCAAGTGCAAGGGAACTGTCGCCTGCGATGACGGCAACCCCTGCACGGCCGATAGCTGCGCCCCGCTCTTCGCCGCCTGCTTCCACGAGCCGATCACCGGTGCCTGCAGCGACAACAGCGCCTGCACCAGCAACGACAAGTGCGCGCTTGGCATCTGCAGCGGCACGAAGAAAGACTGCGACGACAACAACGCGTGCACCGATGACGGCTGCGACGCCGTGGACGGCAACTGCACCCACAAGGGCCAGGCCGACGCCGGCCCCAGCGGCAGCTGGAAGTGCGACGACGGCGATTCCTGCACCGTGGACACCTGCGATACCAAGAGCGGCGCGTGCACGCACAAGACGGATAGCAGCTGCGGCTCGACGGTCACGGTGCCCTACAAGCAGCCGTTTGAGTGCGGCAGCGCGAGCAGCAAGGCCTGGAACCTGACCGGGACGGTGAACGGTCCCGGCTGGGGCATCGACAGCGATCCCACGCCCCCGGGCGCATACGCCGGCACCTGCAGTCTCAACTTCAACAACGGCACGAACTTCACGTGCCCGACCGGCGCCACCAAGGTCGCCGGCGACGCCACTTCGCCGTGGATCGACGCGACGAAGGTCACCGGCAGCCAGCTGCGCATGAAGTTCCGCCTCAGCGGCAGCTGGGAATACACCAACGCCGACGAGTTCCAGGTGCGCATCAGCACCAACGGCACCAGCTGGCAGACGATCTACGACACCAGCAACGGCAACGTGAACTACTGGTACCTGCGGCAGCTGAACATCCCGCAGTACGCCGGCAAGAAGTTCAAGATTCGCTTCGCGTTCTTCACGACCAACTGCACCAAGAACACCGGCGCCGGGCCGTTCGTCGACAACCTCGAGGTGTGGAACGCCGGCTGCCAGACGGCCGCGGATTGCAGCGATGGCAGCAACAAGTGCCAGACGTGGACCTGCACGCCGTCGAAGACCTGCAGCGTCAAGTACAAGAGCTGCAAGGACAACAAGCCGTGTACATCCGACAGCTGCAACGCCAAGACCGGCCAATGCGCGTTCCCGTTCACCACCGACGGCGCCTCCTGCAACGATAACGACGCGTGCACCTACCCCGACCGCTGCCAGGCGGGCCAGTGCCACGGCGCCGCGCTCAACTGCAACGACAAGTCCGCGTGCACCAAGGACTCGTGCAACAGCAAGAAGGGCTGCGTCTACACCGCCGTTTGCTCCGACGGCGACGCGTGCACGTCCGACCTGTGCGACGAAGCCACGCAGAAATGCACCTTCCCCAAGGCGGCGAGCGGTGCGGTGTGCGACGACAACGACGTCTGCACGACGTTCGAGTCATGCGGCAACGGCAAGTGCGTCGGGATCAGCGCGACGGTAGGCGTTCTTGTGGGCCAGACGATCAGCAACCCGACCGCCATCGTTATCGACAAGAGCGGCACGGTTTACGTCGTCTCGCGCGGCCAACACCGCATCTACCGCGTCGCTTCGGGCAAGGCCTCGATCTATGCCGGCAGCGGCTCGGGCTACAAGGACGGCGCGCTGACGGCCGCACGCTTCAACGGCCCGCATGGTGCGGCGATGCACGGCGGCGAGCTTTACGTCAGCGACACGTACAACTACCGGATTCGCAACGTCAGCGGCGGCCAGGTGACGACCATCGCCGGGTCCAACGCCGGTTTCGCCGACGGCAAGGGCGCCAAGGCCCGCTTCAACCAGCCTCGCGGCATCACGGCCGACAGCTCGGGCACCATGTACGTCGCCGACACCTACAACCACCGTATCCGCCGCGTCACCAGCGCTGGCGACGTCAAGACGTTCACCGGCAGCTCCGGCGGCTTCCTGGACGGACCGGCCAACGTGGCGCGTTTCAACTCACCGCACGATGTCGCCATCGCCAAAAACGGCGAGCTCTACGTGGCCGACTACAACAACCACCGCATCCGCAAGGTCTCCACAACCGGCGCCGTCAGCACCCTCGCAGGCGGGGCCGTGCACGGCTTTGTGGATGGCCTGAAGCTGGGGGCGCGCTTCTACCGGCCGACCGGCGTCACGTTCAGCAAGACCGGCGCGCTCTGGGTCGCCGACTACTACAACAGCGCGATTCGCAAAATCGACACCGCTGGCAACGTGACGACGGTCACCGGCAAGAAGGGCTACGGGTACACCAACGGGTCGCTCGGCAACGCGCGCTTCGCTCGCCCGTGGAATCTCGCGTTTGATGCCAAAGGTGTCGCGCTCATCGCCGATTACAACAACAGCCGCGTGCGCACGATCACGCCCGGCAGCGGCGCGGCCTGCAACGACAACAACCCCTGCACGGCCGACAAGTGTTCGCCCACCACCGGTGTCTGCGAGAACACACCGACCAGCAAGTGCGACGACAAAGATCCCTGCACCCTCGACCTCTGTAACCCCAAAGACGGCGGCTGCAGCACCGCGCCCAACACCTGCGACGACGGGGATTCGTGCACCGTCGGGACCTGCAGCAAGGCCAACGGCGGCTGCTCCTACAAGGACGTGGCGAGCTGCAACGAGCTGCAGGCTGTCGGTTACAAGCAGGCGTTCAACTGCGGCGCCAAGTCCATGTCGGCATGGACGTTGAAGTCATCGGGCGGACCCGAGTGGAAGGTCGACGCCACGCCGGACAAGCCGGGCAGCCTCTCGCCCAAGTGCTCGCTCAACTTCAACAACGGCAAGGATTACGCGTGCGCGGCTGGCGCCACGGCGGTCAATGGCACGGCGACGTCGCCCTGGTTCGACGCGACGAAGGTGTCGAGCATCGGCGGGTTGATGGTCAAATTCCGCTACTCCGGCCGGTGGGAGACCAACAATGACGACGAGTTCCTCTTCGAATGGAGCACTGACGACAAGAAATGGAACCTCGCCTCCGACATGAGCTGGACGAGCACCTCGTGGGGCACGCGGACGCTCTACCTCACCAACCTCGCGGGCAAGAAGTTCAAGGTTCGCTTCCGCTTCTTCAGCAAGGACTGCAACGACAACGGTTGGGTCGGCCCCTTCGTCGACGACTTCTTGATTCGCGACATGAACTGCACCGACCCCAAGGAGTGCTCCGACGGCTCGCTGTGCACACTCGACCGGTGCTCGGGCGGACGGTGTTCGTGGGGCGGCGTCAACTGCAACGACAGCGACCCGTGCACGCTCGACAGCTGCAAGCCGGCGACGGGGTGCTCGAATATCCCGCGGGCGCCGGGAACGGGCTGCTCCGATTCGGACAGCTGCACGTCCAGCGACACGTGCCAGGTCAAGGGCGGCAAGCTCATGTGCGTCGGCACGCCGACCGGCAAAGACGGCGCGCCGTGCTCCGACTCCAAGTCCTGCACCAAGGGAGATGTCTGCAAGTCCGGCAAGTGCATCGGCGTCATGGCGTGCGACGACGGCAACGCGTGCACGAAGGACTCGTGTCACGTCAACGGCCACTGCACCTACGAGGTCGACCCCAAGACGTGCGACGACAACAACCCGTGCACGATCGACGTCTGCAAGGCGATCGGAGCCAACAAATGCAGCCACACCGCGAAGTGTGACGACGGCAGCGCATGCACCACCGATAGCTGCAACAAGGCGACCGGTGCCTGCACCCACAAACCGACGGCCGGATGCACCAACAAGCTGCCCTGGGGCACCGACTTCAACTGTGCGTCCGGCGCCTCGGGTTGGGCGTTCAAGAGCGTTCATTCCGGCGGGCCGCAGTGGGCCGTGGACAAGACACCGGCGTCACCCAAGCCGCCCACCGGCGACTGCAGCCTCAACTTCAACGACGGCAAGGGCTATGCCTGCCCGGCCGGTGCCAAGAACGTCTCCGCCACCGCGACATCACCCTGGATCGACGCCACCGACATCGTTCCCAGCGGCGCATACATCCGCATCGAGTACACGATCAGCGGCAGGTGGCGACCGTCGACCGGGCCAGCGACCGTCTACGTCGAGGTGAGCAAGAACGACAAGACCTGGCAGGTCGTGCGGACGCTCAACTACAATCTGACGTACTGGAGCAACCAGGCGACGTCGATTTCGTCCAGCTACGCCGGCGGCAAGTTCAAGGTTCGGTTCCGATTCCAGTCGGTCGGGTGCAAGCAGCCCACCGGCGACGGCATCTTCATCGACCGCATCCGCGTTCGCGACATCCGCTGCTACAAGGACAGCGACTGCGTCACCACCAGCGCGTGTTCGCAGCAGACCTGCGACAACTTCCAGTGCAAGAGCAAGGGCGTCAAATGCGACGATGGCCTGCCGTGCACCAACGACGTCTGCGACGGCAAGTACGGATGTCGCCATTACCCGCACAACGACGGCGTGCCCTGCGGATCGCAGATCGGCTGCGTCCGCTACCGCTGCAAGGCCACCAAGTGCGCGGCTGAGACGCTGAAGGAAGGGCAGGGCTGCAACGACGGCGACACCTGCACGACCGGCGACAAGTGCCAGGCCGGAACCTGCAAGGGCAACGGCTCCAAGGCGGACGGCGATCCGTGTTCGGACAGCAACGCGTGCACCACCATCGACACCTGCGCGGGCGGCTCCTGCGGCGGCACCATCGGCAAGGTCGAAGAGGTCGCCACGAAGATCTCGGCGCCAAACGGCCTGGCGATCACGTCCAAGGACGTCGTGTACGCGGTGAGCTCCGGCCAACACCGGGTCCTGCGCCTGAATGGCAACGCATGGGTCACCGTCGCGGGCTCCTCGTACGGGTTCGTCGACGGGACGGGCACAAAGGCACGCTTCCGCTACCCCACCGGCATCGACGCGAAAGCTGACGGCACCGTGTACGTCGCCGACCGGGACAACCACCGCGTCCGCGTCGTGAGCCCGACCGGAGTGGTCACGACCCTCGCCGGCAGCGCAAAACAGGGCTCGGGCGACGGCAAGGGCGCCGCGGCAACCTTCAGGCGGCCGTACGACGTCGCGATCGACAACACCGGCGTCGTGGTCGCCGACTCGGACAACCACCGGATCCGTCACGTGAAGCTCGACGGGACCGTCACCACCATCGCCGGCAGCAGCCAGGGGTTCACGGACGGCAAGGGGACAGCGGCGCGGTTCCGACGACCCACCGGTGTCGCGGTTGCCCAGGGCGTCATCTACGTCGCGGACAACTACAACCACCGGATCCGCAAGATCGCGAGCGACGGGACGGTTACGACGTTCGCGGGCACGAGCTACGGCTGGTTGGACGGCGTCGGCAAGACCGCTCGATTCGCGTACCCCGAGGGCGTGTCTGCTGCAGCGGACGGGACGCTCTACATCGGCGATCGCAACAACAACCGGGTCCGCCGCATCGATTCCAAGGCGCGCGTGGTCACCATCACCGGCTCACGCCCCTACGGATTCGAAACCGGCGCACTGTCGCACGCGCGCTGGGCCAACCCCGTGGACGCTGCGATCGACTCCAAGGGCATGATTTGGGTCGCTGACCGCAACAACAGCTGGGTGCGCAAGATCGACACCAAGGTCGGCATCGTGAACGTCTGCGACGACGCGACGCTCTGCACCAAGGACACCTGCGACACCAAGTCGGGCGTCTGCGACAACGGCCTCGCCAACTGCGACGACGGCAACGCGTGCACCGTTTCGACCTGCTCGAGCAAAGACGGCAAGTGCCAGTCGGGGGCGTACGGATGCGACGACAACAACCCGTGCACCGCGGACAGCTGCGGGTCGAAATCCGGCTGCGCACACAAGCCGACGGCCGGCTGCAAGACCTGCGCTTCCGACGCGGACTGCGGCGACGGCAAGGCGTGCACCAAGGACACCTGCGACGCCAAGGCTGGCTGCAAGAACGCCGCGATTTCGGGCTGCAGCGGCTGCAAGGTAGCGCCGGACTGCGAGGACGGTGACGCGTGCACAACACACACCTGCAACGGCGGCAAGTGCGCGACAGTCAAGGCGTCTGACGGCGCTCCCTGCACCGATGGCAACGTCTGCACCGTCGCGGATCGATGTGTCGGCGGCAAATGCACCACCCACACGATGCTGGTGACGACGCTGGCTGGCGAAGGAAGCGCTGGCCTCGTCGACGGCACACCCGGCAAAGCCAAGTTCAACCGCCCGACCGGCATCGCTGTCGACAAGCACGGCAACGTGTTCGTGTCCGACACCGGCAACCACCGCGTGCGGCGCGTGACGCCATGGGGCCTGGTCGGCTACGCATTCGGCACAAGCAAGGGCTTCTTCGACGGGCCGGCCGGCAACGCGCGGGTCAACGAGCCCGCCGGTCTCACCATCGGTGCCGACGGCGCCATCTACCTCGCCGATAAGGGCAACAACCGCATTCGCCGCTTCCGGTGGGGCTACAACGGCTCCGTCACCACGCATGCGGGTAGCGGCAAGGCCGGCGCCACGGACGGACCGGCGAAGACCGCGCAGTTCAAGGCGCCGATGGACGTCGCAGAGGCAGCGGCCGGTGTGTTTTACGTCGCGGACACGGGCAACCATCGTATCCGACGCATCGAAAACGGCCAGGTGTTCACGGTCGCCGGTGGCGCCGCTGGCAAGGTCGACGGGCCGCTCGCCAACGCGCGCCTCAACGCGTCGGCCGGGCTCGCGTTCGACGGCAAGTACCTGTGGATCGCCGACACCGGCAACCACGTGATTCGCCGCCTCGACCCCGTTGGCAAGCAGGTCATCACCGCCGCCGGTAAGACGTCCGGCTTCAAGGATGGCTTCGGAGCCGCTGCGGCGTTCAACGGGCCGAGCTCGATCGCCGTGGTCAACGGCGCGCTGTGGGTTGTGGACGCGGCCAATCACGCTGTTCGCGTCGTTTCGAAGGCCGGTGGCGTCAGCACGCTCATCGGACCGACCAGCGGCTTTGCCAATGGCGGGGCGCACGCGGCCAAACTGAGCAATCCGGTCGGGGTCGCCCTCGGTCACGACGGCCGGGTCGTTATCGCCGACAGCGCCAACAATCGCGTGCGAGCCGTGCGCAAGGTGGCCGACGTCTGTGGCGACGGCGCAGCCTGTGTCGGCGACTACTGCGACGCGAAAACGGGCGCGTGCACCTTCGGATCGGCCTTGTCGCACGCCTGCGACGACGGCGACACGTGCACGACAGACGCCTGCCACGCCTCCTTGAAAACATGCTTGCACAAGAAGGTTGCTGGCTGCGGCAAATAGCCGGCCTCGGCTTTGTCGTCGCAAGCCGTCCGCTGCGAGCCTTGAACGCCCGCAGCGGGCGGCGCTAAAGTCGCCGCGCCTTCAGCACACCGGCTTGGACCCACTTTGAAACATCTCTCCCTCGACCTCGACCGTGTCGCCCTCCGCTATCGGCGCACCAAGATCGTCGCCACAATCGGCCCCTCCTCCGACTCCGAAGCGACGCTCGGTCTGCTGATCGATGCGGGCGTGAACCTCTTTCGGCTCAACTTCTCCCACGGCGAACACGCGACCCATGCGCGCACGTACAAGCGAATCCGCACGGTCGCGGAGCAGCGCGGTCGCCACATCGCCATCCTCGCCGACCTGTGCGGCCCCAAGATCCGGGTTGGCCGCTTCAAGGACGGCCAGATCCGGCTTGAGACCGACACCGAAGTCACCGTCACAGTCCGCAAGGTGGTCGGCCGCAAACGGCTGATCCCGTCTGAATACGACGCGCTGGCCAAAGACGCCAAGGTCGGCGACCGGATTTTGCTCGATGACGGCCGACTCGAGCTGCACGTCGATGCCAAGAGCAAGGACAACCTGACCTGCCGGGTCGTGCACGGTGGCCTGCTCAAAGACCGCAAGGGCATGAACCTGCCCGGGGTCGATATCTCGGCGCCATCGCTGACCGAAAAAGACCGGGCCGACGCAGCATTCGCGGCGAAACTGGGCGTCGATTTCATGGCGCTGTCGTTCGTCCGGCAGGCGTCGGACGTGCTCGATCTCAAGGCGCTGCAGGACGAACTCGGCGTGCAGATCCCGGTCATCGCCAAGATCGAAAAGCCCGAAGCCATCAAGCGGATCGGCGAGATCATGGCCGCGTCGGACGGCATCATGATCGCGCGCGGCGACCTCGGCGTGGAGATGCCTCCCGAAGAGGTGCCGATCATCCAACAAGAGCTCATCCGCATGGGCGCACAGGTCAATCGTCCGGTTATCGTCGCAACCCAGATGCTCGAGTCGATGTGCGACAACCCGCGACCCACCCGCGCGGAAGTGACCGACGTCGCCTGGGCCGCGCTTGCCGGGGCCGACGCTGTGATGCTGTCCGGCGAAACCGCGGCCGGCCGCTATCCGATCGAAGCTGTCCAGACGATGGACCGCACGCTGCGGCTCGTCGAAGGTCACCAGTGGAATCACGGCCAGTTCGGCAAGCTCGTGCGCAACTCCTCGCCCCCATCGGCGGCTGTCCACGGCGACAACGTGTCCGAAGAAGCCTTGTCGCGCGCCATGTCCGCCCTGTCGCGCGACCTGTCCGTGCACGCGGTGGTCGTGCCGACACGAAGCGGTCGTACGGCATGCATCGCTTCGGGTCAGCGACCGGCGGCGCCAATCATCGCGCTGGCCATGTCGCCGGCCGTGTGCCGCAAGCTGCAGCTTTGGTGGGGTGTCACGCCCCGCTACGTCGAGCTGGATGAGATCCTCAACCCGCCGGCGTATGCGCGCAGTCTCGCGCAGCAAATGGAGTTGGCCAAGCGCGGCGAACACATCATCCTCATGTGGAATCCAACGCACGCTCACGGCAACCGCGATGAAGCCCTTACCGTGACCGTTTTGAGCGTCTGATCGGGAATCGCGTGAGATGCCAGGGCCGATGACCAGCGACCGCAGTGAGCTCGAACCAGGCTCCGTTGTCGCGGCGACGTGGCAGGTGATGGACGTGCTCTCGGCCACGCGAACAAGCGTCGTCTATCGTGTGCGCCACGTCCGGACGAAGGTCGAACGCGCGATGAAGCTGCTCGCGCCCCGCGGGATCGAGATCAACGACCTGACCCTCGCGCGATTCGAGCGGGAAGCCATGGTCACGGCGTCATTGACGTCTGCGAACGTCCTGCGTGTGGCCGATTTTGGCGAGGTCTCCGACCGTGTGCCGTTCATGGTGATGGAGCTGCTCGAGGGGTTGACGCTCCGAGATGCGCTCGACGCGCGTCGCGCCGCGGGGACGCCCGGTCTTCCGCCGGCTTGCACCCTCGCCATCGCCGACAGCGTGTTGCGCGGTTTGGCCGAAGCACATTCCAAGGGCCTGGTTCATCGCAGCGTCAAGCCCGCCAACCTCTTTCTGCACTGCATCTCCGAGTCCGATGTGGTGGTAAAGCTGATGGATTTCGGCGTCGCCAAAGACCTTGGGACGCCGCTCACGAGTGTCGGCGACGTCGTCGGAACACCCACACACATGAGCCCCGAACAGGCCCGCGGGCGCGACCTCGATGGGCGTTCGGATCTCTACAGTCTCGGCGTGGTCCTGTACGAGTGCTTGACCGGGAAGCTGCCCTTCGAGGCGCCTACCGCGGTGGCCGTTGCTGTGCAGCACGCGAGCCGTGAACCTGTCCCGATCGCAGACGCCGCGACCCAGGACGTCCCTGCATCTCTCGCCGCGGTGGTTCACAAGGCGCTCGCCAAAGGCCTCACGGCCCGCTGGGATGACGCGATCGCGATGCGCGATGCGCTTGGCGCCGTCGTCGCGGATCTTGGCACGCACGGCCCGATGGCCGACGCATTCAAGCCGCTCTTTCCGATCTTCAAGCAGTCCCAGGCATCTGAAATCGGCGGTGGGACCATCGGCGCCGCGGTCGACGAGACGCCGGCGGACACGATGCCCCTGGCGCGGAAGATCGGCCGGCGTCGGACTCGAAAGGAGTCGTGGAAGGACGATCGCGACCGATTGCTCGCGTCCGCCTCGCGCGTTCCCAAGCGGCTCGTTTCCCGCTCGCGCAAACAGTCGAAGCCGCCGTCCGAGGAGCGGGCGACCGTGATGATGGATTCGGTCGAGGTCGAACCGGCGCCTCAACCCAAGATGCCCGAGCCCAAGCCCAAGCCCAAGCCCAAGGTGACCACGCCCAGGCGGGCGCCGACTCCCGGAAAGACGCCGTTCGTTCCACGTCACGTTCCGCAAGGTCGTCGGGCGTCGAGCGCGGCCAACGAGCAAGGCCGGTCGTCGGTCAAACCTGAGGCTGCACGGCCTCGCAATGACCGCCGCAAGCCTTCGGCACGTCACCTTGCCACACGGGTCAATCGATTCGCGCCGCCCACTGCCGAAGCTGCGACCATCGTAGAGTCGCTGCCCGGCGATGAACGCGATACAGTCGTCGACGGTGACACGGTGAAGCCCGATGAGAGCGAACGCCGCAAATCCTGACCGCGGGTTTGCGCAGGGCTCGCGGCGACAAACGTAGCGTGCCAACCCGACGCGACGAGGTGCATCCTGGCCCACGACGACGAACTGCTGCTCAAAGACGAAGTCGATTTCGACCTCGACGACGATGACGCCGAAGACGAATACGGTTTCGGCGTCGAAGCCGTGCCGCGCACCGACCCGATGGCCGGGCAGCTGATTCGCACCCTCGTCGTCGATGAATCCGAACAAGCCTACAACGAGGTGACCAAGACGCTGCGAGCGATCGAGCGGTCCTTCTTCGACCTCGACTGGGCGCAGACCTACGACGCCGGCCTGCTCTGGACCGAACGCGACGCGCACGACGTCTACTTGATCAATGTGCGTCTCGCGGGCGGCGACGGCATCGAGCTGATTCGCGAAGCGCGCCGCAAAGGATGTCGCAAGCCGCTCATCGCGGTCACCGACAAGGCCAACCGAACCGAAGACGTCGCCGCGATGAAGGCCGGCGCGTCCGATTACTTGCCGCGGTCGCTGCTCACCCCCGACATGCTCGAACGCGTCATGCGCTACGCCATCGACCGTCAGCGCGCCGAGCAACGGATGATCTGGCTGTCTCGTTACGACCAGTTGACCGGGCTGGCCAACCGTTCTCAGTTCCGCGAGCGGCTCGTGCAGGCCATCGCGCGCGCCAACCAGCACGAGCGCAACGTCACCTTGATGACCATCGATGTCGACCGCTTCCGCGACGTGAACGAGCGCGTGGGGCAGGACAGCGGCGACCTCGTGTTATGCGAAATCGCGCACCGAATCTCCGGGGCCATCGGCAGCGGCGCCATCCTTGCGCGCGTCGGCAGTGACGAGTTCGCGGCGATGCTCGAAGAGGCCGAAGACGTCGAACGCGTCGGACAGATCGCGGCGGACATCCTCGAGCGCATGAAGTCGTCGATCCGCGTCGCCGGCACCACGGTCCAGTCCAGCGCCAGCATCGGGATCTCGATCTACCCGCAAGACTCAGCGACCACCGAAGGCCTCGTCCGCAACGCCGAAGAAGCCCTCGACCGTGCCAAACGCCGCGGCGGCGACGGCTTCCAGTTTCATTCTCAGTCGACCACCGAACGCGTGGCGATGCGGCAAGTGCTGGCCCATTCGCTCGACGGTGCCCTGCAGCGCAAGGAATTCCTGCTCCACTACCAGCCGATCGTGACATGTCGCGGTCGCCATCCGCGCGGTGTCGAAGCGCTGCTGCGTTGGCAGACCGATGACATGCGCCTGGTGACCCCGCGCGAGTTCATGCCCGTCTTGGCCCAGAGCGACGCGGTTCATGACGTGGGCGCCTGGGTCTTCAGCAAGGCGCTCAACGACTTTTCGCGGATGCTGCCCTTCGCGCCGCCCGGGATTCGCCTGGTCATCAACATGACGTCGGCCGAGCTGACCCACCCGCAGCTCTTGCCGCGCATGGTCCGCGCCCTTCATTCCCATGGCGTTTCACCGTCGCTCGTGCAAATCGACGTGTCGGAAAGTTCGATCGTCGACAACCACGACAACCTCCAGCAGCCGATCCACGACCTCAAGACGCTTGGCGTTTCGCTCGCCATCGACGACTTCGGCACCGCCGGGGCGTCACTTGCCGTGCTCGCTGGGTTCCCGTTCGACGCCATCAAGCTCGACGCCAGCTTCTCGCAGAACATCGCGATCGACCGTCGCGCGGCCGAAGTGGCTGGGGCGCTTATCGCAACCGGACACGCGCTTGGTATGGAGGTCTGCGCGGAGGGCGTCCAGACCCGCGAACAGCTGGCTGTCCTGCAGGACCGCACCTGCGATTCCGTCGTCGGATTCTTGTTTGGTGGACCGATGAGCGCCGACGCGACATCCGCGTGGCTCAAGCGCGTCAAGCTCGCCGCCGCCGGGCGCAGGTAGCAACCAGCAACAGCAGTTTTCCGCGGCTCACTCGGGCTTGTCGGAGCGCCCCGTGGGCTCGTCGCTGGTGCCATTGGGGCCACGTCCGGGGGGCCAGCCGTCGGGGCCGTACAGGTCTTGGCGATACGCCTTCCAGACGGCGTCGCGCAGCTCTTCGGCGCGTCGTTTTTCGTCTTCCTCGTCCTCGGTGCCGGCGGTCGGGTGAATCGGCTCGAGGAACTTCACGCCGCAGTTGAGGTCGGCGTCTGGGTTGGTGTGGGGTGCGTTCTTGGCCATCAACTTGCCGGTCCCGCGCAACACGATGGGCAGGATGGGCAAATCCTCGCGCACGGCGGCCATAAACGCGCCGATGCGGAAGTCCGTTAGCTCGCCCGAGTCGCTGCGGGTGCCTTCGGGGAAGAAGAGCAGGCTCGCACCTTCCTCGACGACCGTGTGGATGCGACCGGCAAGCGCCGCGTTTCTGCCGCGCTTTTCGCCGCGATAGACCGGCACGTGCCCGGCGAATTTCAGATGCCATCCGGTGAACGGGACCTTGAAGAGCGGCGCCTTGGCCAGCCAGCGGTAGTCGGTGTCGATGACGCTGCCGAGCACGATGATGTCCGCGGTGCTCAGGTGGTTGGCGACGATCACGCACTGGCCGGTTTGGTGCAGGAGGTGGCCGTTGGTGACGTCGCGCATGATCCCGAGCGCGTCGCACGACCCCGCGCACCAGTTGTGCATCGCCCACTGGGAGATCGACCGACCGCGACCCGGAATGCCGCCGAGCGTCAGGCTGATCGTGCCATAGAAGGCCGCTCGCGAGCCGGAGTGTCCCCAATCACGGATGTAGCGGAAGAGATTCATGCGGCGCGGAAAATAGCGAAACCACTCGCGCCAGCAAAGGGCTTACCCGCGCATATCCGGTTCGGCTCAGGGCACCTTGACCGCCATCTGCTTGCCGGCAGCAACCACCACCGATGACGTCGCGCCTTTCTTGCCGGGCCAGCGGATCGTCACCTTGCCGCTGGGACTCGTGCCGAGCCCGACGTGCAGCGATCCTGCGCCGCCGCCACCGACACCGCTGTTGGCCACGAACCTGGCGCGTTTGCCGCCGCCGGTCACCGCGACGTGGGCCCCGATCGCCAGCTTGTTGCCGGCCGCCCCGGTGAGCCGCACGCGGATCGATTTGCCCTTCTTGACGATGTCATTTCGGAGCAGCCGCACGGACTGGTTCGCCCGGACCTGCACGATGTCGAGGTCGCCGTCGCCGTCGATATCCACCGCGGCAGATGAAACAGGGGTTGGCCCCAGCTCGGGTTTCTTGGATTCAGGCGCGCGACCGAACGTCCACCCGGTCTTGCCTGCGGCGCCAGTGGACAGCGCGAAGACGTCGTGTTGTGACGGGGCCTTGCCGACCTTCTGGCACGAGTTGATCGCGGCCAGGTCCTTGCCGGGCAACCATCCGCTGATCGGGAGGTACACGTCATCCCGGCCGTCGTGATCGAAGTCCGCGACCACAGGCCCCCAGGAGATCACGTCACGGGTCAACCCGGCGGCGCCGGATGCGAAGGCCACGTCGTGAAAAAGCGGCACCGCAGAACCCGTTTTTCCGGCGCCCGTCTTGGAAGCGGCGCTGCCATCGACGGTCCGCACATAGACCGCGTTCACCCCGATATCGGTCATCCAGACGTCGAACAGACCGTCGCCGTTAAAGTCACCCAGGGCGGCTCCCATCGCATGTGCGTAGCCCGCGAAACCCAGCTGCCGCCACCCACTGACCGCCTTGCCGGAGCCGAATCGGACCCATCGATGCGAGCCGAAATCGTCGCCGATGAGCACGTCTGCGATCCCGTCGTTGTCGAGATCGACGGTCGACGCCATCGGGCTCAACGCGCCGTCGGGCATCTTGAACGCGGCGGTTTTGTCGACGAAGGGCAGGGCCTTATCGCGGATCAGCAAGCGATCGGCCGCGGGTTTACCCTGGATCTTTCCGGGCGCAGGCAAGAAGCAGAAGAAATCGGCGGGGGTATGGCCGCAGGCGACATTGGTGCAGCCCACTTTGCCGCGCAGAGCCCCCGCGTAGAGGTCGACGTCCCCGTCGCCATCGAAATCGCCCGCGGTGACCGAGTACGCCGACCAGTCCATCGTCTTGGGCAGCATCTTCTGCGACTCGTCTTTGAACTTGCCACCACCGGTGTTGCGCAGCAGGGCCAACCCCGGGCTCCCGGACAGCACGAGGTCAGGTTTGCCGTCATCGTCGGCGTCCAGCACCGCGCAAGAGCCCGATGGGTAAAAGAACGTCGCCGGGATCGTGGTTTGGACGACTTTGGCGGCCGCCGCCCCCTTGCCGAGGTTGAGCACATGCACGGTCATGTCGCTCTGCCCGGTCGAGATGAACGCCACGTCATCGATGCCATCGCCGTCGAAGTCCGCCACGGCGTTACACAGCGCGAACGGATCCTTGGACTTGATCGGATAGGCGGCGGTCACGTCCGAAAAGCCCTTCACAGCCAGCTTGGTGTGGTCGACGGCGACGACGACGGGGGGCTTTGTGGGTTTGGCGAGCGGCAGCGGTTTGGCAGCGGGCCACGGCTTGGGTTTGATGGTGGTCACCGCGGCGTTCTTCTCGGAAACCGTGATGGTGCCCGGCTTCGGGTTGTTGATGACGGCCTTTTTTCCGGACGGGAACCAGACCACGAGCTTGGCGGCTTTGCGGTCGCCGATGTTGATGCTGACCATCGGTCGTCGCGTCGCGGAACGGCCGGTCTTGGCTTGCACCCAGCGCTCGTCGGCCGCGCCCAGGGTGTCCCAGAGCTGGACGAGCGACCCGATCCCGTCGTTTGGGGCAGCCAGCTTGATGTGGAAGATCGTCGGCACGGGCGTGATGTTCACCTGGGGATAGTTGAACCGGCGGATGTCCCCACCAACGAGCAAGAACACAGTCGCCCCGGGCCCGCCCTTGTGTTCGCCGATGGTCGCCGCCGCCTTCACCTCGGTCAGTGGCCCGTTCGCCGCAGAAGCCGCGTGGTATGTGGTCGACAGGGGGCCGATTGCGCTGGTCACGCCGCCGGATTTGACCGCTTCGTCGCACATTTGGCCTTTCGTCACGTCGTTGGCCTGGCGCCGATCCGCGAAGAGGTAGGGCATCAACGAGTGCATCAACGGCACGGTGGGCACGATGGTCCCGATCCCACGATTGGTGGATTTGTCGGCCGATTTCCAGGCCTTGTTCCAGCGCCCTGAGCCGTACAGAAAGCCATTGGCGCCGCTCGCTCCCAGCACGATGTCGAGGCGGCCGTCGTCGTCGTCATCCCGCATGGCGCTGCCCGACAAGGGCCCCAGGCCGGCGACGTTGACCGCAGGACCCATCACGAGCCCGCCGCTGCCGTCGTTGCGAAGCCAGTGTGCGCCGTCATAGCGCGTGGCGACGAACACGTCCGGCCAGCCGTCGCGGTCAGGATCGCCGATCGACACGCTGGCGGTTGCGCTCCAAGACCCCTTGCCGCCCGCGTGGGAGGCGACGGTGGTGAGCTTGCCCGAGTCGTTTGTCAGCAACAGGTCGCCAAGTCCGCGCGCGCCGGCCCGAGGCGCACAATCGACGCCATTGTTCGGTCCCTTACATTGCCAGCCGCACGTCGGCACATCCGCGGCGTAGCGCCCCACATAGGCATCGAGGTCGCCATCGCGGTCGATGTCCACCAGGTCGATCGTTGCGGCAGGGGTCACGCGCGCCTCGAGCGCCACCAGCTCGTCATCGCGCACAAAGCCGCCAGCGGTATGGGTTACGACGCGCAATCCGGCTGCCGTTGCGATGAAGATCTCGAGCTTGCCGTCGCCGTCCACGTCCGCGGCGACACAGTCGTTGGCGCATTCGGGCGCGCAGTCCAGGTGGCCCAGGTTGACCGAAAGTGGCTTTGTTTTGCCCAGCTTTGCGGCCGGCACGATGCGGAGAACCGCGCGATGTCCGTCGTCCGTTCCGATCCAGGCGAGGTCGCGCACCTTGTCGCCGTCGAGGTCCCGTGCCAGCAAGCACGCCCCGGTCGAATTGGCGGAGTCTCCGGTCGATACGGCTGGATCTATGGGCACCGGCATGGAGATCTTGCTGGCGCCATACACCGACTTTTCACAATGGCGCGTCGGTACAGGGAAGCCTTTTACCGGCCCGGGCGGCCCGAAGCCTGGGATCGGCGACGGATGGCAGAAAGGAGCTGCGTCGCCATCGGAGCTTGCGTCCGTATCGGCATCGGACTTCGCATCAGCACCGGCGTCGGCGTCGAGTTCGGCGTCAGCGATGGACCCGGCGTCGGCTTTGGTGTCGGCGAAGGTGTCCGCTATTGCATCCGCGACCGTGTCCGCTTGCGCATCCAGCACCGACTCGGTGTCGGCACCAGCCTGGGCGTCAGGCGCGATGGATGAGTCCGGGAGGACATCGGCGTGCGAAGACGTCGAGTCGGAGTGAGAGATCGCGTCAGGGCCGGAGCTCGCGTCCGCGCGCGTGTCGGAGTCCGCAATCCCCGCGGCGTCCTTCAACTGGCTCGCATCAGCATCCTTTGGAGCCTTACTTTCTTCCGGATCTGAACAACCGACAGCCAACGCCACGACCGCGACGACTGCGAGACGATGACAAAGCCGGGCTAGCAAGCTTCAACTCTGCGTCGACGCCACACGACCACAATCGGTGCCATCGCAAACAACCACCACGGCGCGCATGGGCGACCACTTGCGTCACATCCGCTGCTCGTGCGCGTGCCACCAGCGAGACCGGATGCCGCGCCGGCCGAATTTCCGGCGTCTACAGTGATCAATACATCCGAAGAGCCCGAAGATCCGCCGCCCGACGACGATCCACTTGCAGAACCCCCCGAAGATCCGGGATCGCAGGACACCGCGCACGCTTGTTGCTCGGTCTCGGTCTCTTCGACGGCGCCGTGGCAGACCTTTCGCTTACGACGCTGCACGCCCTGGCCGTCGCACGTCGCGTCCTCTTCTTTGCAGTCGCCCCAGTCGCCCCAGTCCTCGGTGACGTCGCCTTCGGGATCCCGCGGGCATGACCGCGTCTCGTGGTCTGGCACGGTCGCTTGGTCCTTGCAGACCAACCGCGTCCGCTTCTGTGAGCCCGTCGTGTCGCAGGGCCCGGCTACTCCCACGCACGCGCTCCACGTTCCGAACGGCTGAATCAGCTTGCCGTCTTTGCCGGTCTTGCACGCTTGCTTGGCTGTCTCGACCGACTCCTTGCCCCCTTTGCAGACCTTGCGCGTGCGTGCCTGGACGCCCGTCTCGTCGCACGGCCACTCAAAGCCGCCGCACGCGCTCCACGCCGTCCATGCGCTCACAACTTTGCCGTTCACGGCGATGGTGCACCCCTGCTTCTGCGACTCGCTGACCGTCTTGCCGCCCTTGCAGACCTTCCGCGACCGCGCCTGGGAGCCCTTGCCCGCGCAAACCGGTCCCTGCGCCGCGCAGCTGCCCCACGATGACCAGCCAGCGACTTGTTTTCCGTCCGTTGTGCGCGAACAGGCCTTGGACTCGGACTTATTGGTCGCCTTACACGAGCCGCCCGAACACGCGTAGTTCGTGCACGTCCGCTTCTGTGTCCCCGTAGTGTCGCAGGTCGACGAAAACCCGCCGCAGCTGCCCCACGATCCGCACTTGCTCTTGGCCGCGCAAGCTTTGCTGTCGCATGTCGGGTTCGTTGCGCCGATGAGCTTCTTGTACGAGTTCACCAGCGACCCATAGGTGGGCACGTACACACTGCCGACGTTCTTGACGTACTGCTTGCGGTCGTAGTGAAGATGCAACGTGGTGCTCGTGCCGCCGAAATCGTTGTCGACGAAGCCGAGCCGCTGCCCCTTCTTCACGTATTGGCCCTTCTTGACCTTGAGCGCGCTCATCTTCATGTGCAGGTAGCGGTGCGTGGTCCCCGATTTGCCGTGTTGATAGACGCTGTAGGTCCCGACCGAGGTGATCGTGCCGTCCTCGCACGCCACGACGTACCACTTGTTGAACTCGCACGTCCCCGGCCGAATATCCTGTCCCTGGTGGCCTTTGCCGGACGGACACAGCGGCATCGACCACGACCGCGTCTCGCAGAAATTATCCCACCACGGATACGAGTAGTTCTTCTTGTCGCATTGGCTGCCCTTGGGCCCCTTCGACCCGCCGACACCCCAGACCTGCGAGTTGGGAAACGACGGCGCCTTCTCGATCGGGTACCGCATGCCGGGCACATAGTCCTTCATCGTGCTGTTGCCCTTGCCGCTGCCCGACACGAGCTTGCCTGCGGGCTGGTACGTAAAAGGCGCCGCGTCCATGTGGCCCGGCCAGCCCGGCACCGCCAGACCGATCGCCACCAACGCGACAACTGTGCCCGTGCAAATGCGCATCTCAGCCGGCTCCGACGGTCGCGGCCCCACGCTTGAGCGGGGCGGAGGGTTTGGTTGCCGGCGCTTGGACGTGTTGTAGCTGTTTGACGAGCTCGAGGATGTACGCGTCTTCGGTGCACCGTTTGTCGCGGCTGGGCAGGGCGCACTCGACCTCGACTGAAAACGACGTGCCCGCGTGGATGAAAGCGGCCTCGACGATCAGCTCGTTTCGGGCGATGCGCGGCTTGCTCAGCGATGGTGGTGTCGCCGGGAATTCGGCGGTGATCTCGGGGTGGTTCTTGGCGGTCGCCTTGCCCTCGATGACGATGGTCAGGCCCGGCAGCGACACCGACGCGGTGTACCAATCGGCGCCCCCGGTCAGGAACGAGGCCTTGAGGCGCTTGTCATCGGGCAGCAGCAGAACGTGGGCGTTCGTGGCACCGACAACGGCGCGCTGCTTGGCGTCGAGCTGCGGTTGCGCGGCAAGGGAGCGATCGACTGTCGGCGCGACTACCGGCGTGGGTCGCGTGATGGCCTCGGGCGGCGCGACGCTCTTCTTCGAGGCCGTATCGTCGCGACGGCACCCAGTTTGGATGGCCACCAGGCAAAGCGATGTGAGGGCCACGACCAAGGCGCCGCGGAGAGCGCCGAACGACGGGGAGAGCGCGCGTTTCATGGGCGCGTAAGCTAGCACATTCGCGGCTTCATCGCTTGCGTCGTCGTCGCTTGGATTTGCCTGGAGAGGCGCCGCCGAGCATCTCGTCGAGCACCCGTCCTTCGCTCAAAGCCGGCGGAATCACGCCGGTCAGAAACGCCAGGGTCGGCGCAATGTCGATGGCCTCGGCGCGATTCGCGTAGACCCCCCGTCGCACGTGTCGGCCGGCGAAAATCAACGGCACATGGCGGTCGTAGCTGTACCCGGTGAAGTGCACGACGAGGTCGGTGGGCGGCGTGAAGTACGGCCTTGGGATGGCCACGACGTCGCCCGACCGCAAGGGATGCCAGCCATGTTGGGTCTGCACACCGAAGCGCCCGGGCAGCCACGCGCCCGCCATGGCTTGTGAACGCGTGAGGACTCGCTCGATGGACGGGTGACGGGCCAGTGCCGCTGCGACCAGCTTCTCCACCACGGCCGGATCCGCGTTACCGCGTCGCAGCGCGGCTTGGTCGAGGAAGAGCTCGTACTTGATGCTGTGGGCGATCCAGCGGCCGGTTGGCGACCGACCATAGCGGGCATCAACGGCCTTCTCGGCGTGCTCGCGCAGCGCTTGGTCGGTCGTGTACCCGGAGGGAATGCGGGTCTTGGCCACGTAATCGCGTCCGGCCGGGCCGCCATGGTCGCCGGTCAGCACGACGAGACTCGCCGCGAGGCCGCCGGGAACCAGGCTCGCGACGGCCTGGAGAACGGCTGCGATGGACCGGTCGGCAGACACAAGCATCTCTTCCATCTCGCGGGCGTTGTGGCCGTATTCGTGCGCGACGATGTCGTGGGCGGAGAAGCTGACCGCGAGGATGTCGGTGGCGCTGTCCTGTCCGAGCCCGGTGTTGCGCAGCGCGGCGATGGCGGCCTCGGTCGTGAATCGATCCCCGACCGGTGACCAGATCGCGGAGTGGCCGCCCGCGGTGGCGCCAAGTCGGCTCGGATCGGCGGGCATCGAGCTGCCAGCCGCTTTTCCGAGCGCGCGCCAGGGCCCCTTCTTCGCGCCGGCGGCAGCGTTGCGCTTGTTGAGGCTTTCGACCCACGCGGGCAGTCCGCCGCGCCGGATGTAGTGGCGGCTCGAGACCCAGCGATGCGTTGCCTTTTCCATCCAAAGCGCCAGGTCGGCGCGATGCCCGCCGAGCAGCACCGCGGCGCGATCTTTGATGGCGACGGTGACGACCTTGCTCGCGATACCGGAGTTCTTCAGCGCGTCGCCCAGCGTTGTGCCGCGCAGATGTGCCGGCGAGATGCCGCGGTGTCTCGACCGCGCCTTGCCACCGACCACCGGCGAACGCGGATCCGCGACGCAGTATTGCTTGCGCCCCTGGCCCTTTCCGTCGGTGCGCCACCACGTGTTCAGCACGATGCCGTGACGATAGGGATAGGCGCCGGTGAGGATCGTGGCGTGTCCCGGGCCGGTCATGGCGTGGGACGTGTCGTATTCGGCCTGCGGAAAGTACGCGCCGTTGTTCAGCAGCCACGCGATGCCGCCGGGTTTGGTGGCGGTGCCGGCGGGCAGCAGTCGCTTGCGGTTGCGGTTGATCGCGTCGGCGCGCAGCTGGTCGACGACCATCAGGACGACGAGCCGTGGTTTGGTGTCGAGGCTTCCCGGCGGCAACGGCTTGGCGATGCCCTCGTGCGCGACGCCAACGGCGAACAGCGCGGTGAAAACGGCCGCCATGAATCGTGTTGACCGGCTCATGTGACCTCCCTTCGGGGCGCACAATCGGCCGCTGGCAACAGGCTCCTGGGCCCGGTGCACGAGGTCCGTCTTCGCGCGCGGCGCGCGACCCTACAGGGTTTTGAGGAAGGCGACGAGGTCGCTGCGTTGAGCCGTCGTCAGGTGCGCCGTGTTGCCCATCTTGCCGGCGGTCAGAGCGAGCACGTCTTCGAGGGTCGCGGCGCTGCCGTCGTGCAGGTAGGGGCCCGTGGCGTGGGCGCCCAGCAGCGATGGCGTATCGAAAACCGAGTCAGCAGCCAGCGTCGCGAACGAGACTTCGGGCGAGCAGTGCGTCGCTGCATCGTTGCCGGCGGGCGTCGCGATGGTGCCGATTTGGTGCTGTTTGCCGTCGGTGAAAAACGGCGGAGGGTGGCACGAGGCGCACGCGACTTGCGGGTCGAAAAAGAGCTTCTGACCACGTTTTTGCGCGGCGGTGAGCCCCGTCTTTCGTCGGTGCGCGTTGGCGGGTTCGTGCAGACCGGTGACCAGGAAGGTCCGCAGCGCATGTTCATCTTTGCCGTTGAGGCCGTGGCCGCCCATGCGCTCGATCGTCTGCCGCATATTGCCAACGAGATCCGTTTGGGTGCCCTTCCAGTTGAACGGTTCGGTGCCGACGAGCCGGCCGGCCAGCGCCGGTGTCTGCCGCGGACCGTCGCCGATTCGCCACACCTGTTTGTCCTCGCCGCCTTCGAGGTGGCAGGTGGCGCACGCAAATCGGCCGGCTTTGCTGACCCGCGCGTCGCGGGCATGGGTGAACAAGCGACGTCCCGCGCGTTGACGAGCCGTGAGCGCGTCCTTGGCGAAAGCGACCGCGGGTTGTGCATCGAGGAAGCGGGGCGCGAGCCGTGGCGCGATCGGCGCATCGTTGTCGTCGCGGAGCCAGGTGGGGCTCACCATCGCGTTGATCTTGTCGAGCTTCAGCACGCAGATCGCGGCGCCGTATTCGCATCGCACGAACGCCCGTTTGCCGTCCGTAGCCACGGCGACGGCGTCGGGTGCCTCGCCGGTTCGGAATTCGCCCAGCGGCGCGGCCATGGGGTCGGGCAGCGCTGTGTTGACGACCAGCACGTTGTCGGTACCGGCCGCGGTCACGAACGCGAGCGTGGCGCTGGGGTGGTGGGCGATCGCGCTGGGCTGGTCGAAGCCGGCGATCAGCTGGCGGTGATTGAATGGATCGCGCACAGCCCGCTGCGGAACGGTCGGGCGCAGGTTGTGTCCGATCTCGGAGATGGCCAACTCGACAGGGCGCAACGGTGTGCCGGAACACGCTGCCGAGGAGCTGCCGTATGCATCGCCGCCGCCTTGTTCGGCCGGCATGCCGCCAACGTCGTCACCGCTGTTGACCAACACGTGCGGGATGAGCGCGCGCCCGGTTGCCGGCGACACCGTGACTGAGATTGCACGCCAAGCGTCGAGCTCGACGTTGCCGCCCGCCGCGACATGGCCGGGGTTGGCGCCGCGAAGCGGAACGAGTCGATTGTCGAACGTGGTGATCGAACCCAACTTCACGTGGCGCACGAACGCGGGACCATTCTGCATCGCAACGACGATTCGCTCGGTGCTCGGTTTGCCTCCGAGGTCGATGAGGGCAAGCGCCCGCGGTCGTCCGGGCACATCGAACGACAGCTCGCTGATCGACTTGCCGGTCACGGTAGACAACGCCACGACCCGCGCGCCTCCCGCCGTTGCAACGAAGAGCCGCGTGCCGTCGTCGGACATGGCCATTCCGATCGGCTCGGCGCCGACCTCGATCTTCTTCGCGACGCTGTTCTTGCCAGCTGGGGATCCGACCACGGCAACAACGCGCGATTCGCCCCGCAGCGTGACCCAAGCTGTGCCGTCGGGACCGACCAGCACGTGCGCGGGACGTTTGCCGACCGCTACGGATCCGAGCGTCTTGAGGCTGGCCTGGGCCAAGCGAACCAGGCGTCCACCCGCTTCGTCGACCACGAGCAATTGGCCGCCCGAGACCGCGAGTGGACCACTGGACGACCACGGACGGCCGAACTTGGAGATCATCGGCAATGGCGCAAGCGGCTTGCGGGTCCGCCAACTCGCGATCACGTCCGTCGCGAGACCTTCGGACTCGGCGCCGTCAAAGCAGGAAAGCGGCTCTTCGACGACGTTGGCGAACAAACCCATCGGCCGCGGCGTGACGGCTTCGTCCTCGACCGCAGGCGGCGCACACGCGACGAGCCAAAGCGCGGCGAACGCAGCGATGCCGTGGATGGATTGGGGACGGGAACAGGTCACAGTGAAACTATACCCGATTTCGCGCCGGTTATTCCGCTGCGATCTGCTACGGAGTCGTCGAACTCAGCCCTGAGCACGTGTCGAACGTGGCGCTGCAGCCCTTGTCGGCGAGGCATTTGTCGCAGCCGGCGTTCTTTCCGCCCGCGCATTGCAACAGGCAGTTCTTGAACGTGCAGCCCAGGATCTCGGCGAAGCACTTGACGCAGCCGTCGCTCAGCCCCGTCTCCTTCTTGATGCATGCGGTCGCCTTCGGAACGTCGCCGAAGGACTGCAGAGCGCACTTCTCGCTCGCCTTTGCGACGGTGCCGGAGTCGACGATCTTCTGGTCAGCGGGGTTGGTGCACGCGCCGGTGGTGCCGCCGCCCGAGCTGCTCGACGATGTGCTGGAGCCGCTGCTGGAGGTGCTGGAGCCGCTGCTGGAGGTGCTGGATCCGCTGCTGGACGTGCTGGAGCCGCTGCTGGAGGTGCTGGAGCCGCTGCTGGAGGTGCTGGAGCCGCTGCTGGACGTGCTGGAGCCGCTGCTGGAGGTGCTGGAGCCGCTGCTGGAGG
>CAZLMW010000100.1:0-30897 GCA_964560875.1 uncultured Enterobacteriaceae bacterium
GCAGTGGTGCTTGCACCACGGAGAAACGAAACAACGCCCCCGGGTGTGATCGGCCCGGACAGCGACAGCTGACCGGGTAAAAGATCACACCCCCGCTTGTTCCGCACTCCGTGTGAATTCACCAGGCGTGCATGCGCGGAGGCGGCAGCCGCAGCCATGCCGGAGCGGAGCGACCTTCAGAACGTTGGGGTGAGACCGGGAAAACGACGCTTTTTCCGGTCGAGGGGTCTGCGTGCAGACCCCTTGCTCACGAGCGGCTAAGGACTGGGTCGCGTCAGCGGCCCATCAACGCACCCACCAGGTCCAGTAGTTGCTCTTGTTGTCGCCCTTGACGTGGCTGGTGAAGTGGCCCTTGTTGCCCGCTTGGTAGTGCGGGTTGTAATGGAAGCAGTGGGCGTACCACCAGCCGGAGTTGCCGTAGCTCTTGGCGCAGTGGCTGCTGTAGCTGTCGTTGTCGCGGTCGTACGTTGAGAATCCCGGCGCGAGCACGAAGCAGTTGGTGCTGCCGTTGCAGAAGTTGTTGCGAATCCACGTCTCGTTGCTGCCGTCCAAGCCGTACTTGCTGTTCATCTTGTAGTTTTCGAGCGTGCCGGCGTTCTTGTTGTTTTCCCCCTCGAAACGAAGCTCCTTGGCGCCGCTGTTCATGGCCCGCCACCACTTCAGGGGCATGAAGTAGTGCATCTTGGTGGTGGTGCTCTTGAAGTCCTTGGCCGCGCCGATGCCGTTGTTCTCAAAGCCCGCGAAGTTCTGCCGGTGCGCGGCGGACGGCGAGACTTTGCCGGTGTAGTAGGTGTGCAGCACCAGGGTCCAGCCGCCGCCCTTGTAGTCCATGTCGCAGTAGACGTGGCGCTTGGCGAGGCCGCCGGGGCCGTCCGGGTCGATCCAGTAGTGGCCGGACTTGCTCGCGGGCAGCAGCGACAGGATGTGCTTGCATGACAGGCCGGGGCTGCCTTCGGAGCCGACGACGGTCAGCGCGACGGGGAAATACTGCTCGCCATTGCAGACGCGAAGCAGCTTGTCTTTGGGCGCGAAGTACATGTAGCCGGCGTTCGCCTTGTTGCAGGGCACCGGTGGGGTGTCGCTGTTCTTGAGCTGCACGCCGCCGACAAGCTTGCCGGTGATGCCCACCTTCTTGGACGACAGCGTGCCGATGGACACCTCGAACTTCTCGATCGCGCCGTCGATCTTGTTGTTGAGGTACTTGCTGTCGATCGCGCGCAGCGTCCACTTGCCCTTGGGATTGTTGCCGACCCAACCGGCCAGGGAGCCCTTGGGCAGCTTGCTCTTGTCGCTGTACGTCGCGTTGAGCAGCTTGCCCTTGGCCGACTTGGCGTAGAGCGTGTGCTTGGCGCCTTTGCTGTCGGTCAGCTCGAGGGTGAGGTTGGCGATATCGCTGTTGCTGACCCGCACGGCGACCTTGAGCCACTGGGCCACGCCGACGTCGCCGACGTTGATGGACACCGATGTTCCGACCGGCGAGTTGTCCTGCACGGGCACGGCCTTGGTCGTCGCCCACTTGTCGGTGAACTGGTTGGTGAGCAGGCCGTTGCTGATCTCGTTGAGGCCGTCCGCGGGAAGCGGCGCCGGGTCCATCGCCTGCACGCAGATGAGCGTGCCGTCGGCCTTGATGCCCTTGACGACCTCGCCCTTCTTCGCGCACGCGCCCGCCGGTGTCTTGATGCCGGTGAGCTTGGAACCGTCGCCGACAAACTGCTTGGCAGCCATCGTGCCGCCGGCCACCACATCACCGCTCACGGTCGCCTTGCCAGCTTTGAGCGTCTTGCCCTTCAGGTCGACGTCGCCGTCCCAGGCGATCTCCTTGCTCGATGACACGCAACCGGTGCACTGGAGGTTTGTCGCGAGCTTGGCCGATTTTGCGGGGCCACCCTTGATGCCATCGGCGGCCGCGGCGTACGCGAACCCGACCTTGGATGGCTGAATCGAGCCACCCGCGAGATGCCCCCCGTTGACGCAGCCCTTGCACTCAAGGCCCTGCGCGACGCCCGATCGAAGCGACCACATCACGGCCCGAATCGAGCTGCGAGGCATCGGTGTGTCGGTGCCCACGGCGAGCTGCAGCCACGTCGTCTTGGCAAACGAGGACGCCTTGAGCGCCGACTTGCTGCCGAGCACATACGAGAACACACCGTTTTTCAGGTCCACGGCGACCGGGCCTTCCTTCCACAGCTGCTTGCCGCCCTTGGCTGCGTCCCACAGCGAGAAGGTGAGCACGTACGCCCCATCGGACGCGGGCCCACCGCCATTGGCGCGGATGACACCGGTAACCGCGGCTGTGGTGGGAACCTGGGCCACCGAAACGGATGATGCGAGGACCATGGCCAGCGCGACGGTCAGCGCGGATATCGATGAAAAACGACGCATGGAAGGCTCCTTTGCGAGCGGAGACGCGAGAAACGCCGCAATGTCGGCGCGGGGGAGAGGAAGGGCTGTGAGTGTACCGATTTCGCGCGGCTTTTCGTAGGTGGCCAGCGCTTACGAGCTGCACGAGAGCATCGAACACCCGGGGCGGTGCCGGGCCCATTCAGGGCGTTTTTCGGCGTACTGTTCGCGGCCGGGTTGTTCGTCGTAAGGGCGGCGCATCACGTCGAGCAGCTCGAGCACCTTGGAGCCGTCGCCCTTTTCGGCCGCGTCGATCGCGAGCTGGGCCAGGTAGTTGCGCAGCACGTACTTGGGGTTGACGCGGTTCATCGCCTCTCGCCGGCGCTCATCGTCGACCTTCCAATCGCCGTCCGCGGTTTCCCGAAGGCGCGCAGTGTAGCGCTTTAGCCAGCCGGCGAAGACCTCGCGGTCACCCGAATGCACCTCGTCGGGCAGGTACCAGGCGGCGGCGATGGGACCGAGCAACACCTCATCGGATGCGGCGGGGTCACTGGGCACGTCGGCGAGGTTGCGAAAGAAGATCGGCGCATCGGTTTCGACGGTTGCGAGCACGTTGAGCAGATCGTTTACGAGGGTGTCGTCATCTTGGCGGCGGGCTTGCAAGCCGAGCTTGGCGGCGAACATGTCGAGCATCAGGTCGGGCGTCGTCTCGCCGAACGTGTTGAGCGCGTCCTGCAGCGGTTGAGGATCGTCCAACAGGGTCGCGAGCGCGTCGCCGAAGCGCAGCAGGTTCCAGTAGGCGATCGACGGTTGGTTGCCATAGGCGTAGCGGCGTCCGTGGGCGTCGGTCGTGTTTGGTGTCCAGCGCGGATCGTAGTTTTCGAGCCAGCCGTACGGGCCGTAATCGATGGTCAAGCCGAGGATCGACATGTTGTCGGTGTTCATGACGCCGTGGACGAAACCGACGCGCATCCAGTCCACGACCATGGCGGCGGTGGTTGCGACGACTTCCGCGAAGAAGGCCGCGTACGTTTGCGGTGTTGGCGCGGCGTCAGGCGACGCGAGGAGGTGCGGAAAATGCGTCGTGATGGCGTAGTCGGCGAGGGCGGCAAGCAGCTTGGTGTCGCGGCGAGAGGCGGCGAGTTCGAAGTTGCCAAAACGCAGAAAGGTCGGCGCGATGCGGCACACGATTGCGCCGGGTTCGGGGCGCGGGTTGCCGTCGTAGAACATGTCGCGGACCACGTCGTCGCCGGTCGCCACGAGGCTTAGCGCGCGGGTGGTCGGCACGCCGAGGTGATGCATCGCCTCGCTGCAGAGGAACTCGCGAACCGAGGACCGCATGACCGCGCGCCCATCACCCATCCTTGAATAGGGGGTTGGGCCAGCGCCCTTGAGCTGCCATTCCCAGCGTTTTGCTGCGTTGTCGGTCGTTTCGCCGAGCGTGATGGCGCGGCCGTCGCCGAGCTGGCGGGCCCAGTTGCCGAATTGATGGCCGCCATAACACGCCGCGAACGGGTCCATGCCATCGACGACACGGTTGCCAGCCAGGACAGCGGCGAGCTCGCAATCGTCGGCGCCAAGCCCGGACGCGTGCAGGTCACCAGCGCCAACGAGAGCAGCGCATTCAGCGGAAATCGCCACGATCGACGGGGCCGTGACGGCGGTGGGGTGCACGCGCGAGAAGGCGGCGTTGAAGACTTGGCGGCGGTAGTTCCGCGTCTCCGGATCGGCGGGCAAGGTGGCCGTAAACGAGTTGGAAAAGCGCAGTTGCTGCATCGTGTCTGCCCGGGGGCGTGATTCATTGCCCGGTCACGACCGCCATCAGGGGTCTGGGCAAGCGGACATGCCGCAGGCTGTCCTGGGGGAGGTACGACCCTCGCGGAGGTGTCCGGCAGGTCACCGAGCAAGGTGCAGTGGTGCTTGCACCACGGAGAAACGAAACAACGCCCCCGGGTGTGATCCGGCCGGGAAGCGACAGCTGACCGGCTAAAAGATCACACCCCCTGTGTGTCCCCGGGTTCCGCGGACATGGCGGCGAGGGTCTCGCGGTAGGTGCGGTGCAGATCCTCGGCGACGTCGCGGAAATCACTCTCGTCGACCTGGGACAGATCGATCGACGGGAGCTGCCGTACCGTGACCGTTCCCCCGCGACAGGACAAGCGATTTCGGGGCCAAAGCTGCTGCGGGCCGTGCATCACCAGCGGCATGATGGGGGCGTCGGCGGCCTTGCCGAGGTGAAACGCGCCGAGCTTGAAGGGCAGCAGCTCGCCGCTCTTGGACCGGGTGCCTTCGGGCGCGAGGATGACGCTGAGGTCGTAGCGACGCATCAGGTCAGCGGCGTGGGCGAGAGACGCTCGGGAGCGCTCGGGTGAGCCGCGATCGACAGGCACCAGACCGATGGCAGCCGCCCCCTGGCCAAGCAGCGGCACGCGCATGAACTCCTGCTTGACGATGCCCGAACCCATCGGCGGCCAGTACGCGCAGACGACGATCATGTCGAGCGTCGACGCATGGTTGATGGTCACGATCCGGCGGCCACCGTCGGGCCAGGTTCCCGGCGGCTCGATGACGACCTTCACGCGGCAAATCGCCAGGAGTGTCCGCGCCCACAAGCGGACCAGCGGCTGCACCCAGCGCCACCGTCGTTGCCTGCCAGCGAGCGTCAACGCGATGAGCAGCAGCGGGATGTAGAACACCATGAAGACCCACGCGATGGGGTACTGCCATGCGGCGCGGAGCACGTCCGCCAAGCGACTCTCACCAAAACCGGCCATGCCGGGAGTCTCGCACGCCGGGCGCCGAAGACGAATCAAGCAGACAGCTCAAGCAGACAGCTACTTGGCGGGGCGAAGGCGTACGAGCCAGATGTCGCCGTCGCGGCTGCCACAAGCCCAAGCGGCGCCCTTGTGGTCGGTTGCGACGGCGTTGAACGACGCGGATTTGCCCGATTTCGCGCCGAGGCTCAGCTGCGCGATCGGCTGGGCGGTGTGCGGGTTGATGCTGACGAACCAGCCGCGGTCGACGCCGAGCTTGGTCTTGCGCCTGACACCGACGGCAAGCGCGGACTGGCCAAATCCGCGGGCGATATCGCGTAGACGGGTGCCGGCCTCGGGGGCGAGCAGCTCGGACGCAGGCACCTTGTGGTCGAGGCGGGCGCTGTGGATCCAGCTCTGCAAGTCGCCTTTCTTGTCCGGTCGCGTGCCGATGGCGACGTAGCGGTTTCCGCGCACGGTGACGCGCTTGAGCGACGCCATCTTGTGAGCACCGACACCGACGAGCTTGGTCCCGGCGGGGAATCCCGGCCACGCGACAACGACGAACGCACCGTGTTTGCCGGTGCTGTCCGACCCGACGGCGACGACGGTCTTGGTGGCCGCCAAAGCGAGGCCCTGGACAACGCCCCAGTCGGACTTGATGACGGGTGGGCCGCCGACTTTTCCGTTCTTGGCCAGGCCGTAGAGGATGCGCTTGTAGTCGGTGTTGCCCTCGGGAACATACGACCGATAGAAGCCGCCGAGCCAGGCGCCGCCTTTGCCGTCGGGGATCGCCGCGCGGATGTCGTAGTGGCTTTGGTCGCTCAGGGGCCAGCCGGCGGGGCCGACAAAGCCGTTCTTGGCGAGCTTGCCGAACTTGGTCAGCGCGGTCCGAAAGCCCCAATACGACTTGTACGCGTTGTCGTTGCTGGCGCCGATCGCGAGCACCCCGCCGTCGTGAACCGGGACGACCGCGCGGACGATCTTGTTGACCGACGCGACGCCCTGGGTCGCCCACAGCTTCTTGCCGTTGCTATCAACCCGCACCACGGTCCCCTTGAAGCCATCGCCCACGGCGCCGACGAAGACACCGCCGTGCGGCGCGATCGCGACGTCGCTGCAGGAGATTCCGCCGAGCAGCTGGTCGATCTCGACGCAAGCACAGACCTTGGTCGCGCCGTCGGTGCAGACGAGCTTGCCCTTGGCGCATGTCTTCGGCGCGATTCCACAACCCGCGATCTTGGCAAACAAGCAGGCCCCCGTGACGGCGTTGCAAGCGTCAGCTGTGCAGGCGTTGTTGTCGTCGCAGACCTTCGCTTTGCCGCTGCATGTGCCGGCCGTACACACGTCGCCGCTCGTGCAGGCCGAGCCATCGTTGCAAACCTTGCCGTTGGCGGCCTCGTAGCAGCCCTTCTTGGGGTGGCAGGCGATGGTCTTCAGGCAGGGGTTGCTCGACGGTTGGCAGTTGACGGTGCTGCCGCCGAGGCACGTCGAGCCTTTGCACTTGTCGTAGAGCGTGCAGACATTGCCGTCGTCGCACACCTTGTACGGCTGCGGCCAGGCGGTGCAGCCCTTGTCGACAGAGCAGGCGATCTTCGTGCACGGGTTGCCGTCGTCCTTGCACGCGACCGGCTTGCCGGCTTTGCACGACCCGGACAGGCAGGTGTCGGACTCGGTGCACTTGTTGCCGTCCGAACACGACGCGCCATTGGCCGCCTTGATGACCGTGCATTCGCCATCTACGCAGCCCGCGATGTGGCAAACAGGCAGCTTCTTGTCGACGAAAAACGGCGCGCAATCGACGTGTTTGCCGCATTGCGCGGTGTCCAGGATCGCGCCCCCGTCGCTGTCTTCGTCGTCGCCGTCCTCGTCGTCGCCGTCCTCGTGGTCGCCGTCTTGGTCCCCATCGGTGTCGGCGTCGTGGCTCGTTCCGTCCTCGTCGACGTCTTCGTTGTTGTCCGCGCCGCCGTCGGTGAGCTCAGCGCTATCGGATGGCCCGGCGTCGACCGCGTGGGTGTCGACCTGCCTTGCGCGCGATCCATTGCCATCGGTCTTGGGGTCGCCCGCGTCGCCCGCCTGCTCGGTCGTCTCGGCGCCCGGTTCATCGCCGTCGGCCGCCACGGCGTCGCTGGCGTCAGCCGCAGATACCGGTTCGCCAGACGCGCCACCGCACGCCGTCAGCGCCAACAGCGCCGCGATATAGAGCCGGGTGATGAACATGAGCCGCCCAAGGGCATCGAGATGGTTAGTGTCGTCCTTTTGCCGACAGGATCAATGGCTGTTCCGCAAGTGCCCGCAGTTACAGGCAGCGCGAGCAGCTGTCGGTGGTGCACTGCAAGCCGTCATCGCAGGACGCATGGCTGCCCGGCACGCACGCGCAGACGAACTTGGTCGCGACGCAAGCCCGCGGACAAGCCCCGCCTTCAACCTCACATTCAAGACCATCGTACTTTGCATCGTTTTCTCCCTGCCGAGCGCCGCCCACGCCTCTCGGGACGGCCGCTCAACCGGAAAACGACGCCGCGCGAGCACTCCGACAACCCGCCACCAAACGTGCCCGGGATCGCTCGCCATCCGATTTTGGCCTACACTTCCGCGCGAACCCCAACGCCGGCCGCCGGTCGGCCCCTGGATGACCAAGGAGCGCCCCATGGTCCACGACCGTCGCGCCGACGTGCCGCACCTGCTGCAAGAACATGGCGGGCTTCATCCCGACGCGGTCCGTGCCGTCTCCCGCGCGACCGGCGTGGCCCAAGCCGAGGTGTATGGCGTCGGCAGCTTCTTTCACCTGCTCAACGAACCGGGTGTGCAGCTGCGGGTGTGCACCGGGTTGTCATGCCGCTTGCGAGGCGCCGACGAGGTCATCGAAAAGGCCATCGCCGCCGGCATCCAGACGCGGGCGTGTTCGTGCCTTGCCGCTTGCGATTTGCCGGTCGCCGTATTGCGCGGACGGACGATGCTGCACGGTGTCGATGGTCACGCGATGGACAGCGCGGGAACCGACGTCAACGGCATCGCTGCACCCGCGGTCGTGCCCGGCCATATCGGTCCGACCGACCGCGGTGAAGAGGACTTCGGCATCGGGCTGCACCTGCCGCAACAACCCGCTGGCGCGATGCTGGCCCGTGCGCAGACGATGGGACCGGCCGCGATCATCGACGAGATCAAGACGAGCGGGCTGCAGGGCCGCGGCGGGGCGGGTTTTCCGGCGTTTTTCAAGTGGCGCGCCGTCAACGGCAACGACAGTTCGGTCAAGTACGTGGTCCTCAACGCCGATGAAGGCGAACCCGGCACGTTCAAGGACCGCGAGGTCTTGCTGCGGCGACCCGACCTGGTGCTCGAGGGCCTGGCCATCGCGGCGTGGACCGTCGGCGCCCAGGACATCTACTGCTACCTGCGCGGCGAGTTCGATGGACCCAAGGCGGCGTTGCAGGCGGCCATCGCCAAGGCGGGCGACGCGTACGGCGACCTCACGTTTCACCTGCATGACGGCCAGGGCGCCTACATCTGCGGCGAGGAGACGGCGCTCATCGAAGCGCTCGAAGGCAAACAGGGCAAACCGCGCAACAAGCCGCCATACCCGACCGACAAGGGCCTGTGGCAAAAACCGACCCTCGTGCACAACGTCGAGACCATCGCGTGCGTGCCCGGCATCATCCGCAGCGGCGGCCAATGGTTTGCCGACCTCGGGCGCACCGGACCGGGCAGCAAGCTCTACGCGCTTTCGGGTCACGTCGCGCAGCCGGGGACCTATGAGTTGCCGCTCGGCGTCAGCCTGGACGAGCTCGTCGCCCACGCCGGCGGCTACATCGGGGAGCTCAAGGCGTTCTGTCCCGGCGGGGCGAGCGCGGGGTTTCTGCCGGCCCATGAACGGACCCGTCCCCTCGACTTCAAGGCGTTGCGTGAGGTCGACACCTTCCTTGGCTCCGCGGGTGTCGTCGTGCTCAACGAGAGCGTCGACATGGCGTGGGCTGCCCGCGAGCTGCTGGCGTTTTTCGAGGCGGAGACCTGCGGCCAATGCGCGCCCTGTCGAATCGGCACGCGGATGCTGCGGGTCAAGGCCGACCAGTGGCTGACGGCGCGTGGCGGCGGCGGCGAAAACGACGCGCTCGGCCTCGTCGATGACATCGCGTGGGAGATGTTCGAGGGCTCGATTTGTGGCCTCGGTCACGCGGCCGCGGCGCCCCTGACCAGCGCGATGAAGTATTTTCCCGAGGAATTCGGCGCCTGAGCCGGCATCATCGGGCGACCTCGCAACGCTTCGTTGACCGGCGGAGAACTCATGAGCAACGACAACCAGGGCAACGAAGCGGGCACGCCCAAGCTGAAGCTCGACGGCGTCCAACACGCGATCCAGCCCGGCGAGTCGGTGCTGGCGCTCGCCAAGCGAACCGGCACGTACATCCCGAGCCTCTGCGACGATCCGCGGCTCGATTCGGTCGGCGCCTGCCGCACCTGCCTGGTGGAAGTCGAGGGCGGCGGCCGACTGACCCCGTCGTGCAAGCTCGAAGCGACCGATGGGCTGGTGGTCCGCACCGACACCGAACGCGTCGGCCGCCATCGCAAGACGCTGATGGCGATGTACTTGGCCGATCTGCCCGACGACGTCCCCGGCGAGGAGCTGCAGCTCGCCGCGCAGTTCGCCGGCGCGCCGACCGACTGGGAAAAGCTCGAGCCCGACCGCGCGAGCAGACCCGGTGACACCAACCCGTACATCGATTTTGCGGCCGAGCTCTGCATCGCTTGCGGCCGCTGCACGCGCTACTGCGACGAGGTCGAAGGCGTATCGGCCATCACGCTCGCCGACCGCGGCGCCAAGGTCACCGTCAGCACCGACCACGCCATCTCGTTGCTCGATTCAACCTGCGAGCTCTGCGGTGGCTGCGTCGACGTCTGCCCAACCGGCGCCATGCGCGAAAAGCCGCCGCTATCGTCCGCCCCGATGCTGGCCAGGGGCGCCGCGCCAAAACTCGATCGCGTCCGCACCACGTGCAACTACTGCGGCGTCGGTTGCCAGATGGATCTGCGCGTGGACCCCGCGGGCAACGACGGCCGCGGCAAGGTCGTGCGCGTCGACAGCCCCCCGCCGGGAACCAAACCCAACGACGGCAACCTCTGCGTCAAGGGCCGATTCGCCACCGAATTCATCGACCACGAGGACCGGCTCAAGCAGCCGATGATCCGTGGCATCGACGGCCGTTTCCGCGGCGCGTCCTGGGACGAAGCCATCAAGTACGCGGTGGCCGGGCTCAAGGGTGTGCAGGACCGCCACGGCCACGACGGGCTCGGGTTTATCTCGTCATCGCGGTGCACCGGTGAGGAGAACTACCTGGTCCAAAAGCTCGCGCGGGCGGCGTTTTATACAAACAACGTCCATCAATGCGCAGCGACGTGACACGCTCCCACGGTGGCCGGTCTGGTCACGACATTTGGCGCGGGCGCGATGACCAACTCGATCGGGGAGATCCGCGACGCGGAGTTCCTGTTCGTCATCGGCTCCAACACGTCCGAAGCCCACCCCATCATCGCGATGGAGATGAAACGCGCCGTCCGCCGCGGCGCCACCCTGGTGGTCGCTGATCCGCGCGCGATCTGGATGACCCACATCGCCGAACGGCACCTGCAATTGCGCCCGGGCACCGACGTCTGGCTGCTCAACAGCATGGCCAACGTCATCATCGCCGAGGGCCTCACCGACCAGACCTTCATCGAGCGCAACACCGAGGGTTTCGAGGCGGTCGTCAAGGCCGTCGCCGACTACACGCCCGAGCAAGCCGAGAAGGTCACCGGAGTGCCCGCCGACGACATCCGCGCGGTCGCTCGCCAATACGCCACGACGCGCAAAGCCGGCATCTACTACACACTCGGCATCACCGAACACAGCCATGGCACCGACAACGTGTACGCGCTGAGCAACTTGGTGCTGATGACCGGCCACCTCGGCCACGCGAGCACCGGAATGAACCCGTTGCGCGGCCAAAACAACGTGCAGGGGGCCAACGACGCCGGCGCGTCACCGGTGTTCTTGCCTGGCTATCAGCGTGTGACCGACCCCGAGGCCCGCGCCAAGTACGCGCAATCATGGGGTTGTGAGATGCCGCCCGAGCCCGGCATGAACCTCAACCAGATCATCAAGCAGACGGGCAATTCGATCAAAGGCCTGTTCGTGATGGGCGAAGACATCGTCATGAGCGAGCCCAACGTCGGCAAGCTCGAAGAGGGCTTGAACGCGTGCGAGTTCATCGTCGTGCAGGACATTTTGCCGACCGAGACGATGCGTTTTGCGGACGTGATTCTGCCCGCGGCGTGTTTCGCCGAAAAAGATGGCGTGTTCACCAACAGCGAACGTCGGGTGCAGCGGGTGCGCAAAGCTGTCGAGCCGCCCGGAAACGCCCGCGCCGACTGGCAGATCCTCGTCGACATGGCCGCCGCCGCCGGGTGCGACTGGCGCTATGCCGATGCGTCGGAGATCTACGATGAGTACGTTGGTGACGCGCCCAAGTTCGCGGGCATCAGCTACGACCGCATCGAGCAACGCGGCGAGGGCCTGCAGTGGCCGTGTCCAGAGGCCGACCACGACGGCACGATGTTCCTGCACGACGAGGGCGTTTTGCGCGGCCGGGGCTTGTTCCAGGCGGTGTCCTATCGACCGTCCATGGAGCTCGACTCGCCCGAATACCCGCTGCTGCTCTCGACCGGGCGAACGCTCTATCACTACAACGCCGCAACGCAGACACGGCGCGCCGAGGGAGCCGCCGCCAAGCAGCCCGAAGCGTTCGTGCAGATGCACCGCAAAGACGCGGCGAAGCGCGGAATCCGTCACGGCCAGCGGGTCCAGGTCCGGACGCGACGCGGGGCCATCAACTGCCGCGCCGTGGTCACCAGGGAAGTGCGTCGCGGATGCGTGTGGATGCCGATGCACTACGCCGAAGCGCGCGCCAATGTCATCACCAATGACGCGGGCGATCCGATCACCCAGACCGCCGAATACAAGGTCTGCGCGGCCGAGATCGTGCCGATCCTCGACGCGAGCGAAGACGCCGTTTTCCGCGGCATGCACGGCTCGTAGGCAGCATCTGAATCCGCCTGTCTGTCACGAGATGATGTTGGTCGGGAGAGACGAAACGATGCGCGCCACGGTGCGTTATGATGGCGCCATGCACAGCAAGTGGACCATCACCATCCCGGCTATCTTGGCCACGAGTCTCGCCATCGCATGCGGCGAAGAAGCCGACGACGGCCCCACCAAGCTGACATACGCGGGCACCGGCGGCGGCGGCCAAATCGGTGACGTCGTCGACGACACATCCGGCACATCCACGGCCGATGGCCAGGCAACATCGAGCGGTTCCGGCGGCAGCGGGTCAAGCGGTTCGGGGAGCGGGTCGGGCGGATCCGGCGGCGGAATCAGCGACGGCGGCGCAACCGGAAGCGGCTCTGGCGGGCCCGGAGACGGTGGCAGAGTCGGAATCAGCGACGGTGGCGCAACCGGAAGCGGGTCCGGGAGCGGGTCAGGCGGATCCGGAAGCGGCTCTGGCGGCGGAATCAGCGACGGCGGCGCAACCGGAAGCGGGTCTGGTGGATCCGGAAGCGGCTCTGGCGGCGCAGTCAGCGACGGTGGCGGAGTCGGAACCGGCAGCGGCTCGGGCGGGTCAGGAGACGGTGGTGCAAGCGGCTCGGGCGGGTCAGGAGACGGTGGTGCAAGCGGCTCGGGCGGGTCAGGAGACGGTGGCGGAAGCGGCGTAGCGGACAGCGGCGCAGCGGACAGCGGCTCGGGCGTCGTGACAAAGGACGGCAGTCAAGGCAAGCCGGCGCTCTCCTGCAAACACCTCAAGGCCTCCCACCCCACGAAAAAAAGCGGCTTGTATTGGATCCAGACGTCCAAGAAGGCGTCGATCCTGCGGACGTGGTGCGACCTTGAGCGCGATGGTGGCGGCTGGACGCTCGTGGCGGTCAGCGCCGACGACGGCCAACACACCTGGACCTGGAACAACCGCGCTTACTGGACCACGAACAAGGCGACGTTCGGCGATCCCAAGCAGCTCGCACGCGACTTCAAGTCGCAGCTCTATCACGAAGTCGCGATGAAGGACCTGCTCTTTCTGCACTGGCCATCAGGCGTCTGGGGCGCCTACCACGGGGTCGCGGACGGCAAGCTGACAATGGCGCAGAAGATGACCCAAACCGGCGGTCCGCATTGCTACAAACCGGGCGACGGATTCGCGCTCTCGGCGGGCAAAGTTGGTGGCGGCGATATGTGCGACTCGCGGCTCTACCTCAGCCCGATGGACCACGACGGCAACGACAAGTGCGGCGACGATGAACACGCCTACGGTCCGGCCTGGAACGCGGGCAAGTCCGACGACTGCCCATTCAACGATCCCGGCGAGCGCGGTGGGCTGGGGCCGGTCGGCAAACCCACGGACAAGGAAGAAGACAGCGTCGGTTTCGGCAAACCCATGGGCCTGAACAAGGGCAGCAAGGGCGCCAACGCCGACCGCATGTGGATCTTCGTGCGCTAAGTCGTCTTTCTCAACACGGGCTAATCACGCCGTCGGGCGCTGGATCCATGCGACGGTGAGCGCCGACAAAACCGCAGCGCTGAGCAGCCCGACCGCCAACGGGGTTACCGTTGCCACAACCTGGTGGTCGATCGCCGCGCCAAGCACGGCACCACCGGCGGACGTGACCGTCCCGATGACCGCGGATGCGACGCCGGCGATGTGTCCGACCGGCTCCATGGCGATCGAATTCATGTTCGGAATCAGCATCATGTGAGCGATGAGGGTCGTTGTGAGCAGCGGAAAGAACAGCCAAAACGACGGCTGTCCATCGGCGGCCACAGCGACGACGACGGTGGCGGTGGCGGCGAGTATGTAAGCGCCGAGCAGCGGCCACATCAGGCGCGCGATGCCGACGCATTTGACCAGCCGCCCGTTTGCCAGCGACGCGACACCGAGCACGGCGGCGACGACCCCAAAGATGATCGGAAACTGCGCGCCCCGCTTGAAGATGGCCGAGACAATGAGCTCCGAGCTCGCCAGGTACGACACGAAGCCGCCGAACATGAACGTCATCGCGATAATGTAGCCCACGGTGACGCGACACCGGGCGACCTCCAGCAGGGCTTGCCAGGTGGAAGCCCATCGCAGGTCAGCGCGACGCTCTTCGGGCCAGGACTCGGGCAGGCGCCACGACCAGAACAACACCGCTGCGGCGCAGCCGGCGCATACCGCGAACAAGCCCCGCCACGGCATCAGCGTGAGCAGTCCAGCACCGGCGGAGGGTGCGACCACCGGGACCAGCACGAACACCGCCATGATGGTCGACATCGCGCGAGCCATCTGGTCACCGGCATACGTGTCGCGGATGATCGCGACCGAGACCACGCGCGTTCCCGCCGCTCCGCAACCCCACACAAAACGCGCCAGGAGCAACGCGGGCAGCGTGGGAGCGAGCGCCGAGCCAACAGCCCCGATGCCATAGATGACGGCGCCACCGACGAGCACAGGTTTGCGACCAAAGCGGTCGGCGAGCGCGCCATAAACCAGCTGCGGCACGGCGAGGCCGATAAAATACGCGGTGATGAGCGACGCGACCGCGGTCGAGTCCGGCGCCAGGCCGAGCGACGCGCGCATGGCCCCAAACGCCGGCAGCATCAGGTCGATACCCAGCGCGGTAAGCGACATAACCGATGCCATCAACGCGATGAACTCGGCTGGCCCGAGGCGCCTGGTTGTTCTTTTCAAGCGGCGGTTCCGTGCGACGAGTGCGCCGTCGTAGCTGTCGATCGAGGCGCCGTCTGGCGCTTCAGGCCGGATTCAGGGTGCGTCGGCCCAGCTTCAGGGCGCGAGTCGTGTGATCGACCATTGGCCGTCGGGGCCCCGATCATAGCGCAAACGGTCGTGCAATCGGCGGGCCTGGCCCTGCCAGAACTCGATGCGGCTGGGTTTGAGCCGGTAGCCGCCCCAGTACGGTGGTCTCGGCACGTCGCTTCCTTCAAAGCGCGCTGCGAACCGGTCGGCGAGCTGCTCGAGGGCGGGACGGTCGGCGATCGGTTGGCTTTGTGGCGATGCCCATGCGCTGATCTGGCTGCCTCGTGGTCGCACGGCGTGGTAGGCGTCGCTGGTGGCTGAGTCGGTGCGCTCGGTGACGCCTTCGACGCGGACCTGGCGCTCGAGGTCAGCCCACCAGAACGTCGCGCAGGCGTGGTTGTTGGCGTCGAGCTCGGCGGCTTTTCGGCTTTCGTAGTTGGTGTAGAAGACGAGCCCGGCCTCATCGAGCGCCTTGAGCAAGACCACGCGGCAGGACGGCCGGCCCGCAGCGTCGACGGTGGCCAGCGCCATGCCTTCGGACAGCGTAATGCCGCGCTGCTCGGCGGTCTTCAGCCAGCGGCGCAGCTGCTCGATGGGGTCGTCGAGCGCGTACTGTTCGAGCCAGGCGGTCATGGGTCTTCCCGGGTTGGTGCGTTCCGTTCCTTCACAGCAATCATTTTTGGATCTCGCAACGGCTGCCGGTCCAAGTCGGCAAACAGATGCACTGACCGGTCGCCGAACACGAGGTGCGGGCGCGGAACACCGACATCTCGGCCTTGTGGGCGCCGCCGCCCTTGACGATCGCCATGTCCTTGCCGGCAAAGGCGACGCGTTCACCGAACCGCAACGTCGCGATCGCGGTCTTGCTGAGCAGCGTACTGCTGAACGAGAACTGGCCTCCGCTCTCGGTCCAGAGCTCGACCATGCCCGCCTGAGTCTTGGCGGCGCGCGGCGAGCCGGGGCCAGAGATGAGCGCCAGGTCGGCGGCCAGCGCGACGGCGGCGCCGTATTGAGAACCATTCGGAGCGCCCTTGGGGATCATCGTCTGGACATGTTTCCACGTCCCCGCCTTGCGCTCGTAGAGCAGCGCTGCGCCCTTTTGCGACTTGTACAGGTAGGCGCCCACCAACAGCCTGTGTCCGGACAGCGCGACACGGCCGAAACCGCTATTGAGAAACCCCGCCGGCGGGCCGAGTTTGGCTTCGGTCTGCCACTGCCCATCTTTGTAACGGCGCAGCCAAACCGCTCCCGCGCCATTGTTGTGGTGCGCCGAACCCATCGCCACGAGGTCACCTTCGCAATCGAGCCCGCCGATGTCGGCCAGCCGGTCGAGCTTGGCTGCATCCGCTGGTGCGATCGGGGCGCCGCGCGTCCACCTGGTGCCGCTTCGCTCAAACAGCCAGACCTCGCCTTTGAGGCTGACCGCGGGCTGCGCATGGGAGTGACCGACGAAGAGTCTGTCGCCACAGAGCGCCAGGGTAACGCCGAACGTGTTGTTGCTCTTGGGCCCCGGCGATCGCAGCACGACCTGCGGGTGCCAGTTGCCATCGGCATGCTGCTGGTAAACCAACACGCTCTGATCACCGCGCAGCGTGGCCGCCAGCGTGTCGCCGGAGATCGCAACCGCCACGCCAAACTGAGCCGATTTAGCCTGCAAGGGGCTGTGGAGAGTCTTGCCGTCGGCGACCATCCGACCGGTCAACGGGTTGCGTTTGAAGACCCGGACCTGCCCCACCGATATCACCGAAGGGCTGTAGTTCGCGGTTCCGATGACCATGCGGTCCCCCTCCGCGTCGATCGCGTGCGGTGACCGGTCATAGGCCGCGACCGCGCCCCCTCCTGTCGTGCTGATGAGGTCGCGCTGCAGGTTGTTGATGTCCGCCTTGGCGCCCTGGGAGCAATTGCAATCCAAGCACACGCCGCCGACGAGCGAAGCGCCGGGGTTCGGACAACGGCACGCGCCTTTTTGACACGAGCCGGTCTGCCCGCACTTGCTCGCGTCGGCCGCAGCTTTGCCCGCCTTGCACAGCCCAAGCTGGCAGGTGTCCGACAAAGTGCACGGCTCGCCATCGTCGCAGGCGCCGCCGTTGGTCGTGTTCGCCTTGACCTTGCAAGCCGCCCCGGACGGGGAGCCATCGCAGACGTTGGTCGTACAAGCGTTGCCGTCATCGCACGAAGTCCCGGCTGCGGCCGGCGCGTGTTTGCAGCTATCGCCACCGGCGCAGCTATCGACGGTACACGCGTTGCCGTCATCACAGTCGCGGTTTGGCCCGCACACATGTTGCTCGCAGCGCGCCCCGTGCCAACCCGGACGGCACACACACACACCGTCTGGCTGGCACAAACCGCCGCCGCTGAACACGTCGACGGCGCCGGACTTGGATTTGACCGCGCTGTCATGGGGCGCACCGATGAACGTCTCCGCCCCGGTGGTGGCGACGTGAAAGCCGAACTGGTGCGCACCGGGAGGCGCATCGCCCGAATCGACGCGACGCTGCAACGACCAGGTCTGGTTGGCCTGCAGCCGGTACAGGTGCGCGACGCCGGCCTTGGCCACCGTTCCGAGCGTTTCGCCGGGCGCGCCGACGACCAGGGCCCCGCCGACGATGGCGACCGCGTGACCGAACAGCGCGTCGGCGCCGAGTCCGGGAGGCTGGAGCTTGGTGACGAGCTGCCAGGGTTGCGCGGACGAGAGGTTGGGCGCCTGCCGATACAGGTAGACCGCGCCGCGCTTTTTGCCGCTCAAGAACTCGGCCGGGGCGCCGACAACCAGCCGATCGCGATCGACAGCGACGACACCGTACCCACCCGAGAAGGTGGCCGTCGGGTAGAGCGTCTGCTGCAGCTTGACCTGGCCCAGGGCGTGCGTGAACGCGAACAAGACCCCCGCATTGCTGCCCTTGGTGTCGTGCTGTGGCGCCCCTGCAAAGAGCCAACCGTCGGACATCGCGAGGCTGCGAGCACCGCCGAACGTGTCGTTTTGCTTGAGCGACGTCGGCCGGATCTTGTTGACCTGCTTCCAGCTGCCCGAGGCGTCGGAGTACAGGTACACGGCGCCTGTTTTTTCGGCCAGGAGCGCGCCGACGGCCGCGATCTTACCATCGGTGGCTACCGCTGAACCGAAGCTGTCGGTGATCTTGGCGTCGGCGGCCTTGAGCGTCGCGGTGACCGTCCACTTGCCGTCCTTGTGTCGCATGATGTGGGCGGCACCCTGCGCGGGGATCTTGTCCGGTTCAGCCGAGATCGCGCCGACCACCGCGAGGTTGCCATGCAGGGCCAATGCGTTGCCGAAGCTGCCCTGGGCGACCGGGCCGTTGAGCTTGCTGCGACGCACCCACCCGTTGATCGGGTGGCGACCGAAGACGTGGACCTCGCCGCGCACGCTGTTGGCCGACTGGGCCCCGACGAGCATGGTGTCGCCCTGCACCGCGATCGCGCCGCCAAAGTTTTCATTGCCCTGCGCAACGGCTGCCCGAAGCACCTGGAACCGATAGGAGCCGACGTTGTTGGCGAGCACCGCGCCCGCGCCGCACGAACATGGCAAACACAGCCCGGCCGAATCTCGCTGACCGATCGGGCACCCGCACGCGCCGCCTTCCTGGCACACGTTCGCGCCCCCACAGCCCAGCCCGTCGTCGGCGAGCGTCCATGCCTTGCGCGCCTTGTCGGGTTGGCAGACTTCGCACGGCTGGGTGGGGTTGCGGTCGCCCGGCTTGAAGCACGTGCTGCCGATGCGGCAGAAGGCGTCCTGCATATCGAGCGCGCGGATGCGGTGCAGCCCCGGTTCGGAGAAGAACAGCTTGCCGGTCGCGTCAAACGCCATCTTGCGGGGCGAGCTGAACTTGGCGACCAGCGCCGGCCCGTCCTGGAAGCCCTTGGCGGACGCCGTGATCGCGACGACGTTGAACTGGCTGCGGCGCCGCGCGATGTGCACGTTGCCGCCAAAGAAGTAGATCGCGCCCTCGCTGTCCACGGCGAGGCCCGGCGTGTGCAAGATGCCCTTTTGCAGCGTGGTGACCTTCTTGTTGGACATCCGGACTTGGCGGATCGAGCCGGTGTTGGACGCGTCGCGAACGTAGAGCAGCGAGCCATCCGGACTCAATGCGAGATCGCCAGGCCCTGTAAACCGCGCTTGCGTGCCAAACCCGTTGTTGTTGCCCGGCGAACCAGCGCCCGCGAAGGTCCCGAGGTTGCCGTGCGCGTCAAGGGTGCGAATCGTGTGGTTGGCCGCGTCTGCCAGCAGCCAGGTCCCGTCGTTGCGCTGCACCATCGACTGCACATCCGTGAACGCGCCCACGCCTTGCGGTCCGTCGGTGCTCCCAGGTGTTCCCTTGCCGGCGATGCGCTCGACGATGTCGGTGTTGGTGCGCAGTCGACGGATGAACAAACGCCCGTCGGCGAAATAGATGTGGCCGTCGCGGCCAGCGGCCAACGCGGTGAGCGGCTGGATCTTGGCGAACGAGCGTGGCCCGTCGAGGTCGCCCTTGCCCGCTGCGCCAACGATCGTCCGCACCTCGCCGTCCTCGTCGACGCGACGAATCTTGCCGTCGCTCGTGCCAAACCAGAGCCGGCCTGCCGCGTCGAACGCCAGCGTCTCGGGGCCGTCGATCGTCGCGTCCGAGATGGACCCATCCGCGGAGCCGCGCACGCCGGTACCCACGGTAGTCGCGACGAAGCCGGTGTCGCCGACCTTGGGCCGGCACACCTTGTCGTTGCAGTGCGACGTCTTCGTGCAGGGATCGCCGTCGTCGCAAACCGCGCCGTCGTTGACCTTGGTGCCGCCCATGCAGCGCCCCTGGTTGCACGACGTCAGCTTGGTGCACGGGTTGCCGTCGTCGCACGACTTGGCGAACAGCGGCTTGAACACACAGCCCAACTTGTTGTCGCACGAGTCCGCCGTGCACACCTCGTCGTCGTTGCAGCTGCTGCCCGCTTTGCAGGTTGTCCCCTGGCAGCTGTCGCCAACTGTGCAAATGCTGCCGTCCTCGCACGCGCCGCCGGTAACGCCGTCGCAATTGATGTCCTTGGTCGCGCAGCCCTCGGTCGCGCCGGGCTTGATGGCGCTGTTGCCGTCGTTGCAGTCGTCACCCGTGGTGCACGCGGCGGCGAACAGCGGGTAACACCACGGTTTGAGGGCGTTGCCGACGCCTCCGGCGAAGCTCGCCTGCTGGATACAAAGCCGTTTGCCGGCCCGGAACATGTGGACGTGCGTGGTCCGCTTGTAGTCGAGGACGTCGCGCAGCCAGGCGCCGTTGCGCGAAAACGCAGCGACAGGACCGGTCGATGTGCCCTTGGTCTTGGCGTAGATGACGTCGCTGACAACGGTGAACATCTGCACGGCGAGGTGAACCTTGGCGGCGCCATCGACATCCGCGACGCGGACGGTTGTGGCCTTCTGACCGCTGTCGCGACGCAAAGCAACGAGCATGAACGGGTCCTTGGACGCGCTGTAGCCGGTCCAGACCTTGTCGCCGTCGACCGCCAACCCGACACCTGCGCCCACGTCCGGGCTGGTCCACACGACCGACTTCATCAAGCCGTTGCCGCGCACCACCGCGCCGTCCAACACTGCGTAAACAGAATCGGTCCGGTCGTCGCCAGCGATGGGCAACGAGATCGCCTGACGAACCCGGAAGCTGCCGAGATAGCCGAGCTTGGCGTCATCCTTGAAGCGGAAGATCGTCCCCCTCTTTGTCGAAGACTCCTCCAGCCCCCACCACTCGCGACGGAAGCCGTGGTGATACATGCCGCCCTGCTTGAGAGCCACGGCCGCCACGTCGGGCGCGACACGAGCCGCTGCTCCAGCCTTGGTCTGCACGAGAGGGCACCGACCGAGCAGGTCCTTGAACGTGTTGCCGCACGTCGCCCCCGCGACCACCTTGAGCCCCTTGTCGCAGAACCCGTCGGCGTCGTCGTCGCAGCCCTCGTCGACCTTGTTGTTGCAGTCGTCGTCCTGGCCATCGCACACCTTCTCGCTGTCGAGCGGCACGAGCTTGTCGCCATCGCCGCAGTCGCTGCCCGTGCTCAACCCCTTTTGCACATCGACGGTGCAGGGACCCTTGGCTGAAACGACCGCTCCGAGCCGACACCGTCCGTCGCCATCGCGATCACACCCTTCGTCGGCCGTTCCGTCGCAGTCGCTATCCAAGCCGTCGCATTGGCGCTCAAAGGGCGGCCGCACACCCTTCGCCTTGTCGTTGCAGTCATCGCCCGCCTTGCACAGCGGTTCGGCGACGAGCCCGGGCCACAGGTTTCGCAACGTCCAGGTCACCCCCGTCTTGGGAGTCCAGACGTAAGGCGCCGCATAAAACGCGCGCTTCGCTCCGATACCGGCCTTCGCTTTGCCGACGAGCTTGCCGGTCACCGCGCTGTAGATCGCCTCGGTCGTCGCGCTGCCAGCGAGATAATAAGGCCCCGTACGACCGATGAATTGCACCGTCGTGTTCGCACCTTGTAGCTGCCGGATAAGCACGGGCGCGAAGGTGGCGCTGTTGAATCCCTGGATGACGCCGGGCTTGTCGGTGGTCATGACGTAAACGGTCGACTTGTCAACGAAGATCGCGTGGCAATCGCCGCCAACCTTGATCGCAGCTTCGACCACCGCGCTCGTCCCGATATGGCGGCTGACCGCATGACCCGATTCGCTCGCATGGCAACGGAACCAGGCATCGCGGGCTGCGTCTCCGGCCAGGCCGTTGGGGTGACCGAGGCCGATCAGCGGGAACGCTCCGAGCGGCGAAAGCGTGTGGTCGTTGCCGAGCACCGAGTCGTAGCGCTCGACGTGATACGGCCCCTGCGACTTGGCGTGGGGTCGCACCAGCCAGATTTCGTCGCGGAACGGATGGCCGCCACCGGCCGATTGGTGCATGGGCGTGCCGGCAGCGGCGGACACGACGCCGTTCTTGGCGGGATCGGCCAGCACGGTCGAGACACGCGCGATGTACGCACAGCCCGAAGCGTCCCCGAGTGTGCCTTTGCATGTGGCGCCCGCGGCGAGATCCATCTTCTTGTCGCAGTGGCCGTCGTTGTCGTCGTCGCACCCGTCATCAACCGTGCCATCGCAGTCGTCGTCGACGCCGTCGCACACCGTTTCGGTCGCCTTGGGCAGCTTCGGGTCGCCGGGAACACAGTCCGTTCCTTTGCCGCCCGCAGCGTTCTTCGAGCACGGCCCGCCGTGCGCCGAAACAGCCATCCCCGCTGCACACAGCCCGTCTCCGTCCCGATCGCAGCCTTCGTCGATGCGGCCGTCGCAGTCGTCGTCCTTGCCGTCGCAGACCGTCTCGCCGCCCGGATGAACCGCCTTGTCGCTGTCGTTGCAGTCGTCCCCTGCCTTGGCGCAGTCGCCCTTGAAGAAGCTCAAAAGATCGATGTCATGGACCGTTTTCGTGCTCTTGTTCCACACCCATGGCGCCGCGAAGAAGTGCCATGACTGCGCCGTGTTCAGCACCGACTGGGCAGCGAGCTGGGCCTTGAGGTTGAAGACCTTGTGCAGCTTGGCCTTGACGTCGCCGACGACCAAGCGCCCGCCCGCAACACCGATGTAGGACGCCGACTGCACGCCCTTGAGCTGCACGACGCCGGCGGCCTTGAAGCTGTGGATTTGGTCGGTGGTCCACTTGAACACGACGTGCTGCGCCTGCTTGCCGACGCGGTAGACGTGTTGGCCGTCGAAATACATCGCGACGCAGTCGTCCGTTGTCCCGAGCACGCCGAGCACCTTGGTCGACGCGCCCTGGTACTTGGTGAGCGACTTCTTGGCGCCGGTCAGGTCGTGGCAGCTGTACCACTGATCGACCTTGAGGGCGCCGGCGAGGGCGTTTGGCCGCGGCTGTCCCGTGAGCGGAAAACCGCCGAGGGCGAGCAGCTTGTGATCGGTGCCCGGCTGCGGTTCGAGCCGCTGGACGCCAAATTGCCCGGCGCTGGGCTCGCGAACCAGCCAGATCTCCTCGCGGAAGGGATGGCCACCGCCGGTCAGGTTCGTATTGCGCAGGTCATCGCCGGCAGGCGCGAGGTACGGCTGCTTGGACAACGGGTACGTGTCGATCCGACCCTCGACCCCCTCGCACCGCGCCTTGACGCCCAGGGTGTTCGCACATGTCGCGCCCTTCGCGACGCCGAGTGACAGGTCGCAGAAGCCATCCCCGTCGTCGTCACAACCCTCGTCCTTGTGTTTGTCGCAGTCGTTGTCGAGTCCGTCGCACCACTCCTTTGTGGACGGCGACAGGTCGGATTTGTTGTCGTTGCAGTCGTCGCCCTTGAGGCACGCGGGCCGCAGGACGTTGCGGCATTTCAGGGTCAGGCTGTCCTTGGAAAGACACAGGTAGCGGCCGTCGAACAGGCTGAGCGAAGGCTGAACGGCCAGCGGCAACGTCCAGCGCAAGACCTTGGACGATTGGCGATGACGGCTGAGGACCTTGGCGTTGTTGAGCACCGAAAACAGCCGCCCACTGACCGGCACCATCACGTCGACCTTGTTGGCGGGCAACAGGTCGAACTCGCCGGTCTTGGACCCGTTGGCGTGATGCAACATCTGGATGCGGCTGTTGGTGCCGATCGCGACCCAAACCGTGCCCGACTCGATGGCGATGGCGCGCGCGGAGTTGAGCTTCTTCCACAGCACCTGGCCCTTGGCGTCGATGCGCTGCGCACCCTGCTGCATGCTGGCGACGAAAAAGTCACCGATAAGCGCGTGCCCCACCAGGCCGGTGACCGCCGGGATCGCCAGGCTCTTGGTGCCGATCTCGCGACCACCCTCGTCGAAACGGCGCAGCACAGTTGGCGCCTTGCTGACCAGCTGGCCGACCCAATACTCGCGGAAGAAGCCGTGGTAGCCACCCCGCAGTTGTCCGGTCAGGGGCGTGCTCGGCTGCAGCTTGAGCTCGTGCGTGACGTGAACATCACCGTCGTTGAGCACCCCGGGGCAATGGCTGCGCGACCCGAGTGACCCGGCGCATTGGGCGGTGTCGTCGAGGCCCAATGTGTTGTCGCAATGGCCGTCGCCATCGGTGTCGCAGCCCTCATCGGTGTTGCCGTTGCAGTTGTTGTCGAGGCCGTCGCAGCGCTCCTTTGCGCCGATCCGCGCGCCGCTGTTGCCGTCGAGACAATCTCGGCCGGAGCCCGTCGCGACGTCCTTGGCGCACGGGCCGTCCTTGGTGACCACCAAACCCGCGGCGCAGTGGCCGTCCTTGTCGACGTCGCACCACTCATCGACGATGCCGTCGCAGTCGTTGTCGAGGCCGTCGCAGGCCTCTTTGACGCTCGGAGCCAGGGAGGATTTCTTGTCGTCGCAGTCGTCGCCGTTGTTGCACAAGGGCGTCGTGGCGTGGAAGCAGGAATGAACGCCAAAACCGGTCTTGTTGACGCACAACGAGCGCTCGATTTCGAGCACCGGCAGGGCGGTCTGAACCGGCAAACGGAACGTCGATTTGACCGCCTTGCCGAGCAGGTCATAGCGGCGCAGGACCGTCGTGGATGAGGTGTTCTCCGGGTCGTTGTGTTGCACGAAGAAGTGACCGAACGCGATGCTCATCGCCAACACGGATCGGTCTGTGCCCGGGCGCTTGAGGTTGAAGCTGCTCGATGTCTTGCCGGTGAGCGGGCTCAGGCGAAAGATGGTCGAGTCATTGGCGGCTGCGCTCGCGGCGTAGATCGAGCTGCTGCCGGCCGCGACGCCCCCAACCTGCACTTTCTTGCCGGCCTTTTCGGCGTGCGCTGCCCACACCCCGACGCCGGACAAACCCTTGGTTCGAATCACGCCGGCGAGCGCGTGACTGACATACCAATCGCCGGTCTTGCGGTCGCCGCATACCGCACGGATGGACTTGCCGGGCGCCGCGGTCGAGAAGTTGCCCAACAGCGCTCCGGTCGGTGCATAGCGGTGAACAACGGCCTCGGCGCGGGTGGCACCGGGCCCCACGTGGCGCACCTGCCAGATCTCCGCCCGCTTGGGATGCCAAAATGCCAGCGCGCGGTCGCCCGACTTGCCGTCCGCGCCCAGTGTCACGGTCCCCGACGGACCCTTCGGCGTATAATCCCCGTCGATCGGGAGCGCGGCGCAACCGCTCGCCCCAGCCAGCAACGTCTTGGTGCACAACGCGCCCTTCAGCACCTGCATCCCATCGGTGCAGTGCCCGTCCTGGTCGACATCGCAGCCGTTGTCCGCAACCCCGTCGCAATCGTTGTCCTTGCCGTCGCACACCTCGGCCGATGACGTGTACTGACAGCCCTTGAGCTTGTCGCACGTGCCCTTGCACGCGCCCTTATCCGCGCACGTGATGGCCCCGCCACTGCACGCCCCGGCCTTGCACGCGTCCTTGTCGGTACACGCGTCCCCGTCGTCGCACGCGATGGCATTGGGCGCGAAAACACAGCCGGTCTTGGCGTCGCACGAATCGGTCGTACACGGGTTGGTGTCACTGCACGTCTTGAGGGTCCCGCCCCCGCATTGCCCAGTGGCCAGGCACGCGCTTGCCGACGTGCACGCGTTGCCGTCGTCACACGCCTTGCCGACCGAAGCCTTGAAGACGCAACCCTGCTTGGCGTCGCACGAATCCGCCGTGCAGACCTTGCCGTCGTTGCAAACCGTCGCGGCCCCACCCAGGCAGACCGCCTTGTCGCCACACGCATCGGTCGTGGTGCACGCGTTGCCATCGTCGCAGCTCTTGCCCGTGGCCACCGAGAAAACACAGCCCTTGGCCGCCTCACACTTGTCGTCCGTACACGCGTTCTTGTCGTCGCAGTCCAGGGTCGCCGCGCTGGCCGCCTGCACGCATTCACCGCTCTTGCAGGCCGTCGCGAGGGTGCAGATATCGTTGTCCGCGCACGTGACGCCCTCGTTGAACGGCAGCGATTTGCAGGCCCCGTTCTTGGGATCGCACTGCTCCTGCTTGCACAACCCACCGGGCGTCAGCTTGCACTTGACGACCGTCTTGGGGTTGACCTTGCACGCCCACGACTCCTTGGCCCCGGTCTTGTCGCAATACAGCGTTCCGTTGCACGGGTTGCCATCCTCGAAGTCGGCGCAGTCATCGCCAAGCGGGCACTGGCACACGTTGAGGCTGACCTCGCACACCCCGTCTTTGCATGACTCCTGCGAGCACTTGCTGCCATCGGCCTCGCACGGCTTGCCATCCGGTTCCTTGTTGACCTTGCACTTGCCGTCCTTGGGGTCGCAGGTGTTGGGCGCGCAGACGTCGGCGCCGTCCGGGCAGCTCTTGACCGAGGCCAGGTTGACCTTGCAAACCCACGACGCCTTGTCGGCCTTGGCCTTGTCGCAATACAGCAGCCCGTTGCAGATATCGCCGTCCTCGAACGCGGCGCAGTCCTTGGTCGCGGAGCACGGGCAGTGGTTTTTGCCGGCTTCACAAGCGCCGTTGCTGCACCGATCCGGAGACGTGCACGCCGTGCCGTCGTATTCGCAAGCCTGGCCGTCGAGCGCGGGCACCGGGGCGCATTTGCCGGTCGCGGGGACGCAGCGGTTCTTAAGGCATTCGGTGTCGGCGGCGCCCGAACACACGGGGGCAGACGCGGGGTTGAGCTTGCACTGGCCGATTTTCAAGTCGCAGTACAGCTTGGTGCCGAGGCAGCGGTCCTCGATACTGGCCTCGTGTTTGGCGCAGTCCGCGGTCTTGCTGCAGTAGCACTTGCCCTTGGTCATTTCGCACTTGGCCTTGCTGCACTTGGCCTCGACCGTGCAGGGCGAGCCGTCGTGGCACTTGGCCCCGTCCTTGAGCGTCTTGAGCTTGCAGACGCCGTCCTTGGGGTCGCAGGTAGCGCGCCGACAGGGCGAATCGTGAACCGACGGGCAGCCGACCACGGTGGCGGCGTTGACGCGGCATGTTCCGGTCGCTTTTTCGCAGTACAGGGTGCCATTGCAGGCGTTGCCGTCCTCGTGCGGGGCGCAGTCCGACGTCTTGTTGCAGCCGCAGGGCGGGACGAACTTGATGTGCTTGCACTCGCCGTCCTTGCAGAGCTCCTGGCTGCACGACGTGCCATCGGTGTCGCAGTTGGATTGGGCGCTCGTCGGGATGCCCTTGGCCGGGATCTTGGCCGGGTCGAGCAGCTTGGGCTTGCAGGTGCCGTCTTTGTCGTCGCACGTCCACTTGACGCAGGCGCCGTCTTTGAACGACGAGCACTTGATAACCGACGCCGGGTTGACGCGGCACATCTTCGTCGCGACGTCGCAGTACGGCGAGCCGTTGCACGGTTTTCCGTCGTCCTTGCAGTCGGCGATGGTCTGGCATTGGCAGGTCGGATCCACCTTTGTGGCGACACACGAGCCGTCTTTGCAGCTCGATGCGGTGCTGCACACGAGCCCGTCGTCGCAGGTTTTGCCGTCGTCGGGCAGGTAGCGGCATTTGCCGTCCTTGGGGTCGCACTTGTTGACCGCGCATGGGTCGGGCGACTTGCTCGAGCAGGTGACGACCGAGCTCAGCTTGATCTCGCACGTGTGCGTCTTGAGATCGCAGAAGTAGTCGGGGTTACACGGGTTGGCGTCGTTCTTGTCGGCGCAGTCGCCGGTCTTTTCGCAGGCGCACACCTTCGGCCCGGTGCACGTGAGCTTGCCGGCGTCCCCCAAGGTGCAGGTATCCGGGTCGGTGCAGACGTTGCCGTCGTCGCAGGTCGCGCCGTCCTTGGCGGCTTCGATGACACATTTTCCGGCGGCGCACACGGCGACTGCGCAGCTGTCTTTGGCGGGCGCTTTGCAGTCTTTGGCGGCCTGGCACTCGGGCGGCGCGACATCGGCCGGCGCGACATCGGCCGGCGCCGCGTCGTCCGATTCGGTGTCGGTCACCACGTCCACGACGATATCGACGTCGTCTTCGGACACGGGGTCGTCGCTGCACGAGACGAGGCATCCCATGGCGAGGATGAGCGCGGCCAGCCGCGCAGCAAGATGGTCTGGGATCATGGCTGCAGTGTAGCGGAATCCGGGAGCAGAGGCCCACCGTGACGGCGCGTTCGACGGCGCGTCTTACTGCCCGGCGGCGGTGAGACGAAGCAGCGCCCGATCGACCCGAAAGTGGCGGTGGCGACCCGGCATGTGGGACGCGATTGAAGCCATGAACGCGACGGCGATGAGCAGGCCTGCGCCGACATCGGCGGGCACGTACGACAGCGACGCCAACACGCCGAGCTTGACCACGACAACCACGCCACGAACCTCGAACGGCCACGCCAGCGATTGCTCGAAGAACAGGGCGGCGAGCCCCAGACCGCTCAGCAGCGCGACGGCAAACGGCCAGCCAAGCGCCCACTCGGTCTCACCCAGCCACCACGCGCCCATGACAAGCGCGACCGCGGGGATGTGAAACGACCGCACGATCGTACGCGCCCAGCGGATGACGTCGCGCTTGGCGGGTTGCCCGTGGCTCATCTGCGGTTTCCGTGCGCGAGGGTCCGGCAAGGATGTTAGGCGCCGCGGGGATGTTGAAAACGCCGGCCCGCTGTCATGATGGGGCCATGTCATCGTTGCTTCAGCGACCTCGGTTGCGGCACCCGCCGGATGGGCGCTTCAAATCGCCGCGACCGATACACCGCGCCGGATCGCCTCCCCTGAAACGGACCGCCAGGTGAGCCGCCGTCGCGCCCGCCTGACAGACGGATCGATCGGGCCGCAGCTGCGCGGGCTCGCCGTGCCGATGGGGATCGGGCTGCTGTCGGTCGTCGGCTTCAACCTGGTCGACACGTGGTTCATCGCGGGCCTTGGCACCGAGGCGTTGACCGCGATCGGCTTCACCATCCCGGTGGTGTTGGTGGTTGGCGGAATTGGGATTGGTGTCGGCATCGGAGCGACGGCGGTGCTCGCCCAGTCCATCGGCCGCGGCGACCAACAGCACGCAAGCCGCCTTGCGACGCACGCGTTGGTTTTCGCGATGTTGCTCTCCGCGCTGCTTGCGGCGGCGCTCCTGGCCGGCATGGACCCGCTCTTCACGGCCCTTGGCGCAACCCCAGCTCAGCTCGGCCCGATCGCCGAGTACATGGTCGTCTGGTCGGCTGCCGTGCCGTTGTTCATCGGCCCGATGGTCGCTCACGGCGCCATGCGCGCTAGCGGAGATACACGCACGCCGGCCGCGATCATGATCGGCTCGATGTTGGTGAACGTGGCGCTCGATCCCGTGCTCATCTACGGCGTGGGCCCCGTCCCCGCGATGGGTCTGCGCGGCGCCGCGATCGCGACCGTGCTCGCCCGAGTCCTGATGATCGGCGCCGACGTCTACTTCCTGACTCAGCGGCACAAGCTGCTGCAGGCCACGTCGATGGCTGTTGGCGACGTCATCGCGTCGTGGCGTGCGGTCTTGCGTGTCGGCCTCCCAGCGGCCGCGGCTCAGCTCGCGTTGCCGGTGTCGATGGGCATCGTGACCCGGCTCGTTGCGGCCTACGGGGCGACCGCGGTTGCCGCGTTTGGGGTCGGCATGCGCATCGAGGCCCTGGTGGTTCTCCCGTTTGCCGCGCTGGCGGGCGGGACAACGCCCTTCGTCGGTCAAAATCACGGCGCCGGCAAAGCGGACCGGATCGCGGCGGCGCTGCGGCTCGGCCTTTCGTTCTGCGGCATCTTCGGGCTCGCCGCGTGGGCCGTCCTTGCCTTCGGTTCGTCGGGGATCGCCGAGGCTTTCGGCGGCGATCCCGCCATGGTCGCGACCCTGACGTGGTTGCTGATCATCGCCCCCGCCGGATACGCCGCGCGCGGGGCTTTGCTGGTCATCAACAGCGGCTTGAACGCGACCGGCTCGCCGCGGTTGGCGACACTGCTCATCGTGGTGCGAACCCCGCTTCTCGCGGTCGGGCTGGCCGTGCTCGGCGGAACAGCGTGGGGCGTGCAGGGGCTATTCGGTGGGCTCGCCGGGGCGGACGTCATCGCCGGCGTGGCCGCGCTGGGGCTGGCGTCGCGGCGTCTGTTGCGAGCGTGATTTCGCCGCGATTTGCCGCGCGCGGCGGAAAAGCGGTCCTTGTTTGCAGGCAAAACGCGCACAGGGGCACGACAGGGCACTTCTAACGGGGGTTGAGGTGTCGGGGCTATATCAATAGCTTCGGAGCGCGATCGGCCCGTAGAACGACCGTAGCGAGCTCGAAGCGGCAGCGTTCATAGACCAATCCAGGCCGATTCGATCCGGTACTCGACGACCACTTCGACCCCTTGGCGTCGCGAGTGGCCGAGTTCGAAGCCGGTTTCGATCGACACGGCTCGACTCTTCATCGGCGGGCTCGCGCCAAATGACAGGCTTGCGACTGTGTCAGGCGGGGCGGTTGCAGCGCAACTGCAGGACAACAACCGAGTCGCGGCCGTGTGGATGGTAGCATGCAAGCGATCGGACGACCGGTGCCGGCGTGTGATCAGCCCTGGTTTTCGCCGACGCCTTGGAAACGCTTCACAGCGACGAAGGTGCACATCGCAAAGAGCACGCTCGTGATCACGATACTGGGCGCCGGATCACCGCGTGTTACGTGCGTCATGACCGCCCCGACCATCGTCAACGCAAGGCCACCAGCAGCGGCCGACGCCAGCAGAACGCTGGTCACCAACTTCGACATCGCCGTCGCGTCACCGACATACCTCGCTCGACGCGGCACACCGGTCACGGCGGCGGACCTGCACGACCACAACTGCATCATCGGCTACAAGGGCAGCAACGTCCCCGACCACACGTGGCCCCTGCTCGACGGCGGCCAGACCCACGTAAGCGGCGACCTGATCACCAACCACGAGGGGCTTCGGCTCGAAGCGGCACGGCGGCATCTCGGCATCGCGCTGGTGCTCGATCGCGTCGCCGAACAGCTGATGCAGCGCTGCGAGCTGGTGCGTGTGCTGCCTGAGATCGTGGGGCGCCATAACCACGTGCGGCTCGTCTACCCCGAGCGCGAATTCGTCGAACCGAAGGTGCGCGCGTTCGTCGACTTCATCGCCGCCAAAGTCAGCGCACGCCAAGCGGCGTGAAGCCCCCAGGCCCGATTGGAAGTCGCTGACTGAGCGATAACCCGGGTCCGGGCCA
>CAZLMW010000101.1:0-30141 GCA_964560875.1 uncultured Enterobacteriaceae bacterium
TTGCCGATGAGTGCGGCGACGCTCACGTCCGAACAACTCCGATCCGATCTGCCAATCTGCGAGGGATTGTTGACGATCTTCGCCCCCATGGGCAGATTGCCGCGCCCTTCTGTGTTGGAGACGCACATGACCGACCAGCCAACCGCCGCGACCGGCTACAAGAATCCGCTTCACCGCCTCTTCGCCTGGGTGATGGGATGGTCGGAGACGCCCTACGGCGTGCTCGCGATGGTGTTGGTGAGCTTTGGCGACTCGTCGTGTTTCCCGCTGCCGCCCGATCCGCTGCTGATGGCGCTGGTCATGGGGGCGCGTAAGAAAGCCTGGCGTTTGGCCGCCTATTGCACGCTCGCGTCGGTCGCGGGCGCCGCTGTCGGCTGGTACATCGGCAACGCGGCATGGCAGGCCGCCGAACCGATCTTCATCCCGGCCCTGTTCAAGTGCCACCACTTCCTGCTCGTCGGCAACAAGTACGCAGACAACGCGTTTCTCGCGATCTTCACCGCCGCATTTACGCCGATTCCCTTCAAGGTCTTCACGATCAGCTCCGGCGTTTACAGCGACCTGGTGCCGTTTTCGACGTTGATGCTCGCCTCGATCGTCGGTCGCGGTGCGCGCTTTTTCCTGGTCGCCGGCCTGCTCTGGAAGTTCGGCCCGCCGGTGCGCGAGTTCATCGAAAAGCGGCTCGAGCTGCTGACCATGGCGTTCACCGTGCTGCTCGTCGGCGGCTTTGTGCTGATCAAGGGGTTTGGCAGCAAACACGACGCCGGCAAGATGTGCCGCGATGGAAACGTGCTCGCCACCGACCGCTGCGCATGCGTCGCGCCGGCCGTGCTCCCCGCAGGCACCAAACCCGCAGCCGACGAAAGCGCGAAAAAGCCGTAACCTCGGCGCGTGACCGCGTCCTCTGCCGCACCGATCCAACTCGCCGCCCGACCCGGCCTCGCCGTCGCGTTCGTCTACCTGCACGCCCAGGCCGGCGGCGACTACTTCGCGGACACGCCCTACGCGTGGACGGCTGGCGAGCTGCGCAAACTCGGCCACCGCGCCGACGTCATCCACGTGCACTTCGACCGCGAAGACCCCTCATCCCAAGCGCGGCTCTGCGACCAGCTGATCGAACGACTGACCGTCGGCGACTACGGGTTGGTCACGCTCGAACACTGCTGGCTGCCATCGCTCATCGACCAGATCCGCGACGAAACCGGGGCCCTGGTGTGCGGCACCGAACCGGACGCCGTGTTGGCCGGCACGCGCATGGACTTCGTCATCTCGTCGTTCACCAGCCACCGCCAGCCGCTCATCGATCTCGTGACAGCGCTGGCCCGCGGCGATCGACTCGACACCCTGCGCAACCTCCGCATCCACCTGCCCGGCCAACAACCGGTCGCCTCCACCGCGATCGAGAATCACCCGCAGGTGCCCGACGCGCGCCGGCCGTTTTGCCCCGTCATCGAACGCGTCACGATCGGCGAACCGATGGACCTGCGTGGCGCCACCCCTCCGGTGCGCAAGACCCTCGACACCAACAAGGGCTGCCCGTTCTCAGATCCCGTCGCGGGCAACCCCACCTTCGCCGATGTCGAGCTCGACGACCCGCGGCTCACGATGGCCGGCTGCGCGTTCTGTCCGATGGGCGGCGACTACAAGGCCCTGCCGTGGCGTGAAACCGTCACCATTCACCTGCACCACATCCGCTACTACCAGGCGAACATGGACCGGCTCGACGAGGTCGTGCTGCGCGACCAACACGCGATTCGGTATGCGCCCGAGCTGCTCCGCCGCGCCATCGACGAGGGCCTGCGACCGTTCGGCTTGCTCATCCCCGGCCGCGGCGACGCCATCTTGCGCTACGGCGACGCGATGGAGGAGGCGGCCGAAATCGCGGCGGGCAGCGGGTTTTGGTGGACGATCTACCTGGTCGGCTTCGAGTCCTTCTCGCAGGCGCAGCTCGACCTCTACAACAAGGGCGTCACCGTCGCCGAATACGCCGAAGCGCTGCGACGCATGCGCGACCTGCACCGCCGATTTCCCGACGCCTTTCGCCTGTACGCGGCCGGCGCGTCGAGCTTCATCCTCTGGAACCCGTGGACAACGCTGGACGACCTGCGCATCAACATCGACTTCGTCCGCGACAACGCCGTCTGGGACCTCGCGCGCGGCCTGACCACGACCCGGCTGCGGCTCTACCCCAACCTGCCCCTGTACTGGAAAGCCCGCCACGATGGGTTGCTCGGCGAAGGCACCGGCCCCGATGACCGCGGCGCGGCGCACACCGGCTATGCATCCGAGGCCGCGTGGGTCTATCGCGATGAACGGGTCGGATGGGCCGAAGAGCTTCACGAACAACTGCGCCGCCACTGCGATCCGCCCCAGCTCGTCGGGTTGCTCGACGCCTGTGAACGCCATGTGCGAGACGCTGACGACGCGCCCGATTTCGCGGGGCTCGAGGCGGCGTGGATCGGGTTGCGCGGGCTCTGGCGCACGTCGGGCGGACCGGGCGATCGCACCGAGCGAAAGAACAAAGCCGCCGCGGTCGACGCGCGAGCGTCACGTACCGTGTTGGTCGGCCGGTCGTGCAACAACAAGTGTCGGGTCTGCGTCGCCTCGCACGCCGAGTTTGAAGATGATGTCGGTCGCATCCAAACCCGCACACAAGCCGCCGCCAAGCACGGCCGCGTCACGATCGCCGGCCGGGAACCCACCCTGTTGCGCGAGCTGCCGCAGCTGACCCGAGGAGCCGTGAAAGCGGGCGCACGACGCGTCGAGCTCGTCACCAACGGCCGCGTGTTCGCAGCTGGCCGCGCGGTCGCCAAACTCGCCGCCGCCGGGGTCTCCGACGTGCTTGTGAAGCGGCATCGACTCGCTGACGAAGACGAGGACGCGTTCACGCAAGCGCCCGGGTCCGGAGCGCAGATGTGGCAGGCCGCCGCCGGGTTTTCGCACAACGAAATCGCGTGGCGGTTGCTGCTCATCGTGGTTGACGACGGCCTCGACGAGCTCGCCGCGATCGTGGGCAAAGCCGCCGGCTTCGGGGCGCGCGGGATTCAGCTGAAGGTGCTCGCCGCCAACGTCGCGTTGAGCCGCCTCGACGACACGCGCGAGGCGATCGAAAACGCCATGAACGCCGCGCGAGAAGCCGGCTTGGACGTGGCGATCGAGGGATATTGAAGGTCAGCCCGGGCTAAGCGCAATGCCGGTCACTTAGGGCTAAGGTATTGATTTCTAAGCTAAGCCAAGCGAGCAAAGCAGAGCCCCGGGGCTGAAGGCCCGGGCTCAGTTGAGCAAGCCCGCCTCCGCGGGCTCAGCCGCGATCTCGACCGGCAGCGGCTGCCTATCCACGTTTGTCGGGATCTCGTGCACCCACACGCGCCGCAGCGAATCCGTCATGGCGGACCGCAACGCCGAGCCCTCGAAGGAGGGCTTGCTCAACTGAGGCCCCGGCTTCAGCCGGGGTCGTTAGGTGACCGGCATTGGGGCTAAGCGCGGCTAAGCGAGCGGATCGAACGCGCGAGGCGGGGCGCCGAGCTCGTAAAACAGCTCGTCGGGGTGACCGATGGCGAGCGTCGTCGCGATGAACGGCCGGCCGACTTTCAAGGTGCCGTCGTAGCCACCGGGTCGATCCAGCGCGCTTGCCGCCGCTGTCGTCACGGCCCGGACGCATTCTTGCGGGCTCAGCCGTCCATTGAGCATCGCGACTTGCATGGCCAGCGGCAGGTTCGCCGACATCGCGGAGCCGGGGTTGCAATCGGTCGCCACGGCAACGAGGGCGCCGGCATCGACCAGGGCGCGCATGGGCGCGTAACCCTCGCGTAGAAAGAGGCTCGTCAACGGCAGGCAGACGGCGACGGTTTGGCTCGCGGCGAGGGCGCGAATCGACTCCGCGGACGTGGCGAGCAGGTGTTCAACGCTCACAGCGCCGGCATCGACCGCCCACTGCACGCCCCCGATATTGGCGAATTCATCGACATGGGCCTTGAGCCCGCAGCCGAACGCGCGCGCCGCTTGCCAGACGCGGTCGGCCGCCTCGACATCGAAGTAGCCGTCCTCGACAAACACATCGACGAACCGAAAGCCGGCGTTTTCGGCCGATTGTTCACGTCCGAGCGCGGCCATGGCGGGCAGGATCTCGGCGCAAACCAGGTCGACGTAGGCGCCGGTGCGGCCCTTGAACTCCGGTGGCACGGCGTGGGCCGGCATCGCCGTCGCGACCGGCAAAAGGCGCCCTGCAAAGCGATGGTGGAGGGCGTCGATCGCCCGCAGCAGCTTGACCTCGGTGGCGGTGTCGAGGCCGTAGCCCGTCTTGATTTCGACGACGCGCACGCCCCAGGCGGCCATCTCTTCGAGCCTTCGCGCGCCGGATTCAACGAGCTCGCCGACGGTCGCGTCACGGGTCTTGCCAACGGTGGTGAGGATGCCGCCACCTTCGGCCGCGATCTCGGCGTACGTCGCACCGGCCATGCGCCGGCTGAACTCACCGGAGCGGTCCCCAGCGAAAACGGCGTGGGTATGCGCGTCGACGAGGCCGGGCAGTACAGTCGCGCCATCCAGGTCGATGACAGTGTCGCAAGCGGGTCGATCGGCAGCGTCTCGGGGGCCGATCCAACCGACCGTCCAGGCGCCGTCCACGATATCCAGGTCGGAGTCCCCATCGGCGTCCACGTCGCCGTTCCCATTAGGGGCCCCATCGGCTTTCAGGGCGCGCTCAATGACGACGTCGGTATCGGCGCGCAGGCCAACCTGGTCCCACGAGCGCAGGGCGCCACGAAGCGGCCCGTCCCCGGTCACGACACAACTCGCACCGGTCAGCAATCGGCGCTCGGTTTTGGCTGCCATGATCGTCTACCGCGGGCGCTTCACGCCGTGTTTGGCGGCGGTTTGAGCGGCGAGCTCGTAGCCGGCGTCCAGGTGACGAAGCACGCCGCTGGCCGGATCGTTGGTCAGAACGCGCGCCAATCGTTGCGCGGCTGCTTCGGTGCCATCGGCGACAATCACCTGCCCGGCGTGCTGTGAGTAGCCCATGCCGACCCCGCCGCCGTGGTGCACGCTGACCCAGGTCGCGCCGCTGACCGCGTTGGCGAGCGCGTTGAGGAAGACCCAATCGCTGACCGCATCGCTGCCGTCCTTCATGCCCTCGGTCTCGCGGTTGGGGGAGGCGACCGAGCCGGTGTCGAGATGATCGCGGCCGATCGCGATAGGCGCCTTCAGCTCGCCCGACGCGACCATGTCGTTGAGCTTGAGCCCGGCCTTTTCGCGCTCCCCAAGCCCGAGCCAACAGATCCGCGCAGGCAACCCCTGGAACGCGATACGTGGCGCGCCGTCAGCCAACCACTGCTGAACGCCGTCGTTATCGGGAAAGAGCGCCGCCATCGCGCGATCGGTGGCGTAGATGTCTTCGGGATCGCCGGACAACGCGACCCACCGGAACGGGCCCTCCCCGCGGCAGAATCGCGGTCGGATGTACGCAGGCACAAAACCGGGGAAGGAAAACGCGCGGCGATCATCCATGCCGCCCTCGACCGCTTCGGCGCGCAGGTTGTTGCCGTAATCGAACGAGTACACCGGATCGCCCCAATGATTGGTCGCGCCATGCAAGGCCGCGAGGCGCTCGACGTGTTCGGCGATGTCCAGGCGCACGCGCGACACGAGGCTGGTCGGGTTGTTGACGCGCGCGTCGGCGGCTTCCTGCAGCGTCATGCCTTGTGGGTGATAGCCGACCAGCGGGTCGTGGGCCGAGGTCTGGTCGGTCACGAGGTCGGGCGCCAAGCCGCGTTCGTCGAGCCGCCGCAACAAGTCCAGGGCGGTCGCCTGCACGCCGATCGAGCGCGCGATGCCCTCTTGCCGCCACGCGATGGCCTTGTCGATCGCCTCGTCGATGGTCGCGGCTTGTTCGTCGAGGTAGCGCGTCTCGAGCCGGCGCCCAATGCGCTGCGGATCCACCTCGGCGGCGAGAAAGCTGGCCCCTGCGAGAACGGCTGCGAGAGGTTGTGCGCCCCCCATGCCGCCGAGCCCCGCTGTCACGACAAGCCGACCTTTAAGCGGTTTGCGCGGGTCGAACCCGTCACGTTCAGCGTAATGAACCCGACCGGCCTCGGCGAACGTCTCGTACGTGCCCTGCACGATCCCCTGCGTGCCGATGTAGATCCACGACCCGGCCGTCATCTGCCCGAACATGATCAAGCCGCGCGCCTCGAGCTCACGGAAATGCTCCCAGGTGGCCCATCGCGGCACGAGGTTGCTATTGGCGATCAACACCCGCGGCGCGTCGACATGCGTGGTCAAGACACCGACGGGTCGTCCCGATTGGACGAGCAACGTCTCGGTGTCGTCGAGCTCCTCGAGCGCCCGCACAATCGCCCAGAAATCCGGCCACGATCGCGCCGCACGTCCGATGCCGCCGTAAACGACGAGGTTGCGCCAATCCTCGGCCATATCGGGCTGCAGGTTGTTGTGCAGACAGCGCAGCGCCGCCTCTTGCAGCCAGCCCTTGCACCGCAATTGCGTGCCGGCGACCAACGGCAACGGCTCATCGGGACAGAGCGGATGGTCGGCGTGCTGTCCAGCTTCGTGTCGGCCCATGTCGCGCTCCCGGCTTCGGATGCGCGCAAGCCTACTGTTCCGGTCTGCCTACAGGCAATGCGCCCGACCTGATCGCGCTCGGGCGGGTCTGCTATGCTGCCCGCGATGAAAAACGCCCCTGTATCCGCATCGCTGTCGTTGGTCGTCGCCCAATATCTCGCTTTTTTCGCGGTCGTCGCGCTGTCGGCCGTCGCATGTGGCGGCAATACCGCGAGCAACCTGCCCAACAATGGTCCGACCAAGGTCTGCCACGATCAGCTCACCGGAAAGTGCATCCCCTGCCCCGGCCAATCGGTCTGCGTCGACCCCAAGACCTGCAAAGTCGTGCCCTGCGGCGACGGCGGCTCTCTCTTCACCGACACCGCGACATCCGACACGAGCAGCAGCAGCGACGCGGCCGGCTCGGACATCACCTCCGACAGCGGCTCCAGCCCCGTTGACGCCGGCAAACCGGCCACCTGCAAGCTCGCCGAGAAGAGCTGCGCGGACGACAAGACGCCGCAGTTCTGCGCCCAGGGCACCTGGCTCAAGCTCAACCCCTGCAAAGACGGCTACAAGTGCGACGGCGGCGCGTGCGTGTGCGCCAAGGAATGCCTTGCGGTCGGTCAGCGCCAGTGCATCGGCACGATCGACGCTTTCAAGACCTGCCAACTCGACCCCGAAAACAAAGACGCCAAGTGCCTCGTCTGGGGCATCCCCGCCGCCTGCGCGCCCGGCAAGCTCTGCAAAGAGGGCGACTGCATCGACGCGCCCAAGAAGTGCGAACCGCCCTGTCCCAAGGGCCACACCTGCAGCAAGGGAAAATGCCTGCCCCCCGACGGCTGCAAACCGCCATGTTCAACCGGCCAGGTCTGCAACCAGGGCACCTGCGTCGGCACGCTCGGCTGCGGGCAAATCCTGGCGTGCGTCAACCAGTTCTCCCAAGGCCCCGGCGACACGGTCAACATCAACGCATGCGTGGCCAAAGGCACCGCGGCGGCCCAGGCGCTCTACAAGAAGCGACGAGCTTGCATCGACCTGTCCTGCAAGAAGCTCATCGACGCGAAGAAGGCCAACGAAGCCATGCTCTGCGTCTACACGTCCTGCGCCACCGAGCAGACCACCTGCATCGGTTCGGGCGCGCTCACGTGCGACAAGTTCACCAACTGCCTGGCCGGCTGCGGAACGTCGATCGTCTGCACGCTTGGATGCCATTCATCGGCGGCCGTCGAAGCGATCAAGGCCTACTACTCGCTCACCAACTGCGGCGACCAATACTGCAAGGGGATGAGCGGCCAGGCATACGGCACCTGCACCGCGCAGAAGTGCAAGGGAACGTTCGACAATTGTTTCGGAACCGGCGGCTCGTCGGGCGGCGGGGGCGGCACCTACAGCTGCAACCAAATCCTGCAGTGCGTGGCCCAGAACTGTAAGACGACCGCGTGCGCCGATCAGTGCAAGGCCAAGGGCAGCGCCAAGGGACAGGCCGACCTCAAGGCGTTCATCGACTGCAAAAACCAGTACTGCAAGAACTACTGCGACGCCGGCAGCGCGGCCCAATGCAACGCCTGCATCAAGGCGGCGTGCGCCAAACAAAACGCCGTCTGCGGCTACACGAACTAACTACGAGCCGACCCGCAGCCGGTTTGACCCGTGTTCTTTCACCGCCCTTTCGGCAGCGGGATGGGGAGCGGGAGCGGGAGCGGGTATGCGGGTCAGTGGACCCGGTCGATCACTGGTTGACGGTGATCTTCTTGACCTGGATCGGGCGGAGCGGGTTGTCGCGACCGCCGGTGGGCGCCTTGCCGATCTTGTTCACGACGTCCATGCCGCCGACGACCTTGCCGAAGACGGGGTGCTTGCTCGGGGTCTGGCCGTCAAACCAGTCGAGGAAGCTGTTGTGGACCGTGTTGATGAAGAACTGGCTGCCACCGCTGTTGGGGCGGCCGGTGTTGGCCATCGAGAGGGTGCCGGGCTCATTGCTGAGCTTGACCGTGAACTCGTCCTGGATGTTGCCGTGCGGCGGGCCACCGGTGCCGGCACGCGTCGACTTGGGGTCTTTGCTGTGCGGGCAACCGAACTGGATCATGAAGTTCTTGATGACGCGGTGAAAGTGCAGCCCGTCGTAGAAGCCGTCGTTGGCAAGCTGGATGAAGTTGCCAGCCGTGATGGGCATCTGGTCGAGGAAGAGCTCGACGTCGAAGTTGCCGAGGGTGGTCTCAAAGGTGGCGGTGGGGTTGGCCATGGCGTCTCCTTGTGGTTGCAGGCGGCCGGAAGCTAGAGGCATGACTAGCAGTCGTCAACACGCGATCGACGTGTTGCGAAAGGCGGACCGGGAAGAGTCGAGTCGCGGGTGGTCGTAAGCCGGGTTCTGTTCCCCGCGCCGATCGCCCGACGTGCGGCGGTGACCATTCATCTGGGACGACCGTTGCCGGCCGCCTCGTGCGGTCTACCCGGGGGCTCGAACCGGCTGCCCTCCACCACGCCCGAAGACGCGGGACACCCCCGTATGACCTTGCTCCGGGTGGGGTTTACCGACAACGACGTCTCCGCCGCCGCCCGTGCGCTCTTACCGCACGCTTTCACCCTTGCGCCGCGGGCCCGAAGACCAGGGGCGCGGTTTGCTTTCTGTGGCACTTTCCCTGGGGTTACCCCCGCCGGCCGTTAGCCGGCACCCTTGCCGTGCGGAGCCCGGACTTTCCTCTCCCGACAGACCTATGCCGAAGCACAGGCTCGAGAGCAGCCACCTGACCACCCGCAACTCGCAGCCATGATACCCGCAGCAACTGCCGGGCGCACCACACCCTCGTCAGCGAGGCCGACGTTGGCCGCGGCTCACGGTGATAGAGCGCTTCGTGGACGCGGGTCACGAACGCCGCATTGCAGCCGATCGCAGCGACTATTTACGACGGCGACGGCGGCGGTTGCGCGTGGCGGCTTTGCGGCGCTGCTTGGCGTGCTCGGCTTCGACCTGGGCGAGCGTCTCGGGCGACGCTTCGGACAGGGCTTTGAACGCGAAACGAAGCGCGATGCTGTCGGCGGTGTCGTCCTGCTTGATGGTCTGCAGCAGCAGGTTGACGTGCTGGCGTTCAGCGCGCATCTCGCGAAAATCCGGCGGCCGCATGACGTTGGTGTCGTTGCCCTTGTTGCGGTTGCCGTTGACGCGATCGAGCTGGTCGTCGCTCAGGTGCGCGTGCCTGTCGAACGGGTCGTTGTTGCGGTCGGCCATGCCGTAGAGCTTGGCGATCGGATCCGTGTCGGGCTGCTTGCCGTCAAAGGGGTTATCGATGGGCTTGTTGCGCGCGACATGGAGGTCGATGCGGTTGCCGCGGTTGTCGTCATCCCCGCGGCGGCGTTTGCGGCCCTTGCGACGCTCTTCGGGCTGGGCCTGCTTTTCTTCCCGCTTCTTGTCCTTTTCCTTGTGCTTGTGCTTGCCCTGGTACTCGGGCCCGATCTCGACGGGCCACATGCGGCCGGCCTTGAGGCTGTCGACGAGCGTGGACTGGTCGGTGAGCGGCTTGGCGAAGAGCGTGGCGACGGTGCCAAAGCGGTTGCCACCAGCGGTGCTGGCCGAGCCGCCGACTCCGGGCAGTTTCGCGTCGCGCGCGGCGTTGGCGGCGCGTTCGTTGCTCGTGGTGTGGCGCGGGCTGCTGGTGACGACGACGCCGCTCAAACCGGACTGCTTGTTGAACGCATCTTCGGCGCAGGGGTGGTCGAGATCGCGGTCGTAGGGCTGCGCGACGATAACCACGCCGCCGCGAGACGCAAAGGCCTCGACGAGCTGCGCACCCACGTAGACTTCGGGGCCGCCACCGTTGGTCTTTTCGACATCCTGCCAGCCGCCTTCGCAGAACCATTGGTCGAGCTCGCGCGGGTAACAAAGCAGCCGGCCAACGTCGCTGTCCGCCTCGATTCCCGCGAACAACGCCAGGTCTTCAGGGCGCTCTTCGGGCAGCTTCGGGGCGTTGTCATGGCCGATCACCGCGACGCCGTCGATTCCGGCAGCACGCGCCTTTTCGGTCAGGCCATCGATGGTGGTGGACAGGTCATCTGCGTTCGTGCGGACGTGCAGATCGATAAGCATCGCGTTCACAAGCAAGCTCTCCAACGGGTATCACCAAGCGCCCACCGAGCGGTAACGGTGGTCTCCACGTTGCGCATGCGAAGACGCGGCGCGGCGAAAAGACCAGGTTGTCGGTATGAGCGCGCCCTGCCGCGTTTTCCTCCCCGTGGTCATCGACCTCGAGGCGGCAGAACTGCTTGGCTCCACGCCGGGAACGGGGGGCTCGGCGATCGAGCCCGCACAGCAACCGCGGCGTCGGCGCCACGCTACCACAAACGCAGCGTTGCACAAAAGCGGAAGTGAACGCCCTGCGCGGCCATGGTCGGGATCGTGCAAGGCATGCGCGGGGCGATGCGCCAGACAGCGATCAGGTCTTGATGTCTTCGCGAACGAGGGCGAAATACTGCTTGAGGTTCTTGCCCTTCTTCCACGCCTCGCCGATCGAAACGTGCCCGCTGACCCGCCACATGTAGTCGCACATCTGGCCGAATGAAGCGCCGCGCGTCAGGCCGTTGTTCTGCTGGACATCGGGCCATCCGCCGACCGGTGCCTCGCCCTCGGGGACCTCGTAGTAGTTGACGAACAGCTGCTCGGTGTCGGTGCGGCCGTCGGGGTTGTCGCAGCCGCGCGGGCGCACGACGAAGTAGCCGGGGCCGGTGAACCAACCGACGTTGGACACAAAGCCGTCGTTGTCGTTGAACCCGCCGAGCTTCTCTTCGGTGTCGGCGAGGCGCACGAAACGCTTGCGAAAGGTGCCGCCGATGACGGGCAACGAATTCTTGCCGTGATGGACGACCTCGGTCCCCTCGGGCACCGATTTGGGCACAAAGAAGTCGACATCGACGTGACGCCCACTGGCCAGCTGGTAGAGCTTGCCGAGCTCCGAACCGGACAGGGCTTCGACATTTTCACGCCGCGCTGCGTGGTCGAGTCCATCGAGGAAAGCTTCGATCGCGGCGATGTCGCCCTCGCCGAGCAGGGATTGGAGCGTGGCCATGGATTCCTCCGTGTGCGTTCAAGCGGCGGGTGCGCCGTCGTTGGCGAGGCGATCGGCGATGACCTGCGCGACCGCCATGATCGTGTGTTGTGGGTTGACGCCGAGGGTCGTGGGCAAAGCCGCCGCGTCGACGACATGCAGACCGCGAACGCCGCGCACGTGAAGATCCTTGCCGACCACCGACCGCTGCGGGTTGTCGCCCATCACCGCGCCTCCGAAGAGGTGCGAGATGACCCAGGTGTACGCCTTGTTGTTCGTCGGCGCGTTCTCGATGAGGTCGATCTCGTCGGGCCCGATCGAATACGGCAGCCCATGGATGCCCGGCAACACCGCCTCGGCCCCGGACTCGAAATGCATCCTCGCCAACAGCGCGCAGCCGCGTCGCAACCGATCAACATCCTTGAGCGTGGGCTTGTAGCGGATGGACGTGCCAAACAACCCGGCGTTGATGGTGCCTACCGCGTCGGCGCGAACGGCGGTGACCCACATCGCCAGGTGCGAAAACTTCTCGAGGCGGCGGACAAGCTCGATCCCGCCACCGGACAACCGACCCGCGACCACTTCGAGCGGCAACGTCAACGACTCGAGCTTGATACCGATGTCGCGACGGTGGTGGATCGATGCGGTGCCCTGGGACGGTCCGATCGGCTGATCGATGCGATCGCGATAGACGCCGAAGACGCCGGCGCCCGGATGTGCTCGCCACCCCTGTCCGAGCGCGCGATGGCGATACCCGCTTCTTTGCAGCAAGGGTGCGGTGCCGGTTGCCGAGGCCGCGACGAGCACGCCGCGATCGGCCGCGATCCGAAACGACGCGCCGTTGCTGCGCGTGACCGGATGGCGAAAACGACCCGTTACACCTGTGGCGCGTCCGCGGGCGATGAGGATTCGTTCGGCAGGTGCACAGGACATCACCGTGCCGCCGCGATCCATCACTTCGGGGATCCAGTCGAGGTTGGTCGAGCGCTTGCGCCGGCTCCTGCAGCCCTGCAGACACCGGTTGACGCCGCGGCAGTTGTGCACGTTGCGGTCGGTTGGATGCCCCTCAAGCCCGCGCCTGCGCAACGCATCGAGCAACATCTGGCTGCTCGCGCCAAAGGCCTCGGCCTGGTTGCTGGGCGTGACCTTGAGCTCGTCTTCGATGCGATCCTGGGCCGCTCCGATCGCCGCTTCGGTGAAGACGTCGCCCAGACCATGCTGCTCGCGCCAATCCTGCAACACATCCCCGGGCGTGCGGACGACGATCGAGCTGTTGATGACCGTGGTACCGCCCACGACGTTGGCCTGGATGACCGGCATCAGCGAGTCGCCGCGCGCGACCTTGGTGCCCCAGCTGTCAAACATGTCGCGCAGGCAGCCATACATCGACGAAGGGTAATCGTCGGGAACGCGCCAAGGACCGGACTCGACGATGGTGACGCTGTAGCCGGCCCGGGCGAGCATCACGGCCGCCGCTGCGCCGCCTGCACCGCTGCCAACGACAACGTAGTCGCTCGAGAATTGGACCGATGCGCCCTCTTGGTAGGCCAGGTGGGCGCCCTTCATCGAATCTCCGGCCGGCCTGCTGCAGCCAGGTCGGCCGCGTCTTCACCACCTTGTCGGAAGGTGCCGGGGTCAGCTTCGTAGGCGGGGACATCGAGCGCCGCGCGGACGTCGGGATGGCCGCCCCAGATGAGCCCGCCGACGGTCTTGAGCATCAGCATCGACTGGCGTACCAGGTAGATGCGATGGCGGGCGAGGCGGTAGGCGTGGGTATCGAGCTGGCGGCGGCCGAGAACGAACGCGGGCACAGGCAAGCCGATCGTGATCAGCGGCGACACCATGAACAGCAACGTCGATACGTAGACAACAAACGTGAACGATCCGGGCGCCTCGCGGAGCATCTTGGCAACGCGCGGGGCGGTGTCGAGCTCGTCCAGACCGGGCAGCGTATCGGTGGATACGAAGATGGCTCCGAGCACCCAGGCGACGATGCGGGCGACCATGGGGGCTCCGGACGACGTGGCGCTTCCTTCGCGCCACCCCATCGACTACAAGCAAGCGCACGAAAAGCACGCGAGCGACACGGGATGCTCCGGCGGGGGATGAGGCCATGTCAAATGCAACCACGACCGGCGGGCCTGGCGGTGAGCGGCCAGGACCCGACGGCTCCGACGCCCTCGACCGAGCGCGGGCTGCCGTCGCTCAAACACGTTCGGCCGCCGCCGCCTGGGCAGCCAAGACCGCTACCCAACGCGCCGCCGCCCTGCGCGCCGTCGGCAAGAAGATCCTCGGCCAGGCCGACGAGCTCGCCCAGATCGTGCACCGCGAGACCGGCAAACCGCTCGCCGAGGCCTACTCCGCCGATGTGCTCAACGTCGCCGACCTGTTCGGCTACTGGTGCGACCGCGGTCCGTCGATCCTCGCGCCGCGCCCCGGCCGCATTCCCAAGCTCGAGATGCCGGGCAAACGGGCCGAGGTACAGCGCGTCGCACGCGGCGTCGTGGCCATCATCGCGCCGTGGAATTTCCCGGTCGCGATCCCGATGCGCGGCATGGTGCCGGCCCTGCTCGCGGGCAACGGTGTGGTGCTCAAGGCGTCCGAACACACCCCTGAATCCGGCCGCTGGCTGGTGCAACGGCTGCGCGAAGAGCTCGGGCCGATCGTCGCGTGTCTCGAAGGCGCCGGGGAAGCGGGCGCGGCGCTCATCGAGGCGCAACCCGACCTGGTCCTGTTCACCGGCAGCACACTGACCGGCCGCAAGGTCGCCGTCGCCTGCGCCGAACGCGGCATCGCCTTTGACTGCGAGCTCGGCGGCAAGGACTGCGCGGTGGTGCTCGATGACGCCAATGTGCAACGCGCCGCGGCCGGGATCGCGTGGGGCATCGTCAACAACGCCGGGCAAAATTGCGCGTCCGTGGAGCGCGTCGCCGTCCACGAGGCGATCGCCGACACTTTCGTCCCGGCCCTGGTCAAGCGGCTCGAACAGACGACCACCGACGTCAAAGAGCTCGTCACCGCCGACCAAAAAGCGCTCGTGCGCGGCCACTTGCTCGATGCGGCCGATCGCGGCGGTAAGGTGCTTTGCGGCGGCCTGCCCGACGACCCGGAAGCGGTGATTCCACCCACCCTGATCGGCGATTTGCCCAGCGACGCCGCCGCCTGGAGAGACGAGAGCTTCGGCCCGATCGCCGTGCTGACCATCTGCAGCGACGACGACGCCCTGGTGGCCGCCGCCAACGACAGCCAATTTGGGCTCGGCGCGTCGGTTTGGACCGCAGACACCGACCGCGGCCTGCGCATCGCCGACCAGCTCGACACGGGCATGGTCTGGATCAACAACCACGCGTTCACCGGCGCCGTGCCCGACCTGCCCTGGGTGGGAACCGGCAACTCCGGCGGCGGCATCACCAACAGCCCTGACGCGCTCGTGCACATGACCCGACCAAAGATGGTGCTGGTCGACCGCAACTCGAAATTCGAGCCGTGGTGGTACCCCTACGGCGACTCGATGGTGGCGCTGATGAAGGCCGTCGTGAAAAAGCAGCGCGACGGCGGCGTCGGCACCTTGTTCGCGACCCTCGGCGCGCTCAACCGCCGCATGAAAGACGTCGGCTGAATCGCAGCGTCTCGTGGCTCAAGAAAAGCGAGTCGCCACCGTTTGTTCTCGAGATCGTGAACCGTTAGCGACCTTTCGTGACGCGGAAGTCGTGCACGTAGAGTTCGTCCATGTCGGTCGTAAAGAAGCATTTTAGGGCGTCGGCGACTGTGTTGACGATCGGTTCGCCGCGGATGTTGAAGCTCGTGTTCAGCACGCACGGCACGCCGGTCAGCTCGCCAAACGCCTTGATGAGCGCGTGGTAGCGCGGGTTTTGGTCCTTGTTGACCGTCTGCACCCGGGCGCCGCCGTCGACGTGGGTGATGGCGCCGAGGTCGTCGAGTCGTTCGGGCAGCGTGTTGTAGACGCGGAGCATGTAGGGGCTCGGGACGTCGCTGTCGAAGAGGTCGCCCACCGCTGATTGCAGGCAGCTTGGCGCGAAGGGGCGGAAGGGTTCTCGGAACTTCACGCGGGCGTTGAGGGTGTCCTTGTTCTTCGCGTTGCGCGGATCGGCGACGATGCTGCGATTGCCAAGTGCGCGGGGGCCGAACTCAGCGGCGCCTCCGAAATAGCCGATGATGTTGCCGTCTGCGAGGGCCTGGGCGGCGATTTGCGGTGTGTTTTCGAGCTTTTCGAAGGGCACGCCCGCTTTGACCAGCTCCGCCTCGACCTGCTCGTCGGTGTAGCGCAATCCGAGGTAGTCGGTCGCCGTGATGCCATCGGGCCGCGCCTGCTTTTCGAGGCAGTGGGTGACCCAGAGTGCGGCCCCCATCGAGGTCCCGGCGTCGTCTGCGGCGGGCTGGAAGAAGCATGCGTCAAAGCCCGATTCGCGCATGATGCGGCCGTTGGCGACGCAGTTGAGGACCACACCGCCGGCCATGCCAAGGCGCGGGCTGCCGGTCTTTTCGCGGGTGATCGCGGCGAGGTGCAAGAGCAGCTCTTCGGTGACCGATTGCAGGCCGCGGGCGACGTCCTTGTGGTGCTGGGTGAGCTCGGATTCGACGCGACGAGCGGGGCCGAAGAGGTCGACGATGCGCTGCCCGTAGCGGGGCCCGTGCTCGTGATAGAAGGCGAACGCGGACAGGTCGAGCTCGAAGCCGTCGTCGGTGAATCGCACCAGCTCGCGCACCGCGGCGACGTAGCGATCGGTGCCGTACGACGCCAGACCCATGACCTTGCCTTCGCCGTTGTTGGCGCGAAAACCCAGGTATTGCGTGAACGCGGCGTACAGCGACCCGACCGAGTGCGGGAAGTTGATGTGGTGCTTGGGCGTGATCGTGAGGCCTTCGCCGTGGCCGATAAACGTCGCGTTGCGCTCGCCATAGCCGTCGACCGTGAGGATGCCGCAGTCGGAAAACGGCGACCGAAAGAGCACGCTGGCGGCGTGGCACAGGTGGTGGGTCACGTAGACGATGCGCAGGTCGCCCTTGTTAGTCGGCAAGCGCTGTTCCAGGTACGGAGGCGGCTCGCTCGCGCCCATCATCGGCAGCAGCTGGTTGGGCACGCTGTGCAGAAATTCGAGGTGATGCCGCCACGCACCGGACATGCGCCGGTTCGGCGTCGCCGCGTGGATCGCCGGGTTCCAAAAGAAGGCGACCGTGTCGACGTCAGCGAGCTCGGCGCCGATGGTCAACAGGCAGAACTGGATGGCTTTGGTCGGGAAGCTGCTGTCGTGCTTGATGCGCGAAAAGCGTTCCTCGCGCGACGCGGCGATAACGACACCATCGCGCACGAGGGCGGCGGACGAGTCGTTGCTGTGGTTGATACCCAGGACGAGCATGAGACTCCATGTGCGCTACAGGGGGCTTAACGGCCAGCCCCCGGGTTAGAGGCCGGCTGCGTAGGTCTTGTTGATCTTCCAGTCGGCGTCGAAGTAGCCGCCGGCGTTGAGCTTGTTGCCGCTCCACACCAGGAAGTCCGGCATCCCCGAGCGCGACGAAAAGGGCACGACCGCGGTCAGCAGGTATTCGCTGCCCTTGGGCGCCACGATGATGGCGTCGAGGCCCTTGCCGTTGTCCCAGATCGACTGCAACGCCGAGCCGGGGAAGGATTTGCCGCCGACTGTCACGCCGTCGTTGTCCCAGCCGAGCGAAGACGGGGCGCCGGTGTCGGTGTGCGCGCGGCCGAGGTGGATGTAGTTGTAGCGCTGTCGGGTCTTCTTGGTGAGCGCGCCGGCTTCGAGCACGCAGCCATGGCCGTTGCCGATGATCGCCCAGTGGGTCGAGAGGAAGGCGGCGAAATCGGCGTATGCGGTGTCGCCCTTGTCGTACACCCAGCACCACGGGCGGTGCATAACCTGGTTGAACGGACCGTGCACGCCGGGGCGTTTGCCGGTTGTGGGGCCGATGACGAACGTGTCGTCGGTGAGCTTGTAGACCTTGCCGTCGATCTCGATTCCCTGCGGCCCCTTGCTGCGGATCAGCTTGCCGTTGATGACCATCGAGCGCACGTTGCCGGTCTTGAGCCGCAAGGTGGCGCCGTCAAACGTGGACTGCAGCACACAGTCGACGTGCGGGGATGTGCTGCTGAGGATGCGCACGTAGCTGTAGTGGTCGCTGTACCACGGCCCCGGTGACGTGAACGTGAAGCTGAGCTCGGCCGGATCGCGGGTGCGTTTTTTCATCAGGTCGAAGAGCGGCTTCCAGTCGACGCAGGCGGCGCCAGGCGTGTTCTTGTCGTTATCCCACCAGTGGCCGGCTCCGATCTGCCAGTGCTTGTGCACGTCTTTGCTGACCTGCTTGGACTTGGTGTGCATGGCGAGGCCTTCGGACCATGGAACGTTGTTGTCCTTGGTGCCGTGGATGACGTAGACGGAGCGGTTGGCGAGGTTGCCGATGTAGCGGCTGGTGTCGCTGTGAGCGCGCGCACGGCTGGTCGGGAAGCTCGGTTTGGGCGACTTGCCGTAGGTGTAAAACGAGTCCCAACCCGCGGACGGGCCGACGACGTTGAAGTAGCTCGCGTGGTGGATGCCGAACTGCCAGGTGCCGTGCCCGCCCATCGAGTGACCGGTGATGTAGCGGCGGTTCGGGTCGATCTTGAAACGCTCCATCGCGTCGTGCATCGCGCCGAGATCGTTGAGGTGGCCCCACTCCTCGTGGTCGAAACCGAAACGCCGCCGGTTGGTCGGGGCGATGATGTAGATCCAATCCTTGGGCCCATACGACTTGGCCTGGCCGATTCCCGCGACGCCGGCGCCGTGCAGCGACAGGGCCATCGCGTAGGTCTTGGTGGCGTCAAACGGCTTGGGCGGTCGCACGCCGTAGTACTGGATGCTGCGGTCGACGTGCGAGCGGAAGGTCTGGCGGAACGGATCGTCGGCGTTGATGACGGTGAGCTCGAGCTCGTGGTCGTAGGCGGCCGCGCTGTCCTTGGCCTCGACGCGCAGCTTCACCTTGAACTTGACGGGCTTTTCCTTGGTGCCGGCGGCCGGCCACTTGTGCTTGGGGCGCAGGTGAAAGCCGATATGGCTGACAGCGAGCGGTCCGATGCCGGCCCAGGACGTTGTCGACGGCTTGAAATCGGGCGTTTCGAGGACGCTGGCGTGGATCTCGGTGTGGTTCTTGGCCGACAGGCTGAGCAGCGGCATGCCGATCCACAGCGAGTCCTGCTGACCGGCGCGCAGGTCGGGCCGGGTGAGGTCGTGCCGGTTGAGCCACAGCTCGCGTTGGGTCTTTTCGAGCAGCACACGGATCGAACGGCCGCCGCGTCCACGGGCTGCAAACGGGGTGTTGGGCTGGAGGATGACGGGCACCCGGGCCATGTCGTGACCGTAGAGGTCGCCGGGCAGTTGGCGTTTTCCGGAGTAGACGCGCACAACGTTGCGAACACTCGAAATCGCGGGCGTCGCGGCTTTCACCTTGGGATCGACGACGAGCCAGAACGTCTGACCGTTGGCGCCTTGCTTGGGCAACACGCCCTTGTCGTTGAGCGGAGCGGCTTTCCAGGTGAGGCCATAAGCGTTGGCGCCGGCCTTGGGGACCTTGAAGTTGCCCTGGCTGAGCGCGCTGGCGACGCTGCCCGAGCCGACGGCGTAGACCCACCCGGCGATGGTCATCGCTTGGGGCAACGGGACGGTCGTCGCGCTGTGTCCGTGCGGTTTCGGATCGGGCTCGTCGGGTGCGTCCGAGGGTTTGGGTTCGCCCCACGGGAAGCTGGTGGTTGTGCCGCCCGCGTCGATGGACGAGCCGGACGCGTCGCCGCTGGACGAGCCATCCGAACCCGCAGCGGACCCGCCGTCATCGGAAGAGCCAGCGTCTGAACCCGCGTCGGTTACGCCGGCGTCGGTGGTGTCGTTGGAGCCGCCATCGCTGTCGTCGGAACAAGCGATCGCGAGCGCAGCGAACGCAATGACGCCCGCGCGGAAGAGAAATCGTAGGTGGTGCGTGTTCATGCCGAGGACGTTGCGTGGTTCCGCCCCCGAATTCAACAAATCGCGGCGAGGGGGTTGCGTTCAACCCCCTCGTAAATCAACGCTACGTCGGCGCGATCACGTGGCCGTCCTCGTCATGGCCGCCGGCCGCGTAGAGGTAGCGGCTGCAGTGCGGGCACTGGACGAGCGAGCTGCCGCGCATGATCTGGGCGACAAAGCGGGGCTGCACAACCATGTTGCAGCCGGCGCAGACACCGTCGATGACACGACACACGGCGACGCCGGCGCGGGCCTTGAAGACACGGTCGTAGCGACGCACGAGCTTGGGCATCAGCAGCTTGGTCACTTCGCCGCGGCGCGACTCGACCTCGCCGATCTGGCCGTCCATCTTCTCAAGGCTGCCCGCGTTGTTGTTGGCTTCGGTGTTGGCCAGCTCGCGCAGCTCCGTGACCTTCTCTTCTTCTTTGTTGATGGTGTTGCGGAACTCGTCGATAGCGGTCGACAGGCGATCCACTTCGTCTTCGCGGTTGGCGATGTTGCGGCGGATGTTGTCGAGCTCACGGTTGACCGCGACGTATTCCTTGCTACGCGTCACGCCCGACAGCTTCGTCTTCGACTTCTGAAGCTTCTCGCGCTCCATCTCGAGCTCGCCGCTCTTCTTTGTGAACCACGCTTCAGCTTCGGTGAGCTTCTCGCGCATCTCGGCGAGCTGGCCGTCGCGGTGTTCGAGCACTTTGCGGAGGCGCTCAAGGTTGCCGATCATCGAATCTCGGCTCTCGCGGACGTCGCGGATTTCATCGTCGATCGATTGCAACCGGCGAAGGACGTCGAGGATTTCACGGGGCTCGGTCACGTACGTCATGCGGCGCCACTCCTGGCTGGATGATGTGTTCTGGCGGTGGGCCCACCAGGATTCGAACCTGGGACCAGCCGGTTATGAGCCGGCAGCTCTAACCGCTGAGCTATAGGCCCGGTCTCTCCGCGTTTCGCCGGCAAAAATGCATAGCGAAGCCGCAAGGACCGCGGAGGTGTGCCCCCGCCGTCCAAAGATGTCAACCCTTCGGTCGAGTTGTCGGGCGGTTGGCGCCGTTGGAGTGGTCAAGCTGGCCGCATCGCAGATAGGCCGTCCGGTGTCGTCAAGCTGGCCGCATCGCAGACAGGCCGTCCGCAGGACCGGACCGGATGGGCAGGCCGAGAGAATCACACTTTCCTGGTCAGGGGCGCCGCTGAGCCCCTCAACGAAAAATCGCAACAGCCTGTGGCGCATGACAATGCGCGACAAGCTCCTATCCGTCGCTGAACGGCTTGAGGATCTTGGCGCGCGTGGTGTGCCGGAGCTTGCGCAGCGCCTTGGCCTCGATCTGGCGGATACGTTCGCGGGTAACGCCAAACTGCTGGCCGACCTCTTCGAGCGTGTGATCGCTTCGTTCGCCGATGCCAAAGCGCATGCGGATGACCTTTTCCTCGCGCGGGGCGAGGCAGGCGAGCGACTTGCGGACCTTCTCTTCGAGCGCGGCCATGGTCACGGCGTCGACCGGGCTGACCGCCTTCTTGTCCTCGATGAAGTCGCCGAGGTGGCTGTCTTCTTCTTCGCCGATCGGGGTCTCGAGGCTGATCGGCTCCTTGGCGATCTTGAGGACCTTGCGCACCTTGTCGAGCGGCATCTCCATCTTCTCGGCGACCTCTTCGGGCGTCGGCTCGCGGGCCAACTCCTGCTGCAGGTAGCGCGAGGTGCGGATCAGTTTGTTTATCGTCTCGATCATGTGCACCGGGATGCGGATCGTGCGCGCCTGGTCGGCGATGGCGCGGGTGATCGCCTGGCGAATCCACCACGTCGCGTAGGTGCTGAACTTGTAGCCGCGGCGGTACTCGAACTTGTCGACCGCCTTCATCAGCCCGATGTTGCCTTCCTGGATCAGGTCGAGGAACTGCAGACCGCGGTTGGTGTACTTCTTGGCGATCGACACCACGAGGCGCAGGTTGGCTTCGACGAGCTCGGACTTGGCCTTGTTGGCGATGCGCTCACCGCGGGCGATCTGCTCGTAGCGGCGCTTGAGTTCGGGCTGTCGGTGACCGGCCGCCTTGCACTGCTCGTCGAGCTGCGCCTTGTACTCGCGCATCCTCTTGCGCGACGCCACGATCTCGTCTTTGACGACGCCGTACTTCTTCTCGAGCAAGCGCTTCTGCTTGGCGTTGGCGCCCTTGAAGTCACGGGCCAGCGACTGGACCGTCTTGAAGTCGAAGATCGGGTCGACCTTGCGCTTGCCGGCGGCCTTGAGGCGTTTGGTCGCGGACTCGGCCAGCGCCATCTCTTCGAGCTGGATCTGGTAGTCGCAGTCCATCACGCCCTTGACGATCGCCTTGAGCTCGATCGTCACCGCGTCGTACTGCTTGCGGTGCAGGCCCGCGTCGAGCAGCCGTTCGAGCAGCGCGCGGCGCATGATGGCGTCGACCAGCTTGCGGGAGATCGCCTGCTTGGTCATCGCTTCGACCACCGTCGAGTACACGACCTGCTGGGCGTAGACCGGACTCAGCGCCACGTAGTCGGGCGTATCGCCTTCTTCCATCGGCATCGGCCGGCCGACCTCGTCGAGCTCACGTTCCCACCGCGGCGGGGGAGCCTGTTTGCCCTTGGGCTGCAAGCGAGGAATCCACAACAGCTTATCGACGATGGCGTCACGCACATCCTTGAGCGCTTGTTTGCGTTGGCGGAGATCGGACTCAAACGGCTCGGTTCCCGGCACACCGGCGAGGGGCGTATCGCGCAGCTGGTTGTTCTTCTTGAGCAACGGCACGACTTCTTTGAGCGCGATGACCGCGGACTTCAGCAGCTGCTTGCGCTGGCTCTTGGGCAGCTTCGGCGGCACGGCGTCGAACAGCTCGTGGGCCGGCATGTCGTCGATCGCGGCGACCTTCTTGTGCAGCTGCATGAAGTGCTGCGTCGCGAGCCGATCTTCGAGGATCGCGCGCATCAGGTCCTCGATGCTGCGCTGCGGCTTCTTGCGGGCCAGGTCAGCGCGCGCGGCCTCGGCCGGGTCATCGCTGCGGATGCGCTTGCGGTACAAACGGGTCACCCGCAGCAGCAACGCCAGGGTCTCCATCGTCTCGTCTTCGGTCGGCGGGCGCTTGGCCCGGGCGCCGGACAGCTCCAACACGTCACCGACGCTCGCGCGGCTGTGCGTCATCCTCTCGAGCATGTCGGCGATGACTTCCTGGAAGTAGGGCTCGCGCACCTCTTGCGTCAGGATGCCTTTGACGATGGTCGCCTTGCCGCTCTTGGCCTTGGTGCGGTTGAGCTTGTCGACGATCGCCGCCTGGGCGGCCGCGAAGTCTTCCATCACCGTCAGGTCGTTGATGACGTTGTTGCAGATGATGATCTCGTCGTTGCCGCCCTGCCGGTCGTCGACCTGCTTGACGAGGTCCTTGAGCGAAAACGGGGGCCGCTCACCGCCGCGCTTGCTGTCGCGAAGCGTCGTCTCTTCGCCGCGCGCCTCGGCTTCTTCGATCTTGCGCCGGATGCCGCGGTCCTTCTTGACCCACTCGATCATGTCGGCAGCGCGGTCGCGGCGGCTGAGCATGCTGGCCATCGTCTTGCGGGTCGAAAGCAGCGCCGACAACACCTCGTGCTCGCCGGTCTCGATACGCTTGGCGATCTCGATCTCGCCTTCGCGCGTCAGCAGCGCCACCGAACCCATCTTGCGCAGGTACATGCGCACGGGATCGTTGGTCCGCATGTACGGCTCGTCCTTGTAGTTCTCTTCGTCGTTCTTCTCTTGCTGGGTCAGCGGCGCGCCCTGGTTGACGGTCCGCAGGCCGTCGATCTGCCCGGGGTCGCGGCTGCTCGCGGGCGGCGTGTGATCGATGACAAAAATCATATTCGCATCAAGGATCAGCATCAGGTCGCCGATCACCTGCTCATCGACCTCGAGGCCATCGAGCAGGCGCTTGATCGCATCCACGGACACGACGCCCGTGGCGCGACCGCGCTTGAGCATTTCCAGCAATTTGTCTTGATCGACGCGGTCAAACATCTCGCTATTCCTCCAGTAGACGGCCGGCAGCGACGCTTCGCGAGGCTTTGGCCATCGATTCTCTCAACTCAGCAATGCGAGCTACGATTCGTTGCTGTCGTTCATACATCCGAGCGATTTCGGACATTGGGACGCCGCTTTTCGGCGCAGATTTCAGTTTTGTCTTGAGTGCATCGCGGTCGCCTTCAAGCTTCCACTTTTCGAGTCGATCGAGCACCGAGAGCAGTTCAATGTCAGCAGTGCTCGCTGCAATCAAATCCGCTCGCACGAGCCCCTCGAGAAACGCTCTGCGCACGCGACCATCTGGCAATTCTTGAACCCAAGCCTTGAGTTCGGTTCCATCGAGACTGCGCTGAGCATCGGTCAAGGTCGCCGCTCGCCCGCCAAACATCTCGAGGAACTTCCTCAGGTTCTCGTGCCTAACGTCGCGGAGACAGCCTTCTTCCACGACATAGGTGATGCGGCTTGGCCGTCGACACAGAACCCTGACCAGATCAAGCTCCACGCGTTCGAGCTGCGGCTCGTCGATGCGCCGCGGAGCGGATGTCCGAGACGCCGGGCGCATCCCGGGTTGCGGCTTGACCTGCCGCAAGAAGCGCTGCAAATCGGCGACGTCGAGCTCGAGACGCCGGGCCATGTAGGTCCGCGCCATCTCGCGCACGATCGGATCGCTGACCCGCACGAGCACCGGCTGAACGGCCTCGATCGTCTTGCGTTTGCCGTGAATCGTCGCGCCGTTTTCAGCGATCAACGCGTCCACATATCCCATCACCATTGGCTGCGCGTCGCCGAGCAGCTGGCCGAACGCATCGACGCCGCGATCGCGCACAAATGAGTCGGGATCATCGCCCTCGGGCAACGAAACGAAGACGCCGCCGAGGCCGGTTTCGATGCACAGCGGTACAGACTTGCGAGCGGCGGCGCGACCGGCTTTGTCACCGTCGAAGACAAGCGCCACTTCTTCGGTGAATCGCTGCACTTCTTTGAGCTGTTCGATCGTCAGCGCCGTGCCCATCGCGCAGACGGCGTTGGTGTAGCCGACCTGGTGGAGCATCATCACGTCCAGGTTGCCCTCGACGATCAGCGCCTGCTTGCGCTGGCGGATGCCCTGCCGAGCCTCGTACAAGCCGAAGACGCAGCGCCCTTTCTTGAAGAAGCGCGACAGCCCGGTGTTGAACTCGGTTTCGACGGTGGCCAGCTCCGACTCGGGCGAGTTCATGTACTTGCCGGCCCGGGGATCGTTGCCGAGCGCCCGTCCGCCGAACGCGATGAGATCACCGGTGGTGGAGCGAACCGGGTACATCAGCCGATCGCGGAACCGATCGATCAGGCCCGAGCCGTTGCGGCGCGGCATGCCGAGGCCGACCAACGCCAACTCTTCGGCCTCAAAGCCGCGGCCGAGCAGGTGGTTGGACAGCGAATCCCACGAATCGGGCGCGCAACCGACCCCGAATCGCTCGGCGGTCTCGCGCGACAGGCCCCGTTTTTCGAGGTAGGCGCGGGCGTTCGCGCCGGCCTTTCCGTGCAGCTGACCCACGTAGAACTGCTGGGCTGCGTTGTTGAGATCGAGCAGCCGGCGACGCTGGGAGCGGCGCTTCTTCTCCTGCGCCATCTTGCGCGGATCGGCCTGTTCGTATTCGACCGCGACGCCGCAGCGATCGGCCAGGTATTCGAGCGACTCCGCGAACGAGAAGCCGTGCAGCTCGCGAACGAACTTGATGATGTCGCCGCCCGCGCCGCAGCCGTGGCAGAAAAACACCTTCTCGCTCAAGTTGACGTTGAACGACGGCGTCTTCTCCTCGTGGAAGGGGCACAGGCCAAGCAGGCGGTTGCCGCGACGCTTAAGACGCACGGTCTCACCGACGATGCGTGCCATATCGACACGTTCGACGATCGCTCGTTTGCTGCGTTCTGCGATCCGCGCGCCCATCAAATACGCTGCTCCAGCGAGTCTTGCTCCGCGCCGTCGGTGTCATCACCGCACCGGCGGAGCGTGCCGTTGTTCATTGAAGTACGGCTCGCGACTGGCTTGCAGTCGTCGTTCTGCGGTCCGTTGCTCGTTGTCCGCAGCGCCGTTGGACGCTGCGTGGTTGTCCGAGATTTCAACTGCTCTTTCGTCCTTCGTCGCGTGGACCTGCTGTCGATTGTTCAACGCCGCATCGCGCGGCTATTACGCCAGGACGCACCGATCCCAAGGACCAAAAGGCGGTGCAATCTAAGGACGCGGAGGGGGGCTGTCAAGAGAATGGCAATCGAGAATTCCGCAACGTCTTTCGCAATTTCGCCTTCATCTGCTAGGGTCCGCCGCCCTCGCGCGTGCGCGGCGCATGGATCGCCTCGGTCCGGCCGCCGTCACGACTTCCCTTGATCGCAACCCTACGACCGATCGACAGCGCAACCTCTGCACGCTTTCGATGGTACGGAGTCCGATGACCTGGCTGCACCGACTGCAGGGTCCGATCGCGGCGCTTGTCGTGTTGGCGATGACCCTGCCTGGCCTGGGCACAAGCGGTCTGCTCGACCCGTGGGAGATGGATCGCGCCGCCGTCGCGCGGCTCGTGGCCGGGTCACCCCAGGTCCTGGTGGTCGACGAAGACGGCGCGCTGCTCAGCAAACTCGACGACGCGGCGGGCGAAGACCTGTCGCTTCGGCGCGTGTCGACCCAAGGAGCTGGCTCGGCGGCGGCGGGACTTTCACGCGCCCCAAACGAGCTCAGCGAGCGGGTTCATCACGCTGTCGTCATCGACGCGGACGCCGTTATCAGCGGCCGGGCGGGCGATGAAGGCGCCGAGCTGCTGGCCGGTCGGATCGACACGATCGGGCTGAACAACCGCGGCACGCTCGTCGCGCTGGTCACCTCCGAGCCGATCGCGAAGCTCCGCGCCGCCCTCGCCCGAGCCCGCGCGCGGCAGCTGGTCTCGTCCATGTCCGGCGGCTGGTGGCAGCACGCCTTGCCGGCGGAGAAAGACGCCGCGAACCTCGCGCTGCTCGCCTGGCATAACGACACGATCCTGCCGCGCGACAAGGCCGCGAAGCTGCTGGTCGACGTCTGTCCGTCGCCATGGTCGCTCGTTCAGCACAAGGTCAAGGGCGCGTCGGTCCAGGCCCCGATGTTCGACACGATGCTGGTCGCCGCGAGCATGAAAGCGCTCGGCGCCAGCGAGTTTTCGGCGCGTCTACCCGGGGCGTTGATCGCCGCGATCATGGCGTGGTTGCTCGTCGTCGCCGCATCGTCGCTGTACGGACCGGCCGGCGGTTGGTTGGCGCTGTTGGTGTTCGCCACGATGCCCGCCGCGCTCGGGGCCGCCCGCATGGTCACGTTGGCGCAGACCGCGTCGCTGGGTTCGGCGCTGCTGGCCCTCGGCCTCGCGCGGGGCGCCAATCCGGGCGAGACCGGCCGTTGGTGGCTGCTGTGGGCGGTGCTCGGACTCGATCTGTTGTTCTTTGGCCAGGGCCTTGGCGGCTTGTCGATCGGCGTCGCCGTGGTCGTGGGCTACGTCTTCGCGACGCGAGATATGCGACGGGAGATGCTGGGGCTCGCGGCGGTTGCTGGTGTCGGCCTGGCGCTGGCGGCGTGGATCGTGCTCAGCGACGACGACAGCGCGCTGTTGCGCACACTTCGCTTTACGCAGGTGCCTTTTGGCGGCGGTTTGCCGGAAGGCCGACGCGATTTCGCCGAGCTCATCAGCCACCTCGGCTTTGGCATGTACCCGTGGGGACCAATCTTTCTCATCGCGTGCGGGCGCCGGCTCTTCGGCGCTGGCGGCGACTCTCCCGAATCGGCCAGTCCGCTCAATCGCTCTGACGTCGCGCTGCTCATCGGCCTCGGTGCGCCGATTCTTGGAACCGCGGTGTTGCTGCCCGATTTCAACCACGTCGCGATGCCGGTCGTGGCCGTCGCGGCGGTCATTACGGCGTCGCTGCTGGTCGATCTGCTCGCCGGACGCGTCAGCGGCGCGGTGTTGACCCTGATGGTGTTTGTGCCCGCGCTGTTGCTGCATCGGGAGATCGGCAAAGAGGCCGGCACGATGGTCCGGTGGCTCGCTTTCGACCCGCCGATCGGCGACGACAAGGCTGCGTACTCGTGGCCGCAAGAGCTGGCCTTCAACAAGAACCTGCGCAGGTTGGCGCTGCTGCTTACGCTCGGGTTCGGCCTCGGCCTCTCGCGCCCCGTCGACGCGACGCGCCGCTTGCTCGACCGGCTGCAGTCCCGCGCCGCCGCGATCTGGGCGTTGTCGGCCGTTGCCGTGGCCTACGCGTTGGACGTGTTGATCTCGCTGGGGACGCGCCTGGACGTGCTGCTGCGCGCCGAAGCGACCCGCACCGGTTACACCTACGACCGGGTCTGGACGACGATCCAAATGACGCGCCCCGAAGTGGTCGCCGGCGCTGCGCTGTTCGTGGCCGTCTTCCTGGGCGCGGCGCTGGTTCACCTCGGGGCAACGCGCGGCTGGGGCGAAAAACGTCTGGTCCGCTTGCTGCGGGCGGTCGCGAGGCTATTTGGTGACGCCCGCGTGGCGCTCGCTGCGATCGGCGCGGCTTGTATCGGCCTGCTCATCAGCGGGTGCCTGGTGCTCACGTCGCTTCATCCCGTCGGCTGGGGCGGCACGCTGGCCGAGGGCGCGACCTCCGCCGCCTTTCTGGTGCCGCTTATCCTCGCGATCCTGGTCGCCGTTGTGGCGGCGTTGCCCGGTTCGCTCGGCCGCCGCTTCGAGTGGGCAGCAGATGACCGGGGAACCGCGCTGGCGGCGATCGTGCGGGTTGCCCGAGGCGGACGTTGGTTGGCAATCGGGGCGCTCGTCCTCGTGGCCATCGGCGGTCTCGGGGTCGGCGCGAGCCAGGTCGCCGGAACGTGGACCTACGGCTACCTCGCGGCGTGTTGGTGCGTCGCTGTGGCCGTAGCGTTGACCGTCGCGGCGCGCGGAAACCGCCTCGACGCCCTCGGCGGCATCGGCATCGTCATCGCCATCGCGGTCGCCGCTAACGTCTGGTCGGTGCTCGCAGGTCGTCTGCTCGGCGAGCCCAACGGCCCCGGCTTGAAGTACTTCGCACGCCTGCTGATCGCGTCGCCAGACGCCGCTGGATTGCTCGTCGTCGCCGGCCTCGTCGTCCTCAACCGCGCCGCCGTCCGACGCCCCGCGATCGACCTTGTCCGCGGCTACGGTCTCTCCGCGGCCAACCTCCTGCAGCGTCCCGGTCCGGCGATCTTCATGTTGGGCGCCGCCGCCGCCATCTTCGCGACCGGCTATGCGCACGGCTTGCTGCCGGGCATGAGCCTGCACTTTTCGCAGAAGCACCTGATCGCCCGCGTCGACGCCATCGGCGGTACCGTGGATGGCGATGGGGTGCCGCGCACCTTCAAGCATGCGTCCGGCGGGCGCTCGAGCATCCAGAACAACTTCTACACGCGGTCCATGCCGACGATCGCTGACCGCGAGGCCGTTCTCGACCTCCTCGCCGGCCTCGATGTCGGTACACGCGTCAGCGATTTCGGTGAGACCAGCCGCAGCATCGACCTCGCGATCCCGGGCTGGCGCGACGAAAACGACACAGACAAGGACGGCAAGCGCGACCACAAAGCGTTCACGGGTCTCGCCGACAAGGTCGATGGACTGCAGGTCGACGTGGCCGTGCGGGCCGGCCGCGACAAAGAATCGGTCAAACCCTGGGCCAAGAACGCGTGGAAGGGCGCGCGCCTGCACATCGGCGACGACCACAGCATCGGGGTGCTCGGCAATGGGGCGCGGTCCTTGCAGCTCGCCGGTCCCACACCGCTGGTCCCCGGAGACGCTCGCCGCGCCGTCTTCTCGCTGGACAGCAACCCGGGCGAGGGCATCCATCGAGCGAGCGCGATGCTCCGCGGGGCGCGCTACGCTGTGTTGGCCAAGGACGAGTTCTCGATGCTCAATCACGCCTTCCGGGTCAAGCACGGTCGGCACATCCGCGTGCTCGACGCCCGCAGCTCGAGGCTTGTCCTGGCCGCCAGCCACCTGCCGGACGGCGCGCCAGACGAGAACTGGCTGGCCAAGGCGGTCATCGACGCCAAGACGTTCGACGGGCTCAAGGGCGTCACCAAGGTCGCCGTGAACTGGAACGACGAGTTCCACATGATCGGCTACTCGCTGGCGTCCCGCAGCGTTCGCCGGTCGCAGAAATACCTGCTCAAGCTCTATCTCAAGGTCATCAAGGCGCCGTCGGTGTCCTGGAAGCTGTTCATGCATCCCCACCCGCTGCACCGCGACCTGTGGCCACTGGCCTACAAGAAGCCCAGCAAGGCGACCGAAAAGAGCTGCAGCGGCTGTTTCCGCAGCGACCACTGGCGCCCCGGCGACATCGTCGTGTTCCCGATCGAACAGGAAGTCCCGTTGGGCACCAACGCCGGCGCCAACGACGTGATCCTCGGCTGGTACAACCCGCTGAGCGACAAGCGGCTGCAGGTCATCCAGGCCCGCGGCCCGGGCGTCATCAAACACCGCGACAACCGCCTGACGTTGACGAAGCTGCAGGTGCGTTGACGGCTACCGCCGGCAACGCGGCAGCTTCGACAAC
>CAZLMW010000102.1:0-7597 GCA_964560875.1 uncultured Enterobacteriaceae bacterium
CCCCGACGCGGTCGTCATGACCTGCGCGCCTGCGACCAACCGATAGAGCTGTCTGAACAGCCGCCCCCAGGGATCCCCCTTGATCGAGGCGCCGTCTGCCAAGACAAAACCCCAGATCATGAGCCGATCCATCGCAGTGAAGGAAAAACGAGGTGCCCTCCGGTTTGACCCCGGTTGGCCCGCTCAAGCCGGGCTAAGGCTTGGCCGACGGGCTCCGTCTTCTCTTCGTGCGCCGCGGCGCTGGCACGTCGAACAGCTCGGACTCCTTGAGCCGCTGGTACCGGTCGAAATCGGGCTGGGCGAGAAAATACAACGGTCGGTAGCCGACGCCGCCGCGGAAGATGAAGTCAAAACGCATGGCCCGCCACGCGAAGAAGCGGACCTCGCGGATCAGCCCGATGCCGTGACCCCGTACCAGGACGAAGGCGGGCGGCCCTTCGGACACGGCGCGTGTAAGCAGCTTCCCTGGCGCGGTCAAACCCGTGCGCACACGGCGATCATTGGTGTCGAAGTCGTGGGCCGGGATGGCTAAACCGCTGCGAAATGCGAGCGTCGGGACCACCGCGCTATCACCCCAGATCCGCCCGGATTTGGGTGGCCGTGACTTCACCATGTCCACCAGCGCCGCGATCCGCTGATTGGCGATTGCCTTGCCACGGCGTCGGGCGAGCCCCGAGATGACGTGCGGAACCGTCGTGGCGATGAGGAAGACGGTGACGATAGCGGGCCCGAGCCACTTGCGCTTGTTGTTGGCGGCCATCGTCTGCACGAGGTTGCCCGCGCCGACACCGCCCGCCGCGCCAAGCATGATCACCGGGATGACCAGCGCCGAAGTGCGGCTGAGCGGCAGCAGGATTGTCAAGGTCGTGATGAACGCCACCACCGCGAGCGCTCGCCCGAAGCCGTCTTTGTCCAACGCGGACGCCAGCGCCAGGGCGATGAGCGCCGACTCCAGCCGCAGGAGCCGCCAGAGCTGTGCCGCCGGGATGGCATTGCGGGTCCCGGGAGCCGGCATCAGCGCATAGCTCACGGTCTGGTCGAATAGCCCCGTGCCGCACCACAACCAAAGCGCCGCAAGACCGACGGCGAGCACGGCCAAACCCTGGATGAGCCGTGACAGACCGCCTCGCGGCGACAACCCACCATCGCGCAACGCGAGCCCGACCAACGCGATCGCGCCGATACTGGCGTGCATGTCGTACATCAGCGCGAAGGACCACAACACACCGGCGACGCGCCATCGCGACCGCAAGCCGCTCCAAACCGCGATGGCAACAAGCGATGAACCGACCCAATGGCCGCCCTGGTAGGCGCCAAGTCGCAGGGCCAGCGATGAGCAAAGCACGAGCAGCACAGCGACGAGAGCCGCCCAATCCGGGGCGCGGAGCCGCGCGATCAACCCCGCAGAGACGCCGGCCACAACCGTGGCGATGACCGGTACCAGCTTCGTTGCCGCGACGGGCAGCCCGAGCGCCAGCATCGAGCCGATGAGCAGGGCCGGACCGGGTGCTGTGCCGTAGAAGAAGTCGCGATGGGGCACGAGCCCTGCGGAGACGAGGCGCGCGGCGTAGTAGTGAAAGCCGTCGTCGCCAACGTCGACAAACAAGCGCGTGGACTGCAGCCAAATGAAGAAGAGCGCGAGCGCGGCGGTCCCGAGCTCGAATGACCCGAGCTGGATGCCGCCGATCTTAAACCAATCATGCCGCGGCGCGGTTGCCCTGCTCGCTCCGGTTTCGGCGGTCCTATCAGCCACGTCGGGGCAGACGATGAACTATTTCTTTTTCCGCGTGACGGCGCTGCGTCCTTTCTTGACCGAGCCGTCGATGGCGTTGTTGAACTTGGCCGCGGCCTTGCTCTTGACCCGCGCCTGGGCGCTCATGAGCTTGCCGCGAGCGCGCGATTCGATGGTCTGTTGACGCTGCTTGATGAGCTGCACGAAGAAGTTGAGGATGGCGTCGATGATGTTCATGGTCTGTCGTCCGTCTTTTGCGAGCCACAGCATGCCACTTGCGGCGCCGCCTCGTCGAGCATGGTTGCTGCTGGCGGCATTGACGCTGGTTGCTGCGTGTGGCGAGGACACGTCGAGCGGGACAGACGTGGCCGTGGTCGCCGCGGACGCGCACTGCGAATGCTGCGTTCCCGATGACGTTGGGCCGCCAACCGCGGGCTGGGACTGCGACATCAAGCACGTGGCGCTCGCGTTTGATGTCGGTAAACGGACGGCAAAGGGCGTCTATGAGCTCGGCGCTGGCTGCGATTTGGGCATCACACTGTCGGTCGGCAACCTGGAAGTGAACGTCGAGGAGTCCGGCTCCGGTGCGCCAATGCTGCGATGGCACAAGGGCAATCGGCTCGATGTCGCCTGGGCCAAGGCCGCCACCAGCTGCATCGATTCGCGCTTGACGCTCACCTGGAAATACCAGCCGACCGTCACGTTCAACGGCTTTATGGAATCCGGCTCGACCGTCCTGTGGCCCGACTACTGCGGCAACCTCTACCCGTGCCATCCGTCGATGAAGGACGGCATTCGGTACACGGTCAAGGTCACGGGCGCCGGCGCGGGTCGCATCGCCGTGCACGCCGATAAGGTCGAAAAAGACGCCCCCGCCTACATGCCGGCCATCGCGGTGGGCGATTACAGCTGGCACAAGCTCGGCACCACGAACGGCGGCACCGAGGTCGGCTACTGGACGCTGCCCGACACCGCGGAAAACGCCAAGAAGGGCACAGTTCACCTGCTCAAGCACGTGCAGTGGCTCGAAGACACGCTGGGGCCCTACCCCTTCGGCAAGAAGACCGGTCCGGTCGCCGTCGACTGGGGGTTGCAGTCCGGGGGGCTCGAAAACCACCCGTTCTGGCACGTGAGCAAGCTCGGAATGCACAGCGATCACATCCATGCCCACGAAGCCAGCCATGCCTGGTTCGGGGCCGGCATCCGGCTGGCCTGCTGGGAGGATCTCGCGATGTCCGAGGGCACCGCCGACTATCTCGCGGCCCGGGCGATCGAAGAGGTGCAAGGCAAGAAAGCCGCCGAGCCGGTCTGGAAGGCGTACCAAGCGTATGTCGACACCAAGATCAAGCAGAACGCGGACATGGTCGTGTGGCCCGACGGCTGCGGCAAGATCGACATCCGGACCTCGCTGAAAGGCCAACTCGTCTACAAGAAGGGGGCGCTCTTGTGGCGCGCTGTGGCCGATGAGGTCGGCGCGGACAAGCTCGAGGCGGCGATGGGCGTGTTCTTCAAGGCCAATGTGCACAAGGCGGCCAAGCTCACCGACTTGCTCGCGACGGTGAAGGCCCAGACCGGGTTCGACCCGATGCCTCTCGCGCAGAAATTCCTGCGGCAGACTGGCTATTCCGGCTCATAGGCTGCGCATCTCAAAACCTTCGACGATGGGGTTTGCCGGGTCGCCGAGGTGTCGCGAAAGCGCCGCCAGCCAGTCCGATTCCAGCGCTCCCGGTGTCGCGATGTGGCGCGCGAGGAAGCGTCCGAATGGACCGCCAACGATCCGTTGTGTTCGCAGCGTGACGACGCTGGAAGAGCCGTCGCGGACCACGGAAACCGACCACGTCCCTGCGCTGTCGCCGTTGTGGGTCATCGCGTCGTCAAACCCGTCGTCCCGGCGCATGCGCTCGATCTCGAAGGTCCCGCGGTGGCCCGAAACGACGAAGCTCGACTCCCCGCGGATCGCGGATGCGGTCACGCCGGGTTGCCAGGTCGGAAGGCGCGCGATTTCGTTGCACGCGGTCAGCACGCGCTCGGGTTTGCCGGCGATCCGCACGGTCGCCACGCACGAGCATCCGTTGGGCAGCAGCGACCCGACGACCAGCACAACTGTGATGGCGACAACGATGGCTGCGACGGCCGCGAAGAGGAGGATCATGAAACACCAGCGGCATTTGCGCCGCCTGCTCTTTACACCAACAGGGCGCCCGTCGATAAGGACGCCGTGATCCGATTTCGCTCCACCGTCGTCGCCGCGCTTGTGGTCGGGTGGTCGGCAAGCGCCGCCGCCGAATCCCCCGTGGGTGAACCGCCCGTGGCCGTCGCCCGACCCGCTGACGAGCCACTGAAGATCGACGGCGTCCTCGACGACGCTGCGTGGACCAGAGCGTCCAAGAACCGCGGCTTCATCGAGCGCAAACCCGTGCTTCGCGGCAAACCTCCCGTCGACACGTGGTTCGCGGTGCTCTTCGACCGGCGGGCGCTCTATATCGGCGTCTGGTGCGGCGACGACAGCAAGGACATCCGCGCCCGCACGACGACCCGCGATAGCTTCCAGGTGTTCGCCGACGACGCGCTCAGCGTAAAGCTCGACCCGACCCACGACCATCGCACCACGGTCGGCCTTGTCATCAACCCGGCTGGCGGGCGGCTCGACTACCGCGGGGTCAACGAAAAGGACTTCCGGCGCGAGTTCGACACCATCTGGAAGGGCAAGGCCAAGATCGTCAAAGGCGGCTGGTCGGCTGAATTCGCGATCCCGTGGACCTCGCTGGGCATCGATCCCAAGCAGCCACCCAAGCGCATCGGCCTCAACTTCAGCCGCGACCATCCGCGCCGCAACGCGACGTACGACTGGGCGTTGATGCCGCCGCCGTACCGCCCGGTATCGGCCAGCCTTTACGGTCACCTCGACGGTCTGGACAAGCTGGCCACCCTGCCCGATGAGGCGACCGGGACATCGCCCGCCGCGGAAGCTGCCGCCAGGTCCGCCACCCGCGGCTCCAAGTGGGCCGTCATTCCGTATCTACTCGGTGGATTTCGCGACGAAGGCAGCGGTTTCGACCTCGAATACAACGCCGGCATCGACGTGATCGCGCCGCTGGGCGACTGGCGCGCACGGCTGACGGTGAACACGGACTTCGCGCAGGTCGACGTCGACGACCAGGTGCTCAACCTCACACGCTTTGGCTTGTTCATGCCCGAAAAGCGCGAGTTCTTCGTGCGCGATGTCGATCTCTTCTCGTTTGGGCGCTCCGGCTCGGCACAGGGTTTCTACAGCCGCAAGATCGGCCTCGACGCCAGCTGGAACCGCGTGCCGATCCTCGCGGGCACCAAGGTTGTCGGCCACTCGGGCCCCACGCAGCACGGCCTCATCGCGATGGCCACCGGTCGGCCCGGCGATCTGCGCGCCATCCAAGGCGTCTATCGGCCGCTGTATCGCTTCGAATCCGGATCCACGATCGGCGGCCTGATCACCGGTCAAGTGCCGGCCAACAGCGACGGCAGCGGGATGGAATCAACCAACGCGACGGTCGGCGTCGATGCAACCCTGCGCGGTCGCGAAAACCCGTTGCTGGTCGAAGCCTTTGCGATCGGCAGCAGCGACCAGGGCAAGAAGGGCTATGTCGGCGCGCTCGATGCGACCTGGCGCGGCCTCTTGCTGCGTCCCCGGCTCGGCCTCGCCACGTATTCGCGCGACTTCCAGAGCGATCTCGGCTTCTTTTTGCGCACAGCAATCCACCAGGGGGCGGCCGGCTTGGCCTATGAGCCGCGCTTCAAAGGCGATCTCGAGAAGCTCACCTTCGACAACTCGGTCAGCACGATCCTCGATTTCAGCGGCAAGGTGCTCGACACGGTCGCCGCGAACAGCACAACGCTCACCTGGAAGTCGGGCTACTGGATCGGCGTGCACGGCGACTATTCGGCGATCACGGCGCAGTCCGACTTCGACCTCGGCGACGGTACGACCGTTCCTGCCGGCGAATACACCAACGCGCGCGCCGGTCTCGCAGTGGGCACGCCCGGCGTCCAGAACATCGCGTTCAGCATGACCTTGCGCGGCCGGCAGTTCTTCGGCGGCACGATGCTGCAAGCCACGCCGAGCTTGACGGTGCGACCCGGCGGCCTGCTCCGCTTCGAGGTCTACGCCAACCTCCAGAAGGTCACGATCGACAACCTCAACGCCGACTTCACATCCGTCCTCGTCAACGGTCGCGCGGCGATTGGCTTCTCGCCCGAGCTCAACCTCGACCTGTACGCCGGCTGGAACCGCATCCGTGACGCGATCCCCGTGCAGGCGCGCCTGCGCTGGACCTGGCGCCGGGCCTCCGATCTCTTCGTCGTCTACCAGGCCAACCTCGACGACCATGACTTCGGCGTTGGCTTCCAGTCCCTGCTGGCCAAGATCACGTTCCGCTACCCGTAATCAGCCGCCAAAAATGGACGGATGGCGCCGCGGTCGTAGCTTGACGCTGTGGCCTTCGACCTCGCCATCGCCGCGGTGCTCCTGCTCTACACCGTCATTGGTTGGCGCAAGGGGCTGTTGTCCCAGGCTGTCGGTCTATGTGCCATCGTCGCTGCCTGGCTCGCCGCCCCCTGGATCGCGCCCCTGATCGCCCGCACCCTCTTCGCCGCGGCGCCGGCCGGCCAGCTCGAAACCGAAGTCGCCAGCATGTTGATCGCGGCGTTGCTCGTGGTCGTCGCGGTCTATGCGTTCGTGCGCCTCATCCCCGAAGCCCTTGTCGCCGCCAGCGACGGTCTCAAGCAGCTGAACCGCGGCGCTGGTGCGGTGTTTGGCGGAATCCGTGGGGTCGCCACCGTCTATTTCCTCTTGTGTGCGCTCGCGTGGCTCGAACCGGGGGTTGGCCGCCGCATCCCACGGTCGCGCGAAGCCCTCCAGCAGAGCAACGTGATGGACGTCGTGCGACGCAACAACATGCTGTTGTTGATGAACTTCAGGTCGCTGGACCTGCTGCGAAAGGACGTTTTGGTCGACGCCGATGGCAAGCGCGCCACCAAGCACGCACGCGCCGTTGCGAGGGGTGTCGTCCGAGCGACCAAGCGCAATCATCCGTCATCATATTGAGGCAGTGCGTCACCGGGACTTTACGCCGCGCCGCCGCGGATGTATGGAACCGACCGCTTCATCCGCAAGGGACTGCACGTGCATTCAACCGGCAGCTACGAAGAGATCACGTTCAACCGTGACTCCGACGCGATCATCATCCCCGACGGGTTTAAGATCATGGTCCCCCTCGGCACCGAGGGCGTGATCATGCAGGAGCTCGGCGGCAACTACACCGTGCGCGTCGACACCGGCTATCTGGTCCGCATCAACGCCATCGACGCCGACGCAATCGGCAAAGAGGTGGACGCGGCCGTCTTGGGCTTTGACGAAGACGTCGAGCTCGACGAGGAGCGCGTGTTCGACATCCTGCGGACCTGCTACGACCCCGAAATTCCGGTCAACATCGTCGACCTGGGGCTGGTCTACGGCTGCGAAGTCAACGATTTGCCCGACAGCGACGGTACGCGCATCGACGTGCGCATGACGTTGACCGCGCCCGGTTGCGGGATGGGCCAGGTGCTCAAGGACGATGTCGAAGCCAAGCTCGGCCGTCTGCCCGGCGTCGAGCTCGCGCAGGTCGAAATGGTCTTCGATCCGCCGTGGTCGATGGACAAGATGAGCGAATCGGCGCGTCTTGAGCTGGGTTTCGAGTAGCGGCCGGCGCGGTCCGCGCGAGCCAACTGGCGGCGAAGCCGCTGCGACCGACCTTCAACAAGTCTCTACCAGGAGCATGAACCGCTACCCAGACGGCGCCTGACTTCTTTTCTAAGTACAAACTCACCACCTCAGGCCGCCTCCTTCTG
>CAZLMW010000102.1:7697-29244 GCA_964560875.1 uncultured Enterobacteriaceae bacterium
CCGAATATCGACGTCAGTTTCGTTCACCTTGGTCGCCGCAGGCGGTGGATGCTCTAAGTAGAAACTCACCACCTCAGGCCGCCTCCTTCTGCCGAATATCGACGTCAGTTTCGTTCACCTTGGTCGCCGCAGGCGGTGGATGCTCTCCACTCGCCAACGCGAGGGGAGCTGCCCGAAGGGCAGAGGGGTGCAGAATAGTCTGCCGCCGAAGGCGTCCATTTCGGGCGGATTGTGCGCATTCAGGGACACGCCCTAAGCTTCGGCGGTGAACGTCTCGGAGACGCGGCCGCGCGGCGCGTTGGCGCTGTCATCGTCGCTGTCGTGCTCGCCCACACCCATGAGGTGGTCGTCGACGAAGTGCACTCCGCTGACCTGACGATTCCGCGAACTCGAGAGCCGTTTGTTGCCCATCAGCGGCATCGCCCGTCCGGCGCCGGTGGTGGTCACGTAGTCTCGGTTTTCGTCGGTAATCAGGATCATCGGTCCCCCAGTTGCGCGCTCCGTCAAGCGGGTCAGTGCGGAGCGAGGCCGCGGGTTGTGGCCCACCTAAACGCGGTTGTCAACGGCATTTTTGCATTTGTGCAATGACGCACTGCGGCATTGTGGCACGGAAGATGGCCGCCCTCGTCGACATCCCGCGCCAAGCGCTCCACATCGCCCGCGTTTCTCATGACGCAAGCGCGCTGCTACTCTCGCGAGGCCCGAAGCCTTTGGAGTCCCCGTGCGAGGAAGGTTCGTCCCCGAACAGATCGTTGACCGGCTGCTCGCCATGAACGTTTTCGCGGGTATCAACCGCGCGGCGCGCGACCGGCTGATCGAGAGCATCTTCTACGCGCGCATCCCCGAAGGCACCGAGTTTATCAAGCAAGGCGCACCGGCCGAGGCGTGCTATTTCCTGCTCGACGGGGAGATCGCGGTCAAGAACGGCAGCGACCTGCTCGCGCTGATGAAGGGCCCGACGCTCATTGGTCTGCTCGCCCTCATCGACCAACAGGAGCGCTCGGCGTCCGTCGCGACCTTTGTCGACAGCGACGTCGTCATGATTCCCAAGGAGGCGTTCGACGAGCTGATGGAGCGCTCGACCGTCTTCGCCCACAACGTGATTCGCCACCTGACGCAGAAGGTGCGGGCGCTTCACCGGGCCGACGCCACCGCGCGCACCCACTTCGACGACCATTTCGATTCGCCCTATGCGCGCCTCTTGCAGGGGCCGTACACGTTCAACAACGCGCACATGTACGCGCTGGTTGTGCAGACCACCAAAGAGCGTCTGCGCGACGTCTGCCCGCCCGACGTGCTCCCCCTGCCTGGCGTCAAAGGCCGCTACCTGTTGACGTTCAACCGCTTCCCCGAGGTCGTGTCCAAGCACCCGAGCGCCGAGGGGCGCGTGTTCTCCTACTCCGAATGCACGCCGTTTGTGCCCGTGCTCGGACCCGGCAGACGCCCCGCGGTGTTCTCGCCCGAGCTCTATCTCGACAACTTCATGGCGCTGGCGCTCGGCCGCGAGATGTACGGCTTCCCCAAGCGCTACGGCAAAGTTGACATCTGCGACAGGTACATCGACCTCGCTGTCGACAACAAGATGCGCCTGCGTGCGACGTGGGATGGCTCTACGCCGGTCGAGGCGCCCGTTCTGCTGGCCTCGCTGACCCGGGATCTCTTCGATTCGCCGATGGCGGCCAAGCTCAAACCCATGGTCGCCGGCATCTGGGACACCGCCAACCAGCCCACCGTGCGCAGATTCTGGCCCGCCATTCCGGTGCTCTTGCACAACATGGTGCCCGACGCGTTCGAGCGTTCCGGGGATCGCATGCGCATCGACGAAGTCGTCGAAGTGCCGTTTTGTCTGCACGAGGTCGGCGGTTTCCGGCGCCTCGACAACTGCGCCGGCCGCGGCTTCAGCGATTGGGCCCTGGCTGGCGAAGTCGTGTCGGGTTATCGGCTCGACATCTCGATGACATTCGGTCGCGCGCGGCGCCCTCACGACTATCACCGGCCGCCCGCCGGCCCCCGCGAGTCGCTTCGTCACGCGCTCTCGCCGTGGATCAATTCCATCACTGATATGCTCACAACGTATTGAAACATTATCTGAATGTGAGTTGTCCGTTCCGATTCGAGGAGCCTTCCATGCGCCCTGCGCCCGCCGCCGCCACTTTCTCAGCAACCCTGGTCGCCGCCGCCCTGCTCATCGCACCCGCGGCCGCCTTCGCCGGCGGAAAAACGGTCGGTGGCGCACAGTTCCCCGGCGCGACGTCGCCGGGCGCCAAGTCGTTGCGGCTCGTCGGCGCCGGCTTGCGCACCAAGTGGATGGTCAAGGTGTACGGCATGGGCGTGTACCAGGCGACGCCAAAGCGGAGCGCCCGTCACCTGATCAGGGCCAACGAAGAAAAATTCATCTGGATCAAGATGCTGCGCACCATCGCTGGCGGGAAGATGCGGTCGGCGATCGATGATGGCCTCGAAGAGAACGTCTCAGGCGCCGTGCGTGCCCGGATCAAGGGCAACATCAGCAAGCTCAAGCGCTCCTTCCCTTCGTCGATCCCCAAGGGCGCCAACATCGGCTTCTGGTACCGGCCCGGCCGCGGCACAGTGGTCCGTTTCGGCCAGGTCAACAAGGTGACGATGGCGGGCAAGGAGACGATGTCGGCGCTGTGGTCGATCTGGTTTGGCAAAGAGCCCGCGGACGGCGACCTGAAGGACGAAGTGCTGGGCAAATAGGCGCGAACGCAGTCAGTCGCCTTTCTCGCAGATCCCTACACACGTGTGGACGAGCTGGCCATCGGGCCGCAAGAACGCGTCCATCTGCGTGATCATCGCGTCGACCTTGCGCATCCCTTCATGAACCTCGTTGTCATCGGTCGGCGGGATCGCCTCGACGGCGGGTTCGGGCACCTGGAAATCGACCTCGACGTACATCGACGTGTGCTTGCTCTTGTCGAACGCCGGCAGGTTCCAGACCTTTCGTTTCGTCGGCAGATCCATACCCATGCCGAGCGCGCGGGCGTGTAGCTGCGCCGACAGACTTGGCACGCTCGCGTCGCCGATCCCCACCTGGATGAGCATTGGCCTCGTGACCGTGTTGGTCTCCTTGGTGCCGGCGATGGTGCGGCGCGCCCAAAACAACGGCTCGATTCGGGCCAGCGGACCCTGCAGGAGCATCAGCGCCTTGAGCGAGTCGAGCCGATGGTTCATGCGGATGTCGACGATGTGCAGCAGCGGACCAAACGGCTGGCTGCGCGGCATGATCATCCCGAAATTGGCGCCGCCCACCGCGAATACACCGCGGCTGATGTAGCGATTCAGGCCGACGAACGTGGCGCCCAGGATGTGGCCCAGGCTCGCCCCGTAGTAGTACAGCTCCGGCTTCTTGGGCGCCTTGATCGCCGGCCCATTGGCCTCGGACGCCAGCAGCTCGCTCAAGCGCCCCTTCTGGGCGAGAACCGACAGCACGGACGCGTTGATCATGGCCTGTTGGACGCGATCAACCAGCCGCCCGGCGCCGCCCATGTTGACCGCGAGGTCCGCCGCCACCGACCCGCGATCCGCCTGGGCAAGCCCCCACCAATCCACGCCGATTCCGATGGCGCCGAGCTTCTCGAACATCGGCGCGTAGGTGCCGCCCTGCACTTCCTTGCGCGATGAAAAGAAGCCGTGGCCAGCGATGATGACGCGCGGCGGGGCGATGGTGCCAAACGCGGTCTTGGGCACGTAGGCGGCAAACGGTACGGGATGGCTGACGCCGGTGAGCTTGGGTCTGCCCGCCGCGTCGCGCTGAATCACGCCGCCCTGCTCGATCTTGTCGATGAAGAGCGGCACCTCGATCGTGCCGTCGATGCGCCACGGCCCGGCGTCCTTGGGACCGGTTGAGACGCTGGTGATGGCGATCTTGGGCTTGCTGGGCGCCGCGACGACGGCGGGAATCACCTGGCTGTACATCGCCTCGAGATCCCCGCGGACCGAGGCGTCGAAGGCGGTGGTGAAGTCCCAGGCGAGCTGCGCCTCGTCCCTTGGCAATTGCGCCTTTTTGAGCGCGGGCCAGACCCACGCGTCGTAGTAGCGTCGCAGGCGGTCATCGACACCCGGTGCGCTGCCGCCATCGCGAATCGCGGCGTAACCGAGCGGCGCCTGCACCAGCGATCCGTCGCCAAGTTTGACCCCGCGCAGGGCGACGACGTACCTGCGACCGGCTTCGAGACGGACAAGCGGCCGAATAACGAGGGCGCGATGGTCGACCTTCTCAGGGCGCGGGTCGATCTCGGCGAAATGAGGCACTGCAGCGCCGGTCGCGGCTTCGAGGAGCACGGTCGGGCCGTTCGCGGTCGCCGTCTTGTCGATGTCGCCGGTGTACGGGATGAACTGGGCAGGATCGACCCCGCCGGGGATCATCACGGCGATTTGCTGCGCGACCGGAAACCCGGACATGGCGAACAGCGGCCCGAAGTCGACGACTGTCCCATCCACGTCAACCGGCAGCGCCTTGTTCGGCACCTCGACGACACCGCGCCCATCATCGCCGGTCGGTTTGAGGAAGAAGTCGCACGGGTACGGCAACAGGCAATCCCATTCGGGCGCCAGGGGGTTGCAGCCGTCGCCGACTGCTGTCGGGCCGTTCTCGGTCCAGGTGAGCGGGGAAGGTGGCGAATTTTCGGATCCGCAGCCCGCCAGGGACGCAGCAAGAAAAAGCGCCCCAGCGAGTTGAAGGAGCACCCGACTCACAGCGTCTCGTCCTCGTCGATGGCGCTGTCTTTGCCGCCCTTGCTGTCTTTGCTGTCTTTGCTGTCTTTGCTGTCTTTGCTGTCTTTGCCGTCTTTGCCGTCTTCGTCGGGGTCGCCATTCGCGGGCTGCCAGCTGGGCATCGTCGGCCGGCCGCGCCGCATCCCCCCGCCGGTCGTGCGCGGCTGGGTCTCGCGGTGTTTGCGGACCTTGCGCGGCGGCGGACCGCTCGGCTTGGGCACGTTATGTTGCCGCTCGTAGCCCGGCATCATCATCGGTTCGGTTTCGAGCGTGCCGCGCGGTGGCGGATGTAACGGAGCAGGCGGTGGCCGCTTCTTGAGATTGGGCGAAGAGCTGCGCACCGTGATCGGCCGCTCCAGCTCGGAGACCGCCTGGTACACCGCGCTGGGTGACCGCACTGGCCCGCCAACTGTGTTGCCGAACTGTCCCTGCTGGGTGACATCGCCGACGCCGCCGAGCCTGCGTTTCTTGCGGGCCCGATCTCGGCTGCTCGCCACCGTCCCTTCGTCACCCATCTCCACGATCGACTCGAGCAACACCTGCACGTCGCTTGCGGTCGCGGGTCGATGCCACGGCACTTTTTCCAGCATCGACTCGACCAGGTCGTCCAGCGCGGCGGGGACGCGAACACCGGTGGACGAGATGCGCGGCGCCGTCTCAAGGCTCTGTTTGGCGAGCAACTTGATCGCGTTGTCGGCCAGGAACGGCGGGCGTCCGGTCACCAGCTCGAAAAGCATGGCGCCGAGCGCGTAGAGGTCGGTTTGGAAGCAGACCGGGTCGCCCATCGCCTGCTCGGGCGCCATGTAATACGGCGTGCCGAAGATCGTGCCGGTCTGGGTCAGGCGCCCGTCGATGAGCTCCTCGGGGAGCTTGGCGATCGAGAAGTCGAGCAGCTTGATCCAGTCGTTCGCGCCGCGATTCATCATGTAGACGTTGTCGGGCTTGAGGTCGCGGTGGACGATATTGGCGCTATGCACGCACCGGAGCGCCGCTGAGATTTGTGCTCCGATCCGACACGCGCGCAGGGCGGGCATGCGACCGCCGACCACCTCGCGTTCGGCGCCGAGCGTGCGACCGATCAGCTTCTCCATCACGATGAACAGGCGCCCGTCGACCATGCCGACGTCGTGGAACGTGATGATGTGCGGGTGATGCAGCTGGCCAGCGGCTCGAGCCTCGCGCTGTAGACGCTTGGCCGCGATTTCGTCGTTGGACGAATCGTCGCGCAGGATTTTGATGGCCACGTCGCGCTTGAGCATCCGGTCGTGGCCTTCGTAGACGTCGGCCATGCCACCTGAACCCAGGTGACCTACAATCTCGTAGCGGTCCGCGAAGATCGCGCCGATCAGGCGGTTGCCCGCCGCGCTGGTGCGCCGTCTCTTGATGTCCGCCTCCGTGGGCCGGGAGGGTACGTGCAATCCACCTTCCGCGTCGAGCGCGGCGCATGTACTCTGCCGCGATGCTTTGCACACCCTTTCGATACGCCTTTGTCGCCGTCGCGGCGTCGTGTTTGATGGCCGCTGGCTGCGGAACCGACGACGCGGAATCCGACTCTTCCACCGACGCCGCGATCGACGCGGCCGCCGATGCGGGGGGCAGCGCCGACATGCAAACCCAGGACGCTGCGCCCGCCCTGCCCGATATCGGCGCTCCCCGCGCGATCACCTTCTGCAAGGGCGCGACCAAGTCGCTCTATCAGCCGCTCGATGGCGCCGACCTGGGTGGGTTTCCCGACGACTTCTACACGGTCTTTGATGGTTCACGCCCGACCAGGCTGCGCCCGGACCTCACGGCGGACCGAATCAAGTCGCTCGGCGCCTTTCCCGATGGCTTCCAGGCGGTGTTCAAGGACCTCTCCGTGCTTGACGGCTGGGGCACGACCGCCGACCTCTACATGCGCTTTTCGGGCAAGCTGGGGCCGCTGCCTTCGGGTGAAACGGATTCGGTCGCCAGCGACGCCTTGATGCTTGTCCGCCTCGAGGATCCGCCGGTGCGCATTCCCTACGAGGCGACCGTCACAGATGAGGGCGCGACCGTGCTCCTCAGCCCGATGGTGCCCCTGCTGCCCGGTCGAAAACACGCGCTGATCGCGACGAGCAAGCTCCATGACGCGGCGGGGTCGTGCATGTCTCCGGGCGATTCGTTGACCACGTTGCTCGAAGGCCGCGCCAAGGGCGACGCCGCGATCCGTCACACGGCGCGTCTACGTCATGCCTTGGAAACGGCCGGTGTTGCCGCCAAAGACGCCACGGCGGTCCTCGCTTTCACCACGCAAACCATCGCCGAAACCAGCCGCGAGGTCGCCGCTTCGGTCGCCAAACGCACATACAAGTGGGCCGGCCCAGCCGTGTGCAAGAAGGCGTCGAAGGGCTCGCGGCAGTGCGAGCGCCCGTTCATGGCCGTCGACTTCCGCAAGGGCCGCGACATGAGCGCCGACTCGAAGAAGGAGTGGAAGCTGGCCGTCCGGTTTTGGCTGCCGACCACCAAGAAGGGCGCCGACAAACCACGCTCCGTGGTCGTTTTTGGTCACGGCCTGGGCTCGGGTCGCAGCCAGGGCAGCCGCCTCGCCGACTTCGCGTCGCCGCTGGGCGTTGTCACCGTCGCGATCGACTCGATGCGACACGAGGACCACCCGTCAGGCGGCGCCGAAGGCTTGCTGGGGACCGTGTTCAAGTTCTTCGGCATCTCCCCGGCGACGCTGAGCTTTGACTTCCTGTTGCTGCGCGACAATTTCCGCCAGAGCACCTACGACAAGCTGCAGCTGCTCGCGCTGCTGAAGGCGCACCCGGACCTCGACGGCGACGGCAAGACCGACATCGACACCGACCGCATCGGCTACCTCGGGGTGAGCCTTGGCGGCATCATGGGCAGCGAGCTGTTGGCGTTGACCGACGCGATCAAGATCGCGGTGTTGAGCGTCCCCGGCGGCAAAGTTTCGTCGATCATCAGCTCGTCGGAGCAGTTCGGACCGCTGGTCTACGCCTTCAAACCCACCGACACGACCGACGGTGACGTCGACCGCTTCTTCGCGGTCCTCCAGACCCTGCTCGACCGTGGCGATGGCGCCAACTACGCGCCTCACGTGCTCAAGAACCGCTTCCCGATCGGTGGCAAGAAGCCGCCTCACGTCTTGATGCAGATGGCGATCGGCGACGACATCGTGCCCAACGTGGCGACGCGTGCCCTGGCCCGCGCGATGGCAATTCCGCATGTCGGCAAGGTCATTCAGCCCATCGGCATCGTCCCGATCGCGCCCAAGCCACCGTTTGCGGCCAATGTCGGCGGCATCACCGCGGGCCTGTTCCAGTTCGATCGAACGCGCAAGAACAAGGGCGCCGCCGTCAAGAAGTGCACGCACAGCAGCACACCGTCGTCGTTCGAGGCGTTCGAGCAGGACAAGCGCTTTATGATGGCGTGGCAGGCCGGCGGCAAGGCCGAGATCATCGACCCGTACGCGGAGCTGAAGACGCCGCCGTTGTAGTTGGTGCCTGCTCCCGCTCGCACTCCGCTCCCCGGCCCGGCCGAGCTTTTCACAGCACTGGCACGTTCTGTTTGCACAGCGCTATAGTCCCCGGGCTAACCCGTCACAGCTTCTCTCCGTGATGAGAAAGCCGTGCTAATTCACCGTTGATCGCGCCCGCACGTCGTTTCTGACGCGGGCCTGAGCAACCGGGAGCCGTCTTGGCCGCTACCCCTTTGCCGCAACGCATCGCCAAGGACCTCGACGAGCTCGTGCAGGCCCATCGCGCCGGTGACGAGATCACGGGCGGCGCCGACGAGCTCCGGCAGACCTGGAGCGAATACGCGGGGTCAGCGCTCGTCCTCGGCGGCGGACAGGCGATCATCGGCAAGGATGTTGCGCTGCGCGCCTCGCAATCCGTCGGCCAGTGGCTGATGCCCGCGTCGGTGGCCGGACTGCGCCAGCTGCGTCCCGCCGGTTCGCTTGAGCTCGATGAGGTCCTTGCGCTGGTCGGCCAACTCGCTGCGCTGTCGGACGACGCCGATTCGGTCGCGGCGTTTCGCGATTGGCTATGGGCCGATGGATGCGCGGGGTTCGCGGTCGATTTGCAGCCGTCGTTGCTGTTCCGATCCGAGATGCTGTCGCCGGCCGAAGGCGCGCGTCACGCGGTGGACCGCGGTCGCGTCGAGGACGTGAACCGGCGCGCGGTCGGCTTCGCTCGGCGTCGCCAGGCCGGGCAGGACGTGCTCGCTGCCGAGGCAGATCGGCGCCTTTCGAGCTACTTCCAAGCGCTCGGCCAGGGGTCGTTGACGCTGACGCCCGACGTCGGGGCCCAACTGCGGGTCGCGTGTGAAGACGGCGCATTTTGGACCCAGCGGCTCGCCGAATCGATCGCACCTGACGAACGCCTCCGCGCGTTCGCGGCCCCCGCGCTCGCCGCTCGCGTGGTGCTCGATGCCTGGCAAGGCGGCCCGACATTGGACGCGCGGTCGTCGCTCGCGGCGTTGGACGCCCTTTTCCCCGAGGAGGAGGCCGCCGAGCCAGCCGAGGCACCCGCGGAAGGTGACGAAGCCGCTCCGACCGACGAATCCGCCGCCGCCCGCAAGTGGATCGAGGCGCTGCGTCGCAGCGTGTCCGATGAAGCCCTTGGCCGTGCTGTTGGCGCAGGCGTCGCGCTCGATGACGCCACCGTGGCCCGCCTCGGGATCATGATGCGCGACATCGCGGTGCCGTTCTCCGTTGGCGTGGCGACCGGCGTCCTCGAACGCGCGGGCGGAGGCGAGGCTGCCGTCAAACAGGTCGCGGCCGCGCTCAACCAGATCGGACTCCAGCAGCTTTGGTCGCGCGCCGCGCTGTCCGAACTCAGCGAACCCGTCGCGCGCGGCATTGCTCACGTGCTCAAGGTCTGTGACGCTGGCGCCGACCTCTATGCCGACCTCGTCGTCGCCTGCCCGGCCAATGTCGCCGCCTGGATCCTTCGCAACGCGCCGGCACACGTGCGGTCGCGCATCGAAACCCGCCTGCACCAGCTCTTCCGCACACGCGACCCCACCGAAAACACGCCGCTGGTCCAGACGCTCATCTCGACGGGCTCGGCCACCTCGATGCGCGCGCTTGGCGACGTCCTGTTGCAGACCAAGGGCAAGGGGTGGGCCGGTCAAATCGTGCCCGAGCTCTGCGCGGCGATCGTCAAGCACCGGCTCGGCGGCGAGTACCTCGTACCGCTGTTCCGGGACCGGGAAGCCGACACGAAGTTCAGGTTGCTCGTGCTGCGCAGCCTCGAATCCGACGCCGAGCTGGTCGCCGACGCGGTCAAGTTCCGGGTCGGCGAGTTCGTCGAACCCAAGGAAATCCAAGCCCGGATGAAAGCCGTCCGCAAGCGCCTCAAGGGCTGAACGGGCCACGATCATGAGCGAAGAAAAGACCGCACCTGTCGATGATGCTGAGGCCCCTGGAGCCCAAGCCCATGACTCCGAAGCCCATGACGCCGAAACAACGCCGCCTGCGCCGCCCACGTACTCAGCCGCCGTGGGCGCTCTCGGCCACCTGATCGCCGCCATCGGCCAACGTGGCGACCCGCGTGCGTGCGGAGTTGAGGCCGAACAAGTCGTCGCGTCGTTCGACGAGGCCGGCGTCCCCTTCAAGCTGCAGGTCGTGTCGCCTGCGGTCTTTTGCGGCGGCAAGCTCGTCGTCGTCTCCGCTGAAGATATGGCAGCGGTGCGCCAGATGCTCGCCGCGTTGGACGTCGCCAATGTCGGCGTGCTCGAGGCGAACGTGGCACCGCAGCGCGACGAGTGGTTGATCTTCGGCGCCGCGATCGTCGCTGCGGCCCGCGGGGATTCGTCACGGCTTGGGGCTGCTGTCGGCGGTTCGTTGCAGTTTGGGCGACATCCCGCCGCGCGACAGGGCGGCGATCCGAAGCAGTTCGACCCCGAAGTCTTCGCTACGGCGCGCATCGATTCGGTGCGCAAATCCGTCGAGCAGCTCGCCGAAGCCCAGGAATGGAACCTCGCGACCGCACGCGACACGATCCAAGCGCTGGAGCGCTGCCACAACGCCAACGCGGCCGCCACGCTGCGCGCGCTGGAGGTCGGTCCAAACCCGTGGTCGCCCGCCGCGAGCGCCATTTCGATCGCGCTGCACCTGCTCCGGACCCTGCAGCTGCTCGGCGTGTCGGTCGGTGTGCGCCGCGCGGTTGCCCACGCTGGTCTGGCCCTCGGCTGCAGCGGGTTGGCAGCAGGTGGTCGACCTCTCGACCACGCCGGCAAGGCCGCCTGGACCGCCATCCAGGCCTGGCTCGCGCAATCCGACGGCGCTCGAGCGACCTCTCATGACCTGCGGATGATCGGCGTGATCGCGGCGTTCGCGCCCGACGACATCGACGTTGAGAGCCTGGCCGGTCCTTTCCCGTTGATCCGCATCCTCTACGAGATGGAGCGCGTTCGTGTCCGCGCCGATGCAGGCCGCCATCCGTCGCTGACCGACCTGCTCGGCCACGCGCACGAGGGCCGGGACGAGGGCTTGGACATGCGCTGGGTCGCCGCCCTGGTGCGTTCGGTCGGCGGCCTCGGGGTCGGGACGACGGTCCGTTTGCCCGACGGCACGGTCGGTGTCGCGGTCGATCGCGGGCGCACAGGCGATCCGCTCATGCCCCTCGTTATGCACGGGCGCGGATTTGCCCAACCCGACGCGCGCGTCACGCCGATCGCGTCCACATGACCTGCGACGGTCTGCCAACACACGTTCACGCACAGCGCGACATCCCATGAACACGGCCCATCACAAGCCAACCACCTAAACCCCAACCTATCTGCGTGCACCATTCGCACCGATAGACCTGCCGAGGCGACCATGAAGATCTGGAGCAAGAGCATCACCGATGGCGAGCGCATCCCCGCGCGTTTTGCGATGGGCAAACACGACCCCGAGACGCACGCGACGTTCAGCGACAATGTCTCGCCCCACCTGGCCTGGGGTGAGCTCCCCGACGGCACCAAGTCGCTCGCGGTTACGTGCATCGACGTCGACGTCCCCAGCGTCGGTGATGACGTCAACCAGGAGGGCAAGTCGGTGCCCCATGACCTGCCACGCGTCGACTTCTTCCACTGGGCGATGGTCGATCTCGACGCTGGCCTGGGCTCGGTCGCCGAAGGCGCGTTCTGCTCGGGTGTTACGGTCGGCGGCAAGGCTGGCCCGGTCGGCCCCCTCGGCACGCGCCACGGCAAGAACGACTACACCGGCTGGTTTGCGGGCGACGAAACGATGGGCGGTGACTACTACGGCTACGACGGCCCGTTCCCGCCCTGGAACGACACGCGCTTGCACCACTACCACTTCACCGTGTATGCGCTGGACGTCGATCGCGCCGATCTCGGCGACGCTCCGTCCGGGGCCGACATCAAGGCGGCGATCGAAGGCCACGTGCTCGCCTCGGCGACCATCGTGGGCACGTATTCGACCAACCCGGACGTAACGGGGTAAGCGCCTGTGACCGATCCCGCATCCCGCTGGCGACCGCTGGCTGAAAAAGCACTGCGCGGCAAACCGCTCGGCTCGCTGGATATCACCACGACCGACGGCATCGCGCTCGATCCTGTCTACTTCGACGACGGCAACCTCGCCGTGGAGCCACCCGTTCGCGTTGGCCCGTGGGACGTTCGCGCCCTCGTCGACAGCGGTGGCATCGAGGAGGCGCGGCTTGACCTGCAGCGCGGAGCCGACTCGCTCTGGATCGCGGCCGGCCACGAGCTCTCCGAAGACGACCTCACCGGGCTCGCTGCCGACGGAGTCGCCCTGGACATCGACGCGACGGCCGGCGCCGTCTCGGGTCTTGACGCGCACAACCGCGGGGCCGATGCCGCCACCGAGCTGGCCATCCTCGCCGAAGGATTCGCCGCGCTTGCGCCCGACGCCATGCCCGTTGTGCGCGTGGCCATCGACTGCGACGTTTTTGGGGCCATCGCCAAGCTCCGCGCCTTGCGCATCCTCGTCCCCGACGCGTACGTCCACGCGGTTCAATCGGCCCGTTGGCTCGCTGCAAAGGACGTCTGGACCAACATGATTCGCGGCACTGCGGCGTGTTTCTCTGCGGCCGTTGGCGGCGCCGATGCGATCACGACCCTGCCTTGGGATCGCGCGCTGGGAGTTCCGTCGAGCCATGCGCGCCGCGTCTCCCTCACGCTGCACGCCGTGGCCGCCCGCGAGGCCCACCTCGCCGAGGTCGCCGATCCAGCCGCCGGCAGCTACCTGGTCGAGCGCTGGACCGACGCATTGATCGCCGCCGCAACCGCGCGCATCGACGATCCCGGCCTGCGCAGCTACGACGATACGACCGGACCCACGCTCGGCGTATCGATCTATCCGAATCCGGCCGACGAAGCCGCCGCTGGGGTGCAGTCATGAGCGGCCAACCGACCGACACTTCTCGCACCACAGCCGAAGGGATCACCCTCCGCCACCGGTATGCGGCCACCGATCTCGACGGTCTGGGCCATCTCGACGGCGTCCCCGGCGCGCCGCCCTACACCCGCGGCCCGTACGCGACGATGTACACGACGCGTCCCTGGACCGTTCGCCAGTACGCCGGGTTTTCGACCGCCGAGCAGTCCAACGCGTTTTACCGCCGCAACCTCGCCGCCGGTCAGAAAGGCCTGTCGATCGCCTTCGACTTGCCGACCCACCGCGGCTACGACAGCGATCACCCACGCGTCGGTGGCGATGTTGGCATGGCCGGGGTCGCGATCGACTCCATCGCCGATATGCGCGTGCTCTTCGACGGCATCCCGCTCGACAAGATGAGCGTGTCGATGACCATGAACGGCGCCGTGTTGCCGATCATGGCGCTGTACATCGTGGCGGCCGAAGAACAGGGCGTGCCGCCAAGCGAGCTCGCCGGGACCATCCAGAACGACATCCTCAAAGAGTTCATGGTCCGCAACACCTATATCTATCCGCCCGCGCCGTCGATGCGGATCATCGCGGACATATTCGGCTACACGGCCGCGCACATGCCGCGCTTCAACAGCATCAGCATCAGCGGCTACCACATGCAGGAAGCAGGGGCGACAGCGGATCTCGAGCTCGGCTACACCCTCGCCGATGGGCTCCAGTACATCCGCACCGGCCTGCAAGCCGGCCTCGACATCGACGCCTTTGCGCCCCGCCTGTCGTTCTTCTTCGCGACGGGCATGGGCTTTTTCACCGAGGTCGCCAAGCTCCGTGCCGCGCGCACCCTCTGGGCCCGCATCGTCGGTCAATTCGATCCGAACAACCCCAAGAGCCAGGCGCTTCGAACCCACTGCCAGACCTCCGGCTGGAGCCTCACCGCGCAGGACGTCTACAACAATGTCGCGCGCACGTGCCTCGAAGCCATGGCGTCCACCCAGGGCGGCACCCAGTCGTTGCACACCAACAGCCTCGACGAAGCGCTCGCGCTCCCCACCGACTTCTCCGCGCGCATCTCCCGCAACACCCAGCTCTTCCTGCAGCTGGAGAGCGGCATGACGCGTTTTGTGGATCCGTGGGGCGGCAGCTACTACGTCGAACGCCTCACCCACGAGCTCATGCAGCGCGCGCAGGCCCACATCGACGAGATCGAGAGCCACGGCGGCATGGCCACGGCGCTCGAGTCGGGGCTGCCCAAGCTCCGCATCGAGGAGTCTGCCGCACGCGTCCAGGCCCGCATCGACAGCGGCAAGCAGGCCATCGTTGGTATCAACACCCTGCCCCCCGAACAGGCCGACGACATCCCGATCCTGAAGGTCGACAACTCCGCCGTGCTCGCCGCGCAGCTCACGCGCCTCTCGTCGCTCAAGGCCGGCCGCGATGAAGACGCCTTGCGCGACGCGCTTCATGCCCTGTCCAGGTGCGCCGAATCCGGCGATGGCAACCTGCTCGACCTGTCCGTCAAGGCCGCCCGCGCCAAGGCGACCGTGGGCGAGATCAGCGACGCCATGGAGCGCGCGTGGGGTCGGCACAAGGCGCAGATTCGTGCCATCAGCGGCGTCTACCGCGGGGAGGGCGGCGTGTCCGACGACGCATTCGCAGGTATCTCGGCGCGTGTCGAAGCGTTCGCCGAAGACGAAGGCCGACGGCCGCGCATCCTGGTCGCCAAGGTCGGTCAGGACGGCCACGATCGCGGCCAGAAGGTCATCGCGACCGCGCTCGCTGATCTCGGCTTTGACGTCGACATCGGACCGCTCTTCGCGACCCCCGAAGAGACCGCGCGCCAGGCCGTCGATAACGACGTGCACATCGTCGGCGTGAGCTCGCTTGCCGCCGGACACCTGACGCTGATTCCTGCGCTCCGCAAAGAGCTCGATGACGCCGGCCGCAGCGACATCCTCGTGGTCGTCGGTGGTGTGGTGCCTCCCCAGGACTACGAAGCGCTCAAAAAGGCCGGCGCTGTTGCCATCTTCGGGCCCGGAACACCCGTCGCCAATGCCGCCCACGCCCTCCTCGACGCGCTCGCGGCCGGCTGAACGACCGGCATGAGCCGCAAACCGCCCGATCTCGACAAGCTCGCCACCGGCATCGAAGCCGGCGAACGGGCGTCTCTCGCACGCGCCATCACGCTGGCCGAATCCACGCGCCCCGACCATCGCGCCGCCGCCAACGCCCTGCTCGCTCGCTTGTTGCCGCGCACCGGGTCAGCCATCCGCGTCGGCATCAGCGGCCCGCCCGGCGCCGGCAAGAGCACGATGATCGAAAAGCTCGGCGTCGACCTGTGCGCCAAGGGTCATCGCGTGGCCGTGCTCGCCATCGACCCCAGCAGCACCGTTCGCGGCGGCTCCATCCTCGGCGACAAGACCCGCATGGGAGAGTTGGCCAACCATCCCGATGCCTTCGTTCGGCCCACACCCTCCAGCGGCGCTCTTGGCGGCGTTCACGACCGCACACGTGAAGCGCTGTTGCTCTGCGAAGCGGCCGGATTCGACATCGTGATCGTCGAGACGGTCGGCGTGGGCCAGTCCGAAACCGCCGTCTCGCGCCTGGTCGACACGCTCGTCGTCTTGCTGATTGCCGGCGCTGGCGACGAGCTGCAGGGCATCAAGAAGGGCGTTCTTGAGGTCGCCGACATTGTCGCCATCAACAAAGCTGACGGCGACAACAAGATGCGGGCTCGCCGCGCACGCAAGGACTTCAGAGCCGCTCTTCACCTGGTCCGGCCCCGCTCCCAACACTGGTCACCGCCCGTCCTGCTGGCCAGCGCCATGGAATCAACGGGCCTGGACGAGCTCTGGGCGAAGGTCCTCGAGCACCGCTCCCTCCTCCAATCTATCGACGTTTTTGACGATAAACGAGAGTCACAGCGCGTCGACGCGATGTGGCACGCCGTCGAACGTGGCCTGATGGCACGCCTGCGTCGCGATCCCGATGCTCAGGCGGTGGCGCGCGATGTGCTGGACGAAGTGAAGAGCCGAAATCTCACACCCGGCGTGGCGGCGCAGCGGATCATGGACGCCTTCGCGCCCGACGACTGAAACGGTGACGGGACCTGCGAGGTTGATGGCGAGAAGCACCACCGCTCGCTCTACGGGCCGATCGGCGGGTTAACCCACTGATATAGCCATCCGGCCGTCGCACGCATCCTGGAGCCTTCTACCGGCATCTGCGGGCATTTTGAGTCAAGAAACGGCCCGAATTCCGCGTCGCCGGCGCGAAATGCCGCGAAAACGACCGCGATCGATACCGCGTCTGATTTGTCCCGTGGGCGCTCAGATCGCGCTGCTCTTGCCGGTCGAGCCGAGGTCGTCAAACGCCTGCAGCAGCCGCGCAACCATGCCTTCCTCGGCCTTTCGCACGTATTTGCGGGGGTCGTAGAACTTCTTGTAGGGCGCGCCGGTGTCGGGGTCGATCTGGTGGCTGAACGCGACGGGGTTGGCCTTGACGAAGTTGCCGATCGGGTTGCTGTAGGCGAACTGCGTGTCGGTATCGATGTTCATCTTGAACACGCCGTAGCCGATGGCTTCCTCGATCTTGGACCGCTCCGAGCCGCTGCCGCCGTGGAAGACGAGATGCAGCGGGTTGTTTTCGGTGTTGTGGCTCGACTGCACGAGCGCCTGGCTGTTCTTGAGGATCTCGGGGCGCAGCTTCACGTTGCCGGGCTTGTAGACGCCGTGCACGTTGCCGAACGACGCGGCGACCGAGAAGTGGCCGATGTGGTTGAGGCGGTTGTAGGCCTGCAGGACGTCTTCGGGCTGGGTGTACAAGTGGGCGTTGTCGGCGCCTTCTTCGATGTCGGAGCCGACGCCGTCTTCCTCGCCGCCGGTCACGCCGAGCTCGATCTCGAGGCTCATGTCGATGGCCGCCATGCGCGTGAGCATCTTCTCGCACTCGCTGAGGTTGAACTCGATGTCGTCGGCCGACAGATCCAGCATGTGCGAGCTGTACAGGGGCTTGCCCGTCTTGGCGAAGTGGGCCTCGCCGTGGCCGACGAGCGCCTCGACCCATGGGATCAACTTGCGGTTGGCGTGATCGGTGTGCAGCACGACGCAGACGCCGTAGTGCTCGGCGAGAAGGTGGGCGTGCTGGGCGGCCGAAACCGCGCCGATGACCTTGGCCTGGAAGCCATCGGTCATGCCCTTGCCGGCATAGAACTGCGCGCCGCCGTTGGACAGCTGGATGATCACGTCGGAGTTGGCCTTCGCGGCCGCTTCGAGGGCGGCGTTGAGCGTGCTCGAGCTGGTGACGTTGACGCCGGGCAGCGCGTATCCGCCGGCTTTGCAGCGCGCGACGAGCTCTTGGTAGTCGGTTCCGGTGACGACGCCGGGCTTGAGGGTGGCCATGTTCTTCTCCGCCTGAATCGCTGGTTGCTGGGCTGGCAGGTCTGGGTGCGGCGCGCGGATTAGCACAACATCATGTGCCGATCCACCACAACCCAACGCCGCTTTCGTTACGAACTACTTCGTGAACGAGCGCGAATACAGCTTCTTGCCGTTCATATCGATGAACTCGCCGTAGAAGGTGTTGCCCTTGATTTCGACCCACAGGAAGCCCGGAACCGTGACGTTCTGGTAGTGCCATGGGTTGACCTTCAGGCCGCCTGTGTCCTTCGAGTACAGCTTGGAGTACTTGGCGCCCGAGCCCGCGACAATCAACTCGACGTTCTTGCAGTGCTTGGTAGACGCGGACTTCTTCAGCCATTGGAAGCTGTGGTCGTGCCCGGAGAAGTGCACGTCCGATTTGCCGCAGATCATGTCGTCGAACGCCGACTTTACGCCCTTGCCGCTGACGACCGGAATCGTTCCGCAGAGCAGGGGCGTGAACAGCTTGGCGCCCTCGTAGCAGCCGGCGTTGCCGTGCGGGCCGTTGGACCGGTACGGGTGGTGGGCAAATGTGATCTTCCAGTCCGCCTTGCTGTTGGCGATGGCCGGCTTCATGACTTTGACCTGCGCGGCGTCCAGGCCCTTGAACAGGTCGGCGAACATCATCGCGTTGCTGTCCATCGAGAACAGGTGCACGTGGCCGATCTGTTTGTGCCAGTAGGGTTTGGGTAGCACGAACTTCGGGTTCTTCTTGGCGTACTTCAGGTAGTGCTCCTTCTTCATGAACTCGCCGCCGGTGCCGCCGCCGCCGTAGTCGTGGTTGCCCAGGGTGACGAAGAACGGCGCTTTGACGTCTTTGTACGGGTCTTCGAACTTGGTCTTGAACTGCTTGTCATTTTCGCTGCTGACGCCGACGTCGTAGAAGTTGTCGCCGAGCAACAACACGAAATCGCAACCCTTGTCTTTGCAGTGCTTCGCGAGCGCCTTGCCGGTCTTGTACTGCTTTTCGCTGCCGGTTCCGGTGTCGCCAAGCGCGGCGAAGCGGACGAGCTTCTTGTTGCTGCCGCCCGCGTCGGCTGAAGGCGTACCGGCGTCTACCTGGGGCATTCCGGCGTCGATGGGTGCGGATCCAGCGTCAATGGTCGTGGGGCTACCGGCGTCGATCGGACCGGAGCCGGCGTCGATCGGACCGACCTGTCCGGCGTCGACAGGATCGGGCGTGCCGGCGTCGATGGGCTTGGCTGTTCCAGCGTCCACGAGGCCGCTCGTTCCGCTGTCGACGGCGCTCGAACCAGTGTCTTTTGCCGCCGAGCCGGTGTCGATGGCGCCGCCGGATCCCCCGGTGTCTTCGTTGCTCGCGGTGCCCGTGTCCTCGGTGCCGGTGTCCGACTGACCAAAGGTCTTGCCGAGGTCCGTCGCGGTCGTCCCGCCGCTATCCGTCGTGGTGCCGGAGTTGCCCGACGTGTCCTGGCCACATCCAGCGACCACAGTGGCGAGCAGCAGAATCGTGGGCAAACCGAATGCTTTGTGCAGAGTCTTCATGGCGCGGGGTTTTGGCACAGCCCCGTCCCGATTGCCACGCGAAAAATCGCCCGCTCGGCTCCGATTCGGGGCCCTGCACCCATTGGCGCTCAACCAGCGGGCATGTGCGCGTCGAGAAACGCGAGCTGGTCATCCCACGCAGTCTTGGCGAGCTGCGTCCACGTCGCCGCGTGAAACGCATGAAAACCCTTGGGATAGACGCGATGGCCGCCGCGAATTCCGCGTTCCCGGAGCAGGTTGCCAAGCGCGATGGTGTCGTCTTGCACGGGATCGGCGTCTCCGACGATCGCGAAAGTGGCGGGAAATGGCCGGTCAGGCGCGCCCAGCTCCCGCAACATGTGCAGCGGATTGGCGAATGCGTGCTCGGGCTTGGGTTGTGCGTGGTCGGGCAGATAGGCGCTGCTCACTTGCAAGATGCGGCCGTTCATCCACGCGGGCATGTCGTGGTTTTCGGCGTGCCTTTGCGGGTTGGCGACAGCCAGGTAGCCGCAGGCCGGCAGCAACACACGCGGTCGCAATCCGGTGTCCCACACGCGCTGCGCAAACCTCTCGGGCCGTTTCCAGGACGCCGCGATGGCCGCCCCGAGCGTGAGGTTGCCGCCCGCCGACTCACCGGACAGCACCAGCCGACTCACATCACCGCCATAGCGCCCGGCGTTGGCAGCGATCCATTCGAGCGCCGCCGCCACGTCCTCGACCGCCGCCGGATACGGGTGTTTCGGTGCAAGGCGGTAGTTGACGTTGAAGGTCAGGTAGCCCGCCTCCGCGAACTTGGCCGCCGCCGCCCAATGGCTCGCTTTGTCGAAGTATTTGAAGCCGCCGCCATGCACATAAACCGCCACCGGCCAGGGCCGCGGCGCCGTGGTGGGCATGTAGATGTCGAGCATGTGCGCGTCGCTGCCATCGGCGACGTAGGGCACATCGAGCTCCGAGGCGATCCCCTTGTGCGCAAGGTCATTTCGCGGCAACAGCTGCAAACTGCGCGCAAATACATCGATCGTGCCGATGACAAAGGTCCCGTATGCCCACAGCTTGACCGACATCGCCTCTCCTTCGCTCGCTTTCGACTCAGTGCGGCGCCGCCGACTGCAAATCGACGCCGTTTCCTTCGCCCGCGACGGTTTGGTAGACACCAGTCCCCTTCACCGCTCACCAACAGGCGTCGATATCGCACAGTCCCCGCCGCTGGTCACGCGCGCCTTCGTGCTGCTCGTCATCGCCCACTTTGCGCAGGCCATCGGCTGGGCCGCGATGCTGCTCTTGCCCCTCTACCTGGCGCATCTCGGCGCCAGCCGCGCGGAGATCGGCTCGATCATGGGCGCATCGGCGGTATCGGGGCTGTTGTTGCGCCCCGTAGTCGGTTGGTCGCTCGATCACAAGGGCAGGCGCATCACGCTCGCCGTCGGAACAGTCGTGGCGTCGATCGCGATGGCGCTCATCTTCTTCGTCGACGAAGTGAACTGGCTTCCCTACGCGGTTCGCTTCTTATTTGGCATGGGTACGGCAGCAACCTTCTCGGGTTACTTTACGTTCTGCACCGACATTGTCCCGCCGGCGCGCCGGACCGAGGGCATCGCGCTGTTCGGCATCTCGGGCCTCATTCCCCTGGCCGTCAACCCGCTCGCGACCGACATCGGCATCGCGCCGCCCGACATTCGCTGGTTCATGCCCATTCTCTCGCTTCTCTTCTTCGCCTCGCTCGTCCCATTGGCCGCGATTCCCGAGCCGCGCATGGTCGAGATGAAGGATCGCCCATCGCTACGCAACGTCGTAGATGCCTTGCGAAATCGCCGTCTGTGGCCCGTGTGGGTGGCGACGGTCGCGTTCTCATCACTCGTCATGGTTTTCATGTCATTTGCGTCCGTAACCGCTGAGAATCGTGGGCTTGGAAAGCCAACAGGGTTCTGGCTGACCTACGCCGCCGGCGCGATCGCGGTCCGAGCCTTCGGTGCCCGCCTCCCCGACCGGCTCGGAACCCACAACCTGCTAGCCCCGGCTGTCGGCTTGTGCGTTGCAGGGGCCTTGCTTATGGCGTCCGCAACCGACATGACGACGCTTTCCTGGGCCGGGTTGCTGGGCGGAATGGGCCACGGCTACTGCTTCCCGGTCCTGACGTCGCAGGTCACAGAGCGCACCCCGCTAGCCGTCCGCGGCTCCGCCCTTTCCGCATTCACAGCGTTGTGGGACCTGAGCTTTCTGGCCGCGCCCCCGCTCCTCGGACTCCTGGCCGACCGGACCTCCGACGCCGCGATGTTCGCCACCGCAGCCTGCATCGGAACCTTCGCCCTGCTCATCTGGGCGGTGCTGGAGCACATTTTGGGGCAAGGCCTCGCCGCGGTCCCGTCCGCGGCGCCACCGGTCTGAGCATCCCATTGCATTCTTTTTTTTTCTTAATGTGCTGTGATCATTGGGGATTGTCTTGCAGACGGCGCCCCGATGTGATCTTTGGATCTGTCTTGGCAGACGGCGCCCCGATGTGATCATTGGGATTGTCTTGGCAGACGGCGCCCCGATGTGATCATTGGGATTGTCTTGGCAGACGGCG
>CAZLMW010000103.1:0-28396 GCA_964560875.1 uncultured Enterobacteriaceae bacterium
AGACGGCTGTGTTCCCAGACGGCTGTGTTGGTAGACGCTGGTTTGCGCTCTGTGGTTTGCGGTAACGTCGGTTGTGGCCTTGTGAGGGGGGGCATGCGACGACGACCAACGCGCGCTGTGGCCCTCTCCGTGTTGCTCGTCGTTTGCTCATCGGGCTGCGGTGAAGATCCCGTCGATGACGGCGCGTCCAACACCGTCGATGATGGCGGCGGCGCAGATCTCGCCGGAAATATCGGTGGCGGGGACGTTGACTCGGAAGATGTCAGTGGAGCTGGCGACTCAAGCGCGGATGCCGCAAATCCGGACGTCGCGTCGAGCAAGGACGCGGGACGTGACGGCTGCACTGCCCACGCCCACTGCCCCAAACCCGCAGCCGAGTGCAAGGTTGGCCGCTGCGATCCAAAGACCGGCTGCTACGTCGCGATCAAGCCCGATGGCGCCGTCTGCGATGACGGCAACGCGTGTACGACGACCGATCTCTGCGACCAGGGCGACTGCAATCCCGGCAAGCTGAAGCTGTGCACCGACGGTCAAGCGTGTACGGCCGATGCTTGCGACACCGCTTCGGGGACGTGCACGCACAAGCCGCGCAAGGACGGTACGGTCTGCGACGACGGCAACGCCGCCACAGCCAATGACGTGTGCAAGCTCGGCCAGGACGGCAAGGTCGCCTGCGTCGGCGAAACGATCGGATGCACGACGAGCGCAGCGTGTAAGGACGACGGCGACCTGTGCAACGGCGTCATGTATTGCGACAAGACCAAGCAGCCGGCTGTCTGCGCGGTCAACCCAGTCACCATCGTCAAGTGCGCGAACGGCAAGGACACGGCGTGCGCGAAGATGACCTGCAACCCGGCGACGGGCGCGTGCGCGATGAAGCCGACCGCGGACGGGATCGCCTGTGACGACGGCCAGAAGTGCACGGCAAATGACGCCTGCAAAGCGGGCAAGTGTGCGCCCGGCATCGATATCTGCTGCAAGTCCCACGCCGACTGCAAGGACGAGGAGGACGGTAGCCTCTGCAACGGGACGCTCTATTGCGACAAGCAGGCGGGCAAGTGCCTGGTCAACCCGATCACCATCGTGAAGTGTTCGGCCGTCAGCGACACTCTGTGTTCGGTCAATCGGTGCGACAAGAAGACCGGCCTGTGCGACCTCCAGCCGGTGTTGGACGGCAAGATCTGCAACGCGGACGGCACACCTTGTACGCCCAACGACCGCTGCAAAGCGGGCAAATGTGTGGCCGACAAGGCCAACGTCTGCGCCTGCAAGACGAACGCGGACTGCGCGAGCAAGGAAGACGGCAATCTCTGCAACGGAACGCTGTACTGCGACCTCTCTTCGGGCGCTCCGAAGTGCAGGCTCAACGCGGCGACCACGATCGCCTGCAAGACCGTCGACGACACCCTGTGCGCCGGCAACCGCTGCCAGCCCAAGACCGGCCAATGCGCCTTCGTCCCGCTGCCCAACGCGGCGACCTGCGACTACGACGGCAACGCCTGCACCAGCCAGGACCGCTGCGAAAAGGGCGTGTGCGTGGGCGTGAACAAGGTCACGTGCCAGTGCCAGGTCGACGCCGATTGCGGTGTCTATGGCAACGGCAACCTGTGCGACGGCACGCTGTATTGCGACGCGGGCTCCAAGACCTGTCGACTCAACCCCGCCACGGTGATCGGCTGCAAGACGGTTGATGACGGACCTTGCGAGGCGACGAGCTGTGAACCCAAGAGCGGCAAGTGCTCCAAGGCGCCGCTGACCGACGGCACCAGCTGCGACGCGGATGGCAATGCGTGCACCCTCAACGACACCTGCAAGAAGGGGGCGTGTCAGGCCGGCGTGAACACCTGCCAGTGTCAGGTCGACGCGGACTGCAAGAAGCTCGACGACGGCAGCCTCTGCAACGGGACGCTGGTCTGCAACCCGACCACCAAGCGCTGCGTGATCAACCCCGCCACCGTCATCAAGTGTTCGGATTGGCAAGACACGGACTGCCATGCGTCCCGGTGCGACGCAAAGACCGGCAAGTGCTCGCTGCAGCCCACCAATCACCTGCGCCCATGCAACGCCGACGACAACCCGTGCACGCCGTATGACACCTGCGACCAGGGCAAATGCGTGGCCGGCACGAACATCTGCCAATGCCAACTCGACAAGCAATGCGGCGCGTTCGACGACAACGACGCCTGCACCGCCCCGCTCTACTGCGACAAGAAGGGCGGCAAACCACCGTTTCTGTGCGAGCCGACACCGGGCAAGAAAGTCAGCTGCAAGCCTGGCCAGTGCGCGGTGCTGGTTTGCGATCCGATCGATGGCAAATGCAAGGCGTCGTCCAAGACGAACCTCAAGGCCTGTGACGACGGCAACGCCTGCACCGCCGATGGGTGCAGCAAGGCGACCGGGGGCTGCACGAACGCGCCGCTGAAGGACGGTTCGGTGTGCGACGACGGCTCGATCTGCGTGACCGGCGAGCTTTGCGCCAAGGGCGTGTGCAAGGGGTTGGTCAAGGACTGCGACGACGGCAAAGCGTGCACGGCCGACACCTGCGATGCCAAGAAGGGCTGCACCAGCTCGCCGCTGAAAGAAGGCGCGGCCTGCGGCGACTCCAAGAGCTGCGCGGGCGTGGGCGTTTGCAGCAAATCGATCTGCACGGGCAAGAAGCCGCGGTTGTGGACCCGGGAGCTCGGCGCTGGTCCTTCGGCACGCCTGTACTCCGTTGCCTGGCTGCCGATCGGGCGGGCGATGGCTGTGGGCGACAACGGCGGGCTCAAACACGCGTCGCCCGATCACTGGATCGTGGTGCTGGACCCGTTCGGAAAGCCGCTCGGCGAGGTCAAGGGCACGACCAAGACCCACGAATCCGAGCGGTACTACCGGGTGCGGGCTTCGGGCAGCGATGCCGCGGTCATCATTGGCGGTCACTTCCTCGGCGCCAACCAGACCGGCCTGCTGCTGCGCGTCGACAAGGACGGCAAGCAGCTTTGGCGCACCAAGCAGACCGTCGGCAGCGTTCACAACGACCTGCGATTGATCGGGGCGGAGACCGTCGTCGTTGGCACCGAAGCGGTCGGCAAGTATCCCAACTCCGCGATCCGCCGGTTCGACGCCAAGGGCAAACAGCTTTGGCAAACCGTCGACACCGTCGCCTGGACCAACGCAACGACCGTCGCCCGGCACGGCCCGCAGGATGTCGTCGCCGTCGGAACCGCGCCCAACTTCGTGATGTGGCTCAGCCGCGTGGACAAGGCGGGCAAGCGCGTCTGGACCCGAAAGTTCCGAGTCAGCACGTCGTTTGCCGTCAACGCCGCGCTGCAGCGACCCAACGGCGGGCTGTACGTGGCCGGCAGGATCCGGACGCCGCGCGGTTCCGCATTGTGGCGCTTCGACACCCACGGCTCGATGCTCGGTCGCACCACGTTGCAGCTGGAAAAGAACGCGGAGGCCTATGACGTCCGGGCCGATGGCGCCGATGTTGCGGTCAGCATGCTCGGGCTGGATCCGACCGGCTACGGCGGCTCACCCGGGTTGGCTCGCGTCGATCCAGACGGCAACCGGCGCTACGTCCGGGGTCGCAAACTGACCGCCGCGCGGATCGCCCGCATCGCGCCCGCGCCCGGTGGTGGATGGATCATGGTCGGCTACCGCTCGTCGTATCCCAGCAACCAGCAATCCCGGGCGTTCGTCCGCCGCGTGGACGCATGGGGGCACTACGGCTGTGGGGACACAGGCAAATGCGACGGCCTGGATCATGGCGATTGCGGCGACGGCAACATGTGTCTGTCGTTTGGCTGCGACCCGCAAAAAGGCTGCACCAAGACCAACTCGAAGGAGGCGTGCGAGGACGGCAAATCGTGCACATTCGCCGGCTCCTGCGCGTTCGCCAAGTGCGGCGGGACCAAGCCGAAGCTCGGCGCGATGAAGGCTGCAGGTTCCGCTGGGGAGACGGTCGATGGTGTCGTCGCGCTCGGCATCGGTGGTGTCATCTCGGCGAGCACCGCGCGACCCGCTGGCGGCAAACGACATGCCGTGCTGCGCCGTTACGACAAGGGCGTCGTCGTCCACACCGGGACGCACAAGAGCGCGACGGACGACATCGATGTGCGCGGCTTGGCTGTCGGTGAGCTGCAGCAGTTCGTGGCGTTGGGCGCGCAAGGTTCCAAGGCCTTGATGTGGATCGCCCACACCAACCTGGCCACCTACGTCGCGTACACGTGGAAGAGCACGACTGGAACCGCACGGCTGGATGACGCTGCGCACGTGATCAACAGCGACTACGTGGCCGCCGGTGTCGAGCTCCTCAACAACGGCGCGTCGAAGGGCCTGCTCCTGCGCAATGGTCAACACAAGGGCATCTGGTGGTCCAAGACGTTGGGCGATGGCAAGGACAAGCGTGCGTTTGAAGCCATCGTCCGTGACGGCCCGACCGCCATCGCCGTGGGTCACGCTTCGGCGGTCGGAACCGGGGCAAAGGCAACGCTCTGGCTGGTTCGAATCAACCCGCAGTCGCAGGCCATCACGTTCAACGGGCTGATCGCCAAGGCGGCCATGATCCCGCGCGACGCCGTGCTGCTCGCCGACAAGACCCTCATCGTCGCGGGCGGGGACAACGCCGGGGCCACCGCCAAGGCCGTGCTCGTGCGCCTCGACAGCAACAACAACGTGCTGAGCACCACGGCCATCATGCCCAAAGGAGCCGCCGGTCCCGCGACGTTCAACGGGCTCGTGATGATGCCCGACGGCACGCTCTCCGCCGCGCTCGAGGCTGGGGCGCCGGGGCCGGGCACGACACTTCGCACACGTTGGCTCACCCGCCACGCCGCCGCCGGCAAGCTGACCCAGACGTTCAAGCTGGCCGGGACAAAGGGTGCCGACCTCACCGCGAGCACCATCGCGACGACCTACGACGGCCAGCTGGTCATCGGCGGCGCGGACATCGACCCGAAATCCAAGGCCGCCACCCCCTGGCTCATCCGGATGGACGCTGGCGGCCAGTCCATGTGTCCGCCGTGAAAACGGCCGCGATGGGCAGCCGGACAAGCGCCCACGACAGGCCCCCTATTTCACCATCACCCGGGTCGTGCGCTGCAGTTTGCCGTGCGCCACGACGAGATACGCGGGTCCCGATGGCCAGCTCTTGGCACATCCACGTTGACCTGCACCGGTGAGCTCGTCGGCGTCATCTTGAGCTGCGTCGGGTTGGGCGTGATCTGGTAGGTCGGCTCGCCGGGCAGCAGCAGGATCCCGTCCTTCTTCACGTCGATTCCCGGGATCGTCAGCTTGTTGGTGCCACGCACGAGGTCCGTCGGGCTCGGTGGGCCGATGGTGGGCGCCCATGGCTTCGTTTTCGCCAGGTAGATGCGCGTGCTCTCGGTCTCCTTGCCGCCGCTTGTGACCCTGACCTGGCCGAGCTCGGGCAGCGCTGCGGACGTCCGAAACTGCACCGAATGCGCATCGACGGCGAGGATGTCGGCGGCTGGCACATCGACCTTGCCTACCCGAACCGACGCGCCCTTTTCAAAGCCCTCGCCGAACAGCATCACCTTCGCGCCGACGCCGGCAGCGGTCGTCGAGATGCCGTGGAGCATGGGGGCGGCGGGTTTGGTCATGCCTTCGGCCGCGAACCCGCCCCAGGCAATGGCCCACGTCTCGTCGGTGACGAAATCGTCTGGCACCGTGATGCACGGTCGATTGTTTCGTCTTGGGCGACTTCCACGTCTTGCTACCGAGCTTGAGCGAGCCCGTGAACCCGCCACCGATGACGACCGTGTTACCCGCGAGCACGCAGCCGGGGTCTTCGATGAACTTGCCGGCCAGCGTACGTGACCAAGCGACTTTGCCCTCCTTGTCGAGCCTGGCGATGAACCGATCGAATTTGGACGCCGCTCGCCCCGCCAGGTCCTGCGTCCCGGCGACATGCCCGCAAATGACGACGCCATCGTCGGCGACCGGCAGCACCACACCGATCCATACCGGCAGCCCGGATTTGTGCCACAACAGCTTGCCGTCGGTGTCGAGCCGCGCGATCCAGCCACCTTCGACCGAGATGTCCTTGCCGCCGCCCGAGAGCTTGGTCCCCTTCATCACGCTGCCCGTCAGCCACGTTCGGGTCGCGGTCAGCGCCCCCACACCGCCGTTTGCCGGGTCCTTGCTGGTCAGCGCGAGCGACCACGTGCGCTTGCCCGAGGCATCCGTGCCGACAAAGAACGTGTCGTACCCAGCGCCTTTTCCGGCCTTGAACGTCTTTCCGTCAAACGTCCACGGATGCGTGTCGTGGACCTGCGCCATCCCAACCAAGCGGCCATCGTCGCGCACGGACCATATCGGGACGGCTTGCCATGGCGGCTTCCCGGCGCCGCTTTGGAAGTCGTAGAGCGCCTCGACCTTGCCCGCCGCCGTGATCTTCCGAACCTGGGTTTGCTTGCCAGCTGCCACCGCGATGACGTCGCCGTTGGCCTTGAGCCGGGTGTCGATCCAGATGTCGGTCTCGAAGGGGTCAGCCCGCCACTTGCGCTTGCGATCGGCGTCCCAACGGATGAGCCACGACCAGCCCTTCTCGATACCGGGATCGGTCGTCTTGGGGAACACGGCCTCGTGGTGGCCGAACAGGTCGACGCCGCCGATCGAGTTGAACCAGACCCTGGGCAGGCCCTGGCCGACCACCGACTGCAGCCAGCTGATGCCGCACGTGCCGTCGAGCCGCATGAACGCTTTGCCGCCTTCGAACACCGACGTGTTGCCGACGAACAGGTTTTTGCCGTCGAACCGACCGCCAACCAACACCTCGCCCGCCGCGTTGCCATCGTGGGGCATCATCACGACGCCGCCGCCCGTGGTGGGCGAGATGACCCGCGACCAGACGACGTCACCCGGCTTGGCGCCAGCTGGCTCGACGGCGCAGCTTCCATCGCCGCCCGAGCTCCCGCTTGAGCTCGCACCGCTGGAGCTCCCACCGCCGCTTGAACCGCTGTCCGTGCAGCCCGAGGCGGGGCACTTCTTCAGCGTTCCGGTCCATGCGAAAACACAGTTGACGACGCTGCACACCCCGTTGATCCGGCTGCCACAGAAGTTGCCGGACGCCGTCACCGTCACGGCGAGGTCGTTGCCGGAGTTCGCGAACGTATAGCTCCACTTTCGGTTGCCGCTACCGGCCGCCTCGAAGCGCGCCTTGCAGTCCGTCTTGTTGAGCTGTCCCGCGATGATTCCGTGGCCGAGATCGAGCCCGGTCGCGTCGCCGCAGAGCGTCCAACGCGTGTCGGAGACGTCGTAGCCCATCAGCGCGTTTTGGCACTTGGGCCCGCCGGTCGTGACGTTGCCGGTCAGCGCGCCCTGCCAGGCGCCGTCCATGCCGCAGACGGGAGGATTCGAACTCGTCCCGCAGGCGCTCGTGCCGGTCTTGCCTTCGCTGGTCGCGCCGCCCAAACCGCCGGACGTCGCACCGGCATCGGCACCCGACGGGTCATCGCCCGATTCCGAACACGCGAAGCCACAGGTGACCGCAATCACCGCCACGACCAGTATGCGTTGCATATGCACACGATGGCGCAATGCCGGTGCCGTCACAAGCTCGGCGGATCATGCGCTCGAATGCGGCCCGGTCAGCTCCGGGTGCGCTACTTCGGGCACGCTCGCATCGCGTCCCACAGGATCATGTACTGCTTGTACTTGAAGTAGTTGTCGCCCAGCGTGACGCTCACCGGCTTGCCTGCGTCGCTGCTCTTGACCACCGACACGCCCTGCCTGATGAGCTTCCATCCGCCTGTCTTATCGGGGTCGTTCTGGTCCCAGCTCTGGTCGACAGGGTTGCTCAGCACCTTCGGTTTGCCGGTGGCCTGACCCTGCGGATAGATGTTGTAGCGGATGCTGTTTTGCACGACACCGCTGGCTTTGAGCGCTGATTTCGCCGGCTTGGGCACGCGGACCCAGAAGCTGTACGTGCCGGTCTTGAGCGCCGGGAAGCTCCAGCGCGCGTGGCAGTCGAGCTTGCTGCCGTTGGTGTAGGTGTAGTGGCAGGAGCCGCCCTCAGCATTGGTGAGCCCGCCGCCGCTGAGCTTCCACCAGTGCGATTTTCCGGTGGCTTGGCAGACCGCCCCGAAGTTCGTCCCGAAATCGTCGACGACTGTGCAGCCCTTGGGGGGCTTGGGTTGCGCGACGCATTTGCCGGATTGGCAGGTCTTGCCGCTGCCGCAGGTGCCGCTGGATTTGGCGTTGTGCACGCACTTTCCCGCGGCGCACGAGTCGTCGGTGCACACGTTGCCGTCGTCGCAGTTCTTGCCAGCGCATGCCGGTGATGGAGCCTTGCAGACGCCGGCCTGGCAGGTGTTGGAGCCGCCGCAGCCCGTCCCATTGGCCTTCGCGCTGTGGCTGCACGTGCCTGCGTTGCAGCTGTCGTTGGTGCACGGGTTGGCGTCATCGCAGTTCTTGCCGGCGCAGGACGGGGGTGGCGACTTGCACGCGCCCGACTGACACGTCTTGCCGCCGCCGCACGACGAACCGTTCGCAACGGCCCCGTGGGCACACTTTCCGCCGCTGCAGCTGTCCTTCGTGCACGGATTGCCGTCGTCGCACTGCGCTGCGGAGCCGCACTGTGCCTTCACCACACATTTGCCGACCGAGCAGTGCTTGTTTGCGCCGCAACTCGTCCCGTTGGCCGCCGCCGTACCGACACATTTTCCCCCCTTGCAGCTGTCTTTCGTGCACGGGTTGGCGTCATCGCAGTGGCTCGACATGGTGCACTCGCCGGTGATCTTGCAGGTCGACCATTTGCAGCCGGTCGTACAGGTCGCGATGCCGAACTTGCCCGACCCGCCACAAGGTTTGGTCTTGTTGGGTTCACATGCCGGAGGCTTCACGCACTGGTCGAGGCAGGGGACCGTCCCGAGGATGCAGCTGCACTTGGCCTTGACGATCGCGGTTTCAACGCTGCCCAGCTTCTGATCCCACGCCTTGGCCGAGAGAAAGCCGCTCAACTCCTTCACAAGCAGATCCAACCGCCACCCGACCGACGCCTGGAGACCGACGTAGACGTTGCGACAAAGCTGCATGGTCAGCGTCTTGGCGGTGTAGGCGAGGCGCAAATAAGGACCGAGCTGCACGTATGGACCGGAGAGCTTGGCGCCGAATACGGTGAGGAGGGCGGTCACAACCGGCTCCACCCGCAGTTTTGCGCTGATCTCGCCTTCGACACTGTTGGATGTGGAAGACTTCACGCCCGCGAACTTCAGGTCCTTGTTGACGACCCATTTCTTGGATGACGTGTCCCAGCGCGCGTCGACCCAGTATTTCTTGTTGGGGATCGTCCAGGTTCTTTGATGCGTGAATTTGGCGGACGCGACCACGTCGACGCCGAAATACATTTGCAGCTGCAAGCCGAGGTCCATGATCTTCGGAATCAACACGGTGAGCGGAATCTTCACCGCCGGTGGCGTCCGAAACGGCATCCGCACCGCCGGTTGGGCCCGCATCGGTCGCAGCGCCAGTTCCGGCAGGTCCCGTCGACGTCGGTGCCGTCGATGTCTGGCCCGTGCAAGAGCCGATCACCAAGGCCAACGAAAGCGCAACGGCGACGCGCCCCAGGCGATGCCTATGTATCTGTGTCATGCGGTCTCCAACCGGTAGGTTTGGTACTGCTTCGGATCACTGCCTGATAACACGTTGAAACGCCCCCTTGCACGGGCAATCATGGCTCGCCATCGGCACAACAGGAGACTCATGCGAACCATCTTCCGTTCGATATTCTTAGCGGCAGCGGTGGTCATCTTGGCGAGCGGCTGCGCTGACTCCAAGCCAAGCCACGAACACCAGCACGTCAACGGGCGATTCGCTGACGACGACCTCCAGTTGAGCGTTCATGAGCTCAGCGACCCGTGCGTCGCGTGGTCGTTCAAGTGGCCTCGCACCGACTTCAAGGCCGGGTCGTACGGCAACCGGAGCTACCTCAAACCGTCCAACCACCTGGGCGACGACAGCAAACACAAGCACTACGACCCTGTGTACGCCGTGGCAAGCGGCCGCGTGAAGGTGTCCAAGAAGTACTCGTCGGGCTACGGCAACGTCGTTGTGATCGAGCACAAGTTGCCTGACGGCAGCTACGTCAACTCGATCTACGGCCACCTCTGCCGCCACTCCGGCAAGAACATGGTCGCCAACGGCAGCAACGTCCACAAAGGGCAGCTGATCGGCTACATCGGCAATGACAGCGAAAATGGCGATGGTGCCGAGCACCTGCACCTGGGCATCCGCAAGGGCAAGTTTGACGGGGTTTATTGCGGCTACACCGGTTCGGGGACCTGCAAGTCCAGCTACTACTACAACCCGACGACGTTCATCCAAGAGCGCCTGGGCGGGCTGCGGGTGACCAGCGGGCTGACCTTGACGCCGTCGTCGCCGAGCCCGAGCAGCTCCTTTACCGTCAAGGCGACGGTCCGCAACGACCTCTTCTACGGCGGCAAGTTCAACTTCCGAACACGCATCAAAAATGGCAGCAAAATCCTGTCCACCAGCAGCACCAAGAGTCAGTGGATCGATCCCAAGAAGTCGGCGTCGATCTCGCTGACCAACAAGGCGCCGAGCTCGGGCAGCTACAAAGTTGAGCTCGAGTTCAGCGTCACCTCGTCTTGCGGGTGGTTTCAGGTGGCGACGTCGGGCGGCACCAACCCCAAGTCCTTTTCGACGGGATCGGGCGGTGGCGGCAAACCGGACCTCGATGTCGTGTCGCTCGGCGTCGTCGGCTCCAGCACCGTCGCGGCCGGCAAGAGCATCACCATCAAGTACCAGCGCAAGAACATTGGCACGGGCAGCACCGGCAGCTTCGAGGACGGCTATTACCTGTCGACCAACTCCACCATCTCCAAGAGCGACACGCTGCTGCACAAGGCCTCGCGGAGCAGCATGAGTCCGGGCAAACAGTCCGGGTCGAGCGGCCTGAAGATCGCGATCCCTGCGTCGACGAAAGCCGGCTCCTGGTACCTCGGCTACTGGACCGACCACAACGACAACGTCGCCGAATCGTCCGAGTCCAACAACAAGGAGGCGATCAAGATCACGGTCACGTCGGGGTCGTCGTCGCAGTGCAGCGGGACCAAGTGTTGTTCGGGCGGAAAGTACGCGTCGAAGGGGACAAAGTGCGGCACCACGGCGGTCAAGAACCAGTACCAGTGCGCCAAGAACGTGCTGCAGCGTCGACGGGCGTATGCGGGCTGCAAGGGCACCAGCGCGTCGTGTTCGACGTTGAGCAGCTACCTGTATTGGACGGGATGGAGCACGTACGACACCTGCAAGTCGACGGAGATCTGCGATGCCAGTGGCGCCCAGTGCAAGGCCAAGCAGCCGCCCAAGCAATGTACTTCGGGCGGTTGTTGCAGCAGCGGGAGCTTCGCGGCGAAGGGAACGATCTGTGGGGGCACGGTCAGCACCGAGTACAAGTGCGACGGCAAGAAGCTGATGACGCGGATGGCCAAGCCCGGGTGTAGTGGGCTGTCAGCGAGCTGTCCCACGGCGTCGACGCTCTACGTTTGGACCTCGTGGACCATCAAGACGACGTGCACGGGTTTGCAGGCGTGTGACGTTGCTTCGAAGGGGTGCTTGTCGACCGCGCAATGCACCTCCGGGGCATGTTGTGATGTCGGCGCTGGCTCGTTCGTCGCCAAGGGCAAACAGTGCGGGACCAAGATCCTGGCGACCGAGTACAGCTGCGCCGGTAAGCAGCTCCGCAAACGTCACGCGTACGCCGGGTGTTCCGGGGCCAAGGCTGATTGCACCGAAGAGGCTGGCTTGCACGTGTGGCGTTCGTGGTCCGGTGAAACCGACTGCACGGCCGACCAGGTGTGTGACGCCAAGGCCAAGGCCTGCGTGAAGAAGCCGGCGCCGACCGGGTGCACGAGCGGTGCGTGCTGCAACGTTGGGGCCGGTGAGCTCAAACCCCAGGGCACCCGTTGCGGTAAGGACGTGATCGAGACCAAGTTCTCGTGCGCCGGTGCCGACGTGCTCAAGCAGGACGGGTTCGCTGGATGCGACGGCAAGACGACCGGCTGTTCGAGCGCAGAGATCGTTTTCGATCCGCCGTCCGTTCACGCCGCCTGCCCAGGCGGCAAGGCGTGCTCGATCAAGTCCGACGGGACGTATGAATGCGGCGGCTGCCAGCCGGATTGTGATCTCAAGGTCTGCGGGCCGGACGGTTGCGGCGGTGTCTGCGGGACGTGCACCGGCTCGGACCTATGCGTGAAGGGCAAGTGCGCGGTATCGGGAGCGTGCGGTAACGGTGTGTGCGAAAAGGACGAAGACGCGACGAGCTGCCCGAGCGACTGCGCCGTTTCCACCGAAGACGCCGGGGCGACCGACAGCGCTACCGCCACCGACAGCGCTACGGCCGGGCTCGATGGGGGCGGTTTGGGCCAGCCGAATCCCGGCGTCGGGGTCGCGCCCGTTGGTCGCACGTCGAGCGGCTGCCAGGCCGGGGGATTAGCCGGAAGCGGTGATTCGGCGCCGTTGCTCCTGTTGTTGCTGCTCGCGGCGACTGTCGGATTGATGCGTCGGCGAACGGCCGTGTGCGGCGAACAGTCGTGACACCGTGACCTGAGACGGGTCCGAGGCGGATGTCACGGTGCCACAGGTTTACGCCGGTGGAAGCGTCCTCGCGAAGGTATATTAGAGAGTGATTTCAGAGGTTTGGTGTCATCGTTTCGATGCGCCAGCGCAGCGGCATGGCTGTTGCAATCTCCCAGGTCTGCAACGTGCCGGTGCGCCAGGCGTCCCGGCCCCACAGTGGACCAGGGAGCTGTCATGAACCGCCGAGACCCCACATGGACCTGTTTTCAGCCTGCCGTGATGCGCGTTGTCGCCGTCATCGCGATGTCGTGGCTTGGCGCCCTCGGTTGTAGCGGCGATCCAGACCGCGTCGACCCGAAGACGTGTGAGGCCGGGAGTCGCCTTTGTCGTTGCACCGAAATTGGCACCTGCGACGCGGGTCTGAAGTGCGTCAACGGCGGCTGCGTCACCGATACAAGCGCGTCGTCGAGCGGCGGTAGCTCGGGCGGATCGAGCTCGTCCGGCGCCTCATCGGGCGGTTCATCGGGCGGTTCAAGCGGTGGCTCCACGACGCCGCTGTGCGTCAAGACCGCGCCGGTCGCCAGCGCGATCGATGAGACCACTGGCGCTGTCACGGTCCTGGCCCGCGTGGCCGACTGCAGCGGGCCACCTGTCGCCGACCTCAAAGCTGACGACTTCGTGCTCAAGGAAGACGGTGCCGCATTGTCCGTCGAGTCCGGCGGCTTTGAAGTGCTGCCTCACACCACTGCGGTCCACCACTACGTCACGCTCGTTGTCGATCTAAGCGCATCGACCTGGCCCAAGGTGGATTCCATTATCGCCGCGGCCGAGGCGCTCGTCGCAGAGCTACGAACAGATCCCAGCATGGTCGTGAAGGTCGGCGTGTTGCCTTTTGCCGGCGACGCCAAGCCGAAGATGACCGTTGAGCACACCCTCGACACCGCCAAGGTCGACGCGGCGATCAAGGGTTTGAAGACGTTCACGGCGACCAACAAGCAAGCCACCAACCTACACGGCGCGCTCGCCCTCGCGGCGAAAAGCTCAAGCTCCTCGGCCAAGACGATCCGTGACTTCAACTACGGCGGCGGCTTCACGACCGAGACCTTTGTCGTCTTCACCGACGGGCGCGACACCGCCGGGTTTGGCGGCGAGCTGCCCGAGTCCGACGTGTATGTGATCGGTCTCAAGAGCCCGGACTACGACAAGGACGCGCTCGACAAGCTGGCCAGCGGTGGCCTCGTGACTGTCGACGACGAGGCGGGATTGGAAAAAGCGTTCAAAGACCTCGGCGCCGCACTGACCAAGCGCAACGGCACGGGCTTGTACCGTCTTGCGTACTGTTCGCCTGCCCTCAGCGGCTCGCATTCCATCGAGATCCACGTCGCGGGCGCCAAGACCAACAACGCTACGGCGCTGAGCTACGAGGCCAATGGCAAAGCCGGCCAGTGCAAGCTCTCGGGCCTCGCCAAGTTGTGTGCGGATAAGGACTGCGGAGGGTTCGCATGCGGACTCTGCAACGAGAGCCACTCGCGATGCGACAGGGCCTCGCTGCGCTGCGTCAACGAGTGTTTCGCCAAGGACAAGTGCGATGGCGAAACCATCACGAACTGGAAGGGCTACGAACAGACGTGCGGAGTTACCGACGCTGACAAGAAGTGCGGCGACGGCTGCTCGGACACGCGCTACGACAGCGCAAACTGCGGTGGGTGCGGCACCGCCTGTTCGGCGTGGGGTTACTGCGACCGGGTGAGCGGCAAGTCCACGTGCGCGTGCCTGGATGGTGCCTCACCGAGCAACGGCGCCTGCGGGGGCATCGGGAAGATGAAACCCGGGGTCTTCCTGCACGGCGTGAACGCCAACGCCAAGTGGAGTTGGTCCGACGAGCGGGGCGTGGGCTGCGTGCTGGGCAAGTACGGCCGAGCGCGCTGCTGGCGGGCGGACGGCACGCTCACCAAGCGACCGTATTTCTCGACCGTCCTCGGAGACGGTCTGCTCGCCCTGGACACCCGCGCGTACAAGCAGCCCGGCACCAACTCGTTCTCGCTGGACGCATGCGCGCTGACCGCATCCGGCAATGCCCGCTGCATCCGCGGTCGCAACCCCGTCAAGACTCCGTCCGGGCCGTTCCTCAAGGTCGCGCAGGACGAGGTCTGGGCATGTGGCCTGCGCCTGGACAAGACGTTGAGCTGCTGGCCGATGACCAAGAAGCCCGGGTGGTGGACATGGGCTCATAAGACCGGGCCGTTCCAGGACTTCGATGTCGGATCGCGACACATCTGCGGGATCGAGGAGACCGGCGGGCTCACCTGCTGGGGACACAACAACTCCGGCAGCACCAACCCGCCCAAAGGCCTGTTCAATCGTGTGTACCTGCAGGGAGAGCGCTCCTGTGCCATTGATGCCGCCGGCAAAGTTCACTGCTGGGGAAGCGGCGCCGAAAAAGCACCCGACGGCTCGTTCAAGGCGCTCGCGATGTCCCGCTTCGGCGGCCTCTACGCCGGGTTGCAGACCAACGGTAAGGTCAAGCTGTGGGGAAAGAAGTTCACGTACAAGTCCCAGCCTTGGGAGTACGACACCTTCGTCGCCGTCGCGATCGAGCCGGGGCAGTTCTGTGGGCTCACCGACGTCGGCGGCTTGCGCTGCTGGGACATCTCGCACAACCAAAATGGCCTGAGTGTGCCCCTTGAGTTGAAGCACTCGTGGCTCGACGGCGCGGGATCGGGCAGCTCCAGCGGTTCAGGTAGCTCCAGCGGTTCAGGTAGCTCGAGCGGCTCGGGGAGTTCGAGCGGTTCGGGGAGTTCAAGCGGATCCGGGTCGTCGAGTGGCGGCCAGAAGGTGTGCACGCCCAAAGAGGTGACATGCGACTCCGCGACGGGGATGAAGAAGTGCCATGACGACGGCAGCGGCTGGGCGTTTTACGCCCCTTGTCCCGCCGGATGGACCTGCGAAAAGGACAGCTGCAAGGCCAAGGAGCCGTGTGGCGGCAGTTGCCCTTCGGGACAGATTTGTGACGCCTTCGCCAACGGTAGCAAGGGAAAATGCGTCAGCCCGACCTGCAAGCTGCCGACGATGTGGTCCGCGCAGTTGCAGGTGATGACCAAGTTAAAACTGGAATCCACGGCAACGGGAGCCTGCGATCTCGACAATGATGGCAAGCCTGACAACTCCTTGGGGAAGACAGCGGGCGCAGGCTTGTCGGACATCGCCCTTCAGATTCAGGACGGCTCGATCGGCGTGCTGCTCGAGGCCAAGACGTGGGGCACGTCCAACACCTTCAAGATGTATGTCCTCCGCGGTGTCGCAGACCCCAAGCATTACGACGCCGCCGGCAAGTTGACCTGTTCGGTTGCGGCGGGCACGTGTTCGTACCGACTCCACGCCAACAACTACGACTCCATGGCGACGAGCGGAACGTGCCAAGCTCTGCCGCTGATCAGCTTCAACACGGTGAAATCGGGCAAATTGGACGGTCTGGGAACCAATGCGTTCTGGATTCGATTGCCATTCAACCCGATGTTTCCGGGCTACGACATCCGCTGGGCGGTGGCGGGTGCGATGGAGCCGCCGGGGGGCAAGATCGGCGCCTTCGTCGCCCGAACCGACAGCTCGGGGGCCGTGATGTGGAAGCGTGTATTGTCTGCCGGCCCGTCGCAGCGATTCTTCGCCCTGGCACCGTCCGGCGACGGACTCATCGTTGTCGGCCGGCGGCAATTCAAGGGCCAGAAAACCCACGCCTGGTTGGCCAGGTTGACGGCGGCCGGCGGCGTGACCTACGCGCGTCCGGTGCTGGACAAAGCCGTCGCATACGGTGTCGCAATCGCTCCTGACGGATTCTTGTATGCGGTTGGGACCTCGTCTCCCAGCGCCGAGGAGCCGCACCCGCAGAGCCGGGCCTGGGCAGCGCGTTTGGACCCCTGGGGCAACCTGGACTGCGTGTCGTCCTGCGCGCTGGCCCAACTCTCAGCGTGTGACGACGGCAAACCCTGCACATCGGGTATCTGTCAGCCAAAGACCGGCACGTGCCAGCAGGTGCCCGTCGGCGGGTGCGTCGCCCCGTAGCAGCATCGCTTCGTCAGAACACGAAGTGGACCCGCCATCGCGGCCCATCCAGCCAGCCGGGCGATAGTCGCCAAGTCGCGCGCTCGCTTTGGGTCCGCCGATCGGAACCGATCACCAGCAGCGAACCGGCGACCGCCCCGGCCGACGCCGCGACCAGCGCCCAGCCGCCGATGACACGCGCGTTGATGCTGTCCTGGCGCCGCGTCGCCTCCTGGTGCGACACGCCGACGATCTTGCCATCGACGCGTGTGGCGTTGGCGGCGTCGAGGTCCGCTTGGTCGGCGAAAGCCCACGTCAACAACCCGACCGCGGACAGCCCCGCGACGACCGAGCCGATTCGAAGTGACGTCGCAAGAGGGCTTGGCTCTGCGCGCGGGGAGGGCGGGACGTTGGCGATGCCGCTGTTGGTAAGGCCATCCGTGGTGGCGGTGGTCGACGACGGCGGGTCAGCGACGCTGGCGCTGTGGCGTGCCCGGCGAATATTGCGCCGCTGCTGTTCGAGTTCAGCAAGGCGGCCCAGGGTCTTGGCATGGTAGCGACTGGACGGTGCGGTCTTTCGCAACACGGTGAGGTAGAGCGCGCGTGCAGCAGCGAGATCGCCGGCCAGGTGTTCGGCCCTCGCCGCTCCATACAAACAGCGCGGCTGGCGGGGATCGGCGGCAAATGCGCGTCGGTAGTCGGCGGCCGCCCGCTTGTAGCGGCCCGCGTTGAAGTGCGCCACGGCGCTGTCGAGGTGGACGTCGACGGTGCGCGTCCGTGATTGGGAACCGGCGGCCTTTGGCGCTGATGTGGACTGCGCCGACGAGGTTTTCGGCGCTATCACGATGAGCGCGACGACCACCACCATCGCGACCAAGTTGCACACCGCGACCGGCGACGTGCAGACGCGTGACAAGCGCCTTCGCAGGCAAAGCCATTCGTGACGGGTCACGGTTACTCCGGAATGCGCGGGTCGGGCTCATCGTATCGGAGCGGGTCGATCGCCGCAGCCCCTCCGGTGGGTCTGCGCCGCGGCGCTGAGCGTTTGCGTCTTGCGCGTGGCGGCGGCGATTTCGCGGGTCGATGGGCTTTCGGCGGAACAATCCGGGTCGCCGCAGCGCCAAGCACAACCGCGCGCGCTTTCTCCGGTTGGTTCATCGAGGTGGCATGTGGCCGTGACTGTGGCTGCTCGGGGACGCGTGTCGCTGCGTCATTGCGCGAGTCACCTGGTCGAGAACCCGGTGCCGCCATCACGACACGTGCCGCGTGAGGCTGCGGGTTGTGGGGTGTCGCAGCGGCAGCGCCCAAGCCTACGCCGACCGCGGTTTGTGTGTTGCGAGGTCCGTCTGCCGTCGTCCGCAGCCACAGCAATGCGACGCCGGCAATGCCGACAAGCAGTAGCACCACGGCTGCTGTGACGAGCCGTCTGCTGCGCAGAGATTCCCCCGGCGCTCTCGCCGGGTCGGACGGTGTTCGCAAAGTGGCGACCCGCTGGGTCTGAGTCGCAACCTCTCCCGACACAGTCCCTTCCAACAGGGCGTGACGCATTTGTGGAGCCGACTCGAATCGTTCTGCCGGGTCTTTGCTGAGCGCCCGCTCAATCGCGTCACAGGTCGTCGAAGAAACGGAGATTCGCGCATGGTCGGCGACTCGCGGCACCATCTTGTTGACGTGGCCCCACATCGCGCCGTCGCGCGACGGCCCCGGGAAAGGTGGTCGCCCACAGACACATCGAAAGAGCACCGCGCCGAGCCCGTACAGGTCGGAGCGACCATCGACCTCCGCTCCCGTGCATTGCTCGGGACTCATGTACACCGGCGTCCCGATAGTGGCCTCTTCGCTGGTCAAGTCGCTGCTGGGCACAGCGGCCACCCCGAAATCCAGGAGCCGCGCCGCACGACGTCCATCCGCCGAAGTCAGCATGATGTTGGACGGCTTGATGTCGCGATGAACGTGACCCGCCTCGTGAGCTTCCTCTAGCGCGCCCAGGACGTCGGCGGCGACGCCTACGATGAACTCTTCGGTGATCGCCTCGCCTTGCGCCGCCGCGCCGCCGTCGAGCCACTCAGCGAGCGTTTCGCCTTCGACGAACTCCATTGCGATGAAAGGGCGGCCGTCAGACATCTCTCCGGCGTCGTACACGCGCACTGTGCACGGGTGGCGGAGCTGGGCGGTGACCTGGGCTTCACGGATGAACCGCTCGCGTCGGATCGCGGCGCGAGCGGATGAGAGATCGACCTCGCCGCGCGCGCTAAGCTCGACCTGACGTTGGATTTTCAGCGCGACCTGCTGGCCGGTCACGAGATGGCGTGCGCGGTAGACGTCGGCGAATCCGCCTCGTCCCACACGCTCTTCGATGGCGTATCGACCCGCCACAACGACGGGCGAAGTCGACATGTCGGACATGACCACGCGCTCAATCCCAGTGTGACGTCACCGCGGTGATGGCGTCACGATTGCTCGGACTCCGGTTGTATAGCGCAACGGAAGCCGACAAGCGGTTAGAACACGACGATTTGGGCATCAACCCCGACAACATCGGGCGGTGACTGCAACTTCGCCGCCAACCGTGGTCGGTAAAACCGGACCACTACGGTTTTACCGATCACGTTTGGCTGTGCTTTCCGGTTTCTGTTGTTGGGTTCTGCGCACAGCAAGCTGTGCTGCGCGGCCTGGCCAGCTTCGCGTGGCCGCCTTGCGGTGCCGGACCACTACGGTTTTGCCGCGTGCGTTTATGAGAGCGGCGGACGCCCGGGTCACGCAACGATCGCTGCTCGAGTAATCCTTGGTTGCCAGAAGAGGCGGCCAGCGCGCGGCGTGCCCGAACAGGCAGGCCCGATTGGAGGTCGCTGACTGAGCGATGGGCCGGGTCCGAGCGACCCGAACCCGAACCCGAACCCGAACTCACACCCTCACGGCGAACTCCGATCGAACCTGCCCGAACAGGGGCGCGACTTGCCGCGTTGTCGACCCGTGGTCCAAGATCGCGTCCCTGCCGAGGAAACGGCCCGATGAAACAACCCTCCACGACGCGCGCGGTGTTGCTTGCGGTGCTCCTGTGCGCCTTGTCCACGAGCGCATGCGGAGGCCGCCGGACCCCCAAGCCTCGACCCGCCAAGAAGCTCGATAAAGACGTCAAGAAGCAGCCGCTCGGCACCCGCGACCTGTGGCAGCAGCCCGATGTGATCGTCGACAAGATGGCGATCGGTCCGGCGATGTTCGTCATCGATCTCGGCGCCGGAGAAGGCTACATGACGCCCTGGTTGGCGGCGGCCGTCGGCGGCGAGGGCAAGGTCTGGGCGGTCGAGATCGACCCTGCGCTCGTCAAGCTCCTCAACAAGAAGGTCGCCGACAACAAGCTGACCAACGTCCAGGTCGTGCAATCGACCATCAACGACCTGCCCGTCGCCGCGCTGGTGGATCGCATCTTGCTGCTCAACACCTACCCCGAGCTCGCCGACCCCGTCGGGATGCTCAAGGCCCTTCGCCTGCGTTTGCGCCCCGGTGGTCGCCTCGTCGTCGTCGACTACAAACCCAATCCGAAGGTCCCGGGGCCGCCCGCCGAAGACCGCCTGTCGCTGCAAACCATCGAAGCGGAGGCGCGTGGTGCCGGGCTGGCGCTCGCGTTCTCCTACGACGTCTTGCCGCGCCAGTACATCGCGGTTTTCGTGCCTGCCGAAGAGGTCCACGCCGCCAAACCCGGTGTAAACTTGCCAGACCGCCCGACTAAGACGCAGGCTACGCCCTAGCCTGTCTTTCTCAGTCTGCGCGGGCTTGGGGTCTTGCATGATCGGCCGATGCCTTGCGGTGCTTGCGACAGTCGTCCTGCTCGCCGCTTGCGGGACGGAGCCCGGACCGAACACCGGCAGCTCCGACAGCGGCGGGACCGCGGCAGATGGCGGGTCCACCGACGCAACGAGCGCGGCCGACACCGCCGACGTCGTCATCCCCAAGCTGTTCATCAACGAGGTCGTCGCCAAAGCGGCCAAGGGCGACCCGAAAAACCCGACCGCCAGCGATTGGCTCGAGCTCTATAACGGCGACAAAGCCACGATCGACCTGATGGGATATCGGCTCATCGACAGCAGCAAGAAGGGCTTTGACTACGCCTTCGCGTTGCCGGCAGGAACGAAGATCAGCGCCGGTGGTTACCTCGTGGTCTTCTTCAACCACGACGGCGCGGGCTCACCGGTGATCGGAAAAGGCCTCTCCGGCGACGAAGCAGCGACGCTCTTTCACCCGTCCGGCAAGCTCATCGACCAGGTCAACTGGGAGAAAGGCGACGCGCCTGAAGGCAAGAGCTGGGGCCGCGTGCCCGACGGTTCGAAGATCTTCAAGACGATGGCCAAACCCACGCAGGGCGCCGCCAACCAGTAACGCGCGCACGGAGCCGTCATGCACCCCCTCGAGATCGCGCCGTCGATCCTGAGCGCCGATTTCGCCAACCTCGCGACCGAGATCGCCGCAATCACCGCCGCGGGCGCAGATTTTGTGCATGTCGACGTGATGGACGGTCACTTCGTGCCCAACTTGACGATCGGGCCGCCCGTCGTGAAGTCGCTGCGCAAGGCCACAGACCTGCTGCTGGACTGTCACCTCATGGTGCAAAACGCCGACGACCTGCTCGACGACTTCGCCAGCGCCGGCGCCGACCTGCTCAGCGTGCACATCGAAGCCTGCCCCCACCTGCATCGCACGGTTCAACGCATCCGCGCGCTCGGCATGAAGCCCGGCGTTGCGCTCAACCCGCATACGTCGTTTGCCACCCTCGAACCGATCCTGCCCGACCTCGATTTCGTGCTGGTGATGAGCGTCAATCCCGGCTTTGGCGGCCAGGCGTTCATCCCGTCGGTGCTCGACAAGGTGGCCGCCATCGACACGTGGCGCCGCGCGCATAACCCGGACCTGCGCATCGAGATCGACGGCGGCATCAAGACCACGACGATCGGTGCTGCTCGCGCGGCCGGTGTCGATTGGTTCGTCGCTGGCTCTGCCGTCTTTCGACAGGGCGACTACGGCGACGCGATCGCCGCGCTGCGATCCGCCGCCGCCGATGCGGGTGAGCGCGCCTGATGGTGTCCGAGCTGATCCGCAATCGCCCCTGGGCAACCGAAGCTGGCACCGCACGTTTCGCGCGCCGCCACGACGCCGGCAAGGATCCCTCGGCGTTTCGTAACGTCGCCAAGATGACGCTGACGTCGCTCGGCATCGGCACCTACCTCGGCAGCCCCGATGACGCCACCGATGCCCGCTACACCGACGCGATTGTCGAAGCGGTCCGCCAGGGCATCAACGTCATCGACACCGCCAGCAACTACCGGCGCGGACGCTCCGAGCGCTGTGTCGGCGACGCCATCGGCAAGCTCGTGCAGATGCGCGAGGTCTTCCGCAGCGAGCTCCTCGTCGCGTCCAAGGCCGGTTTTGTGCCCCTGCCCGACGGCTTCCCCGACGACCCCGACGCCTGGTTTCACAGCCAAACCGTCGGCGCCGGACTCGCCGAGCCCGACGAACTGCGCTGCCGCTGCCACTGCATCGCGCCCCGCTACCTGGCCGCGATGGTCGACCGAAGCCTCGCCGCGACCGGCCTGTCGTGCATCGACGTCTATTACGTGCACAACCCCGAGAGCCAGCTGCAAGAGATCGACCGCCCCGCGTTCCACGACCGCATGCGTGCCGCGTTCGCCGCTCTCGAAGAAGCCGCCGACGCCGGCAAGATCCGCGTCTACGGCATCGCCACCTGGCCGGGACTGCGCGCCGTCCGCAGCGACCGCGACTACGTGAGCCTCGACGAGATGGTGCAATGCGCGGTCGACGTCGCCGGCACCCGCCACCGCTTCAAGGCGATTCAGCTGCCGCTCAACCCCGCGATGCCCGAGGCCTTCTCGCTCAACCTGCAGCCCAACCCCGACGGCGGCCAAACCATCCTCGACGCCGCCACCGACCTCGGCCTGGTCACCTTCACCAGCGCCCCGCTCTACCAGGGCCGCTACGGCCACACAGCCGTCGACACACTCCGCGCCATCACGTCGGTCCCCGGCGTCACCACCGCCCTCGCCGGTATGAGCCGCATCGACCACGTCCGCGCCAACATCGAGGCGATGAGCCACCCGCCGATGACCGCCGAAGAACGCGCCACCTGGTTCGCGCAATAGCCAGCCGGCGCACCGCCGCGACGGCGGATGGCGGTCCCCGCCGGATCAGCTCGTGGCCTGCGGCTGCATGGGCAGACGCAGGCCGGCGATCGTGGTGGCCGTCGCGGTGATGAGAGCGACGTAGAACGTGTGCAGCACGGCGGTCCACGACGGTCGCTCGCCGTCGGAGGCGGCTCGCCGGACACGATGCAGAGCCGCCTGGATGAGCCCATCCCCTTGCTCATCGAAAACCCAGCGAGCGCGGCGAAGCCCGCTCGATCAAAACATCATGGTCATCGCGGGCATCGGCATGTTGTTTGTGACGGTTGTTTGCCCGGTCAGCTTGTAGGTCTTGCTCGAGTACCGCAGCACGCTGCCGAATGAGCCCATGCAGAAGATGTGGTCGGTGCCCGGAGCCACCGCGGTGTGGGCCAGGAAGTAGCTCCACTTGAAGCTGCTGAGGAGCTTGAGCGATTTGCGGTCGCGCACCTGGATGTCGACATCGATGAGCGGGTTTTTCGCCTCCGCGCCCGCGTTGGGCAGCGAGCCCCATCGCACCACGTAGAGCTTGCTGTCGTCGCGCGAAAACTCCGCCCAGTGGGCCAATTTGCCGACCTTGGCGTACTTGACGAGGTGGGGGGCCGCGACCGGCATGAGCGCGATCGACTTGTCGAAGAGGTTGGCCGACACGAGGTAGACGTCGTTGTTGGACAGCTGGATGTGGGACGGCCCGAGCCAGTCCTTGACGCCCGACTGACCCTGCAGCGGCCAGTTGCCCACGACCTTGTCCTTGGCGACGTCGATGACGCTGATCGTGTGATGTCCCCAGTTGGCGAAATAGGCGGTGGAGCCGCGGTTGCTGATTTCGACCGCCATCGGCGACTGCAGCTTGTGGGTCGTGAGCTTGCCGGTCGCCGGGCGATACAGGGCGATGATCTTGGCTTTTTCGGCCTTCTGCTTGTCGAAATCGGTGCCCTGGACAGGCATGATGCCGGCGGTGACGCCGATCACGCTCGCGTCCCCCGCGCCGCGCACCTGGCCGAGCTCGAGCACGGGGATCTTCACGGTCTTGGTCGCTTTCCAGGCGCTCTTCTTGGCGTTGGTCGCGGCGTAGCGCACCAGGCTCGTCGTGTTGAAGTCCGGGTACCAGACGCTGGCCTGACCCGGCTCGACGGCCGCGCCGTGAACCAGCTTTGAGCCGCTGCCCAGCTCGGTCACCTTCGACGGCTTGTGGATGTCGATCACCGCGAGCTTGCCGGTAACCATCGACACGAAGCCGAAGTTGTAGGTCCAGGTGGCCTCCGCGGGCGGGTCGATGAACGCGCCCGAAGCCGTGGCGATCGGCTTGGTTTTGCCGCCGCCCGACGCGTCCGACACCGCATCGATCAAACCGCCATCGGAGCTGGAAACGGCGCCGGAATCGTCCGCTGCGAGCGCGTCAGACACCGAGCTCACGTCGTTGCCGCTGGCATCGGGTGTCACTGCGTCATTGGCATTGGTATTGGCATCGACATTGGCATCGACATTGGCATCGACATTGGCATCGACATTGGCATCGACGACCGCCCCGTCATGTCCGCTGGCCGAGCCGTTGCCACCATCGACGGTCGCCACATCGAACCCCCCGGCGTCCGCCGTTTCGGCCCGGTCGGTCTGCGTGTCGGCTGTGGCGCTGTCCGGGGCGCTATCGGCAGGCTGTTCGCTCGTTTCGCTGCACGCGCCGATCGTGAACACGAGCCCCATGGCCACGAGCCCCATGGTCACGAGCCCAATCGCCTCGGGGTAGGCGCGTCGTTTTTGTCGGCTCGCGTAGTTCATGGATCGACCTTCGGGCGGCTCGTGCATCTTCGCAGCAGGAGAGTACCAACCAAATCATACAACCGTTCACTGCCGCGTTTTCGACCGTAAAACAGGGTCTTTGACCGACAAGTTGGAACAATCGGAACGATTTGTTGCGCTGATGCAACGTGAATTGACTTTGCGCCGCCACTACATGGCCTTACAGTGCCATTGCAGCGCGACCACTCCGCCAGATCCCACTTGCCGCGGAATGTAGCGCTTTGAATCGCTGATTGGCCGAGCCCAGACCCCCGGTTCGCGGTCCCTCATCAGCATTCATTGCGAGTATCTCCTCGGGGGGCCACATGCGTGCGCGACAGATCGGTTTGCGTCGGCGACGGCAGCGCTTGACCCACGGTGACGTCAAAGGGCAGCTGCGGAAGATGGCGGGACCGATGCTTATCGGGCTCGCCGCGGTGATCGGCTTCAACGCGGTCGATACTTTCTTCGTCGCCCGCTTGGGAACCGAGTCGCTCGCCGCCATCAGCTTCACGTTTCCGGTCGTCCTCCTGGTCGGCAGCCTCGGAATCGGCGCCGGCGTCGGTGTCAGCGCGGTCCTGGCGCGGGCGATCGGGCGCGAAGACGACGACGCGATGGATCGTCTCGTTGGCCATGCCCTGTTGCTCGCGGTCACCGTCGCCGCGGCGTTGATCGGATTCGGGCACGCCATTGGCATGAGCGCCGTCTTTTCGCGGCTCGGCGTGCCCGCCTCGTTGCTCGGCCACGTGGCTGCGTACATGGACATTTGGCTGTTCGCGGTCGGCCCGCTGCTGGTCGGGATGTTCGCCAACGGCGTGCTGCGCGCGGCAGGGGACACCCACACACCCGCCGCGATCATGTTGGCTGGAATGGGGCTCAACCTCGCCTTGGACCCGATGTTGATCTTTGGCTTCGGCCCGCTCCCGGCGCTGGGTATCGAGGGCGCGGCGATCGCGACCTGCATCGCGCGTTGGGCGATGGTGTCGGCCGTGATCGGTGTGCTGATCCGTCGCGACGGGTTGCTGCGTCCGTTTTCGTTGGCGCCCTCTGTCGTCGTTCGGTCGTGGCGCGAGCTCGCGCAGGTCGCCGCCCCTGCCGCCCTCGCGCGCGCCTTGGTTCCGATCTCCCTTGCCGCCTTGACCGCGATCGTGGCCACGCATGGACACGCCGCCGTGGCCGCGTTCGGCGCCGGCCTGAAGATCGACGCCGTCCTTGCCCTGCCGGTGCTGGCCATCGCCGGCGTCTTGACTCCGTTCATCGGTCAAAACAACGGCGCCTCGCGCAGCGACCGTGTGCGGGAAGCGCTGCGTCTTGGCCGATCGCTGTCGTTTTGGACCTCGGCCATCGCCGTCGCTGCAATGGCGGTTTTTGCGTCGCCGTTGGCCGCGTTGTTCTCCGCCGAGCCCGCCGTGCAGCGGCTGCTCGCCTTGCTGCTCGTCCTGACGCCGATCGGTATCGGCGCGCGCGGAATGCTGCTCGTGCTCAACGCGGGCCTGAACGCGACCGGCTCACCGTGGCTGGCGACAGCCCTGGTCGCCATCCGCACGCCCCTGTTGGCCGTCGGGTTCGGTTTCGTCGGCGGCACGATATTCGGCGCCATCGGCGTCTTTGGCGGCATCGTCATCGCCGATCTCTGCGCCGGCGCCATCGCCATGTTCGTGATCCGCGCGCGCTTCTTCGCCCACGCCGATGAGGTCGACGCCCGCGACCGCACCCAACGTGCCGAACAAGCAGAGCAACGGCACAGTCGCGCGACGCGCCGGCTTATCCCTCGCCCATCGGGCGCACGCCATACCCCGACAGGCTGAGCGGCGGTCGATCGCTACTTGTAGACCTTGAATTCGCCGCGCCGCAGCTTGCCCATGTAGTCGTTCAAGTCGGTCTTGATACCACCGGCGAGGATGTACAGCCCGATGATGTTCGGGAACGCCATGCCGAGGATCATAAGGTCGGACAGGTCGAGCACGTTGGTCGCGGTGATGATCGACCCGAGAAAGGTCATCACGATGAACAACCCGCGGTAGACGAGCGAGCTGCCATCGCCAAAGAGCCACGCCCAGCAGCGCTCGCCGTAATAGGACCATGAGATCATCGTCGAAAACGCGAACAAGAAGACCGCGATGCTAAGCAGGTAGGGGAACCAGGCGATGTTCTCGGCCATGGCGCGCGAGGTCAGCGCGGCGCCCTTGTTGGCGGCGACGAGGTCGGCGTACGCGGGGTTGTCGTAGGCGCCGGTGATGACGATGACGAGGGCGGTCATCGAGCAGACGATGACGGTGTCGATGAAGGGCTCGAGCAGGGCGACGATGCCCTCGCGGACCGGATATTCGGTCTTCGCAGCGGAGTGGGCGATGGCGGCCGAGCCGATGCCGGCTTCGTTGGAGAACGCGGCGCGCTGAATGCCGACCACCAACACGCCGATGGCGCCGCCCTCGATCGCCTTGGGGTTGAAGGCTTCGGTGATGATCTTGCTGATCGCCTCGGGGACCAGCTCGATGTTGCCCACGATCACATACAGGCAAGCGAGCACGTAGAGGCCGCACATCGCAGGCACGATCTTCTCCGCCGCGCCGGCGATGCGCTGGATGCCGCCGATGATGACGAACCCGACCAGGGCCGCCATGAACAAGCCGTACGCCCAGGGCACATCGGCCAGCAAGGGCACCGTCTCCTGGATGACGTTGAGCGACTGGTTGGACTGAAACGCGTTGCCGCCGCCAAACGAGCCGCCGATGCATAGCAGCGCAAAAGCCACCGCGAGCACCTTGCCCAGCCCGCCGAGGCCTTTCTCTTCGAGCCCGTTGGACAGGTAGTACATCGCGCCGCCCATGACGCGGCCGTCGGGACGCACCTGGCGGTATTTCTGGCCGAGCGAACATTCGACGAACTTGCTGCTCATGCCGATGAGGCCCGCGACGATCATCCAGAACGTGGCACCCGGGCCGCCTTTGCCGACCGCGATCGCCACGCCGGCGATGTTGCCGAGGCCGACGGTCGCCGAGAGCGCTGCGGTGAGGGCCTGGAAGTGGCTGACCTCGCCTTCGTCGTCGGGGTTATCGAACTTGCCGCGCACGATGCTGATGGCGTGGCCGAACAGGCGGACGTTGATAAAGCCCATCCACACGGTGAACGCGACGGCGCCGACGAGCAGCCACGCGACCGTGATCGGCATGTTGATGCCGGGGATATTCCAGAACATCACGCTGGCGAGCACGCCGTTGACCGCGCCCACGGCCTTGTCGACCGCGTCCATGGCGCCGCCGGATTTGGCGGCCTCTTCGGCCCAGGCGGTGGCGGTGGCGAGCAGGAGCGCGGCGAAGGTCGCGGCGGCCAGCTTCCAGGCGGGGCGGATGGCGGCAACGCGGGGGATGCGCGCGGCGGACGAACGCATCATGATGCGGGGCATGTCTTCGTCTCCGTTGATGTTTCGGTGAGAATCGGGCGCGGATGATGGGGGCATGAGCAGCGCCGGTCAATCGCCGAGGTGAGCGGCGCCAGGGGCAGGGAGAGGACGATGGCGCGGAGTTTCGTCGTGGCGCCCGGCCCGGACAAAAGCGTGGTCGTCGGTCCGCTGCGCCGGATGTGCGGGGCTGCCGTGATCACCGGCGTCGTTTGGGCTGAATTCGAAGGCGTCTTTGACGTCGACGCTGCCAAACAGCCCGGCCAGCTGGTGCTTCGCGACGGTCAACGCCGCGATTTCGACGCCGTGACCATCATCGACGGCCAGGTCGCGGTGCACGCCGGTGAAATCGATCCCGCCCAGCTACATGGGGGGCGCATCGAGCTGGCGGTGACCGTTTAGCCCGGCGGCCTGGCAGACTGCGCCGTAAATCGTGTCGGTCATCGTGGGGGACCTGGCTGCAGTCTGC
>CAZLMW010000104.1:0-28048 GCA_964560875.1 uncultured Enterobacteriaceae bacterium
CCCGCCTTGTTTCGAATCCATCCATCGAGAATCGACCGCTGCCGGGCTGACACGGCCTTGAGCAACCCGACCACGAGCATTTCGACGTTCATCGCTGCTTTTTCGCGCTGAGCACCGGCGCCAGGGCGTCGGCAAGGGTCTTCGCGAGCACTTCGCTGCCCTTCGGGCTGACATGCACGTGGTCGCCGAAGTGTTCCTTGTCCGACGGGACGGCCGAGTTGGCGTCGATGACCGTGACGGATTTGGCCAACGCGACGGCGGCAATCGCGTCCTCGGCCCCCTTGTAAGCCGCCAACAGACCTTTGCGGGAGAAGCCGACGAAGCCGCTCTGCACCTTCTTCCAGCTCGCTTCATCGAGTTCTTCACTCGGCAACCGGGCCTGGAGCATCAGCAGCGGTTCGGCACCGGCGTTGCGGGCGATATCGACGAAGCTCGCGACGTGGAGCTTGTAGCGCGCAAGACCGGCGGCGGGCGGCGCGTCGATGCGGCCGTCGTAGTTGAGGACCCCTTCGGCCCCGGCGCCCAGCGACCAGGTCAGGTAGCGCTGCCGCACCGTGGTGTAGAGACGCGAGATGTGGCAAAGCGCCTTGTCGACGACGTTGAAATACGTCGTGCGCGGATCGGATGAAGCCATCGGGTGGCGTTTGCGCAGGAGCGGTCCATCGTAGCGGAAATCTTTGAGATCGTTCCACATATTGCACAACACGACGACGTCGGGCTGCCAGCGGTGGACCTCGGTGAGCAAGCGACCAACCGCGTCGACGGCGCTGTGCCCGGGAATACCGGCGTTGATGACCTCGACGTGGAGGCCGCGCTTGTTCAACAGGTCGCCGGCGGCTTGCGGCCAGTCCTTGTGGCCGCTGACGTTCTGGTCGAACACCTGCGAGCCACCAAAGACGACGACGCGCTGCACACCGGCGGGTTTGGTGATCTCGAACGGACGCGAGCGGTATCCGTGGGCGTTGATCGGGAAAGAACGTCCGTCCGCCAGCGTGACCACGCGTTCGGTCGCATCGAAGGCGTGACGCGCGTAGGCCGTACCCGTGTACTGCAGGTTTTCGTGCGGCAGGATGCGCGGGCTGATCATGCCTGCGCCGGCGGCGACCTTCAGGCCGACCTCGAGCATGACCAGCGCGATGATGGCGGTGATGCCAAAGAGGATGAGCTTGAACACGCGCGCGTTCTGCGGGGAGATGGCGTCTTCGTCCGGTGTGGATGGCGCGGTGTCGGCCCGGTCGCTGTTGGCCCGGTCGCTGTTTTGGTCGTCGGTGGCTGACATCGTCGTTGCGGGCCGCGGTCACTGCACGTGAACAGCAACCTTGGTGTCCTTCTTGGTGTTGTTGCCGACCTGCCCGGAGGCGTTGCTCCCCCAGCACCACAACTCGGCCTTCTTGGTGATGACGCAGGTATGTGCCAGACCGCCCGCGACGTTTTCGACCGCCGCCGACAAGCCCGTATATTTCGTCGCTTTCTTGACCGTGTAGCCGGCCTTGTCGTTGGCCTGTCCCTTCGCGTTGCCGCCCCAGCACCACAACCCGCCGCTCGCGTCGACGGCGCAGGTGTGGGTGGACCCGGTCGCGATGGCGGTTATGCCCGACAGGCCGGGGACCTGCTTGGGCGTGTGGCGGTAGGAGCCGCTCGATTCGCCAAGCTGGTAGCTGCCGCCGCGACCCCAGCACCAGACGCCGCCCTTGATGAGCGCGCAGGTGTGTTCACGGCCGGCCGCGATGGCGGTGACGTTGGCGACGTTGAGCACCGCTGACGGCAGTTTTTCGCTGGCTGATGTGCCGCCCTTACCGTTTCCGAGCTGGCCGTAACCGTTGTAGCCCCAGCATTGTACCGCCCCGGTCGTGAGCAGCGCGCAGGCGTACGTGCGCCCGGCCGTGATCGCCTTGGCCGCGCCGGAGAGCTTCGTCGTCGTCGGTCCGACCTTGGTTCCAACGTCACCGGCGCCAACCTGCCCCGCGCTGGCGAGCCCCCAGCATTTGACGGAGCCCTGCTTGTCGAGCGCGCAGCTGTGAAATTCCCCGACCGCGACCGATTCGGCGCTCACACCGACGGCAACCGGCGCGTCGTAGCGCTTGAACTTGGCCGTCCCGGGAGCGACCTGCCCGTAGGCGTTATCGCCCCAACACCACACCTTGCCGGCGACGACCGCGCAGCAGTGTTGCCCGCCGCACGAGACGGATGTGACCGCACCGGTGACCTTGACCGGTTGGGGGGTTGAGAACGTCTTGATGCTCGATTCGCCGTTGCCGACCTGGCCGTCGCTGTCGATGCCCCAGCACAGCAGCTTGTTGAGCTTGGAGATCGCGCACGTGGAGTTGCCCCCGAGGGTGATGCTGTTGACGCCCACGCCGACGCCGCCGACGCACTGGCCGCCGCTGCAGGTCTTGCCGGGCGCGCAGACGTGGCCGTCCTTGGCAGGTGTGTGTTTGCAGCCGGCCGGATTGGTGCAGGTGTCGATGGTGCACGGGTCGTTGTCATTGCAGGACTTGGGCTTGCCCTTCTGACAGATGCCGATAAAACACACGTCGCCTTCGGTGCAGACGTTTCCGTCGTCGCATGCGCCCGAATTCTTGATGATCGGATAGCACTTTGCGGCGCACGTCCATCGCTTGCAGACCGGCTCCGGCCCGCAGTCCTTGTCGGTCGTACACGGCTTGCCAACAGCGTCGGCGCCACCGCTGCTCGAGCCGGCGTCAGGTTTGCCACCCGAGGCCCCGCTGGACGACGTAGACCCGCCGGACGACGTAGACCCGCTGGAAGATGACGTCGTGCTGCCCGAAGACGAGCTCGTGCTGCCCGAGGACCCGCCGGTCGAGGACGAAGCGCCGCTCGACGACGACGAGCCACCGGACGAAGCGCCACCCGATGACGAAGCATTGGCGTCCAACTGGCCATTTCCGGGCCCGGTGTCCGAAAACTCGTTACCATCGGGCGTTTGCTGCGGACAGCCGGTAACGAGCAAGGCCGCGACGGCTACGACAAGCGTTCTGGTTGGGCGCGAAATGATGGGCTTCTCCAGCGAGGCGCGAATGCTACAAGGTCCGTCCACAGCGGTACACACGCTGGTCTGCGCTGTTCTGCTTGCCGCCTCGGTCGGCTGTTCGTCGCCGCACCGCGATCCGGTCGTCAAGGACACGACCGCCCCAGGCTCCGGCACCCAGGACTCCGGCAGCCAGGACTCCGGCACCCAGGACAGCGAAACAGGATCCGGCACAGCAGCCGACACCGCTACCGGGTCCGCCGCAGATTCCGCAACCGTGGCCGATGGCACAACTGTGCCAGATGCCTCAAGCGGGGCCGATGCCGGAACCGTCGCGGATGCCGGAACCGTCGCCGATGCCGGAACCGTCGCCGATGCTGGAACCGTCGCGGATGCCGGAACCGTCGCCGATGCTGGAACCGTCGCCGATGCCGGAACCGTCGCGGATGCTGCAACCGTCGCGGATGTCGGAACCGCCGCCGATGCGGGCACAGTCGCCGATGCAGGAAACGCTACAGACGCAGCCACCCCGGTCGATGCGGCCAGCGGCGCGACGCTCTGTTACGTGGGTGCCCCGCCGCCCGCTGGCGTCGCGCTTGCCGCCCTGCCCGAGCCGACCACCAATTGCCCCAACGCCGACAAACCGACGTTCGGCATCGACCCGGTCAAGCTGGGCAAGCCGTCGTTGAACATCACGCTCGGAGCGCTCGAGAAAGGCGTGTTCGCGGCCTACCAGAAAGGCGACGTGGTCCCGATGACGTACGGCATCCAGGGCGGCTTTCACGTCTGGCTGGCGTTTCGCGCCAAGCTACCCGGCGTCACGTCGTCAACAGCCAACCTGCAGATCCGCGCCGCTGGATACGACGCCTGCAAGAAGATCGCGACGGGCGCCGCGCTCACCTACTACGCCAAGCCAATCCAGGGTCAGAGCAACGTCTACGGCTTCGTGTCCGCGCTCAACCCGGGCATCGAGGTCCGCTACGACGGCGCCAAACCCAGCGAGGCGCCCAAGTTCTGCGGCAAGTGGATCGATCTGCGGCTGCAGGTGCTCGACTTCAAGTCCGGCAAGTGGGGCCACGCACGCGTGTCCGTGCGCACCTGGGACGACGTCACGAAGAACATCCCCGCGCCTTGAACGACTCGACGTCCAGCAGCGTGGGGATTATTCGTCGCCCAAACCCGGGCGTCGAGGAGGCTATTTCGTCGCGGTGCCCTCGGAAGGCATATCCGCCGCCTTCTTGGCATCGCCACCTGCCGCTGGCCCTGCTTCGGCGAGCTTCTTGAGCTTGGCGAGGCCCTTTTCGTAGTCCGGCCCGAGCATGCCGTCCATCATCAGCCCGAACCACCCGCCGATCGGGCTGCTGCCCATGTCGCCGTCAAACGTCCAGGTGAACTTGGTGCCGTCGCCGTCCTTGACCAGAACGTAGGCCGCCTTGGCCGTACCCTCAGCGCCAAAGTCCAGCGAGAGCTCGGCCTTGTTGGGCTTGTCCAGCACCAGGATCTCCTGGCTGCCTGAGCCCACGTTGCGGTTGTCCGAAACCCAGGACATCTTGGCGCCGACGGTGCCGGGGGTGCCCGAATACGTGTACTTGGCGTTGGGGTCGAGCTCAAACCACGGCGACCACTTGTTGAAGTTGTCGAAGCTACTCACCCACGTCCACACCTGCTCGGGCGAGGCCTTGATCACGGTCGAACGCTCGACGTGAACTTGTTTGGGCAGAACCATGCCGATGCCCAGCAGCACGACGATGACGGCGACAAGGCCGATAGCGATTTTCTTGATCATTGCGGCGTACTCTTTGCGGTGAATCAGCGCCTACGGGGACAGACGCATTGGGTCGGAGACTGCGCGGATTGTCGCCGCACAAACCCCTCGTGACAAGGTCGGTTGGAACGTCGATCAGCGGTCGCCGTAGACCGCGAGAACGGTGCGCGATGGGCGCGAATGACGCTCCGTTGGGTGGGTGTAGGCGCGGGTTGTGAAGCCCTCGCGCACAAGAGGCTCGAGGCGCGCGGTGTCAACGTCGCAGTGGTTGTCGCCGCGAACATTGCAGTCGAGGCCGTGCACGACACGCAGGCAGGTCATCGGCGCAAAGTCGTGGGCGAGCTCCCTGCGCGCGTCGGCCATTGTGCGCGACGCGAGCACCTTGGATCGATCCCGTGAAAGCGCCAGGTAGCGGCCATCGTCGTCGGCCATGCGCATCGACGGGATCGGCTTGAGGATGGTGATGACCGCGCATTCGGGGGCGTCGTCGAGCGTTCGGAGCAGCAGGCGGACTTCGCGCTGCACGTCGTGGTCAAGCGGGAGGCTGAGCTCGCCATTTTCGTCGATCCAGGCCTGCCATGCAGAGAGCTGCTTGACGGACTGGGGCCATGTCGACAGGGGCACGGACCCGACGATGGCGACGAAGGCGACGATGACACGCCATGCTCGCGGAGATGCCGAACGATCGACGCGATTGACCAGCCACCATGCGCCCGCGCCAGCAAATACCGCGACGAAAGGCAGCAGCGGCGCAAAGTAGCGCTCGATCTCGAAGTAGGCGGGGGACGACTGCCCGTGGGCGGCGGCGACGTAGAGCGAGGCGAGAAGGGCGACCGAAAACGGCAGCAACCGCCACTTCAGCGGGTGCACACAGGCATGCACGAACCCGATGCAAGCGAGCAAGACGACCGCCCCCGGCAGGACGTGCCACAGCGCGAACCCGGTGCTGACAATGTGCGACGGCAGGGCGCCGACAGCCGTCGTGATCCAGACGCGGTAGGGATCGCCGTCTTCGACCGGCAGGAGCGCTCCCAGGCCGCCCCACACCTCGGCTGCAGCGAGCGCCACGACGACGAGCGCCGGCCACCATCCCCAGCCGAATCGACGCGCGGCGACCGACATGCGGGTCTGAAAGCCGGCGCGCCATGCATCGAGCCGCGCGGGCGGTACAGCGGCCATGACGCCTTCGCCGACCAACACACCAAGGCCGAGCAGCGCCCATTCGAAGCGAACGGTAGCCGCCCAGGCGAGGGCCGGGACTGCCACAACAAGCCGCTTCAGAGGCGTCGCGCGGTCGCCGAAGCCGAGCACGAGGGCGGCGATGCCGGTCAATGCGGAGAGCAGCGCGGCCGGAGACTCGGACAGCGCGCTGTTGAGGCCGGGGAGGCTGGCCAGGCAGACGGCGACCAGGACGGCGGCGAGCACGGCGCCACGAGCGATTCGGGCGACCACGACCCACCAAAGCGCGAAGGTTGCCAGCCATGTCGCCAGGTTCAGCGCAGCGAGGCGCGGCAGGCGAACTGTATCGTCGGGACCAGCAAGGCGCAGCCACGGCCCAAACCCGACCTCCCCGTGTCCGCCGAGGCCGAAGAGCTGGGCGACCGAATCGCGCGTCGTGCCCTCGTGAATCGCGACGACGAAGCGGGTCGGCAGGCCGTCGGGAAAGGCGATGAAGACCGCGATGACGGCCACCACTGAAAACGCGAACGCGCCGTAGAGAGTTGCGGGAGCGAGGCGATGGTGGCGAGTGGGCCAGCGTTCGCCGACATCGCGGCGCGGCGTCATCAGTCAGCCGCTATTTGCACCCGGCGATCGGCACGTTCTTGCAGACGCCGTTGGCGCAGTAGTCGTTGGTGCAGCCGTCGTAGTCGTTGCAGTTCTTGGGCGTGCCAAAGGAGCAGGCGCCGGCTTTGCAGATCTGCTGCTCAAGGCACCCGGTGCCGCACTTGGCGCCGTTGGCGAGCGATTTGTACAGGCACTTGCCGGTCTTGGCATCGCAGCCATCGGACGTGCAGGTGTTGCCGTCATGGCACAGCTTCTTCGCCATCCAGAAACGCACCAGGCGATGGTTCTTGCTGTCGACGACCCACACGCGACCAACGCTGTCTGCCGCGGCCTGGAGGGGTTCGTGCAACGTTGTCGTCTTGCCATCGCCGAAGACCGTGCGCACAACACCCTTGTCGAGCCCGCGGATCAGGTGGTTTTGGCGGTCGACGATGAGCAGCTCGCCGGTCGGCAGGAAGCGCAAACCTTGCGGGTAGATGAACGTCGCTGTCTTCGCCGGGCCGTTGATCTTGCCAAACTTGCCGGTGCCCGCGACGGTGGTGACAACGCCCGTAAGCGACACGCGTCGGATGCGATGGTTGGCCGAGTCCGCCACGTAGACCTGGCCGTCGGTTGCGACGGCGATGCCCAGCGGTGTGTCGAACTGGGCCTGGCCGCCGACGTCGTCTTTGAATCCCGCTTTGCCGGAGCCAGCGAGGGTGCTGACCAACCCGTCAAGCGTGACGATGTGGACGCGGTGGGCGGCTGAATCCGAGACATAGAGCGCCGCGGGGTCGATGGCAACGCCGGCCGGTTTGTTGAGCTGCGCCTTGATGCCGTAGCCGTCTTTGCTGCCCGCTTTGCCGCTGCCAGCGAAGTTGTTGACCACGCCCTTGGTGTCGATGATGCGCACGACGTGGTTATCCGTGTCGCAGACGTAGAGGTTGCCCGCCTTGTCGCCCGCGATGCCGGTGGGGTTGCCAAATTGTGCCTGCAAGCGTGGGCCGTTCGCATAGCCGGAAGCGCCGGTCCCCGCCCACCGCGTGACGTTGCCGGCGACGGTCACCTTGCGAATCAACTCACTGCCGCCACCAGCGACGTAAGCGGTGCCATCGGCAGCGACCCAAATGCCGCGCGGGTAGTCGAACGATGCGGTCTTGGCGGTGCCATCTTTGGAGCCGTTTTTGCCGGTGCCGATCACCATGTTGAGCTTGCCGATGTCGCCGGGTTTGCACGAGCCGGCCTTGCAGGTGTCGTTGACGGTGCACGCGTCCCCGTCGTCGCACGTGGCGCTGTTGTTGGTGAACACGCACTTGCCGGTCTTGGCGTCACAGCTGTCGGTTGTGCACGCGTTGTTGTCGCTGCATGGCTTGGCGACGCCGCCTTTGCACTTGGCGAACTTGCAGGAGTCGCCGACGGTGCACGCGTCGCCATCGTCGCAACCCGAGCTCGTGCCGATGAACGAGCAGTTGCCGGCCGTCTTGTCGCAGACGTCCTTGGTGCAGGGGTTGCCGTCGCTGCAGACCACCTTCTTGCCGCCGACGCACGTGCCGGTCGAGCAGGTTCCGGCCAGGTAGCACTTGTTGCCGTCGGCGCACGTGCCGGTGCGCGCCTGGAACTGGCATTTGCCGAGCGCGCAGGTGTCGATCGAGCACGGGTTGTTGTCGTCGCAGTCGGCTTTTGTCGTGCAGTCGGCGGCGCACTTGTCGATCGACGTGTTGGTGCACTTGCCGGTGAGCGTGTCGCAGCTGTCCTTGGTGCACGCGTTGTCGTCGTCGCAGTCGTCGGCGGGCGGCTGGTCGCACTTGCCGGCCTTGCAGACGCCGGTGGAACGACACTTGTTGCCGTCGTGGCAGGGGCCGACTTGGACGATCTGCTGGCAGCCTTTGTTCGGGTCGCAGCTGTCGGCGGTGCACGGGTTGGCGTCGTCGCAGGGGAGCTTCTTGCCGGGGATGCAGCCGCCAGACTGACACGTGTCGTTGTGGGTGCACACCGAGCCGTCTGCGTCGCACGCCTTGCCGTCCAGCCCCTTGGCGACGAACGAGCAGGCGCCGGTTTTCGCGTCACAGCCGTCGATCGTGCAGCTCTTGCCGTCGTCGCATTTTTTCAGGCCGCCGGCTTTGCAGGTGCCGCCCACGCAGCCATCGCCGATCGTGCATGCGCTGCCGTCGGCGTCGCAGGGGCCCGATGCCGGGGTCTTCTGGCAGCCTTTGATCGGGTCGCAGCTGTCGGTCGTGCACGCGTTGGCGTCGTCGCACGATTTGGCCTTGCCGGAGCACGAACCGTTCTTGCAGCTGTCGCCGGTTGTGCACACCGAACCGTCGTCGCAGGCGCCGGTTCGCGTCTTGTTGCTGCACGTCCCACCGTCGCAGGTGTCGGTCGTGCACGGGTTGTTGTCGTCGCAGTTGGCGTCCTTGGTGCACTTGGTGCTGCAGCCCGAGATGGCGTCGTGTTTGCACGTGCCCGTCGTGGCGTCGCAGTTGTCCTTGGTGCACTTATCGCCATCGACGCACGGTTTGACCGAGCCGGGCTGACACTTGCCGCCGGCGCAGCTGTCGGCGGTCGTGCACGGGTTGCCGTCGTCGCAGGTCGCCGCGTTGTTTGTGTGTTCGCAGCCCTTGCCACCCGATGGGTTGCACGAATCCGTGGTGCACGGGTTCTTGTCGTCGCAGTCGAGCAGCTTGCCCTTGGCGCACGTGCCGGCCGAACAGGTGTCCTTGGCGGTGCACACGCTGCCGTCGGCGTCACACGGGTCGCCATCGTGCGGCTTGCCGTTGTGGACGCACTTGCCGGTGGACGTATCGCATGAATCGGCGGTGCATCCGTTGGCGTCGTTGCACTTCTTGACCTGGCCCGGCTGGCACGCCTTGGCAGCGCAACCATCGCCGTCCGTACAGGGATTGCCGTCGCTGCACGCGGCCTTGTTGGCGGTGTGCAGGCAGCCGTCTTTGGCGGCGCACGAGTCGTCTGTACAGGGGTTGCTGTCATCGCAATTGGCGGGTTTGCCGACGAAACACGTGCCGAGCTTGCAGACGTCGCCGACCGTGCACTTATTGCCGTCCGCATCGCAGGGCGCGCCGTCGGGCAGCTTGTTGAGCACACACTTGCCGGTCGCGGGCACGCAGCTCTCCTTGGAGCACGCGCCGGCCTTGCACTTGACCACGGTGGCAACGTCAAGCTCGCAGGTGTGGGTCGCCAGGTTGCAGATCAACAGACCGTCGCAGAGGTTCTTGTCGAACGCTTGGCAAGCTTTGTCGTTGTTGCACGCGCACTTGGGATCTTTGGCCCCCTTGTGGCACGTGCCGGCGGCGCACTTGTCGTTCTTCGTGCACGGGTCGCCGTCGTCGCAGCTGGCCGTGTTTGCCGCGTTCACGCAGCCTTTTTTCGGGTTGCACGTGTCATCGGTGCACGGGTTGTTGTCCTCGCAATGCTGCTTGGCCACGGGTTTGCCGACACACGTCGACTTCACGCAGACATCGCCGCTGGTGCACGCGTTGCCGTCGCTGCACGTGCCGGTCAGGGCCGGGTGTTTGCAGCCGCTCTTCGGCGCGCATGTGTCGCCGGTGCAGGGGTTGCCATCGTCGCAGTCGATCGCTGTGCCGGCGCAGACGCTCTTGGCGCAGGTGTCTTTGCTGGTGCACGCGTTGCCGTCGTCACATGGCGCCTTGACCGGCGTGTAGGTGCACGCGCCCGTGTCCGGTTTGCAGCCGTCGGATGTGCAGGGATTGCCGTCATCGCACGCCTTGGGGGCGCCACCAACGCACTTGCCCGATTTGCAGTGGTCCGCCGTGGTGCACGGGCTGCCATCGTTGCAGGGGCCTTCGATCGTTGGAAAGACGCAGGTTCCAGTCGATGGGTTGCATTGGTCGGCGGTGCACGTCTGGCCGTCGTCGCACTTGACCGCCTCGGCGCCCTTGCACGCGCCTTTTTCGCAGGTCTCAGCGGTGGTGCACTTGTTTCCGTCTTCACAGGGCTGGCCGCTCAACGGCTCGAACGCGCAGGTGCCGTCGACGCACCGGTCGGAGGTGCAGAACTTGCCGTCCTTGCAGTCTTTGTCTGCGGCACACGCGCCTTTGGTGGCCGGCCCGACAGTCGAGCCATCGGGGTTGCCGGCATAGCCGCCGGGCCCGAGCACAAAGGGCTCTTCCTCAAGGCATCCGCCGAGCAAGACGGCGAGCAAGACGGCGATGGCGATGGCAACCGGAATCTTCACGGCCTTGCAAGGTACCGGCGGACCGGTTGCGCAACAAGTGCTCGCGCCGCCGCACCGTTGGATTCGGCGCGCAATCTCCAAGGCGAGATCCGGCGGCGGTGGAAAATCCGCGCTCCAGCGGCGATGATGGGGTTATCACGCAATACCCGCGCATTCCCCGCCGGAAGGACAGCGAAATGAGCCAGCGCGGGCCTGAGGTGACCGTCGAGCTGCTGCAACGCGCGCTCGAGGCGGCCGGTATTGTCTATGAGCTGACGGACAGCAACGGCCGCGTCGTCGATGCGAACAAGCGTTTCGAGGTCACGACCGGCTACACGTTGGATGAGGCACGCGGTCACACGCCAGCCGAGCTGAGCCGCAGCGACGAGCATCCGCGGGAGTATTTCGACGCGATTTGGGCGCGTGTTCGCGCGGGCCATCCGTGGAATGGGCCGATGGTGAGCCGTCGCAAAGACGGCACGATGTATCATCAACGCGTCGCGATTCAACCGATCGGCGGAAAGGACGGGCGTGCTTTGCAAGGCTTCGTCACGCTCAAGACCGATATCACCGACCAAGCGCGCGCAACCCAGCGACACCGAGCGCCGTTTGATGCGGCTTCCGACGCGATCCTGGTCTCGGACTTCGACACCGCGCTGATCATCGAAGCCAACCTCGCCGCGGGCGAGCTGTTTGGCTACAAACCGGCGCAATGGCTCAAGCGCACGGGCAGATCGCTGTGCAGTCCCTCGGAATCCGAGGCGGTCGCCGCGATCACCCACGCGCTCAATGAAACCGGTCTGGCGGAGAAGGGGCCGCTCAAGATGGTGCGCGCCGACGGGACGGAGTTCTGGGCGGATTTGCGGGTGTCCGCGTTTCGCCCGGCCGGTCGAACCCGCATGGTGAGCGTGATCCGAGACATCAGCCGCGATGTCGCTCGAAGCGCGTCGGTCAAGCGCACGAACGCCGAGCTTTTGCGCGTTCACGAGCAGCTGGCCCACGCCGGCAAGCTCGCCGCGATCGGACGCATGGCCGAAGGGATCGCGCACGAGGTCAACAACCCCGCGCAATATGTCCTGCTCAACCTCACCGAGGCCAACGAGATCTTGCGCGGCGAAGTCGGAGCGCGCGAGCGGGCGGAGTTGGCCGGACTGGTGGCCGACGCGACGCGGGGCATGCGCGAGATCGCGGACTTGACGCGGGAGCTGCTCGGCCTGAGCCGCCTGGAGTTGGCCGACCTGGATGTCCTCGAGCTGAAGACCGTCGCGATGAGCGCGGCCAGGCGCAGAAAGGATCGCGGCGCGACTGGCATCAACGTGGTCGTCGAGGCGAGCGATGAGGTGTTGGTGCAAGGGGACGCGCAGCGGCTGACCGAAGTGGTCGCAGAGCTCATCGACAACGCCGTCGACGCGGTTCTGCGACGCGAAAACGGTGAAAACGGACGGCGTGGACGGGTCGCGCTGCGGACGTTCGAGCGCCACCAGGAAGCTGTGTTGAGCGTGCGCGACAACGGCGTCGGCATGGATTCGGCGACCGCGCTTCAAGCTTCCGAGCCGTTCTTCACCACAAAGGACGTGAGCCACGGCAAGGGACTTGGCCTGCCGCTGGCTGTGGAAACCGTGCGCAAACATGGCGGCCGACTGCACATCGACAGCGTGCCGGGCGCGGGAACGACCGTGGAGCTTCGACTTCCGATCGTCGATACCCATTCCCCCCGCCGGCACGGCTCGAGCCGCCCAAGGAGCCGCAAGCGCTCGAGCGCGGATGACGGAACAGCGCGGATCCTGGTGATCGACGACAGCGAGCTCGTGCTGCGAACGTTTGAACGCGTGCTGCGCAAACAGTTCAAGGTGGTCACCGCCGACTCCGGCGACGAGGCGGTCGCGAAGATGCTGTCGGGCAAACGCTACGCCGCGGTGCTCTGCGACCTGCACATGCGCGGCTTCGACGGAATCGACGTCTACAACGCGATCGCGTCCAAGCGGCCGGACCTGGCGGACCGGTTCATCTTCTGCACGGGCGCGGCGATCACCGACCGGGTGTTCAAGTTCCTCGACCGCAACGACCTGACTTTGCTCGCCAAGCCGATTGAGCCCGTGACCCTCCTGCAAGCGATCTCGGACATCGCCGCCTCGACCGCCAGGTAGCGCTTGGAAGGTGGAGCTTGAGCTCCGGGATGCGTTTGGCGATGACGCCGCACAGTCAGCGACGTCCAATCGGGCCTGTTTATACGTCCCTGCTCGCTGACAAAAACGCGCGACTCAGGCACATTCGCTGCGTCATTCAACACGAACCGGCGCCACGTGCGTCTACCTCCGGGACCGGGTTTCCCGGGGTAGGAGATTGCCATGAGCACACCTGTCTTCTTGCGGCGCGGCCAGCCGGTAACGAGGTTCCTCACCGCGGCGACACTGCTCGTGGCGTTGCTTTGCGCGCTTGTCGCTCCGGCCGTTGCTGCGGACAGCACGGGCACCGACCAGGTCAAGGTGTCGCTCGAGCGGTACGAGAAGCTGATGGCGGCGGCGCGCGCGCAGGCGGTTGGCACGGCTGCGTGGACCCGCGGCGAAGTCAACGTGACGTTGCCCGACGCGGGCGGGCGGTTCGCGACGGTCGATGTCACCGCGACGGTCAAGACGTCCGGCGACAAGAACGTGCGGGTGCTATTGCTGCCCGGCGACCAGGTCATCACAAGCGCCACGATCGGCGGCGACAAGGCCAAGATCGTGCAGCGCAACGGCGCGCAGTTCGCGATCGTGCCATCGGGCGGCGAATACAAGGTCTCGCTCTCGTACGTGACGGCCGTAACGGCGAATGCGTCCGCGAAGGGCACCATCGTCGCGCTTCCACCGCTGCCCGGGGCGGCGCTCGAGGTTGACGGTCCGGGCGCAGGTTCGGCGCAGATCGTTCCGGCCGCGGAGACATCCACCAGCGGTGACAACCTGACCGCCTCATTGCCAGCCACGCAGGCCTTCGCCATCGCGTGGGGCGGGACGCTGGCCGCCTCGTCCGTCAAGCGGGTGGATTACGAGATCGCGCAAGACAAGAGCGGCAATGGCGCCGACGTGACGGCGCGATTCGAGGTGGTTGTAGGCCTTGGCGGCCACGAGCTGCAGGTCGCCCCGGCGGACGCAGCCTTGATGGAGGTGCGCGACGGTAAAGCGAACATCGCGGCACATGTCGACGAGGATTGGCACGTCGTGAAGCTGCGCGGACGCGGCGAACACATCGTCGTGGCGCGCTTTCGACTGACCGTCGACCGAAGCTCGGGCCAACCGCAGATCGAGATGCCGCTGACGAAGGTGCCGATCACCCGTGTCTCGGCGACCATGTCGGGCAAGGGCGGCATCGAATTCGACCCCGAGGTGCCGATCACAACCAACGTGCGAGGCGCCGGAAAAGCCGCCGTGACGGTCGCGACCGCGTTCTTGCCGCCGTCGGAAAAACTCACGCTCAGCTGGACGGAGACCCGCGCGGCGCCCGAGGCGCGCGTCAGCTACAACACGGTCACATCGCAGCTCATCAAGCTCGACGAAGGCGTGCTCACCAGTCGTATCACGCTGTCCTACGAGCTCATCAAGGGCAAGCTCAGCAGCCTCCTCATCGCCATCCCCGAAGACGTCGTCGTGTTCAAGGTCACCGGCCCGGTGCAGGACTGGCGGACCTTCGCCAAGAGTGAAGAGCGGCCGCGCCATGTACGCGTGAGCTTGTCGGATTCGGAGTCCAATGGCGCCGTCGAGTTGCGGCTGCAGCGCACGGTCAAGGCCGGTCCGGGCGCGGAAGTGACGATCCCGGTGGTGCGGCCGCTCAACGCCTTTCGAGAGACCGGCGTGGTTGCGCTGCTCGCTGGCGACAAGGTGAGTTTCGGCGCTGCCAAGGCGTCCGAGGCGTTCATCAAGGCGGGCCAGGACGCGTTGCCGGTCGCGGTGCGCAAGAAGCTCGAAGACAAGGTGAGCCAGGCGTACCGGCATGTCGGCGCGCCCGGAACGTTGTCCGCCAAAGTCGTCGCCGCTCGCAAAGAGGCCGTGCGTTTCGATGCCCGGGTGACCGGGCTGTACACGGTCGAAGAGCGAACGATCGCTGGCGCGGCGTCCATCGTCGTCGAGATCAAGAGCGGGCGGCTCGAACACGTCGTGCTTTCACTGCCGGCCAACGTCGCGGAGCCGCGCATCACCGCGCCGAGCCTCAACAAGTTCGAGCCGGACCGAAAGACGCCCGTGGGCAAGGACCGAAAGGCCTACGACGTGCGCTTCACGCAAGGGCTCGAGGGCGCGGTGACCATCCAGGTCGAGTTCGAAATGCTGCAGCCCAAGAACCTCGGGAAGGTGCGGCTCCCCGAAGTGCGCATTCACGGCGCGGAGGTCGAAGAGGGCACGCTCGGGATCGGCGCCGAGTCGAGCATCGAAGTGCGGGCTGAGGCCGGCAAAGAGCTGCGTCGAATGGAGGTCGAGGAGCTCCCGCCGGCGCTGCGACGCCAATCCGAAAGGAAGCTGCTGTTCGGTTTCTCGTACGCGCAGGTGCCGTGGACGCTCGGCCTCGACGTGAAACGCCACAAGACCGTCCAGACGTTGCGCGCGGTCGTGATCGGCGCATGGCTCGAGACCAACGTGCTGAGCAACGGGCACGTGGTGTCGCGCGCCCGGTACCTCGTCGACAACGCAGACCGCCAGTTCCTGCGGGTCGGGCTCACCGAGGCGGCCAAGGTGCTTTCGGTCGCCGCCGACGGACGCGAGGTCAAGGCGCGGCGCGACGAGAAGGGGGCGATCGCCATCCCGCTGCCGCCAAACCGCAAAATCGTCGTGGAGTTGCGCTACGAGACGGTCCTCGACAAGCCCGGGCTGGTCGAACACGTCGAGCTGGCCGCGCCGGCCATCGATATGCGCGAAAACGCCGTCGCCTGGGTGGTTCGTCTGCCTGGTGAACGGCGCGCGTTGCGAATGGAAGGGGAGCTGACCAAAGCCGGCCCGCACCGATGGCGCCCCCCGAGCGGGCAAAAAGCGCGCGGCCTCCAGGTTCCCATGTCGCGCCCGGAAGGCGCGCATGAGCGCTATTTCATCCACCCGGTCCACGATCCGAAAGACGAGGCGCTCACGCTGACGATCACCCACATGGCGAGCGAGAGTGACGGCGTCGCATGGCTGCTGCTCATCCTCGGTGTGCTGGGGATCGGGTTGTACATCTTCCGGCGCATCGCCGGGCGTCGCGGCAAGCTCGACCTGGTGTTCTTTCTCGTGGGTGCGGCCCTGATCGGCCTGAAGATGGCGATCTGGCAGGTGGATGACGTGCAGCTGATCGGCATCGGGGCGGTCCTGGTCGCGGCGGCGGTTTGGGCCGGCGTCCTGCGCTTGAAGGCGAAGATGGAGAGCAGTTCATGACAGACATTCGCCTCAAACCCATTGGTCTGAGACCCATTCGCCTGAGACCCATTCGTATGGCCCAGGCCGGGTTGGTGGTGCTGGGCGCCGCGCTCCTGGTCGGCAGCTGCGCGAAGATGGATTCGGCTTCCAGCGCACCCCCCAGTATGAAATCGGAGGCGCCCAGTGGCGCAGTCATGGTCGACAAGAAGGCCATGGAGCTGGAAGAGGAGTCGCTCAAAACTGGCGGGTTCAAGGCGAAAGAGGCCGCGCAAGAGCCGATGGCCGCGCCCGAAGAGCCGGCACCCGGCATGAACGGCCAGGTTAAGGCTTATCGCCCCCCAAGCGCGGCCAAACCCGCCAAGATGCCGCCCCCCGCGCCCAAGCAGCGCGTCCGGATGCAGGAGCGCAAGCGCAACGCGCGCAAGGTCGTGGCGAAAAAGACAATCGCGGGGGCGTTCATGGCCAAGGCCGATGCCACCAAGCTGTTCGCCCAGGGTGAGGAGGCGGAGAGTGGGGAGGGACAGGACGGAGGAGAGGGCGGCGGGGCGCCGATGGACGACTCGGTGGCGGCGCCTGACCAAGACGAGGAAGAAGACGAGGACGACAGAGACAACACAGGGCTCGCCCTCGCTGGCCTGGGCAAGCAGGGGGCACTTGGAGCGGGGCAGATCGAGCGGGTTGGGATAAAGAGGCGCCCATTTCGGCGTCGCAAGCGGGTCAAGACAAAGGCGCTCAAGCGCGAGAAGCCGCGTGCGAACAACGCTGGGCGTCGGCTCGGCGGCAAGGGACGGCGCGACGGCTGGGCCGACAACCGCGGGCGGCGTGGCAAGGACTTCGCACCCTCCACGAGCCGGCGCAGGATCAGCAAGAAGCTGCCGCGTCCGACCAGCTTCCTGCCCCGCATGTGCTATTTCGAAAACACCTACCTGGGCGGCAACGCGGCGTATCTCGAGCGTCTACGGCGGCTCGACAAGGCGTTCTCACCGGGCGATCGAGCCTATCGCCAGGCTGCTGCCTCCGTCCCGGACCTGACACCGCCCGCAACACGAGGTCTGGCGGTTTCAGCGACGCTTTCCCGACGCAGCTTGGCCGAGCCCGGGCGCGTCTTCCTGCAGGTCGGCATCGCCGGCAGCTCGCGGTACGGATGGCGCCGGCCGCCGCTGGACATCGTCGCGGTTGTTGATCCGAGCCTGTTTCGCTCCCGCAAAGCCGTCGTCGACGCGCTGCGCCATCTCGCCTCCCGCCTCGGCGGACAGGACCGACTCGGTGTCGTCGTCGCCGCAAACACGCCACGTCTCATCGTTGAGCCCGTCTCTGCGCGCGAGCTTCGGTTCGCCCTCGCCCGCAAGCTCGACACCATCCGTGGCCAGGGGATGCGGCCCCGCCACCTTGCGGCAGCGATGGACTTCACCGCCGGGGTCTTCGAGAAACTCAACGGCAATGTTCACCGCGTGCCCGGCTCGCAGGTCGCCCTGCTTCTCGTCGGGTCGCCCGACGCGCGACGCGTCTCCATAGCGCGGTCCGCCGCCCACCGCCTGACCCTCAGCGGGGTGACGACGTCGGTCCTGTCGGCGCGTCACGGCGCTGGAGAGAACGCGTGGTGGCGCGTGGCCAACGCTGGACATGGCAGCCTGCGGCAGTTCGACGCGCGCAACGCAACGACCGTCATCGACCGCGAGCTCGAGGGCCTGTCGCGCACCGTCGCGCGGCTGATTCGCGTCAACATTCGGCTCGGCAAACATGCGCATGCCATCCGCGTCGTGGGCGCCAAGGTGCTCAACCAGCGGCAGGTCAAGCGGGTCAAGGCGCGCGAGAAGGTCATGGACCGCAAGCTCGCAGCGACCATGGGTGTCAAGGCCGATCGCGGCGACGACGACGACGGCATCCAGACGGTGATTCCCTATTTCCTCGGCGGCGACCGCCACGCCATCTTCGTGGAGCTATGGCTCGACAAACCCGGCCACGTCGCGGATGTCGAGCTGCGCTACAAGGACCTCGTGAACACCGGCAACGCGCGCGCGTCCGTCGCGGTCACCCTGCCCCACTTCGGCCGGCCCGAGACCGACGCGCACTACGAGGTGGTCGCCAGCGCCGAACGAGCGGGCATCGCGGCGGTGCTCAAGAACGTTCGGCAGCGGGTCATGCGCTACAACAACACCGGCGCGCGCCAGCTGCTGCGACGAGCGATGAACCAGCACCAGGATGGCCCGACACGGGCGATGCTGCGGCGCTTCGACGAGATGCTGCGGCGCGGTGTCCCGATGAATGACCTACAGAGCGCCCTGGAAGTCGCCGCGTGGCGGCAGGTGGGTGAAGCTGCGGACGTGAACACACCGGTCCGTTGATGCCCAGGGGGCGCGATCCGAATTGACAAGCTCGGCGGGTGCGAACAGGTTGACGGCGTCCCTCGTCGCGACGCCAGCATCCTCGTGGAGCCTGCCATGTACGCCTCTGCCGCCCTGCGAATCGGGCCGATCGCCGCGGCAATCGTCGCGCTGCTGGCCGGCTGCGGAAGCGATGATACCCAGCCAGCTGCCAGTCCGAGCCACGGCGAAACGGTGCTCAAGACCGCCGGTTGCAATGGCAAGGCACCGACCTGTCCCGGCGCCGCGGCTCCAACACTGAAGATGGTCAACAAGCAGGACGACGGGCTCGGGTTCAAGAAGGAAAGCACGTACGCGGTCGCGGACTTCGCTGGCAAGCCGACGCTGGTCGCGCTGCTGCAAGGCTGGTGAAGCTACTGTCAAAGCCAGGCTGGCAAGATGGAAGACATGCGCAAAGAGCTCGCCGCCAAGGGGATCGACGCCAATTTCGTGGCGATCAACGGCCACAGCGCCACCGGGGACGTCGAAAACCTCACCGCGACGACGGCGTTCCCCGTGTTGCAGGAGGTCGAGTCCGAACAAGCGTGGGGCAAGATGGGCGGCTCCAAGGACGATCTGTACGTCTACGGCAGCGACGGAAAGCTCGCGATTCACCTGCCCAATGGCGGCACATATACCACCGATTTGTCCGACGCGAGCGGCTGGAAAAACGTGATCAGCGTGCTCTCTGTCGTCAAGTAGGCCGAACACGGCGCAATGCCACATGTGGGCGAACCGATTCCGGCACAGATCCAGCGATCGGAGTGCCGATACTCCATCAATCCTGCTCGTTTTTGTGGATTCGCGGCCTTGAATTAGGCTGCACCGCAGATGACGCGGATGCCCTGGAGATACCCATGAACCGCTCGAATACCGGACGCCTCGGCGCCACCCTGCTCGTTGCCTGCCTCGCGATCGCCCTGAGCGCACCCGGCTGCCAAGCTTCCAAACAAGGCCCTGCGCTGCCTCCTGCCGGCTCGATGGACGTCGACATGTCGGCCTTCAAGGCGACCGGCAAGGCCGACGCCGCGGGCAACCACGCCCATCACAACAACGCCGCATTGCGGGTCGGCCTCCTCAACACCTCGGTGCTCCTCGCGCTTGCGGTCCCACGCCTCGTCTTCGCAGCCGCGCTGTCCCAGGACCCCACATTCGCCGATGGTCGCTGGACCTGGACCTTCGACGCCAAGTATCTCGGCAAACCGATCAACGCCACGCTCACCGGCACCTTTCCCAACCAATCGGAGACCGGCACGAAGCTGGAGCTCGAAATGCGCGTGACATGCAAACACTGCAAGGTCCCAACCGACGACTTCGTCTGGTACACGGGCAGCTTTGAGGCGGACGGCAGCAAGGGCCACTGGCAGTTCTTCAACCCCGAGATCAAACAGGACGACAAGACGTTCGTGAAGATCGGCTACACCGTCACCGACCCCACCCACAAGACGCTGACTTTCAGCAACCTGCGGACCGACGGACACGCCGACGCCGGGGACGTCATCGCGTACAAGCGCGCCGGCGATCTGCTCGGGGTGACGGTGCACGATGCCAGCAAGAAGCTTGATTACGCCGCCGAGGTCTCCCTCGCCACACGCGCCGGCTGGCTCCAGGTCCCCGGCTACAACGGCGGCGCCAAGGCGTGCTGGGACGAAAAGCACCACAACACGGACTGCAAGTAGGTCGCATGCGCTCGGCCGCACGGGCCGACAACGATTCCCGCCCCGCCGGTCCAAGCGAGGGCCGGCGGTGTTGTTTTTGCACCGCGCTGCTACAGTCGCGTCGATACGGCCGGACAACTCATCGAAACCACTGAATCGGACCACTACTAGGAGGGGTATGGAAACGCTGGTGATGATCATGGCCGGCGGTAAAGGTAGCCGCCTTGCGCCCTTGACGACGCACCGAGCGAAGCCGGCTGTGCCGTTCGGTGGCCGCTATCGGATCATCGATTTCGCGCTGAGCAACCTCGTCAACTCGGGCTATCGCAACGTGTATGTGCTGACCCAGTACATGGCGAGCAGCCTGATCAAGCACCTCAATCGCAACTGGAACGTGCGCGGCTGGGGCATGTTCGTCGAGCCGGTTCCCGCGCAAATGCGCCGCGGCGAACATTGGTATGTCGGCACCGCTGACGCCGTATTCCAGAATCTCAACCTCGTGCGAGACGCGCACTGCAAACGCGTCGCGGTGTTCGGCGGCGACCACATCTATCGCTTTGAAGTGCGCCAGATGGAGGCGTTTCACATCGACAAGCGCGCCGATCTCACCATCGCCGCGTTTCGGGTGCCGCGCGAGGACGCCAGCCAGTTTGGCGTCATCAAGGTTGACGAGTCCGGCCGCATCATCGGATTCGAAGAAAAACCCGAGGACCCGTCGCCGATTCCGGGTCGGCCCGACACCTGCCTGGTGAGCATGGGCAACTACTTCTTCGAGACCAAAGTGCTCGAAGACCGGCTCGAGGCCGACGACGCCGACACCGAATCGAGCCACGACTTCGGCAAGAACATCATCCCGCAGATGGTCGCTGATGGCGCGGCGGTGTTTGCCTACGACTTCAACACCAATCGCATCCCCGGCGACGAAGAACCGGTCACCTACTGGCGCGATGTCGGCACGATCGACAGCTATTTCGCCGCCAATATGGACCTGCGCAGCCAGCTCCCCGGGTTCAATCTCTACAACCGGCGGTGGCCGATTCGCACCGCCGCCCGCAACTTCCCGCCGGCCAAGTTCGTGCGCGACGGGGGCTTTGGCCGCAGCGGAGAGCTCGTCGATTCGCTCGTTTGCGAGGGTACGATCGTGTGCAGCTCATCGCTGTTCAACGTGATGACCGGCTACGACTGCCATTTCCACAGCAACAGCCAGGTCGACCACGCGGTGATCCTGAGCGGCTGCAACGTCGGCGCGGGTTCGCGACTGCGCCGGGTGCTGATGGACAAGAACTGCTCGGTCGCGGCTGGCAGCGTCGTGGGCTACGACGAAGACGTCGATAAGGCGCGCTTTCCGTTCCGCACCGAGAGCGGGATCATCGTGCTTCCCAAGGGAACACACGTCCCCGCAACCGGGCCGATCGAGTTTGCGAAGGATATGGCCGTCATGCTGCGCAACGACAAGATGTCGCGCGAATGGCTGGACCGTTTCGAAGGCACGGTCGTCACCACCACACGATCACGCCACAGTCACGACTCGGCGGCGAGCGCCTGACCCCGCGGACGCCACCCGATGTCCGGCTTGCCCGATCTCGAATCCCTGCGCTGCTTTGTTGTGGCCGCTCGCGAATTGAACTTCCGCGCGGCCTCCGAGGTCGTTGCCCTCTCTCCCGCCGCGTTCAGCGATCGAATCAGCCGTCTCGAAGCCGACCTCGGGGGCCGCTTATTCGTCCGGACAACCCGCAGCGTACAGCTCAGTCCGGCGGGCCATCGCTTGCTGCCCCAGGCGCAGCGCATCATCGCCGACGCCGGCAAACTGTCCGCCCTGGTCACCGACGAGGGCGCCGTGCCCAACGTCGTGCTGAACGTCGGAACGCGTTTTGAGCTGGGCATGAGCTGGCTGGTGCCGTCGTTGGGTGCCCTGGAAGATGCGCGACCCGGACGCACGCTTCATGTCGTCTTTGGTGACTCGCCCGACCTGATGCGCAGCCTCGAGATCGGGCGCATCGATTGCGTCGTCACAAGCCTGCGTCTGACTCGGCCGGGGCTTGACTACTGCACCCTGGCCCCAGAGCACTACGTCTTTGTTGGCTCGCCAGATCTCGTCTCCGAGCGTCCGTTCAACGAACCTGCAGACGCCGCGTCCCACACGTTGGTGGACACGCTGCCCAACCTGCCGCTGTTCCGATATTTCCTCGACGCGACCACCGGCCCGGCGGCGTGGTCCTTCGCTGCAACCCGTTACATGGGCGCGATCGCGGCGGTCCGAGCGCTGGTTCTCGAAGGCATGGGCGTGGGCGTCTTGCCGCGGTACTTCGTCGCCGAGGATCTCGAGGCCGGCCGCCTGGTTTCGCTGATGCCCGATGTGCAACCCAATCACGACTATTTCCGGCTTGTATGGCGGGCCGATCACGTGTTGTCCGACGAGCTACGGCAGCTGGGTGAAGACATGCTCGCCCATCCGCTTCGGTGACACGCGTTTGCCGCCGAGATGATGATTCGACGGTATCGTAGGGCCATGGCGCCAGCTGGGTCGGCGCGGTCGAGATTGCGTGACGACAACCAACCGATTCGAGACCTGGCGGCGGTCCACTAGAGTTGCAACGGGCGTGCAGCCCACCATTTGTGCGCCGACGCAATCGCGGCGAAACGACATCGCGTGCACCCAGCGGGAATTGTGATACAAGGCGCGTCCGTTTTGGTGGGCGTCCGTTTCTGCGGGCCGACCCCGAAGCAATGTCGAAGACGACACGAACACGACGCGCCGCGACCCAACGCACAATCTTGCGCCGCGCGCACATAAGGAGAACAGATGCGCACCATGATCTACGCCGGCCTGCTGACCGTCGCCCTCGTGGCGTCCGGTTGCGAAGGCAAAGAAGGCAAATCCGCTACCCCCGCCAAACCGGCCGCCGCCGCCGGTGCCGCCAAAGCTGCCCCAGCCGCAGCGAGCGCCGCCGCCACGACCGGCGGTAGCGCAGCCGACTGCGACAACTACAAGAAAGAGCTCTGCGGAGCGGCCGGCGGCGACAAGTCGGCCAACTGCACGGCCATCAAGAAGGTCGTTGGCCTGATGCACCCGAGCGCCTGCAAGGCCGGTCTCGCCAACATCGACCACTCCAAGAAGAAGATCGCCGCGCTGGGCGACCCGTGCAGCGACCTGGTCAAGAAGCTCTGCGGCGACCTCGGCGCGGAGACGGAGACCTGCAAGATGGTCACCGAAAAGACCAAGGCGTTCCCCACCGAGCGCTGCGAGCAGATGATGGGCAACTACGCGCAGGTCCTCGCGGGCCTCAAGCGCATGGAAGACGCCAACAAGCCGCTGACCGCCGAGAAGTTCGCCAGCCTCACCACGGCCGGCGCCGGCGAGCACGGGCCGCAGAACGCGAAGGTCACGATCGTCGAATTCTCCGACTTCCAGTGCCCCTACTGCACCCGCGCGGCGACGGCGACCAAGAAGCTCAAGGAGAAATACGGCGACAAGATTCGCATCATCTTCCGCCAATTCCCGCTCAGCTTTCACAAGCAGGCGCACCTGGCGGCGCAGGCCTCGCTGGCGGCCAAGGACCAGGGCAAGTTTTGGGAGATGCACGACATCATGTTCGAGAACCAGCGCGCGCTGCAGCGCGCGGAACTCGACAAGTACGCCAAGAAGATCGGCCTCGACATGGGCAAGTTCAAAGCGGCGCTCGACAGCGGCAAGTACAAGGCCCAGGTCGACGCCGACATGGCGCTCGGTGGCAAGGTCGCTGTCCAGGGCACCCCGACCATGTTCATGAACGGCAAGCGCGTCGCCAACGCCGCGGACGCCAACGCCATCGGCACGCAGATCGACAAGCTGCTCGCCCAGTAGCCGCTTGCTCTCGACCCAACGACGACCCGACGTCGCGGCTCCGGCCCGGCGTCGGGTCGGCTCGTTTTGGGCAGTCTGACTGAGCTTGGCGGCGGCCGTAATCGCGGCGAAATGGCGGTCCGTCAGCGGCCGAAGCGTCTCGGCGAGCGTCGAATCGGTGCGCGCAGCTCTTCGGAGCGACGCTCGATAAAAATAGCGAGTGATCGCACTCTAAATGTATGCCAGCAGACCAACAACAGCAGACGCGGTCGTGCAACGTCACGCTCGCGGTCGTGTGTGCCAGCGGTCAGCCGTGATTTCAGCAGCTTTGCGATCTCAACGCGGCCCTTGAAACGCGGATGTGACACGTAGGGTTCACATTGCGTCATCTTGACCTAACATAGCGGTCCACGTTCACCGTTTCGGTGGGTCGCCATGGCCGACAGCGCCCTCATCTCCACGCTCCGCACCCGTCGCCAGGCCGCGGGCATCCAGCAGCGGGTCCTTGCACGCCAGGTCGGCGTTTCCCGGCAGGCGATCGGCGCCATCGAATCCGGTCAGCAGGTGCCCTCGACCGCCCTCGCGTTGCTGCTCGCCCGAGCGCTCGGCTGCACGGTGGATGACCTCTTTCGTCTGCCCGGTGGACCAACTACACACGCTCGACTCGCCGCGCATTACCAACCGGGAGAGCGCGTCGTGGCCGGCCGCGTCGACGGCGAAATCGTCGCCCACCGCTGGGATGATCCAGCCCAAGCTGCGGACGGGCTCATACTCGGCTCGGCCGGTGGTGAAGACGGCACGGTCGAGCTTCTCGGGCCAGCTTCAGGGCTCGAGAACAACGTGTTGGTGGCCGGCTGCGCGCCGCTGCTTGGGTTGCTGGCAGACCGCCTCGGACGTCGTTTCGATGACGCGCGGGGGACCTGGCTGCGCGCCAACAGCAGCCGGTCGCTTACCCTGCTCGAAGACGGCCTGATTCACATCGCGGGAATCCACCTCGCGGGTGCCCAGGGCGACGACGCACATATCAAGGCGGCGCGACGCGCGATCCCGGGCGGCGACGTGGCGGTCATCACGCTGGCGCGCTGGGAGATCGGCTTGGTGGTCGCCGCTGGCAACCCCCTGGCCATTCGAAACGCCGCGGATGTGCTGCGCAACGGCGTTCGTGTCGTCACGCGAGAAGCGGGGGCCGGCGCGCAGCAGCTATTCGATAAAACGGTCGCCGCGGCGGGCGGCTGCCTGGCCACGAGCCCCAACATCGTCGCCGTCGCCGGCAGCCACAGCGAGGTGGCACGCCGCGTACGGTGGGGGCTGGCCGACGTCGGGATCGCGACCGAATCGACCGCCATTGCGCAGGGCCTTGGCTTCGTGCCCCTGTCCGAAGAGCGCTTCGACCTGCTTTTGCCCCAAAAACGGCTCGATGTGCCTGCTGTGGCACGTTTTCTCGACCTTGTGGACGGGCCCGCGTTCCAGGCGGAGGCGAGTCGGTTGCCCGGATATGACCTGTCGACGGCGGGCGACGCCATCACCGTGGCGGCGGAGTAGCCGCGCATGGTCGAGGTCAGCTGGAAGCAGCTCGGGGCCCTTTTTGCCCTCACGTTCATCACATTGGCGCTGACGTGGCAAAAACCGGCGGGGACGCGGACGGAGTTGGTGGTTTTCGCGGCCTCGTCGCTCACCGAAGGGTTCACGGATGTCGCCGAGGCGTTCGAGCGCGCCAACCCGGGTGTCGACGTACGCCTGAGCTTTGCGGGCAGCCAGGTCCTGCGGATGCAGCTTCAGCACGGCGCTGCGGCCGATGTCTTTGCGTCCGCCAACGAAGCGCACATGAAAGCGCTCGCGGACAGCCACCTCGTCAGCCACCACAGCGTCGGCCAACACAGCGTCTTCGCTCGCAACGACCTGACCGTCATCGTCCCCGCCACCAACCCGGCGAAGATCAACTCGTTCGCTGACCTCGCCCGCGCGCAACGGCTCGTCATCGGCACCGCGGCCGTCCCCGTCGGTATCTACACGCGCGACGTCTTTGCGAACGCCCGCAAAGTCCACGGAGCGTCATTCGTCGACATGCTCGAAGGCCGGGTTGTGTCCGAGGAAACGAACGTCCGCGTCGTCCGGGCCAAGGTCGCGCTGGGCGAAGCGGACGCCGCCTTCGTCTATCGCACCGACGCGCTGGCCTCCGACGCGGTCACCCAAGTCCCCATCCCCGCAGACATCCTCTGCTCAGCGAAGTATCGAATCGCGCCGGTCACCCAGTCCCCGCAGCCCGAAGCAGCTGGCCGGTTCGTCGCGTTCGTGCGGAGCCCTGCGGGACAGGCGTTGCTGCAAAAGCGCGGCTTCGTGGCGGTGTCGCCTTGAGTTCGATGACACGCCTTTCGCCGCTGGCCACGCTCGGCGGCCTCTTCGCCGCGACTTTGGTCGGCCTGTTGCTGCTCCCGGTCGTTGCGCTGGTGGTGTCGACGTCCACGGCGGAGCTGCGCGCCGGACTCGCCCACCCGATGTTCCTGCCCGCGCTGGCGCTGAGTCTGCGCACCACGCTCATCACGCTCGTTGTCTCGGTCGCCCTCGGCACCCCCCTGGCTTGGTGGTTGGCGACGTCGAGGTCGCGCCTGGCGCGGTGGACAGCGGTGGCAGTGGAGCTGCCCATCGTCATTCCGCCGGCCGTCGTCGGTGTCGGGTTGCTGCAGGCCTTTGGTCGGCAAGGGGTCTTCGGCCCGATGCTTGCGTCGTTGGGCATGTCCATTCCCTTCACCGAACGCGCCGTGGTGCTTGCCCAGGTGGTCGTGTCCGCGCCCTTCTTCGTGCAGGCCGCCGCCACCGCATTCCGCCGCGTCGATGACGACACGATGCTGGTTGCGCGAACCCTTGGCGCGTCGCCGGTAGAGGCGTTTGCGCGCATCGCGGTGCCGATAGCGCTGCCCGGTTTGTTGGCCGGTGCGTCGCTGGCGTGGGCGCGCGCGCTGGGCGAGTTCGGGGCCACGTTGCTTTTCGCGGGCAACCTGCCCGGCGCGACCCAGACGATGCCGTTGGCCATCTTCGCGGCCCTCGAGTCCGATGTTCGCCTCGCCGTCGTGTTTTCGCTGGTCCTCGCGGGCGTAGGCGGCCTGCTCTTGCTCGGTTTGCGCTCCATGCCGCTGACCCGGGCCCGTGAGCAGAACCGATGACGACGTCCCTGCGCGCCACGCTCACGGCGACGGTAGGCAGCTTCGAGGTAGACGTGTCGCTGGCGGGGAACGGCCGCCCGATCGCGCTGGTCGGACCCAATGGCAGCGGCAAGACGACCCTGCTCCGCCTCCTCGCCGGCGCCCTGCCCGCGCATGAGGCCGACATCGCGGTGGGTGACACGGTGCTGGCGCGCTCGTCGGAAGCCATCGACGTGCCCATGGAGCTGCGCCGCGTCGGTTACCTGCCACAAGGCTGCGGCCTCTTCCCCCACCTGTCCGTGCTCGACAACGTCGCGTTCGGCCTGTCGACCGGCGCCATGCGGCTGCCTCGCCCCGAGCGCAACGAAAGAGCGCGCGCCATCCTCGCCGAGCTGGGCTGCGAAGACCTCGCCAAGCGCTCAGTCGCGGGCTTGTCAGGCGGCGAACAACAGCAAGTCGCTCTTGCCCGGGCGCTTGTCATCGACCCGGCGCTGCTCCTGCTGGACGAACCGCTCGCAGCGCTCGATGCGACGACCCGCAGAGCGGTCCGGGGCTTGCTGGTGGAGCGTCTACGCGACTTCGCCGGCCCCACCGTCGTCGTCACGCACGATGTCCGCGATGTGGCGGCGCTGGACGCGGAGGTCTATGTGCTGGATGAAGGCCGCGTTATCCAGCACGGCAATCTCGAGCAGCTCCGCCGCGAGCCCGCGAATGCGTTCGTGGCTGAGTTCAGCAGCTAACCCTGATCACGGGGGCTCGCCCCCGTGCCCCCGATCAACCGGGCGTTTGATCACGGGGCCAGCCCCGGAACCCCGGAAGGCATGGATTCAGGGGCCAGCCCCAGGGCCCCGGAAGGCGTTGATTCAGGGGCCAGCCCCAGGGCCCCGGATGGCATGGATTCAGGGGCCGGCCCCAGGGCCCCGGATGGCATGGATTCAGGGGCCAGCCCCAGGGCCCCGGATGGCATGGATTCAGGGGCCAGCCCCAGGGCCCCGGATGG
>CAZLMW010000105.1:0-9585 GCA_964560875.1 uncultured Enterobacteriaceae bacterium
CGGCTGCTTGCTCTTGTTGACCTCTTTTCGATACTGCTGCCAGACGACGCGCGGCTTTGCGGGACCGATCAAGATGAGCGCGAGCTGCTGCGGCCCGACCGACATCCCGGTGCCATAGAACGCCTCGATCGCGAGGCCGGTTTGGCCGTCTGCGGCGACGGTCGGAACGACCCGCAAGTACTGGATCATGCCGTCGCGGAGCTTGAGCAGCCGGGTGACCTTTCGCTCGCGTCGCTTGCCGGTGACCAGCTCGAGCGAGACGCGCCTGGCTTTCTTGAGGATGCGCACAGCCTTCTTTTCGGCGGGATCCGGCGTGATGGTGTTGACCAGGATCGCGCCGTCGTAGTCGGGGGCGAGACGCGCTTTGCGGCGCCCCATTCGCAGCTGCAGCCATGTGCCTTTGGGCAACGCCTGCGTGACAACCTGCGGGCACTTCTTGACGGGATCGCCTTGCAGCCCGCGGCCTTCAGCGTGCATGGCAACAAGGCGCTCGCCACGGCCTTGCACGCAGAGTCGCCCGTCACCGTCAGCACCGACGAACTCCGGCTTGGCGACGGTCTTGAGGGTGTGCGCAGCGGCAGGCATTGTGGGCCACACCGTTCGTCCATCCCGTGATTGCCACGGTGCGCCGCGGTCGAAGATGTCCGCGTCCCCGCCCAGCAAAAGCCAGCTGAGTTTCCAGGCCGCGCCGAATCTCTCGAACACAGCTCGCGCCTTGGGCGTGGCGGGCCCGACGGTGCAAGCGCTCGCGACAGAAGCGGAACGTTTGGCGACGGGCGGCGGGCACACGACGTACTCGGCGGACTCGCGAACCAATGCGCAGGGGCCGACGAGCAGCTGTTCGAGGGCCGTGCGACCGGGGCTGCCTCGATGGGACCAGGCCTTGAGGACCTCGTTGCGGTTGGGCACCAGCTCACCCCAGCCGTCGACGATGCTGCGGTATACGCGCTTGGCGATGAACGGCTTCATGCCCTTGATGCCGCCACGGCGCATGGCCGCCCCGAGCATCCGTCGCGCCCGCTGGCTCGCGGCGGGTTCGGCATGGACGGTCGCGGTGTGGGTCAGTCGGCCGGCGATCGAATAGGCAACGAGGAGGTAGTGATCTTCGCCGCCGTCTCCGGTCTTGGCGGAGTAGGTGCCTTCGGACATCTGGACGGGACCGACGCCGGGCCAGTAGCGCAGCCGTCGTTCGCCGCTCCAGCCCGTCGTATCGCCCTTGCGCACGAAGTCGAGCGATCGCTCCGAGACGTTGGTGACCATGCAGCCAATGCGTGTGCAGGTGACGCGCTGCATCGGATGACCGCCGACAAGCAATCGGGCGTGTCGACTCGCGAGCAGCTTCTTGATGCGACGGCTCTTGGACGGCAAGGAGTCGACCCACCAGGTCTTCTTGCCGTCGGTCACCCAGTGCGCTTTTCCAGCCGGTGTCCAATGCGCCTTGCGGCCGCGCGTTTGTGCGATCGCGATATCGGCAACCAGCAGCCGTCCCACGGTGCGGCGACCGGTTACGCGAAGACGCTTGTAGGCGATCGGACCGTCGTCGTCGCCGCCGCCGTAGAGATCTGCGCGATGGGCGCGAAGGGTCGCGTAGATCCAGGTGTTGCCGGGCGTGAAAAGCGCCGATTGCCGGCGTTTGCGGGCGCGTCGTCGTTTCTTGGTGGGCGTCTTGACCGGCGATTTCGCCGAATTCGTCGGGCATCCCCAAATCGCACCCGTGAATGCGATGTCGGGGTGCGCAGCTGCTGCGGGCGACGCAACAAGAGACGACGCGACAGCGAGCGTGATGAAGGTCGTAAAGAGACGCAGCATGCATGGTCCGAGGGAGCGAGACGCTCGGGGATCCTGCCGACGCCCAAGCCGCTGCCAATGCCCCACGTTCACGCCGTCCTCTGCAGCCATCAGTGACACTTCTGGGTCATGGTCTTGGTGACGCGCTTGGTGCACGTATCGACGAGCGGCAACGTGAACTTTCCGTTCCACGTGTAGTCGTAGGTCCACGACGCCGAAACGCCGCACGCGGGGACCGATGATGTCCATCCCTGCGGGTTTGCGACACATTCGGCTTTGCTGGTGCAGGCGATGCCCTTGCAGATGTGATGGGGCTTGGCCTTGGCGTTGTAGAGCTTCTGCCAGCCGCTCGCGCAGTTGTAGTCGAAACTGCCGCACTTGTTCTTGCTGCTGAAGTAGCTCTGCTGGCCGGGTCGGGTCCATGCGTCGCTGTCGCAGCAGTCGCCGCCGCCGTATTGGCAGGTCTTCGGTTTGCCCACGACGACCATGTTCTTGTCGCAGTAGCCGTCGTTGTCGTCGTCGCACCCTTCGTCGGTCAAGCTGTCACAGTCCTGGTTGATGTTGTCGCAGATTTCCTTGGCGTATGGGTGGATCGTCTTGTTTCCGTCGTGGCAATCGCCGCCGCCCTTGGGACACACCTTCGGTTTGCCGACCGTCACCATCTTCTTGTCGCAGTAGCCGTCCCCGTCGTCGTCGCAGCCCTCATCGGTACCGCTCTTGCAGTTGTCGTCGCGGCCGTTGCAGACCTCTTTGGCGCCCGGATAGACGAACTTGCCGCCGTTGTTGGGGTCGTCGTTGCAGTCGCCGCCGCCCTTGGGACAGACCTTTGGCTTGCCGACGACCTTCTTGCCCGCCGCACAGTAGCCGTCGCCGTCCAGGTTGCAGCCGCCGTCGGTTTTCTTGTCGCAGTCGTTGTCCTTTCCGTCGCAGACCTCGGGCGCGTCGGGGTTGATCGAGGCGCCGCCGTTGGGATTGTCGTTGCAGTCCTTGGCCTTGGTCGCCGTGTACCACGACACGTCGCCCTTGTTGCACAGGCACTTCTTCTTGGCGGGGTTGCCGTAGCCGTCCTTGTCGGCGTCGAGCCAGTAGTCGTTGCAGTTCTTGGCGCCCTCTTCGTCGGTCTTGCCGTCGCAGTCGTTGTCGAGGCTGTCGTCGCAGCGCTCTTTGAAGCCCGGGTTGACCGGGTACTTGTTGTCGTTGCAATCGCCGCCTTGCAGCGTCGTATACGGCTTCTCACTCGCGCACATGCACTTGAACTTCTTGCTGTCGCCGTAGCCGTCGAAGTCGCTGTCCACGTAGTACTTCTTGCAGTCCTTGGCGTCGGCTTCGTCCGTCGCGCCGTTGCAGTTGTCGTCGATGGTGTTGCACAGCTCGGGCGCCTTGGGGTTGATGTTCTTCTTCTTGTCGTCGCAGTCGCCTTTGGCCTTGACCTTGAACTTGCCTTTTGGCGCGCAGTAGCACTTCGAGTCCCCGGCACCGAACCCATCGCCGTCCAGGTCTGCCCAAAATTCCAGGCAGTTCTTGCTGCCGTCCTCGTTCTGGTCGTTGTTGCAGTTGTCATCGATGCCGTTGCCGCAGATCTCTTTGACGCCCGGATGGATCTTGTTGTTCTTGTCGTTGCAGTCGGTGTTCTGGGAGGCGTTGAACTCCTTGCTCGGCGAGCACAGGCACGTGCCCTTGCCCGCACCGACGCCGTCGTTGTCGCCATCGGCGTAAAACAGCTTGCAGCCCTTGGGCTCCTTGGTTTGCTCGCCCGGCAGGTCCGTGAGGCCATCGCAGTCGTTGTCGATCGAGTCGCCGCACAGCTCGACACCGGCGGGGTTCATCTTGGCGCCGTTCTTGCTCGGATCGTCGTTGCAGTCGCCGATGCCCTTCTTGCACCAGGGCGGGAGCGCGGCGCCCGAGTTGTTGCAGCTCTTGGCGTCCTGGGTGCACACGGCCGGAAGCCCGACGATTTCGATGCCCTGCGCGCAGTAACCGTCGCCGTCGTCGTCACACCCTTCGTCGGTCTTGCCGTCGCAGTCGTTGTCCTTGCCATCACACTTTTCGGCGACGGGCTTGGGCGCTGTGCAGGTCAGCTTGCCGGCCTCGCACTTGGTCTGCCCCTTGCACGCGCCGACGGCGCCCTTGGTCTCGCACGGCTGCGCGGCGAGGTTCTCGTCGGTGTCGCCGTCGCAGTCATCGTCTTTGCCGTTGCACAGCTCGGGTACGGGTTTGGCGGCCGAGCAAGCGGTCAGGCCCTTCGCGTCGCACTTGCGGGCCCCCGAACAGGTCCCGTCCTTGTTGGTGATGGTGCACAACGCCTCGGCGCCGGATTTGACCGCGTTGTCGGTGCACGAGCACATGCCCGACTCCCGCACGCACTGCTTACCGCTGCCCTTTTCGCCCGCCGACGGCTTGCACGCGAAGCCCGCGGGACAGTCCGCGTTGCCGACGCACTCGCCGCCGCAGAAAGATGCGCTCTCGAGATCGGTTTCGGCTTTCTGAGCGATGCAAAGGGCGCCCTTGGACAGCGCGCCGCATTCGGCGTCCGTCTTGCACGGCAGGCACACGGCCGCGAGCTTGGGGATGCAGATGAACGTGGTATCGGACCCGGGTGCCTGGTCGCATTTCCAGCCACCGGGGCAGCAATCGACGCAGGTTCGTGTGCAGCGCTTGCCGTCGGCGGTGTTGACGCACCAGTTCGAATCGCAGTCGCCGTTGCCGTTGCACGTCGCGCCGGGCTCGCCGGGCTCGGGTTTGTCGGGAAACTTGCACGGATCGGGCGCCGTGTCCTTGGGAGCCGTCGCGTCACCGCCCGACGAGGACGAAGACGACGAAGCGCTCGCGTCGCCGCCGCTGCTGCTGCTGGACCCGCCCGATGAGCTGCTCGACCCCGAGTCGACGACGGAGCCATCGCCAAATGGATTGAAACCACCCGAGTCGGTCAACGTTCCGTCGCTACCGCCGCCGCTGGCGTCGGGATCGGACCCGCAGCCGACCGCGAGCACGGAGAGGATGGCTACACCAGCCACGGACCGGGACTTCAAAGTACGCATGTGAGCAACCTTTTCCGCAGCGGGGTCATGGGCCGCGGGCGGCGCAGTCTAGCAAATCGCGTTGGCGTCAAAAGCGATGGTTTTGTGCGCCCGATACATCGAGACGTTCTCGGACTACCCGGCCGACCGCAAGGCGCCGATTCCCTACGTCTGGTAAAACGGCGCCATGCCGGTCCACCCCGATGCGCCATCGCTGAGCCTCGTTTTCCTGTGCTGGAACGAAGAAGAGGCCCTGCCCCGCACCCTCGACGAGGCGGTGCAGTGGTGTCGCGAAAACCTCGACGATTGGGAGATCCTCGTCGTCGACGACGGCAGCACCGACGCCAGCGCCGCGATCATCAGCAAGCACGCCGAGTCCGAACCGCGTATTCGCCTGCTCCAGCATCCGGTCAATCGCGGCATGGGCGCAGGGCTGCGAACGGCGATCGGCGCTGCATCGAAAGACTACTACTGCATGCTCGCGGCCGACGGGCAGATCCCCACCGGCGAGGTCGGCAAGCTCTTGCACCTGCTCCGTGAAGCGCCCGTCGTGACCTCGGTCTACGACAACCGCAAGGGACCGATGCGGCTGTTCTTGTCGCGCGGATTCCGCATGTATATGCGGCTACTCGTCGGCGTGGACTTCGCGCTCGAGGGGACGTACCTGTTCCCCGTCGCCCTGGCCCGCGATGAGATCGGCCTGCACAACGTGGGCGCGGACACGTTCTTTTTCAGCTTCGAGCTCGTCGCCCGCGCCATCCAGCGGGGCACCCGAGTCGCAACCGGAACGATCTCGGTACGCCCGCGGATCGACGGTGGCGCATCACGCGTAGCGAACGTGAACCGAATCAAGCGCGTCGCTTCCGAGGTAATCGCGCTGCGCCGTCGCTTGCGGGCCGAGGAGACGGGCTGAAACAACGTACGTCGGACTATTTCGCTGTGTTTTCGGGTTATTGCACGGTCACTTTCGCGGTGCCGGTCACTTTGCCCTTGATGGCCGAGATCGTCGCCGTTCCCTTCGCGATCGCGGTGACACGCCCCTTACTGCCCCCGGCATTGCTCACCGGCGCGACCGAAACCTTGTCCGATTTCCACAGCACGTACGCGTTGAGAGGGATCTTCGTGCCGTCGGCATAGTGGCCGGTGGCCAGCAATTGCGCTTGCTGGGACTGCTTGAGCGTTGCGGTCGGCGGGGTCACCTCGATCTTGGTGAGCGCGGCGGCCGTGACCTTGAGCTTCGTCTTGCCCTGCTTTCCGCCGAACGTCGCGATGATCTCCACCGTACCCGCGGCGAGCGGGGTCACCCGGCCCTTGCCCTGCCAGGCGCTGACCACCGACGCGATCTTGGCGTTGCTGCTTGTCCAGCTGGCCTGACCGGTGAGGTTCTGCGTCGTGTTGTCAGCGAACACGCCGGTCGCCTGAAACTGCGTCGTATATCCGATCGGCAGGACAGGCGAGAACGGCGTCACCTGGATCTCCAGCAACGCGGCCTGTTGCACGGTCAGCTTGGTCGTACCCGTTTTGCCGCCCCACTGCGCCGAGATAACGGTCTCTCCAGCCTTGAGTCCTTGCACAAACCCCTTGCCCGGCTGATTGATGTTGCTGACGGCGGCAACGTCGGGTTTGGAGCTCGTCCACGTGGCAAGCCAGGTGATCTGCTGCGTCGTGCCGTCGGTGAAAACGGCGACGCACTCCAACTTCCCGAAGGCTCCGACCGCGATCTTCGGCTGGATCGGCGTGACCTGCAGCTCCTTGAGTTCGGCCGGTTTGACCGTCACGGTCGCGGTCGCCGTCTGCCCTTTCGCGGTGGCCTTGATGGTCACGGTGCCAGCCTTGAGCGTCTGCGCCATGCCCTTCATCGGCCCGTTGCCGTTGTTCACGCTGACGATCGAGGGATCGCTGGACGTGTAGGTCGTCTGCCACGAGACGTCCTGTGAGGTCCCATCGGTGAAGACCGCCGACGTCTTGAAGAGCACCGGCACGCCCTTGGCGACGGTGGACGACGCCGGTGTGAGTTGCAGCGACTTCACCTTGGCGTCGGTGACGACGATGGTGGCGGTCGCCTTGAAGCCGAGCCCGGCGGCCGTGATCGTGGCCTTGCCCGGCTTGAGCCCCTGGATCAGGCCCTTTTGGCCGTTGCCGTTGAGCGCCGCGGCGATCGATGAATCGCTGCTCGACCAGCTCACCCACTGGGTCACCGGGTTGCTCTTTCCGTCCGACCACAAGAGGCTCGCTTCGAATTTGCGCCAGTCGCCGGCCGGCATCGTCTGGGTGCCGGGGAAGATCTGGATTCCGGTCTGCTTGGCCTGGGTGACAGTGAGCGAGGCCTTGCCGGTTTTGCCCTGCCACGTAGCCGTGATCTCGGTCTTGCCGGGCGAAAGGGACTGCGTCCGCCCCTTGTTGGCGCCGCCGCCCCCGAAACCGCCACCGCCGCCCTTGTTGCCCACCTGCGCGACCGTCTTGTTGGTGCTGTTCCAGGTGGCCTGCCACGTCACGTTCTGGGAGCTATCGTCGGAGAACAAGGCCACCGCCTGGAACTGCATCGGGATGCCGACGGGCGACTCCCACGCGGCTGGCGATACCTGCACTTGCACAAGCGTCGGGTTGGTCACGGTGAGCTTGGTCGAAACCGACTTGCCCGCGTACTTGGCTGTGATGGTCGCGACGCCCTTCTTCTTGCCCTGGGCGACCCCTTTCCAGTTGCCGCCCTTCTGAATCGTCGCGATCGAGGCGTCGCTCGTCTCCCACGAGGCTTGCTTGGTGACGTTTTGCGTGGCGCCGTTGCTGTAGACCGCGATCGCCCAGTACTGCACGTACTGACCGGCTTTGCGCGACACGTTGTGCGGGCCGATCGTGAGGTCGGTCAGCGTCGGCTGCTTCACCGTCACCTTGGACGTCCCGATCGTGCTGCCGAGGGCGGCCTTGATGGTGACCGAACCCGCCTTGAGCGCGCTGACGGTGCCGGCATTTGCCTTGGCGTTGCTGACGGCGGCGACGGTGGGATCTGAGCTCGACCAGACGACCTGCGATGTCACGTCGATCACGCTGCCATCGCTGTACTGGGCCTTGGCGCCAAACGACTCCTTCAGGCCGGCTTCCATCACCTTGGTCGACGGGTCGACGAGCACCTTGATGAGCGCCGCCGCGGAGACGGACACCTCGACCTTGCCGGACACACCGTCGAGCGATGCGGTGAGGGTCGCTTTGCCTTCCGCGACGGCCGCGATCCAGCCCTTCGGCGCGGTGTTCGAGACCGTGACGACCTTTTCGTTGCTGCTCTGCCAGGTAACCTTGTCGGTGATGTCGAGCGCTTTGCTGTCGCTGTAGGTGCCGATCGCCTTGAGCTGCTTCTGCACGCCCTTGGCCATGCCCACCGCGCCGTTGATGGCGATGGACTTGAGCGTGGCCGCGGTTACCGAGAGCTTCGCCGTCGCGACCACCTTGCCAAACGTCGCAGTCACCGTGGCTTCGCCTGCCCCCAGGCCTGTTGCGTGTCCCTGCGTGCCCGGCGCGTTGCTGATCGCGGCGACAGTCTTGGGCTGCACGGACCACGTCGCGCTTTCGGTGAAGTCCTTGGACGCGCCGTCGCTGAACGTGCCGATAACGGTGAACACCTGCTTGCCACCGGCGGGAACCGTTGCTTGGAGCGGCGCGATGACCAGCTTCGTGAGCGTCGCGGGCTTGACGGTGACGACGCGCGAACCGTTTTGCCCGCCGAACTCCGCCGTGATTGTGGCTGAGCCGGGCTTCTTGGCGGTGGCGAGTCCAGCGTTGCTGACCGCGACGATGTCGTCCTGGCTCGAGGTCCACTTGGCCGTCTTGGTGATGTCGGCGACCTTGCCGTCGGCGTACGTGGCCGTGGCGGTGAAGCTCACGGACTCGCCGATCGTGAGCGTCGGATCCACCGGCTCGACGTTGATGGCGGTGACCTGCGCAGCCTTGACCTGCAGCTTCGCCTGACCGGACACGAGCCCGATATTTGCGGAGATGGTGGCGTCGCCCGCGCCGACGCCAATGGCCAACCCCTTCGCGTCGATGGTCGCGATCTTGGGTTCCGAAGACGTCCAGGTCACCGAATCGGTCACCGACTCCTTGGTCCCGTCGCTCATGGTCGCGATCGCCGCGAACGCCAACGAACCGCCGACTTGCACCGATCCGGAATCGGGCGTGATGGTGAGCGTCTGCAGCTTCTTGGTCGACACGGCGACCTGCGCGGTCGCCTGCGTGCCTTCAACCGTCGCTGTGACCGTCGCGCTGCCCGCGCCAACCCCCAGAGCCAGCCCGGCCTGCGAAACCGAGATCACGTCCGGACTGCTGCTCGTCCACTTGGCGAGGTCGTTGATCTTCTTGGACGTGCCGTCGGCGAACTTGCCGGTCAAATCGAGGGAGAGAGAGGCGCCGATCGGGATGGTCGCGACCGCTGGTTCGAGCGTGAGGGCGACCAGTTTGCCGGGCAGCGAAGACCCGCCCGAACTCGAGCTGGAGGCGCCGCTGGACGAGGCACCGCTGGACGATGCGCCGCTCGAAGACGCACCGCTCGATGATGCGCCGCTCGAAGACGCACCGCTCGACGAAGCCCCGCTGGATGAGGCACCGCTCGAAGAGGCCCCGCTGGATGATGCGCCGCTCGACGATGCGCCACTGGATGATGCGCCGCTCGACGAGGCTCCGGAGCTCGATGACGTGTCACCGACCGATCCACCGGCGTCCGGGGAGGCGTCAGAGGCGGAAGCTTGTGGCCCTTCAACGGCGGCGTCATCACTGCCGCATGCGGCGGCGG
>CAZLMW010000105.1:9685-27946 GCA_964560875.1 uncultured Enterobacteriaceae bacterium
GCGGAAGCTTGTGGCCCTTCAACGGCGGCGTCATCACTGCCGCATGCGGCGGCGGACCATGCGAGCACGGAGACGATCGCGATATGAGCAAAAGTCTGTGTCTTTCCGGGCATTTTCATCTCTTTCTCCAAACGACGGGCCGACGCGCAAGTGGGCATCGCCAACCCTGAAACGATGGCACAAGGTTATGTAGGAAATGTGAATCTGCGGCCGACGCAAGGGTTGCACGGGTACAATTGGTCGTGCTGTGACACATGGCGCACGACTGCGGCGCAAATGCGAAAACGTTAAAACGAAAGAGGCTTTGCTGAGCCACTGTCGTCTGCTAGAGAACCACGCCACCGGGGAGATGCCATGAGCGGAGCTTTGATTCGCGAACAGATCTGCACGATGTGCCGTGACTTCTACAAGCTGGGCTGGGTCAGCGGGACCGGCGGTGGCATCGCGATTCGCGACGGCGAGACGATCTACATGGCGCCCAGCGGCGTCGAGAAAGAGAAGATCGAGCCGGCTGATATCTTCGAACTCGATGCGGAAGGCGGCGTGTGCTCGCGGCCCGACGGCAAGTTCAAGCTCACCGCTTGCGCCCCGTTGTTCATGGCCGCGTTCAAGCAGCGAAACGCGGGCGCTGTCATCCACAGCCACAGCCTCGACGTCGTCCTCGCAACGACTCTTGTGCCGCCAGGCGAGCCGCTGATTCTCACACGACTCGAGATGATGAAGGGGCTCTCCGGGGTCGGCTACTTCGACAGCCACCAGCTGCCCGTCATCGACAACACGGCGCTCGAACACGAGCTCGAAGACCGGCTCAGCCGCGCGATCGACGCGTTTGCCGATGCGACCGCGGTGCTCGTGCGCAACCATGGCGTCTACATCTGGGGCCGGGACGCCAGTCACGCGAAAACACAGGCTGAGTGCCTTGATTACCTCTGCCGCGCCAAGGTGCGCATGCACGCCGCCGGCATCGACCACACCGCCTTCGACCGCAGCGAGCCCGACGCACCGCCGGTCGCAACCCCCTGAAAGGAGCCGCCCATGCGCGCCTATTACCTGCACGATGACGCCGAAATCGGCGCCAAAACGTTGACCGAAGAGGGCATCTTGTACTGGCAGTTGTCTTCCGAAGAAGCCGAGTACGCCGCGGACCTGGCCGCCATCCGCGACGACCGCGGGTATGTGCAGATGGACCAGATCTACCTGGGTCCGGAGACGCCGAACCTCGACGCGCTCTGCAACAAGTTCTTCGTCGAGCACAGCCACGCAGACGAGGAGATCCGATTCGTCGTCGGCGGCAGCGGCATCTTCGACCTGAGGGACAAGGACGACCGCTGGATGCGGGTGCACGTGGAGGCGGGCGATCTCGTCATCGTCCCGGCTGGCAAACATCACCGTTTCACGCTCGACGACGCGCAGACCATCACCTGCAAGAGGCTGTTCAAAGATACGTCGGGCTGGCAGGCGATCGCCCGTGTCTGACGGCGAATCGTGACGACGCGCTATTCGGGCATCGACGTGTACATCGGGCTGATGTCGACCGGGAGGTTGCCGAGCTCGTTGAGCTTGTCGTGCACCTCGCCGGGCAGAATGCCGTACTGAATGATCAGACGGCCGGCGCCGGCATAGTCGCCGCGGGCGATGATCTGCAGGACCTCGGCGACGAGCTTGCGCACCGCGGGCTGCAGCGCGGGCGGGTTGACCTCGAACGTGCGCTTGGTCGGGTTGTAGCGGAACACCCACTCCTTCGCGAGGTAGTTGTAGATGACCGCCTTGGCGATGGTCTGCGGCGATGAACGCGCCAGGCGCGAGGCGTCAAAGAAGCTGGCCAGGAACGTCGCTGCCATGGCCGCATCGCTGTTCTTGGGGAAGACGCCCTTGTTGCGCAGGAACGCGTAGTTGAGCAACGCGATGGCCTCGCCCTTGACCAGCTCCATCAGCGTGTAGCGAGCTCGCAGGAGCTTGCGTGCGGTCGTCTTGCTGCCGTCGGGCTGCTCGATATTCATCGCCTGGACGCCGTGGGCGAACTGCCACGCGAGCAAGATGTCGAAGTACGCCTGGAAGGTGACCTGGTTGAACAGCTTCGTGCCGAAGACGCGGCGCGCGACAGGCTTTGCGAGCGCGTCGAATTTCGCCTTCACGACGTTCTTGAGGATGACGTTCTTGGTGCCGCGCGCGCTGCGGACGGACTGGTCGTTGGGCAGGACAAAGGCGCGAATCTGGTAGCCGGAGCGGGCGTCGCCGGCGGTGTAGAGGACGTTGCCGACCGTGATTCGAGACGGCTTGAGCATCTCGAAACGCGGACGAAGGTCCGGCGGGATGGGCAGGTTCTCGATGAGCGCCTGGTGGTGCTTCATGAGGTGGACGAACCGCTTGGATTCGCGTTCGTCGCGCAGGTACACGATGGCTTCAAACGACGTCTTGAGGCCGAGCAGACGGTCTTCGTAGAACTCGTACGGTCCGATGGCCAGGTCGAGCGGGCAGTCGCCGGTCTCGAGCCACAGGATCTCGCTCGTCAGGTAGGAATCGTCCTGGAACGAGCGGGCGCGCGCCTTGAGGAAATCGGCGAGCCCCTGGCATCGGCAGTTCTTGGCGACGGGCGCGGCCCCTTCGGCAGCCGGCTTCTTTTCGACGCAACGATGAGCTGCAGCGGCGGCTGTGAGCGCCTTGGACGCCTTCTTGAGATCGGTGGAGAACGCCTTGCTGTAGGGCACCGTCGTCAGGCCTTTGCGGGTGCGTCGAATCACCGTGTACGGGTTGTAGACCTTCGGACGCACCGCCGGCTTCTTGGCCAGCCACTGGTCGATCTCGCGCTTGGAGACGTCGCGCGGGTAGAAGTTGGCGCCGGCGGGTCGGGTGCGGGTGCCGAGAAACCGCGCGTCATCGTGGTGGCGGTCCCAGGGGCCGTAATGAATACCGAGCAGCCGCAGGAAGTCGGCCGCGGTCGCGTTCTTCTCGAAGCGGGCCATCTTCTGCAGCTCGGCGCGCATCTGCAGGCCGTTGGATGACATCTGCTGCCAGTAGACACGGTCGATCGCGTCCGCCGCGACGCGGATGTGCGGCAGCATCTTCTTGATATCGTGCGGAATGCGGTGCTTGGGCACGCCGAGCGAGACCTTGGGATACAGCGAGAGGCGGGCTTTGACCTGCGCGGGTGACACGGAGCGCTGAAGAAGCAGCTTTTTGCCGGAAACGCGACGCTCGCCCGCCTGCACAGGCAGCGCGAACGCCACGATGAGGGCGGCGCCGGTCAAGGTTAGAACAGAGCGACGGGCGCTCCTCAAATCGAGCCAGCGCATCGGCAGGCCTCCAGCGAACGGGGTCGTTTTCTCGTACGCGCGATCATACAGTCCGCCGTCCAAAGTGACCATGGGTGGCGAAATGGCGAGACGCAGCGACGGCCCAAGCAGCGAACAAGTCGCGATCGTAATGGTCGGTCTGCCGGCGCGCGGCAAGACGTTCCTGGCCAGCAAATTGGTCCGCTACCTGCGATGGCGCGGCTACGAGATCGAGACGTTCAACGTCGGCGACTACCGACGCGAACACCTCGGCGCGCGGCAACCGGCCGACTTCTTCGACAGCAGCAACACAGAGGCTGTCCGCCGTCGCGACGCCGTGGCACAGGTCGCACTCGGCGACATGCTCGCGTGGTTCAAGACCGGGGGCGAAGTCGGCATCTACGACGCCACGAACACGACACGAGACCGGCGCAAACTGGTCGCTGATCAATGCCGAAGCGCGGGACTGAACACGCTGTTCATGGAGTCGATCTGCAACGACGAGCAGCAGATCCTCGACAATATCCGCGCCACGAAGCTGCAGTTGCCCGACTACGACGGCGTCGACGACGAGATCGCCATCGCCGATTTTCGGGCGCGCATCCGCAAGTACGAAGAGGCGTACGAGACCGTCGGCGACGACGAAGGCAGCTACATCAAGTACGTCGATGTCGGCAAACAGATCCTGGTCAACGACATCTCAGGCGTGCTTCCGGGGCGGCTCGTGTCGGTGCTGCTCAACTCGCACCTCGGCCAACGGCCCATCTACTTGTCTCGGCACGGAGAATCGACGTTCAACATCGAACAGCGCATCGGCGGCGACCCTCCCCTGACCGACCGCGGCGAATCCTACGCGACCAACCTGGCCGAACACCTTGTCGACACCTTCGACGAACAACCGGTCGTCTTGACCAGCACGCTCGTGCGCACCAGGCAAACGGCGTCCAAGCTCCCATGGCCGCACCACATGTGGCACCTGCTCGACGAAATCGACGCCGGCATCTGCGACGGGATGACGTACGCCGAGATCGCGGTCGACTTCGAACACGAATTCAAAGCGCGCAAGGCCGACAAGTTCTGGTATCGATACCCGCGCGGCGAGTCCTATGCCGACGTCATCGCGCGATTGGAGCCGGTGATTTTCGAGCTCGAGCGCTTGCGAAAACCCGTGGTGGTCATCGCGCACCAGGCCGTGCTGCGGGCCGTTTACGCGTATTTCAAAGACATGCAACCGAGCGAATGCCCGCACGTCCAAATGCCACTGCATACGGTGATCAAGCTGACGCCGGGCGAATATGGCTTCGAGGAAGACCGGATGGCACTGTAGAGTCCGCGCGCCGACGACCCGCGGCGCCGCCAAGACTCTTGGCCATCAACCTTTGCTCTGCTCCGAAATGGGCGGCGCGGCTCCAAAGGGGGGCGAATGAACGGCAAACCCGGCCGAAATGATCCGTGTTGGTGCGGTTCGGGCAAGAAGTACAAGAAGTGCCACCTGCGCAGCGACGAATCCGGCGACACCGGCATGCAGGTGCCGTCCGCCAAGCTGCACCGACCATCGCGCAGCCACCTCGTGCTCACGCCCGCCGAACAAGACGCGATGCGGGCTGCCGGTGCGTTCAACGCCGAGCTGATGGACTTCATCCGACCGCATGTCACCGTCGGCGCGATTCCGGTCGAGCTCGACAAGATGATCCACGACTACACCGTCGACAACGGGCACGTCCCTGCCTGCCTCGGTTATCGCGGGTTTCCCAAGAGCTGCTGCATCAGCGTCAACGAGGTGGTCTGCCACGGGATCCCCGACCTGAAACCGCTCAAAGACGGCGACATCGTCAACCTCGACCTGACCTCGATCATCGATGGATGGCACGGCGACCAGTCCGAGACATTCCTGGTCGGTGACGTCAGCGAACCCGCGCGAGCGCTCGCCCAGAACGCGTTCGAATGCCTCAACATCGGGATCGCTTCGGTCGGTCCAGGCACCCGAGTCGTCGAAATCGGACGGGCCATCAGCAAGCACGCGCACGCGTCTGGATTCAGCGTCGTCCGCGACTACCAGGGCCACGGAATCGGACGCGTCTTCCACCAAGAACCCGGAATTCCACACTTTCCCGACTTCCAAGCCGGGCAATTCGTGCTGGAACCCGGCATGTGCTTCACGATCGAGCCGATGATCAACGCTGGCGTGTACCGGACTGTTCTCGATCGCGCCGACAAATGGACCGTGCGTACCCAGGACGGGCGCCTCTCCGCCCAGTTTGAGCACACGATCCTGATGACGGATGACGGGCCCGAAGTGCTGACGCGAACCAAGAACGGTCCCAAGCCCGGCGACTCGCTGTAGCGAACATGGGCGCCTCCTGGCACCAGCTGCGTCTTTCACACGCCGTTGACATCCATTTCGTGGCCATTTCGCCGCGCCGGCACGCTGTCTTCACCCCCGCAAGCCACTTTGCTCATGGCCCAAAGGCGCCACGGGGAAACCCGGCGTCGGACCAGGAGACTCACGATGCTTGTGACGCACCACGACAGCCTGTTTGCAACCCGCGCCCTACGACCGCGCCGCCGCGAATACGCCCGCAGCGCGTTCCGCTTCGCCACGATGTTCGCGTCCACCGGTCTTTACGGTGCGTGGCTCGGCCTGGTTTCGGCGTGGCGCGGCGCGGATCCGACTCGCAGCGCGCGTCTGACGCAGCACTGGTCGCGACGTCTGCTCCGCGGCCTCGGCATCCGCGTACAGGTCTTCGGAACGCGCGACGACAGCGCCGCCATCCTGGTCGCCAACCACCGTTCGTATATCGACATCCCACTGGTCGCCGCCACGCGTCCCGTCGCTTTCCTGGCCAAATCGGAGATCTCCCGCTGGCCGGTCATCGGAACATGCGCCCGCGTTGCCGGCACTGTGTTCGTCCGACGCGGCGACACGGACAGTCAGCGCGAGGCGCGTGAGACCCTGCAGCAACGCGCAAGTCGCGGCGAAGCAGTCGCGCTCTTTCCCGAAGGCACGACGTTCGCTGGACCCGGCCACTTGCCGCTGCGACGCGGCATCTTCCACAGCGCTGTTAGCGCGGAAGTGGCCGTCGCGCCGGTCGCGCTCGTCTACCAGCATCGCGACCTGGCGTACGTCGACGACCACAGCTTCGTGCCGCATTTCCTCGACGTGATGCGCCGCCGCCGCCAGCGAGCGTTCGTCAGCTTCGGGCCAGCCATGCGCGGCGATTGCCCCTACGAGCTGCATGAACGCGTCACCGCCTGGATGACCCGCGAAACGGCACGCCTCGAGCGTCTCGCAACCGCCGAAGCGGCGTGACCGACCGATTCCTCAACCTGCAACCCGTGGAGCAGACAATGAAGAACCCCAACCAGACCAATGCCACCCCAACAACCAACAACGCCACCGAGCCGAAGAACAAGACGACGAAGAAGCACACCTACCGGATCGACTACTTGCATCGACCCGGGCTTCTTCTTGATGACGCCCAGCTGAGTCGGCTGGTCGTGGACCTCCGCGGCGTGGCCGCTGATTGCTTCAACCCTTTGCCCGACTACCAATGCATCAGCGGTCGCCGCGAGGTCCTGTCACGCAACGCCATCGCCATCGCTCGCCGCCCGGACGGGCGTGCGGCGGGGTTCTGTTCCGCGCTGCTTATCGACGTCGAGGGCGTCGGCGAGGTGCTGCACCTGGGGCTTACCTGCGTCTCCCTGGACGACCGCGGCGCCGGTCTCACGCATCTGCTGACGACCAAGCTGTTGACCCAATACCTGCTGCGGCGCCCGTTCGAGCGCGTCTGGTTCTCCAACGTTGCGTGCGTGCTCAGCAGCCTTGGCAACGTCGCGCTGCATTTCGACGACGTCTTTCCGTCCCCCTTCTATCGCGGCGTGCCGAGCGCCAAGCACGCGGCGATCGCCGCCACCATCGACCGCAAACACAGGGCTGACATCTACATCGACGCCGACGCGCAGCTCGACAACGCCACCTTCGTTTTTCGGGGCAGCAACGTCCCCGGCAACGTCTTTCACAAGGAGCGCGAGGACGGCCGCTACCACCACCGCGAAGACGCCCTCAACGCGTTCTACGGCGGCATCATGCGGTGGGAAGCTGGCGACGAGGTGCTGCAGATCGGTCATATCAGCCTGCGTCGACTGCTCAAACACGGCCTGCGCACGGCGGTCATTCCTCGCAAGCCACGCCGGCGCCTGGTTGCCTTCAAGAAAGCGGCCCGCGCGGCGTGATCAGCGAACGCAGCGAACGTAGTGCGGCTTGTTGTGGGCGGCGTAACCCTGGCCACAATCGACACTGGCGTCGTTGAAGTCGATGCCCCACGCGTAGCCCTTGAGCGAGTACTTGGTGGCCGTCCAAAACGGCTTGGGCGGCGTGTCGGGAAAGGCCTTCGTGTCGATGCTGGGCGCCGAGGTCTTCACGTCGACGATCGTGCACAGCTCGTCGCGATGGGGAAGCCGCCAGTCCTTGGCGCCGCCGAGCTCGAGCAGGTCGCAATAGTCCTTGGCCTCTTGCCACGTGTACTGCTTGTTCGGGTTGACGTCCCGTTGCCACCACAAGCCGTCTTTCGCTTTGACGACACCGGGCGTGGACTTGTAGTCGAATCGGCCGCCGGAAGAGCCGCCAGACGAGCTTCCGCCGCTACTCGCCCCGCCACCACCGGCGAATTTCACGTCGTCTTCGTCGCCATCATCGGAACTGCAACCGACAGACGTGAATGCCAGGGCCACGGACGCCAACACGACCAGGGCGCGGGAGCCGACGGAGAGCTTCATGGGGACCTCGGCGTGAATTACCTGCTGCGAGACTAAACGATCCGCCAACCTCGACTCAAACGGAGCCCGGCTTTGTCGTGCGGCTCGCGGCGATGCGGCGGCTCGTGGACGCGTTGCGCGTTGGTCCGCGGGCCGGTCCAATAGCGCCAGCGCCCATTCGCCGCCCTGCGGACATCACGGTCCCAGCTTCTCCCGGCGCTTTTCCGCCATCCGAGCTCGGCTCGCAAGAGATCAGCGAGACCATCGACGTGACGTTCGCGGTCGATCCGAAAAAGACGAGCCAAGCGGCGCCGCACCTGTTCAAGGGCAACGTCTACACCGACATCAAGGTGGCCGGGCTGCCATTCGGCAACGTCACCTGGGATGTAACCGGCGTAAAAAAATAGCGATCACTCCCAGCCTCGCGCACGCCCAGCGATTTTGGCGGCTACGTCGGGGTGATGGCGCGCGATTTCGGCCCACATCGCGTCGTCGAGCCGGTAGCAATCGCAGAACGTCACTGCGCGCACGGTCGCGGTCCGCACTTCGCCGAGCACGAGCCCAACTTCACCAAAGAACTCACCGTCTTCCATGTAGCGGATGTGACGCCCGTCGGTCGCTTGAATCTCGACGCGACCACGGCTGATGAAATACATCGCGTTGGCGACCTCGCCGGACTTGATGATGTAGTCGCCGGGCATATGGACGACCGGCTCGAGGTCGGCGGCCACTTCGCGGATGAAGTGCAAGCTCGCGTCGCGGAAGATCGGCACCCGTTCGATGACGTCGCGTTTGAGGTGCAAGACCACTTCGGTTCGCAACGAGGCGGGAAGCGCATCGAGCACGGTCTGCTCTTCGTAGCCCAACCGCTGCTCCCATACGTAGTCGAAATACTCGCGGATCCGGTGCTGCAGATCGTTGGGCAAGCTCCGATACCGCGCGAACGCCGAGACCCGCCCCATCATCTCAGCGTAGCGGGCGCGGGCCGGGTTCAAGTTCGCGACGATATTGGCGATATTACCGATGAGATAGGCGTAGATGCCGACGCCGAGGATCATGACGGCGATGGCGTACCAGGTCTGTGCGCCTGTGCGTGGAACGATGTCTCCGTAGCCGACCGTCGTGAGCGTCGTGACGCACCAATAGAGGGCGTGAACATAAGCGAGGGGATCGCCAGCATCTTCGCGAAGCGCGATCCACCCGCAGGTGAGCCAATGCGCGGAGATCGACAGCCCGTAGGCGAAGATCACCAAGCGCAGCGCGTGGTTGAAGCGGATCTCGCGGCGCTGCCAGCGGCCAAGGTCCTGGGCGACGCGGCCGAATTTCAGGATCCGCAGCAGTCGGATCGCCGGTATATCGAGCAGGGAAGCCAACGGGATCGCGGCCGCAATATCGACGATGAGCCACGGCAGGTGAATCGCCGGCCCACCGATCGCCTTGTGACGCTCGAGGCGAAGGCGCACATGGCGAACGACGTCGGCGGCAAAAACGACTGTCGCGACCGCCTCCAACCACGGCAGATAGACGACCTCGCGTACGATCGAGAGCGGCGTGACGACAGCCTCGGCCGTGGCGACAACCCCGACGACGACGGACCAGGCGGTGGCGAGGTTGGGCCGCACGGGGGCTCCGATTCCGTTGGAAGCGACGAGCAAACACCGCTGATTGGTGGCTCTTTGACGGGTTGGGTGCGGGTAGCACACCCGATTTCCAGGCTCCTGTCGACGCATCGGTCGTTGGTGTTGCCCCTCGCGGCGCTTTCGGTAGGCTCGCGGCCCTTGCTATCGCCATCCTCACCGGCTGGAGCCGCCATGACCGAAATCACGCCCGTTCTCGATCCGTTTGCCCTGGCCACCGAGCTGTCCAACAAGCTCCTCATCGACGGCGCGCTCGTGCCGGCCAGGAGCGGCGCCACGTTCGACGTCATCAACCCGGCGACCGGCAAGGTCATCGCGCAGGCAGCCGAAGGTGACGCCGCCGATGTCGATGCGGCCGTCGAGTCCTGCAAGGCGGCGCAGAAGAGCTGGGCGCGCATGAAGGCCCGCGATCGCGGCAAGCTCATCATCGAGTGTGGTCGGCGATTGCAGGCGCACGTGGAAGAGCTCGGCCGTCTCACCGCGCTCGAGACAGGCAAGGCGCTCCGCACCGAGTCACGGGTGGAGGCATCGGTCCTTGCCGACGCATTTATCTACTACGGTGGCCTCGCTTCCGAGCTGACCGGGGAGACGATCCCGTTCTCGCCCGAAATGCTCACGGTAACGGTGCGCGAACCGATCGGCATTGTCGGCGCGATCATCCCCTGGAACGCCCCCCTGTTGCTCATGGCACTTAAGATCGCGCCCGCCCTGGTCGCCGGTAACGCGATCATCGTCAAGAGCGCGGAAGAAGCCCCCCTGGGTGTGCTCCGCGTCGCGCAAGTCATGCACGAGGTCCTGCCCCCAGGCGTCTTCAACCTCCTGTCCGGTGACGGCCCCGGATGCGGCGCACCGCTCGCCAGTCACCCCGCGATCGGCAAGATTACGTTCACGGGATCCGTCGAGACAGGACGTATCGTTTACCGTGCAGCCGCCGAAAAGCTCGTCCCCGCCACACTCGAGCTTGGTGGCAAGAGCCCGATGATCGTGATGGGCGACGCCGATCTGGATCGCGCGGTCGCCGGGGCGATCTCGGGCATGCGGTTCACCCGACAAGGCCAGTCCTGCACAGCCGCGAGCCGGATGTTCGTGCACGAAAGCCTTCACGACGTCTTCGTCGAGCGCCTTTGCGCGGCCGTCAACGCCATGAAGATGGGCGACCCGCTCGACGAAGCAACCGACATCGGCACCATCATCAGCCCGCGGCAGTTCGAGACCGTGCAGCGCTACATCCAGCTCGGCAAGGAGGTCAACGGCGCCGTCGCCAACGAGTGCTCCGAGCTACCGACTGACCCTGCGCTTGCCGACGGCCTGTTCGTCAAACCGGTCATCTTCACCGACATGCCCGACGAAGCGCGACCAGCCCGCGAAGAGATCTTCGGCCCGGTCACCTGCGTCTTCCGGTTCAAGGAATACGAAGAGGTCATCGCCCGCGCGAACGACAGCGAGTTTGGATTGGGCGCGACGATTTGGACGCGCGACCTGCGCACCGCCATGGATGCTGTCCATCGCCTCGAGGCCGGCTTCGTGCAGGTCAACCAGAACCTCGTCGTGCAACCCACGCTCAGCTACGGCGGCGTCAAAGCGTCCGGAATCGGCAAGGAAGCGTCGCTCGCTGCGATGCTCGACCACTTCACCCACAAGAAGACCATCATCATCAACATGACCTGAGCGACCGAGAATCGATAGGATGCTCGCTGTCATTCTCTGGCCGCCTCTCCGGACACCGCCACCCCTGACCTCACAATCCCGACGCGGCTGCGCGATCGACTCGCCGCCATCGACGCCCGTCCCCCTGGTCCCCGCCGTGCAACTCAGTCCCGCCTTCGACTCACAGGTGCGCGAACGCGCCGGCTACCCCGGTCTCGACGTCCGGCGTGGTGCCGCCGGCCTGTCTGCTCTCGTGATTGCCATTTTGCTCGCGGGACCGTCGGCCGGGTGTGGCGGTGACGATGCAGATTCGAACTCCGGCTCGATCCTCGACTCCAGCGCCCAGGACGCGACGGCTGACGCATCGATAGCCGATTCTGAAGGCCACGATACGGCCGCGAACGCGGACTCCACGACATCGACAGACTCGGGTTCACCAACGGATTCCGTCGCCGGAGACACCCAAACTGCCACGGACGCCGCGGGGCAATCCGACGTCAGTTCCACCCAAACAGACGGGCTTGGCGGCGATGGGTCCGCCGATTCGGGCGTCACCGCGGACTCGGGAGGCGGTGTTGACGCGGCAGGCCCGGCTACCTGCACCGGCGCGCAGTGGGCGGGCTGCGACGACGGTAATCCGTGCACGACCGACCTCTGTCACCACGCGTGGGGCTGCCAGAGCTTCGCGAAGTCGGGCTGCGGTTCATGCACGAATTGGTCGGCGCGCCACGACTTCAGCCCGCAAGTCGACGAGCGGCTCCGCACCCTCCTGACCACATCATCTGGCGTCATCATCGGCGTCGGGACGGCAGGCGCTAACGAGAAGAGCGAACGAGCGATTCTCATCGGCAGAGAGGCCACCGGCGCGCTCAAGTGGACGCTCAACTACGGCCCCAAGTCCGGCGCGAGCCTTGTTGCCAGCGTGCGTCGCGGCGACGGTCGGATGTGGCTGGTCGGCAGCAAGCTCAACGGCGCCCAGCTCGACGGCTGGTTGGTGCGCATGAAGCAAGACGGCAAGGCGAGCTTCGAGTGGGCTGTGAGCAAGACCAACAACGACACAAAGCTGTTGGACGCGGTGCTCGGGGCCAACGACGGGCTGATCGCGGTGGGCTGGCGCAAACCGGCGCAGTCGGGATTCGAGGCCCTGGTGCTGTGGCGCGACTTCGAGGGCAAACCCATCGGCCAGCAGGAGCAGACGATGCCCGGCCAGGGAGCTCGTTTCGTAGCGGTGACGCGAGACGTCAAGACGAGCAACGTGCTCGCCGCCATCGAACGCGATCCAGGGAAGAACGGCAACGCGGCCGGAATCGTCGCGATAACCGGCCCCAAACCGATGACAGAGACCCCCTTCTCGGCGACCGGATGGACGCTGCAACCGACCGACATCGCGACGACAGACGACGGAGTTGTGGCGGTCGTGGGCGGCGCATGGAACGGCGCGGGCACGACCGGCAAAGGCATGCTTCACATCGGAAAGCCCGGCGCCGGCGTTGTTCACCTGGTCGACTACGGCGCGCTTCCGATGTTCAACGCGGTCACGATGACAACGGCCGGCGATCCCGTCGTCGCGGCGCATCAGCAAGGTGGCAAGGGCCCGAGCACGGCGTCCCTGGCCCGACTCGACGGCAAGACCGGCAAGGTCGTGTGGAAGCGCATCTACGGGCAGCACCCTGGCACTCTTGGGTCGATCTGGCGCCTGGCGTCTGGAGGGTTCGTCGCCGCCGGCTCGATCGGTGCCAGCGGCGGGGGTCAGACGTGGATGGTCCGTGTCGGCGCAGACGGCAAGCTCACATGTCCGCCCTGACCGCGACCGCCTCGGCCGCTACCAGCGCTTGAATCTGCTCGTTGGAGTAGCCGAGCACCTCACCAAGCACGGCCTCTGTGTGTTCGCCGACCAGCGGCGGCGGCAGCTCGTATTTCGGTGGCGCATCGGTCAGCCGCGTAGGTGAGCCCACGACCCGCACATCCCCAGCGACCGGATGGCTCAGAGGCACGATCATCTCGCGGGCGTGCAGGTGGTCGAGCTCGAGCGTTTCGTCGACATTGTAGATGGGGCCACACGGCACGCCGGCATCCCGCAGCAGGTCCATCCAGTCGTCGGTTGACCGGCCGGCGATCAGTTCGGACAGCAGCGCGAACAGCTCACCATGATTTCGGACGCGATCGGGGTTTGTGGCAAACCGCGCATCGTCGGCCCATTCCGGGTGGTCGACGGTAGTACAAAAGAGACGCCAGATCCGATCGTTGCCCACGGCGAGGTTCATGTAACCGTCCGTCGTCGCGAAGGTCTCATAGGGCACGATGGACGGATGACGGTTGCCCTTTCGAAACGGCACCGTGCCCGCCGCCAGGAAGCTCGTCGCATGGTACGTGAGCAGCGACGTCATCACGTCGAGCATGCCGATATCGACTGTGTCGCCCTGCCCCGTCTTTTCGCGGCGGTAAAGCGCCATCAAGATTCCCTGCGCGGCATACAGACCGGTCGCGAGGTCCGCCATCGAAATCCCGGCCTTGGTCGGTGGTCCATCGGCCGCGCCGGTCAGCGACTGAAGGCCGCTCATGCCCTGGATTGCGAGGTCGTATCCCGGTCGGTCGCGCCACGGACCGGTGTGGCCAAAGCCGCTCATCGAACAGTAGATGAGGCGCGGGTTGGACGCGCGCAGCTCCTCGGCACCGAGCCCGAGCTTGGCAGCCGTTCCCGGCCGAAAGTTCTCGACAACGACGTCGGCCTTTGCCGCGAGCTCCCGCGCGACTGCGCGTCCCTTTGGATGTTTGAGGTCGACGGCCACCGAGCGCTTGCCGCGGTTGATGCTCATGAAATAGGTGGACTCCCCGTTGACGAACGGAGGGCCGAACGCGCGGGTGTCGTCGCCCTTGCCGGGGCGTTCGAGTTTCCATACGTCGGCGCCGTGATCGGCGAGGATCTGCGTGCAGTAGGGGCCGGCCAGGATGCGCGTGAGATCGAGCACGCGAACGTCGTTGAGAGCTGTCATGGCCGGATGGTCAGCTAAAAGCTTGCCGATTGCCACGGCGGGCGCACGCTCGGTTGCGCCAGTTGTGCGGCTTTTAGGCGATTCGACTCGGCGACCGACCACACGCACCACGCTGAGGCTGAAATGAAGGGCGCGATGACCCGGATCCGCAAGGATCTCGTCCCCACTACGACCGTCGCTCTGAGCATCGCCCTGCTCGCCCTGCGCCTGACCGTCGGCTGGGGCATGTTCGAGGCCGGCAAAGGCAAGGTCTACAAGCTGATGGGCCAATGCGCCCAGGATCCGTTGCCCGACTGCGAAAAGGACGCGCGCGACGGATGCGGCAAGGATCAAGCCTGCCTGGGCAAAGTCGACGCGCAGTGCACCGCCGACCGAAAGGCCTCGTGCGAGGAACAGGGCCAGCGCGCGATCGAGTGGTTCGGCAGCCTGACGATCGCCGGCATCGACGACTTCAAACTTCCAGGCGGCGGGAAGCTCAATTTCACGCTCGCCGCGATCACCGAGACCTTATTTGGCGTCTTGTTGATGATCGGTCTCTTCGCCCGCGTCGCGGCGCTTCCGCTCGTGTTCACGATGACGATCGCGGTGCTCACAGCGCACTGGGAATCGGTCGGGCTGAGTATGGGGTTTGTGAGCGAGGTCGCGTTTATCTACTGGGTGTGCCTGTGGGTAATCGCCGCCGGCGGGCCCGGGCGAATCAGCATCGACGCCAAGCTCGCGAAATAAAGAAGCTGAAATAGAGCGCCGAACAGCAATGCTTCTCGGTGCATGATCGGTATTTGGTTGGGGGCCTATGAGCGTCCCCACGCCCCGAAAAGTGTCATTGTCGGGGCGTTCCCCATCCGGGCGTGATTCATTACCCGGTCACGACCGCCATCAGGGGTCTGGGCAAGCGGACATGCCGAAGGCTGTCCTGGCGCGCAGTGGTGCTTGCACCACGGAGAAACGAAACAACGCCCCCGGGTGTGATCGGCCCGGACAGCGACAGCTGACCGGGTAAAAGATCACACCCCCCCATCCCGGAGCTCCGATTGCTGATCGGCGCTCTGGCGACGGGCCGCGAATAGATCGTTGCCGGCCGACGTTCGTCCCACCTCAACAAGAAGCTGTAGGTGTGGTAGCCCGGTTTTCTCATCACGGAGGGAAGGTATGCGAACGTGCGGTTTGCTTGCGGTGGCAAGTCTGCGTCTGGTCGCTTTGGGCGTCGGCGCGTTCACGCTTGTCTGCATGACCTCGTGTGGGAGCACCCAGAAGTACACGATCGACGAATCTGCCTACCAGGTCCGCGCTGCACGCAACAGCAATCGGCGCCCCCACGCGATGGTCCAGGCCGAGCGACGGGCGAGCAGCAAGTTGCGCTACTTCCAGGGCGACTCTGCCCCACGGCAACGAAGGCCTCCTCCGCCGGTCCCTCAAGTCGCTTCGACCTCCGATTCGATCCAGAGCAGCCCGGGTGTTTCGACCGGAGGCGGCGGCCGGCGCACAAAAAGGGTCCGCCGGCGGCGACACAAGCGCTACGTCAAGAAGGCCGCGCCCTCGTCGTACATGAACAGGACGTCCACGCCTCGCTACAAGACGACGGGCATGCAAGCGGTCGGCAAGAAGGGCGAACAGGACAGCCGCGAGGCCCGCGCACCTGTCGTCTACCTCGGCTACCTGAAGCTGCGGGTGAAGCGGCGACTTCCCGCGATCGACGCGATCACCAAGCTCACCGAAGATGCGGGCGGGTACATCCAGAGCCTGCAGCGTCGCGTCGTCATTTTGCGCATCCCAGCGGACGATTTCGACGAGGTCATGAAGCGCTTCGCCGGTGTGGGTGAGGTGCTGCAGCGTCAGGTCAAAGCGCTGGACGTCAGCCGCCAGTTCACCGACCTCGGCGCGCGTCTCAACGTCTTCATCCGATCGCGCGAACGCCTTTTGAAGCTGCTGCAGACCATCAAAGACGTGGAGGAGCGGCTCCGCATCGTGCAGGAGGTCAAGCGCCTGTCCGAGCGCATCGAGAGCATCGAATCGACCCTCGCCACGCTCCGCAACCTCGTCAGCTACTACACGATAACGATCGAGCTCAAGCCAGTGGTGGCGCAACGGCGTCGCGTTGTTCATCGGTCGCCGTTCGTCTGGGTGCGCCGACTGCAGGCCCACAGGACAACCATCCGCAAGGGCAACGACCACGTGAAGATGACGATGCCGCGCGGATTCGTGCTCTTCGACGAGGACGACGACTGGCGCGCCCAGGCCGCCGACACCTCGATCCTCCGCGCCGGAAAGATCGCCAACGAGCCGCGTGGAACGGCCGCTTTCTGGATGGATGCCGTCGCCCACGAACTCGACGGCCGCGACGAGGCCAAACAAGCCAGCGGCACCAGCGGTGGCCTGCACTGGGCGATCTTCAAGAACAAGGACGTCCGGCCGCGGTACTGGCTCGTTGGGGTGCTCGAACAGGGCGATGAGCTGCTCGTGCTCGAGGGCTTCTTCCCAGACGAAAAGGCGTTCAAGGCCCACAGAGACGCGGTGCTCAAGGCGCTGCCCACGTTCGGAGGCAAGTGATGCGCATCGCTCGAAACGATCTCGTCGCTGCCGTAGCGACAGTGGCGGTCCTCGTGCCCGCATTCACGATCGCTGCTCCACCGCGGCGTGCAGCCAAGAAGCCGGCCAAAACCAACGCGCTCGCCGCCGACGCCGACACACCGACCGAAGATGCGACCGTCGCCACCGTGGCCCGGCAGACCGCGCTGGTTGCCCGCATGACCGTGAAGGTGGTGCATCCCGACGAAGTGCGCGGCGCGTTGATCAAGCGTGTGAAGAAGGACGGCGGGTTTCCGATCCTCGTGACCGACTACGCGCTGCATATCAAGCTGCCGCCCGCCAAGCTCCAGGCGTTCATGAAAGCGGCCGCCAAACACGGCCATGTGCTCGATAAACACATGTCACGGGCCGACTTGACCGAGTCCATCGCGCAGCTTGAAGGCAAAGTACGGTCCAAGTCCGAGATCCTCGAACGCCTGCGCGGGTTCGTCGATGACAGCAACGTCGGCGCGACGCTCAAGATCGAGCGCGAGATGATGCGCCTGGTGACCGAGTTGGAGCGGGTCAAGGGACGCCTGCAGATCGAGCGTGATCGGTCCACATGGGCCTTGTTGCGGCTTAGTTTTCGCTACAAGCGGCGCGGCCGGATGACCTACGTTCGCTCGCCCTTCAAGTGGCTCAACACGGTCGACGTAAACCGATTCCTGGGGAGCTTCTAATGGCGACGATGACGGCGCGGTTGTGGGTTCTTGGTGGTATCGCAGCGATGCTGATGGGCGGCTGCGGGCCGACGCACAATATCAAGGCTCCCGATGGGTTTTCCCGCTTCGAGAAGGGCGATCCGCTCAAGCTGATTACGGCCGATGGGGTACGCATCAAATCGCGCGAGGTGGACAACTATCCCAAGGCGACGCTGGCGTTTTGGACCGATGCGACGGCGCGGCATCTCAAGCGGCGCGGCTACGCGGGCAAGAGCAAGCGGTGTTTCAAGACGACAACGGGCTTGGACGGCTGCACCGTCGACTTCATCATCCCGCGCGGCCAGGAAGATTGGGTATTCGCGGTGACGCTCTTCGTGGTCGGCGACAAGATTGTGCTGGTCGAAGCGGCCGGGCCCTACAAGCGGTACGCGCCGGTCGAAAAACGCATCCAGGCGGCGCTTGTGACCTTCACGCCCTGAGCAGGTCCGGCTGCGTTACCACCCCGATCAGCGTCACGACCCCGCGACGTCGATCACGAGTTTGCCCCGCACGCGGCGACTGCGACTAATCGACAGCGCTTCCTCGACATCGTCCAACCCCAACACCCGCGCCAAATGCGGCTTGATTCGGCCCGCTTCGGCGAGCTCGCGGAGGTTGTGCAGGCCTGCGGCATCGGGCCGGACGCTGTGCACCAGGTAGGCACATTCCGCCGCCGACGCGCGCAAGCTGG
>CAZLMW010000106.1:0-4043 GCA_964560875.1 uncultured Enterobacteriaceae bacterium
CCGGGCCGTGGCATTCCAAGCTCTTCAACGCGGCTGGCCAGCTCCAAGATGGCCCCAATGGCGAGCGCCTCATCGACTACAGCTACGCGGGGTATCGCAACTCCAACGTCCCGTTGCCTGCACAAGGTTCCGTCACGGTCGACGTCGGCAAGACGGCTGATCCAACCGGCAACAAAGACAGCACCGCCGCCATCCAAGCAGCGATCGACGCCGTCGCCAAGGCCAAGGGAGGCGTCGTCTTCATCCCGGCCGGGCTCTACCGACTCGACGGCGTGCTCACCATCAGCGCCTCGGGCACGGTGATTCGTGGCGCGGGACCGACCAAGACCCGGCTGTATTTCACCCGGCATAAGAACATGGCCCACAAGGCCCACATCACGTTCGCCGGCAAGCTGAAATACAGCGCAACCATGACCGCGCACGTCGCGCCCGGTGGTCCCAAGCCGGTCTTTCACATGGGCACGTTCTTCAACAACGCCAGCGGCTTCTCGAAAGGCGACGACGTGGCGATCGGCATCACGATCACCAAGGGCTTCATCGCGGACCACAAGATGGCCGGCACCTGGAAGGCCTTCAACGACACCTGGCAACCCTTCTTCTGGCGCACAATCAAGACGATCAAGCCGTCCTGGCACGGCAGCCACGGCGTGAAATGGGCAACACCGATTCCGTATCGCTTCAAGCACCGCGACGGCCCGACCGCAAAGAAGGTCACGGGCTACCTGGCTGAGTGCGGCTTGGAGGACTTGGCCATCGCCAACGCCGTGGATTGGGACGCCGCATGGGCCAACAACCAGGTGCACGCCGTCAACTTCATCGCGGTCAAGGACTGCTGGGTCTGGCGGGTACACAGCTTCGACGGGCCTGGACCGGCCAAGGAAGGGCTGCACAAGGGCGCGCACCTGCAATCGAGCGGCATCATGGTCAAGCTCAGCAAGCGCGTGTCGGTGGTCGACTGCAAGCTCGCCAAGTCCCAAAACCGCGGGGGTGGCGGCAACGGCTACCTTTTCGAGGTACGTCAGTCGTCACACATCCTGACCAAGAACTGCGTCGCCGACGGCGGCCGGCACAACTTCATCCAGAACTGGGGTTTTGGCACCAGCGGGTGCGTCTGGACCGGCGTCACCAGCAAAAACGGCCAGGCCTGGTTCAGCAAGTCGATCGCCATCGCCCCGGTCGGACTGTCCGAATTCCATCACTCGCTCGCCATGTTCAACCTGGTGGACGACAGCGTCTTTGACGACGGGTGGGCGTCCAAGAATCGCGGGCAGTACAGCACTGGCGCCGGTCACACCGCCCATGAGAACGCGATCTGGAACGCGCGCGGCAAAGGCATCGTACTCAGCTACAACTTCGGCCGCGGCTACGTCGTCGGCACCGGCCCCAAGCTCTCCGTGGCGACCAAGCTGTCCGATCCCGGCGCCAAGTTCACCGAACCCGAAGATTGGACCGAGGGCGTCGGAAAGGCCGCCACGTTGCAGCCGCAGTCGCTGTTTTCTGCGCAGTTGAAGAAGCGCGTGAACAAGCCGTAACCGCAGGCCGGCTTTCTCATCAAGGGTTCAGTAGCGAAGATCCGCGACCACGCCGTAGTGATCGGACGGCTGCACGCCGTCGACAGGCTCGACTCCGAAGAGCTCACACCGCGTCACGTGTCCGCGCCCGCCACGGGTCGGAGCGCCGACGAGGACATAGTCGATACGCCGGTTGCGCTCGAGGTCAGCTGCGGCCAGCGGGTTGTTGTTGTGCCACGTGAAGCCGGGCCCATCGCCGGCGACTTCCCATGCGTCGAAGAAGCTCAGCCCCTCGACCGGTGTCGGAGCCCGTCCGGTGAGCATGCGGATGCAATCGGCGTTTGGCGGGGCGTTCAGGTCGCCGCAGAGGATCGGCGGCATGGCCTGGCGCTCGGGATCGGGCGGATGATGGGCCGCGACGGATTGCGCGGTGGTGCGAAGCTCGTCGATGCGGATCGCCTCGTGCTCGTACTTGTAGTGAACGTGGGTGGTGTGCACGTCGACCGGACCTCTCGGGCCGTCGATCGTGGCGTACACAGCCAGGCGGAATTCGTCGAGCTCGGGCGGGCATGGCAAGCCGAGATGCCCGTGTTTGGCGATCGGCCACCGCGACAGGATCGCGTTTCCGAAGCGTTGCCCGGCGAAATCCATCCGCGCGGCGAACGTCCAATGCATGCCGAGCGCTTCGGCGATCGCACGCGGCTGGCTGTCGTCACCCCACTCCCAGGCTTCCTGCAGGCAGATGATGTCCGCGTCCACGGCGCGCAGCGTCTCCAGGATCGGCTCTTGCCTCGGTTGCCAATCGCCAAACCGCCACCACACGTTCCAGGTAGCGATGCGCAATGTCGTCTGGACAAGGGGGCCGTACCGCTCGCTGGGCGTGCTCATCCGCTCTCCGAAAGTTGCTGATGCTGCCGGCCCACGACGGTCGACGCCGGTCGCCGGGGACGCCACTATGGGCCGATGTCCACAACGATCGCCACCCCCACAGGCTTTGCTCGCTCCGACTTCTCCGCCAATGGCGTCACGCGTCCGCTGTTCACCCGCGGTGACGGGCCCGGCGTCGTCATCATCCACGAGGTCCCCGGCATCACGCCGCAGGTCATCGCGTTCGCCAATCGCGTCGCCGACGACGGCTTCTTCGTCGCCCTGCCCGTGCTCTTTGGTGTGCCCGGAAAGCCGTTCGGTTGGGGCTACAACACCTCGCAGATCGCCGCCGCTTGCGTGCGCAAGGAATTCCACGTCCTCGCATCCGATCGAAGCAGCCCCATCACGACTTTCTTGCGCGCCCTTTGTCGCGACGTCCACAAGCAGCGCGGCGGTCCCGGAGTCGGGGCGATCGGCATGTGTTTGACGGGCAACTTCGCCCTTTCGCTGGCGGTGGATGAGAGCCTGATGGCGCCCGTCCTGTCCCAACCATCGCTGCCGTTTCCGTTCTCACCGAGCCTGCGCCGCGGCCTGCACATCTCCCCCGACGACCTTGCCATCGTGAAGAGACGGTGCGCAGCCGATCCCGGACTCAAGGTCATCGGGCTGCGGTTTGCCGGCGACCCGATGTGTCCACGGTCGCGGTTTGACCGGTTGCGAGAGGAATTCGGCGACAGCTTCGAGGGCATCGAGCTACCGGACGCATCCGCCAACCCCAACATGCCCGGACCCGCTCACAGCGTCGTGACCAATCACCTGATCGACGAGGAAGGCGAGCCCACCCGCGCCGCGCTTGATCGCGTGCTGAGCTATTTTCACGAGCGCCTCGACGGCGGCTGATTTACAGCCACAAAAGCAGTACAAACCAGCCTGATCTCCAGCGCTTACTCACTGGTCTGAGACCCGCAAATCGGGACCCGTAAGCCGGGCTGCGCCAGCACAAAATGCGGCGCGCGGTTGAATGCTTCTGGCCGACCCCACGTCTTCCCTCCAAGCGCCACGACGGCGCGTGACCTGGAGGTCCACGATGAATAGCCGCCCCCGCCCCATGTTCTTGTTTTTATTCACTTCTTTCGCGCTCATCTTCACCGCCAGCAGCGCTTTTGCTTGCGGTGGCTACGGTGCGCCGCACCAGCATGGCCCCAACGGCGTGCGTGAGATGACGGTGCAACAGGTACACCACGCCAAAGTCCTGCGACCTCGCATCCGCACAGCCGGCGTGCAGACCGTTGTTGTCAACCGCGGGCCGAATCACGAGCACATTCACACCCACACCATCGGTCATCCCGCTGGAGGCAACGCCGGCGTCGTGGTCCAGGCACGTCCCGGTTGGCGTCGCAACAAGCTTCGTGGCCACGCGTGGCTCATCAAGAAGCAGCAGCGCAAGATTCAGCGCCTGCAGGCCGACCTCGCCCAGATGCAGGCCGAAATCGCCGTCCGTGACCGCCGACTCGCCCGCCGCGACCGCCAAATCCGCAACCGGGACCGCCAGCTTCGCGACCTGAACCGGCGCGTGTCGATGCGGCGCCACCACCAGCGCCGAGGCATGAAGCGCCGAGCCATGCAGCGCCGAGCCATGCAGCGCCGAGCCATGCAGCGCCGAGC
>CAZLMW010000106.1:4143-17102 GCA_964560875.1 uncultured Enterobacteriaceae bacterium
AGCGCCGAGCCATGCAGCGCCGAGCCATGCAGCGCCGAGCCATGCAGCGCCGAGCCATGCAGCGCCGAGATATGCAGCGCCGAGGTATGACGGGCCGGGTCGCGTACCTGGGCGGAACGCGCGCGACCATCCGTTAGCGCTCCACCACACTCCCCACTCCCCCGGCGACGACCGGTCCTTCCCCCCGAGGACCGGTTGTTGTCGTTTTGCCCGTGCCGATTGATGTGCATGCGGACTCCGTCGTCGTCTTTCGGAGGCTGATCCACTACCCTTTTCGCCCGAACTCGGGCCTTTTTGGGGGGTAGCCATGCGCACAAACATCCGGTTTGTACCGGCAACGACCGCGCTGAGCCTGGCGCTGGTCGCATTGCTGGTTGGATGCGGTACCGACGGCACCAGCGATGGCCCTGGCACAATTCAGCTCAACGATGGCGGAACCAGCGACGGTGGCGCCACGAGCGCGGACACCGGAAATAGCGGCGCGGACGCTAGCGTCGACAACAGCGACGTGTCAGTGGCCGTCGACACCGGACCTCGCCAGCGCGGTTCCTGCCCGGTCGATCGCTGCGCCGTGGCCGATGGCTGTTTCGAAAACGGCAAACGAAACCCCAACAACGCCTGCCAAATCTGCGCCGTGCTCGTGCGCAATGACGACTGGTCGGCCGACGACGCAGCGAAGTGCGACGATAACAGCCCCTGCACAACCAAGGACCGCTGCGACAACGGCCTGTGCAAGGGCGATCCCGGCGCGTGTAACGACAACAACCCATGCACGACCGATCGCTGCGAGAAAAAGGACGGCAAATCCACCTGCGCGTATGCCCCCAACCCGGCGCCATGCAGCGACGGCGACGTCTGCACGGTGGGCGACAAGTGCGAAGGCACCAAGTGCACCGCTGGCAAAGCGCGGGACTGCAACGACGGCAACGCGTGCACGTCCGACAGCTGCAACCCCGAAAAAGGCTGCTCGTCCACGCCCCTGACCTCCGGCGCCTGCAACGACAGCAACCCGTGCACCGATAAGGACGCCTGCAACAAGGCCGGCGCGTGCGCGGGCAAGCCCATGGCGTGCGATGACAACAACCTGTGCACTCTCGACGGCTGCTCGGTAAAGACCGGCTGCAAGCACAAAAACATCGCATCGCTCTGCAAAGACGACAGCGTCTGCACCGACGACAAGTGCGACCCCAAGTCCGGCTGCGTCTACGGGTTCACGACCAAGCCATGCAACGACGCGAACGTCTGCACGACCGGCGACGCCTGCGCCAAGGGCATCTGCATCGGCCAAAAGGTCGCCACCGACGACAAGAACCCGTGCACCAACGACTCCTGCGACGCCAAGACCGGCGTCAAGCACGTCGCCAACACCCTGCCCTGCGACGACGGCGACAAGTGCACAGTCGACGATGTGTGCGCCAACAAGGCCTGCAAGAAGGGCAAGGCCAAGGTCTGCAAGGACGGCAACAGCTGCACCGATGACAGCTGCGCGGCCAAGACCGGCTGCGTGTTCAAGGCCCACACCAAGGCCTGCGACGACGGCAACAAGTGCACCGAAAAAGACGCCTGCAAACCCGGCGCCAAGCCCGCCGACGCCAAGTGCGTAGGCACCAAGGTCAACTGCAACGACGGCAGCGCCTGCACCACCGACGCCTGCGACACCAAGAAGGGATGCACGCACACGCTCGTCGTCAGCAACAAGTGCCGGCCGGTGATCACCGTCACCTATCCGCCGCGCGGCGCGACCATCAAGAAGTCCACGTCGACCATCACCATCAAGGGCAAGGTCGTCAGCGGCGCGGGCCCGATCACCTCGTTCAAGCTCAACGGCAAGGCGGTCAAGTTGGGCAGCGGCGGCACCTTCTCGATCCCGCGCGCGTCGGTCGTCGGCGGCAACACGCTGCTTTTCGAGGCGCAGGACAAGCTGGGCAGCAAGCGCAGGCGGGTGCAGGCCTACCTGTGGAGCAAGGTCTTTTTCAGACCGGACAAGAAGAAGCCGAAGAGCGGGATGGTGACACCCGGGATGGCGTTCTTCATGGACAAGACGACCATCGACGACGGCAAACACACGCTGCCGCCCAACGACCTGGCGACGATCTTCGAGTTGTACCTCAAGGGCATGGACATCAAGAAGCTGCTGACCTCTGGCAAGAAGGACCCCAAGGACCCGGATTTCACCTTCTCGGGGATGCCGATCTACATCGACAAGGTCACGTATGGCTCGCCCAAGGTGAAGCTCGTGCCGATCACAGGCGCGCTGAAGATGACCGCGACGATCCCCAACCTGAAGGCCGACTTGCGCATCCGTCGCAAGAAGTTCCTGGGCGGCTGGTCGACCTACAAAGGCACGATGACGGCGACGACGATCGTGATCAACGCGACCATCGTGCCCAAGGTCGTGGGCGGCAAGATCAAGAGCGAGACCAAGAACGTCTCGGTGGTGCTCAACGGCTTCAACCTGAAGGTGTCCGGCGGCGTCGGCGGCTGGATCATCAACGCCATCCTGGGCGTGTTCAAGAACACCGTGAAGAACCGGCTGCAGGCGGAATTTGCCAAGTCGATAGCCGGCGCCCTTGGGCCAGCGGTTGCCAACGCGCTCAATGCGTTGGCGCTGTCGTTCGATTTCGACCTGCCGCGGCTCGACGACCCGAAAAAGAAGATCAACGTCAGCGTCATCACCGATATGTGGGGCACCGACATCCGCCCCGATGGCGCGCGTTTCGACCTGCGCACGGGGGCCTATGCCGACAAGAAGAACAGCATCAGCAACCTCGGCGTGCCGGGTCGCGTCAACTGCGGATCGGGCGTCCAGAAGCTGTATGTGCCGCGCAAGGATAAGCTCGAGCTCGGGCTGGCCGACGACGTGCTCAACTCGATCCTGTACGCGGCGTGGCTCGGTGGTTTGCTTGAATTCCCGGTGCCGGCGTCGATGTCGGGCAAGGTCGACCTCAAGAGCTACGGCGTGACCGACCTGAAGATGAAGGCCAAGGCGTATCTCGCGCCGACCGTTACCGACTGCAACGCCAAGAAGGCGCCCAAGGCCCACATCGGCGATTTCCGGATCGACGCGTCGATGAAGCTGCTCGGTCAGCCGATGAACGTCGTGATGTGGGCGTCGTTTACCGCCGGGGTGAAGATCGAGGTAAAGAACAGCGCCGTGTCCTTGAGCCTCACCGCCATCGAGAAGATCGACACCGAGATCAATGTCGTGCAGGACAAGATGATCGGCTCGGAGGCGGCGATCGATAAGCTCATCAGCGAGTCGCTGGTCAAGGGGCTGATGGGCACGCTCGGCGGCCAAGCGCTCGGATCGTTCCCGCTGCCGGTCGTGGACCTGAGCAAGTCGATGTCGGGCATTCCCAAGGGAACCGGCATCGCCATCAATCCCCAGAAGGTGCTGCGGCTGTATGGCAACACCGTCATCGCGGGGAGCCTCAAATGATCGGCCGATTGGACCAGGTGAATTGCAGCACGATGTCTGAAAGAGCCCGACAGTCCGGCCTCGTTGTCACCTTGCTTTGCTTTTCCCTCGGATTTGCGGGCGCTGCGTGCGGGACAGCCGATGGGACGAGCGACGGAGCTGGCGGCGGAGTTGAAGCGGACGGCGGCGCAGGTACCGATGGGGGCACCGTGGGCTCGTCGGGCGGCGACGCGTCATCGAGCTCGGGCGGGAATTCGAGCGGCGGGTCCAGTTCGGGGGGCCAAGCGACGTGCACGACCGATCAGGACTGCGATGACGGTCACGCGTGCACGACGGACTTCTGCAAGGGCGGCAACTGTGCGTGGACGTTGAAGAAAGACCACTGCCTGATCGGCAACGCTTGTTATGCGAAAGACGACAGCGCCAAGACGAACTCGTGCCACACCTGCGACCCCGGCAATCCGCACGCGTGGTCGACTGCGGCGGACGCAACCGAGTGCGACGACGGCAAACCGTGCACCCACGACGGCAAGTGCAAGGCCGGCGGGTGCGCGACAAAGCCGCTGGTGTGTGGCGACGACAATCCGTGCACGACGGACGAATGCGTCGTCGGCAAAGGCTGCACCTATAACCCTGCTGGAACCGCGCCGTGTGACGATGGCAACGCGTGCACGAGCGGGGACGCTTGCGCCGATGGACAGTGCATCGGCAAGCCGGACACGTGCGATGACAACAACCCGTGCACGACCGACAAGTGCGACCCGACCGGCAAGAACGCCACCGTCAAGGGCTGCCAGCACACCGACAACGCCGACGCGTGCGACGACGGCGACAAGTGCACCGACGGCGACAAGTGCGCCAAGGGCAAATGCGTCGCGGGACCCAAGGCCAACTGTGACGACGGCAACGCGTGCACGATCGACATGTGCGAGGACTTCTCGGGGTGTGGCCATCTGCCGACCAAGAACCCGTGCTGCACCGGCAAGGTCAGCATCTGCGACGACGGCGACCCGTGCACGACCGACCTGTGCGACCCCAAGACCAGCAAATGCAGCAAGAAGCTCAACACGGCGATCTGCGATGACGGCGACACGTGCACGAACAAGGACACGTGCAACAAGGGTCTGTGCGCGGGCGTGAAAAACACCTGCGACGACAAGAACGCGTGCACCAAGGACGCGTGTGATCCGGCCAAGGGTTGCGTTCACGTCGCGGGCAATGCCGGCAAGACGTGCGACGACGGCAACCCGTGCACCAAGGGCGATGCGTGCGCCGCGGGCAAGTGCAAGGGCTCGGGGCAGTGCGCGTGCACGCCAAAGTTCAGCAAGATCGCGAGCAAACTCAATGACATTGCGATCGGCAACGGCGGCCAACCCGGCGAGGGGCTCAACATCGACGGCAAGTCCACGTGCGCGCCCAAGGCCAACTGCAGCAAAGGCATCGACAACGCGCTCGGTTCTCTGGCCGGCATCGCCAACTCACAGCTGAAATCGGCGATCGAGAAGGGGTCGGTGATGCTTGCGGTGGAATTTGGCAGCTACAAGCAGGGGCCGATCGAGCTCGCGGTGCACCAGGTCGAGCTGCACAAATCCAACCCCAAGTGCGCGCATCAAAAAGCGGTGTGCAAGTACTCGGCCTCGATGTCGATGATCGAGCCCAAGTCGTGCAAGTCGAAGGTCAAGCTGGCCGGCACGTTGACCGGCAGCAAGTTCAAGGCGGGCGGCAAAGGCGTGATCTTCCCGTTTACGTTGCCGGTACAGCCCGGCGTTAACCTCGACATCAACATCTACGACGTGCAGCTGCAGGGAACCGTCACGGTGAAAAACGGCGTCGCGACGGCGATGAACGGCATCCTGGCCGGCGCGATCCCCAAGAAGTCCCTGCAGGACGCGATCAAGGCCTTGCCCGACGACGGTCTGCCGCTGCCCAAGGCGACGATCCTCACGATCATCGATTCGACCGTCGAACAGGACCAGGACGTGGACGGAGACGGCACCAAGGACGCGTCGTCCATCGCGCTGAAGATCAAGGGCATCGGCGCGACGCTCATCGACGCGAAGTAGTCTCGGCTCGCCGGTTGACACGCGGTGGGCGGAATCGGGCACCCTTGCGGCATGGCCCACCGCAACTTCGTCAAAGCCGCCGCACTGTACGCACTGACCGTTGTCGCGATCGGGTGCGGAACCTCTCGGATTCAGCCAGCGCCCTCGACCGGCAACACGATTCCGCATTTCGACGGGTTCGCCGTTGTCGACACGAGCGACAGCGCCGGTTCGGACGACGTTCTGACAGCGGTGGACGGCGCTGTGAAGGACGCTGCAGGGAAAGACGCTGCGAGCCTGGACGCGGCCCTTACGGTCGGCAAGGACGCGGCGGGCGAAAAAGACGGGGGCTGCACCATCGGCGCGACCAGGTGCGCGAAGGCCGGCAAGAAGGGGCGCGAGATTTGCGGCGCGAGCGGGTGGAAGAAGGCCCCATGCGAGGCGACGACGCCAATGTGTGTGAACGGCAAGTGCCTGGTCTGCCCGCCGGGCGCGACGTTCTGCGGCGACAAGGCATCGGGCGACCCGTACAGCAAAATCGTATTGAAGTGCGACGCCAACGGCGGCTCGGCCGCGAAGGTGAAGGTATGCCCCGAGGGGCCATGCATCGATGGCTCCTGCATGACGTGTCCACCCGGCACGCGCCGCTGCAAGGACGGCAAACGCGAGATCTGTGCCGGTGGCGGGTTGCTGTGGTCGCCCGATCACTGCCCCGCGGCCAAGCCCGCGTGCTTCAAGGGCAAATGCGTACCGTGTGTCGCTGGGGAGCTGGCGTGCGGCAAAGACCCGTCCGGCAAACCCGCGGTGATGAAGTGCGACGCCAACGGCACGAAGCTGAGCCTTGTCGCCGCGTGTGAGGCCGGAAAATTCTGCGAAAGCGGCGCCTGTGTGTCCTGTAAACCGGGTGAGCAGAAGTGCGTCGACGGCAAGCTGGGCACGTGCAAAGCGAACGGCAGCGGCATGTCGATGGCGCCCTGCCCCGAGGCGACGCCCGCTTGCATCGGCGCCAAGTGCATGACCTGCAAACCGGGTGCAACGTACTGCCAGGCTGGATCGAAGACGGCGCCCGAAGCCGTCATGAAATGCGACGCGACGGGCAACAAGGGCACGATCATCAAGGCGTGCAACGGACAGACGAAGTGCCACGCCGGGACCTGCAAGGCCTGCGCGCCGGGGAAAGTCACCTGCCTGGGCCAGGTACCTCTGATCTGCAACGTAACCGGGGACGGCTACTCGCTGAGCCCGTCGTGCGCTGAAAAGGGACTGCTCTGCGGCCCGAAGGCGTGTGCGTGTCCGGCGGGGGCCAACTTCTGCGGCGCGGCGCCCACCGGTCTGACGAGCGGACGGACAATCATGGCGTGTGATGGCACCGGTGCTCTCGCCAAGCAGGCCAAGTCGTGCCCGATCGGGCAAAGCTGCTCGGGCGGCAAGTGCAAGGCATGCGTTCCGGGAGCCAAGTCGTGCGCGGGGGACAAGGTGCTGGCCTGCAAGCCCGACGGGAGCGGGTTTCAGCTCAAGGCGCCGTGCGCTGGCAAAGCGTCTTGCGTCGGCGGCGCGTGCGTCGACGTCTGCGGCTTGAAGACGGGCAATCCGACCCCGATGGGCTGCCGCTTCTGGGCGGTCGACCTCGACAACGCCATGGTGAGCAAGACGCTGGATGCGCAAAACGCGCCGTTCTTCATCGGCATCACCAACAACCACGCCAAGACCGTGAAGATGACGGTTCGCCTCGGTCCGGGGCCCGGGTTGCCGGTGGCCAAGGAGCATACGTTCAACCTCGCGGCCAAGGCGTCGCAGATGGTGCAGCTGCCGCCCGCTGCCTGGAAGATCAAGCCGCCCAACCAGGAAGGCACGTCGGCGGCAGGGCTCGCCTATCGCGTTGACTCCGACGCCGCGGTGCAGGTCTGGCAATTCAATCCGCTCAAGCCCGGCATCTTCTCGTCGGAGAGTTCGATGGTGCTGCCCGCCAACGGACTGGGGACCAGCTATCGCGTGATCGGCCGCAAGCAATCCCTCGCAGATCTACGGGCTTACGTCGCGGTTGTCGCTACCGAACCCGGCACAACCAAGCTCGACATCACGCCTACCGCCAACGTCCTCAAAGGCAAGAACCTGCCGCCGTTCGCCAAGGGCCAGCTGACCAAGATGACGCTGCAGCAGGGCCAGGTGCTGAACATCGAGACCGCCGGGGTTGGCGACGATTTCACCGGGTCTCTGATCGAATCCGACAAGCCGGTCGCCGTCTTCAGCGGCAGCGAAGCCGCCCACGCCCCGAACACGGACATCTGCGTCAGTAAGCAGGCCGCGAAGCCTCAGAATTCGGGCAAGTTCTGCGCAGGAACGGAGAAGACGTGCGGCGTCGACGGCGACTGTCCGCAGACCTGCTGCGCCGACCACATCGAAGAGCAGCTGCCGCCCATGTCGCGCTGGGGCAAGGTCTACATCGGGCCGCGCTTCCAGCCGCGCGGAAAGGAGCCCGACACGTTCCGGATCTTGGCGGCAGAGTCCGGAACGCTCGTCGTCGTCGATCCGCCGACTGTCCCGGCGCGCACATTGAAGGCTGGCGAATGGTTCGAGTTCTCGTCTGTCAAAGGCGTCGCCATCGAGGCCACCAAGCCCGTTGCTGTCGGTCACTTCATGGCGTCCAAGGGCCTGACCGGCAACAACCAGGGCGATCCCGCGTTCGTGATGCTGAGCCCGGTCCGCGAGCTGCCGCGAAGCGTGCGATTTGGCGTGCCGCCCGGCTACACGCACAACTACATCGTGCTCGCGAGCCCCGGTGGCGAACAGGTAAAGGTCGATGGTGTGGTCAAGGCAAGCACTGCGAAGATCGGCGCAAGCGGCTGGGCCATGCGGCGCGTCAAACTCGCCCCCGGCAATCACGCGGTGGAATCTTCCGGCCCCGTTACCGCGATCCTGCACGGCTGGACCACCGACGCATCGTACGCCCACATCGTCGGTTTCCGGACGCCGTTGAAATAGCGCGCAATTGGAGCCGTCATGGCCAAAGTAATCGTGCACCTCGACGACACGGTAGCGCGCGTCGAGCTCAATCGACCCGACAAGCACAACGGCGTGGACCTCGATCTGATCGACGAGCTGATCGAGGCCGCAGATCGGTTGGCTGCCGATCGAGACGTTCGCGCGGTTGTCATTCACGGCGCCGGTCCGTCGTTTTGTGCGGGTTTGGACATCAAGTCGGTCATGGGCGATCGGAAACGTGCTGCCGGTGCGGTGCTCGCGCTGCTCAAGCCGACAATGAATCGATTTCAGCGCTTCAGCCTCGCGTGGCGTGAGCTTTCGGTGCCGGTGGTGGCCGCGATCCACGGAAACTGCTTCGGCGCGGGGCTGCAATTGGCGCTCGGCGCAGACATCCGCATCTGTCGTCCAGACGCAAAGCTGTCGCTGATGGAAGGCAAGTGGGGCCTGATCCCCGACATGGGCGGCACCGTGCTGCTGCGCGAGCTGGTCGCCGTCGACGTGGCGCTGGATCTCGCGTTCAGCGCGCGGCAGATCGCGGGCGAAGAGGCCGCTCGGATCGGCCTCGTGACCCGGCTGTCCGACGATCCGATCGCCACCGCCACCGAGCTCGCCAAGGAATACGCGAACCGATCGCCGGACTCGGCAGCCGCCGCCAAGCAGCTCTTTCACGAGGCCTGGCAAGCGTCCCAATCCCGCGCCCTGGCCGCGGAACGGAAGTGGCAGCTGCGCATGTTGCGCACCAGGAACCAGCGCATCGCGACGAAGCGAAACACGACCGCGCCGGACACGCCATTCGAACGTCGGCGTTACTGATCGAGACCACAGCCGGTTCCCTTAGTTCGATTCGTCGCGGTTTCAACGCCGAGGATGCAAAAAATCTTCCGTCGTATTATCGTGGCGTTATCTGAGACCGAGGCCCAGAGACCCCGCATGGACGTCAATCCGTGTCACTTTCTGGCTTGCAATCGTCCCAGAGAGGGGCTTAGATGCCCCGACGAGCTCGCACCGCCGCCGCAACGCGTTCTCGCAGGAGTTTGAAGCCGACAACCCGCGTCCAAAGACGTCAAACGGCACCAGAGAAGACGGAGAACAAGATGACTGACCGCGCGAAGCTTCCCGGTATCCCTTTGCCACCGTCTTCACCAATTGGACTGGCCCCAGGCGCGATTCGATGGCCTGCAGGCAGTTCGCTCGCGATCCTCCCGGCCGCCTTCTTGGCCGTCGCGTTTGCCGTCGCCGCTGGCGGCTGCTCGGACTCCAACGACGCCGGCACGACGCCCAGCAACGGCGACGGAAAGACGTTCACGGGCGCATCCTCGTCGGGTGCGTCGTCGTCGGGTGCGTCGTCGTCGGGCGCATCATCGTCGGGTGCGTCATCTTCTGGCGCCTCGTCATCGGGCGCGTCGAGCTCGTCGGGCGCGGCAACGTCATGCACTCCGGGTGAGCGCACCTGTGGCAGCTTGACCGAACTCAAGACGTGTGGCGCCGACTCGAAATGGGCGGCGACACCGTGCAACGTCAAAGAGGCGTGCGACGACGGCGCCTGCGCCACGGTCATCTGCAAGGCGGGGGCGCTGTCGTGCGACGGCAACACCATCGTCAAGTGCAGCGCCCGCGGAACGAAGCTCGCTGCGCAGGACGCGTGCGCTGGCAAACAGGTCTGCGCGGGCGGCAAGTGCGTCGATAAGTCGTGCACGGTGGGCGAGTCCAGGTGCGTCGGCAATGCGCTGGTGACCTGCATCGAGAAGAACGAGTGGCAGAAGACAGTCTGCGGCGCCGACCAGACGTGCGTGGACACGACCGGCAACAACAAGGCCACCTGCATGGCGCAGATGTGCAAACCGGGCGCGACTGTTTGCCAGGGCGACAAGGTGTTTACCTGTGGCGCCGACGGGCTGACCAAGAAGCTGGCGGACAATTGCGCCAAGGCCGGAAACGACGGCAAGGCGCGTGCCTGCCTCGGCGGCAAATGCGTGCAGCAGGCGTGCAAGGCGCTCGAGAAGACGTGCGATGGCGACGCGGTCGCAACCTGCAAGGCCGATCACAGCGGCTGGCAGAAGACACCGTGCAAGAGCGGTGAGACGTGCCTGGCCGGTGCGTGCGCCAAGAAGCAGTGCGCGCCCTCTGAGACGTTCTGCGACGCGTTGACCGTGATGCAATGCGACGCCACGGGGACGAAGAAAAAAGAGGTCAAGAAGTGCAACGGCAACCTGCAGCAGTGCAAGCAGGGCGGCTGCGTCGATCTCGCCATCGTCTGCGGTGACGGCTTTTGCGACGTCGGCGAATCGTTCGACAACTGCAAGCAGGACTGCAAGGTCAAATCGACGCTGTCGGGCGACTTCGACAAGGTCCATGAGAAAGCCACTATCGGCCAGCCGATGTCGCCGCGTGCGCTCACCAAGCCGATGCCGCACGCCTCCTACACCAGCCACACCATGGCGCTCGGCGGCAAATGGCTCTACGTGGTCGACCGCGACAACGGGACGCTGGTGCTCATGGACCGTGACAAGCTGGCCGCAGTGCACACGCTCAAAGTCGGCGGCCGGCCCGAGAACGTGCTCGTCACCCCGGACGGAACCGCTTGGGTTACGGTGCGCGACGACGACGCCGTCGTGAAGATCCCCGCGGGGGAAACGTCGATGGTCAAGTCGGTCAAGTGGCAGGTCGGTCTCGAGCCGACGGGCATGGCGCTGGCCCCCGGCGGCAAGGTCCTGCTGGTCGCGCTACAGGGTGAACGCGCCGTCATCGGCATCGACATCCAGACCGGCACCGAGGTCGCGCGCAGCCCGCTCAAGGAGATGCCCAAGTCGATCGCGGTCGGGCTCAAGGGCAAGGCCGTCGTCAACGTCGGCACTGGCGAGTTCGCGGCGATCGACGCGCAGAAGATGGGTCAGGGCAACGCGCTGCAACCGGTCTTCGTGCAAGCCACGTTCGCGAAGCTGCGTGCCACCAACCCGGTCAAGGTGTGTCGCGGGTTCGTCGAGGTGAAGACCCGCAAGCCCAACCGTGGACTCGCGGCGGCGCTCCAGCCCGAGTCGGGCATGATGCTGTTGGCCCATGTGCTGACCAATCCCGGCGACGGCCAGGACGTTCTCGCGGCGGCGGGCGTCAAGCCAAAATTCAAGCAGAAGCCCAAACCCAAGGTCATCACGACGTGTTCGTCGGGCGGCTATGGTTCGACGTGTTCAACGAAGGTCATCCCCGGCCCCACTCCGTGCCAGTCGGCGCCGGTGCGTCCGTTCGAGGTGTCGATCTCGATGCTGGGCCCCGACCTGAAGGTTGCCAAGGGCACGCAGTCGCACGCGGCGATCCTCGACGACCAGAGCAAGCGGTCGTTCCTCGCGCGCTTTGACCAACCCTCCGGCATCACCCATCACCCCACGATGTCGATGGCGTTTGTCGCAGCGATGGGCACCAACAACATCATGGTCATCAACACGGCCGCGCCCGATCCGATGCAATGGCCGATCGCCGACATCACGGTGGGGACGGGCCCGAAGTCCGTGGTCATCTCGCCCAATGGCAAGAAGGCGTGGGTGCACAACACGACGTCGTTCACGGTCAGCGAGATCGACCTGGCCCCGCTGTTGAAGTTCGTCGACCCGCTCAAGCCCAACGCGTCGATGAAGAAGATCAAGCCGCTGTTCATGCAGCAGACCAAGGCCATCGCTTACGGCAAGGATCCGCTCCCTCCCAAGGCCGCCATGGGCCGCGTCGTCTTCCACAACGCCATGAACTCACGCCTGAGCGCGTCCAACCGGTTCGCCTGCGCGACCTGCCACCACGACGGCACCGAAGACAAGAACGTGTGGTTCGTCAGCGAAGGACCGCGGCAGACCCCCGCGCTCGCCGGCCGCCTCAAGGACAGCGCGCCGTTCAACTGGATGGGCACGAAGTTCACGCTGGCGGACAACATCATGGCGACGACCCACCGCATGGGCGGCACGGGCCTGATGAAGCATGAGCTCGAAGGCCTCACCGCGTTCGTTCGAGACGGGCTCGTGGAGCCGCGCAACCCCTTCGTCAGCAAGACGGGCAAGCTCACCAAGCAGCAGGCCGAGGGCAAGAAGCTGTTCAACGACCCGAAGGTCGCGTGTTCAACGTGTCACGCGGGCACCGCTACCACCGATGGCGCGCAGCATGACGTGGGCACGGCGACGACGCTCGAGCTGCAGGTTCAGAAGATCTTCGCCGGCAAGGACAAGCCCCAAAAGGTCCTGTTCAACACGCCAACGCTGCGGGGCGTCTGGTACACTGCGCCGTACCTGCATGATGGCAGCGCCAAGACCCTCAAAGAAGCGCTCAAGAACACGTCCAAGACGATGGGACGGACCGATCACCTGACGGACAAGCAGCTCGACGCGCTCGTGGCATACCTGCGGACACTTTGACGACTGCGGACACTTTGACGACTGCGGACACTTTGACGACTGCGGACACTTTGTGACTGCGGACACTTTGCGACTGCGGACACTTTGCGACTGCGGACACTTTGCGACTGCGGACACTTTGCGACT
>CAZLMW010000106.1:17202-27604 GCA_964560875.1 uncultured Enterobacteriaceae bacterium
GCGGAACCTGTGACGACAGCATCCCCTGGACATCCCCGCACCGGGACCACGACACGGGTCGTTTGCTGCGTTGCAGCGACGCTGCTGTTCGCCCTGGGATGTTCGACGGGGCGCGCTGGTGGAAGCGGCGCCAACCTCTACGATGTCGCGCTCGTCAACGACGCCACCTTCGGCGACGCGCCCAGCGGCGACACGTCGACAGCCGGACACGACGCAGCATCCAACGACGACGGATCAAGCAGGGCCGTGGACATCGCAGCCGTGGACGTCGCGCAGCCGGATGTGGACGTGCTCGGCACTGATGCGGGTGTCGTACTCGGGGACGTGTCCGCCGGCGGCGATGGCGCGCTGACCGATTCGGGCTCTCCCGCCGCAGATTCGGGATCATTACCCGACACTCCCTCCACCGACGCTCCCTCCACCGGCGATTCGGGCGCCGGCGACGATGCGGGTACGGGCAACGATACGGGCGCAAGCGGCGACGGCGCGGCCAGCGACGGTTTGGGCGCAGACGGCGGCCCCGCCGCGGACGCAGGTGACGGGCTGCCGTACGGCGGACCGGTGGGTGGTCAATGCAAAGGGCTGTCCGGGACCGTCACGTGCTCCAACGACTGGAAACACCGCGTGATGTGCGTCAACGGGGCGTGGACGTCGCTACAACACTGCGGTTTCGGGGCGTGCAAGCGCTTCAAATCGGCCGGAGGCGCGGTGCTCAGCGAGTGCTTCGTGCCCAAGGTCAAGCACAAGGCGCTCGCGAGAGCCTGCAGCCGCTACCTCAAGTGCTACAACCCGCCGATGTCACTGGAAGACTGCGTGCGCCTCAATCTGCACGGCAAGAAGCTCGGCGCCAGCATCCCCGCCGGCCAGGTGCGCGAAGTCCACAATGTCGCGGTGTACCAGCTGCTCGACGCGCTCAAGTGCATCGACCAAACCAAGACGTGCAACGACCTCGCCCAATGCCTGCACTGGTTCCCCGTCGACAAGTGCGGCAAGGCCACGAACGCGGGCTGCGACGCCCAGGTCGCGTGGGCCTGCAAGGGTCATGGCAAACCGGTCGCCGCGTCGTGTGGCGCGCTCGGCATGACCTGTCATGTCTTTGGCGGCAAGGCTACCTGCGCCAAGTCGCTGGCGTGCAAGGCGCCCAAGGCCTCATGCACCGGGCTGGTTGCCAAGGACTGCATCAAGGATGCGGAGGGCTCCACGGTCGGGGTGGTGAGCGACTGCGCGTTGATCGGCAAGACCTGCAAACACGACCTGGCCACGGACACCGCGGGCTGCGACCAGCCGCTCAAGTGCACGACCCAATTCAAGCCGACGTGCGACGCGACCGGGGCGACCAATTGCGTGTCGGGCGTCAAGATGAAGCGGGTTTGCGGGCTCGGCCAGTCGTGCAAGTTCCTCGACCACCTCGGCCATTTCGCCAGCCACTGTCCGATCGGCATTGACTGCAAGCAGACCGGCTGTTCCGAGGGTGGCACCTGCTCCGCGCCGCCGTTTTGCAAGGGTCATATCGCCCACTACTGCGAGGGTGGCTGGCCGGTTGCCCTCGACTGCAAGTCGATCGGAATGAGCTGCGCGAACACCAAGTTCGGCGTGCGCTGCCAGTAGTTCCGCGAGGGCCTCATCGCCTGTTTCTTCGAGCCCAGGGCGGCCGCTGCTATCCTCTCGGTTCGTTGGGAGGACGCCGATGGCAGCATCATTTTCCGGGACTGGACGCGCGCTTCGACGCCTTGTGGTCGCGCTTGGCACCCTGAGCATTGCGGCCGGTTGCGCGGCGGAACCGACAACGGGCGCCCAGCCCGGCGGCTACAACCCGATCGGCTACCAGGGCTACGACATCCCGCCCTGCATCGACCACGACGCCAAGGACACCGCCAAGACCGCCGCGGACGTGCCGACAACCGACAAGGTCGATGCCGGCTCGACGGCCCAGGACGTCGCGTCAAAGGACTCTGGGGCGAGCGTTGACGCGGGGTCGCTGACCGATGCCGGCGGCGCCAAGGATGCCGGCACTGCGACCGTAGACGCTGGTGGCTCAACGGATACGGGCGGACAAGCCGACGCAACCAGCACGCCGGACGCAGGCACGGGGCCAAAGGACATCGCGGTCGACGCCGGACCGCCTCCGCTCAACTTCTCGTATGTCTACGACGAGGTCTTCAAGAAGTTCGGCTGCACGGCATCGCTGTGCCACGGGGCCAAGGCCAAGGAGATGGCGTTTCTCGCCGACAAGGCCAAGGCGTACGGCTTGCTCGTCAACAAGGCGTCGCAGGTCAAAGACTGCAAGTTCCTGCCGATCGTGCTGCCCGGCAAGCCGGAAAACAGCGTGCTCTACACCAAAATCAAGCCGTGGATGAAGGCCTGCGGCGAGAAGATGCCCGTTGGCACCGACGGCGTGACCGACGCGGCGGCCAAGATCGTCTACGACTGGATCAAGAAGGGCGCGCCGAAATAGCGGCGGCTACTTGCCAGCGATGTAGAGACTACTTGTCAGCGATGTACATGCCGCAACGGTAGAAGTTGCTGCTGACGTCCTTGGCCTGGCTGGTCGCCGAGATCTGCAGGATGAACGTCGTTTCGCCGCCGACTGGGATGTCCTTGACGGTCGCGTTGGCGGTCTCGTCCTCGACCCACTTGGCGCCGGGGTAATCGCTGCCGTCAGCTTTGAGCAGCTTGATGGTCATGCCGCGCAGACCTGAACCGGCGCGTCGAGCGGCGCACGTCGCGGTGATCTTGCCCTTCTCGAAGCCAGACGGGACGGCGATGGAGTAGTGATCGACGTCCTTGCCGTCGTTGCCGATGGTGCCGGCGATGAAAAAGCCGGGCGCGCCGGACGTGGTCTGCGATTGCTTGAGCACTTCGGCCGTCTTGACGTCGTCGTTGTCCTTGTCCTTCTTCTCGAGCGGGTTATCCCCGGTCGCGCGGTGGCTGACGAAGTAGAAGTCGTTGCTGCCAGCGGTGGTTCCCGGGTGCTTGAACGCGACAAGGAGGGGTTCGCCGGGCTTGGCGGGGACCCACAGCTCGGCGCCTTTGTGGGTGAGGTCGGCCTTGGCGATGATCTGGGTCGGAGCGCTGGCGAGTGAGACGGTCGCGACGCCGATGTCGGTGGTCGAACCCGAACCGCCCTTGCCAGCGACGTGGGGCTCAAATGCGACGGTCAGGTGCGTGTTCTTGGCGGCGTCGACGTCGGTCGGCGGCACGAAGCGGAACCAGTCGGTGTCCTTGTTGTCTTTGAACGTGCCGTAGATGCGGGTGACGTTGTACGCCGAGACATTCGGGTTGTTGATCTTCGCGTACGCGCCGGCGGTGAAGTCGGCGGGGGTGTCGCCCTTCTCGGCGTCCTTGACGATCTGCGGCGCGGCGTCGTTGAGCTTGCCGACGAAGATCTTGTACTTGGTCAGGGTCTTGTCCTTGGGCTCGGCGCACGACGCGTTGATCTTCTTGGCGGCGACCCATGTGAGCACTCCTGCACCGTGATGTAGTAGGTGCCGTCGGCGGGCAGGATCGTGAAGATCGCGCTGTCGTTGGTGGTCCGCGGGGTCGGGTCGTCGTTTTCGGCGATCTGCTTTTGGTCCTTGTCGAACAGCGTCATCACCGTGTCGATGGCGGTTTTCTCGAACGCCTTTTCCTGCGCGAAGATGTCGATGAGCACGGCGTCGCCCTTCTTGCCCTCGAACGTGAAGTAGTCGACCTCGCCGGTGGGCGCGAGCTCTTCGTCGGTTGCATCGGCGCCGATGGTGATCGGCAGCGCGGTGTCGAACGAGTTGTGTTTGCTGAGCGCGGGCTTGCCGGCGTCGACGCTTCCGGTCGAACCCGCGTCCTTGCTTGCGGTTGAGCCGGTGTCCTTGGCGGTGGTGCCGCCGGCGTCGTTACCGGATGCACCGCCGGTGTCGTCGCTGGAGCCCGCGTCCGTTGAGCCGTCGGCAGCCGCGTCGGTGGGTGTGGCTTTCTTGTCGTCGCTGGTGTCGTCCGTGCACGCCGAGGCGAGCGCGAGGGTGGCGGCAAGCACGAGACTCAGGCTTGTGGACGTGAGGCTCGTGGATGTGTGGTTGGCAATCAGGCGATTCATGGCGGGCTCCGCAACTTTTTGGGGCGCGGAGATTTGGGAAATCCGCCTTGCATGTCAAGGGGATATCCTCGGGTTGCTCGATTACAGCCTGGGCAGGCCCACAAAACGGCGCCAGATCGGGCGGCGGCGGGCGACCGCTTCGTCGTACAGGCGGACGGCGCGGCGGGCCAACGCGTCGGGATCGTCGGCGACGGAGAGGTCGGGCAAGATCTCGATCGCGTCGGATGGCACGCCGTTTCGAACCAGCCAGTCGCGGGTCGCCGGACGCCACACCGTGACGAGATCGGACAAGAACGCGCCGGAGATATGGGCCGCGGCGGCGAGCGGTTCGTTTTCGAGTCGGCTGACGGTGCCGGGGACACCGGTGATGACGACCGGGCGATCGGGAACGAGGCGCAGCAGGCCACACAGCAAGGCGGGACGAGCGAGCCATGCGTGGATGACGTCGGCGCGATCGCGGTTGAGGAAGGGTTCGATATCGCGCAGGCCACGCAAGGTCCGCAGGCCGGGGAGGGCTCCGAATCGGTCCAGGGTCACGAGGTTGACGTCGACGTCCTGGGCCGGAATGGCGCGCCACAAATAGGTCAGCGACGCCTCGACATCGGCGTTGCTCCCGTCATGCAGCAAGGTCACCCGCAGGCGCATCGTTTCGTTCCTTCGTTTGGCGGTGCAGCGGCCGCCAATACAGCGCCGCCGTCCGCGTCAACGTCCCAATCCGTTCGTGAGTTCGCGCTTGGGTCCGCCCATCCAGCCACCGACAACGAGTCGGCGCGAATACCAGAAACCTACGCCGATGGCACGTGGATCCCCGTCGGGCGCGGCGGTCCACATCAAGGCGATGTTGAGCGCATCGTCGTCGAGCACCCATTCGACCCCGGCGAACGTGTCGAAAACGGTCGGTCCGACACCATCGGAGGGGTACGTGACGTCGAGCTCTGCGTAGATCCCGAAGTCGTCGTTGATGCGGCGCTCCAGCACGCCGACGCCGTATATTTCCGGGCTCTGCAACCTCAGGTTGGTCGTGCCGAAGACGTTCCAGTTGAACTTCCACGCGTCCTTTTGCAGCCAGACGGTGTGCGTGAGGCCCGCGATCAACCCGAGCTCGCCGTTGAGGGAGTCAAACGGCACGTAGAAGCCCGCGGTTGCGCTGAACAGCGTCGTCAGCGCGACGCGAGGCTGCAGGTAGAGGCCGTCGCCCTGCCACTCGCTGCCGTGGTTCCACATCGCCGCGATGACGGACAGCTCAAAACCCGCCGGGAGGCCGATTTCCAACTGCAGCTGCCAGTACGCCGAAAGGTTGGGGTGGGCCTTGCCGCCGATGGACGGGACGACGTCGATCTCGCCGGAAGGGACAAGCTCGCCTGGCCAGTCGTTGTATCCGTCAGCGAGAGCCGCGCTGCAGAAGCCGATGAGGGCTCCAGCGAGGACCACGGCGAACGCACCGACACGAGCGATGCGGGGCGGACTGAGAGCGAGCACGTCCGCCCATCATGCCCGATCTCGAGGGCGAGGTGACAGGTCTGACGAGCTGCGGTGTTGAATCTGTAGCGGCCCGACGACGTCGTTTCCAAACGCGGGCGCCAACCACGAGGAGCACCCATGCCGACCCCGCACCTGACCCGACCCGCCCCGAAAACCCGATCTCACATCGCGTTCTTCGCGGCGCTGTTGTGCGTCGTCTTCGCCGCCCCCTCGGTATTCGCTGACGGTCTGCTCGCAACGGCCGACGCTTCGGGCGTGTCCTCGGTTTCCAGCGGTGGCGCTTCCCGCATCGCCCGCGAAAGCCGCGCCCGCAACCTCGGCCACCTCGTCACCTACCGTCGCTTGGCCGGTCCGGAGACCCTCGGTCGTCTCGGCGTCGATGTCGGGTACGCGACCATCCGTCTTGCCGACGCTGAGGGCGAAGGATCGATCGGAAGGCTCCACGCGCGGCTCGGCCTGACCAAGAGCATCGACGTCGGCGCGTCTGTCTCCGTCGATCCGCAGACCGATGCGCGCACGGTAGCGGGCGAAGTCTCCTGGGCCCTGTTGCACCAGCGCGGGCCGGTTCCCGGGATCCTGCTCACGAGCTCGTTTACGCGAACCGAGGGGCTACGCAACGGCGACGTCGAGATCTTCGATACCTCCGCCATCATCGGCTACTCGATCTTCGGCGGCACGCTCTACACCGGAATGGGCACGCGGTTTGTGCATGACTGCTGCACGGCCGACGGCGAATACCAGGCGGCCAGCTACGGCATCGCGGGCGCGCGCTACGAGTTCGGCCCGGTCAACTTCACGGCGCAGACCGACGTCGGCTCGACAACAACCGCCAGCCTTCGCATCGGTGTCTCGATCTGATCCGCGATTCCGTTGCCGCTAGACTTCAACTCTTCGACTACTTGCAGACGCAGCCTTTCTTGGCGTCGCACATCGCCAACTTGCCGGCGCACTTCTTGGCGCAATCGTTGAACACAGTGGTCCGACACTGACCGGCGGCCTGGCAGCCCGCGTTGCCCCAGGCGTCGACGCGGATGATCGCCGGGTTTTCACGCGAAAACGCCACGGTTCCACCCAGCAGCGCGGCACCACCGTCGTCCATCACCACGAGCCCCTGGCGGCCGAGCATGGTGGTCTTTCCGACCTGGTATTCGCGATACCAAACGGGCTTGCCGGCGGCGTCGAGGCGCGTCAACCAGGCCTTCTTCACGATGCCGTCGTCGCGGTCCCCCGCCACCAGGAAGCTTCCGTCCGGGCTGACACCCAATCCGCGGAAGTCGACGGGCGTCGCGAGCTTGGGATGCTTACGCCACTTCAGCGCGCCGTCCTCGCCATGAGCCGCGATCACGTAGCGCTTGTCGGTCCCAACGATGTAGCGCCCAGCGGTGATGAGTTGCCCGCCGGATGATTCGATGCGTTCGTAGGTGACGGACTTGCCGGACACCGCCGATGACTTGCGCCACACGAGCTTGCCCGCGTTGTCGAAGCGCGTGAGGAGGGGATCCATCGGCCCCTTCGACTTGCGCGTGGCGCCTGCAATCACCGCGTGGCCGGTCTTGAACGTCACAAGCGCGTGCCCGTAGTCGTCGCCATCGTTGCGACCGCTAGCGCGGGTGTATTTGGGCAGACCCGTGCCGTCAGTGCGGATGTAGAGCAGCTCGATGCGACCGGTCGCGGCTGTCGAACGGAACCCGGCGATGGCGAACGAGCCGTCGATGACCACGCGAATATCGTCACCGTAGTAGTGGTGCGTGTACTTGAGCGCGCTCGCGTCGTAGGGCGGGTCGATCGTGCGACCCTGGCGGCTGTGCTTGAACAAGTCGGCGTCGAGGAATTCGATGCGGATCCGGTCGCGATACCGCCAGTGATTTCGGTCCCGGCGCAGCGCGACGAATTTGCTCCCCGAGACGTGGCGGAACGACCGCGCAGCGACGACTCCCTGGTTCTGATCGCCGCCGAGGCTCAGTTGGCTGGTGAACAGCGCTTTGCCCTCGGTCCAACGCGGCTGGTTGCTGACCAGGTGATAGTACTTGCCGCGCGGCCCCATCCGTCCCCAGCGCAGCTCGTAGTTGTCAGTCTTCTTCCATTTCCAGTGGTAGAAGCGACGTGGCATCGCGTAGATGACACTGCCCTTGTAGGCGATGCCCGCGGAGACGACCGGATACTTGTTGCTGTCGGTCGAGTTGTCGTACGCGACCGCGCGGAGCAGCGCAGGCCCCGAGTACATGCAGACGCCCTTGGCGCACACGGTCTTTTCGGAGCACTTGCTGCCGTCGTCACAGGTGCCGCTGTCGAGCGCGACATTCTCGCAGCCGGACACCGGATGACACGCGTCTTGCGTGCAGGCGTTGGCGTCGTCGCAATCGAGCACCTTGGCTGAAGCGCACGCACCGGCCTGGCAGGACTCGCCGATGGTGCAGATGGAGCCGTCGTTGCAGGGCCCAGACGCGGCCTTGTGCTGGCACCCCTTGGTCGCGTCACAGCTGTCGGTCGTGCACGGGTTTGCGTCGTCGCAGCTGCGCGCGGTGTGGACACAGCCCTTGGCGGGGTCGCAGCGATCCGCTGTGCAGGTCTTCGCGTCGTCGCAACCCTTGGGAATCGACGCCCCGGGCGCCTTCGATGGGCAAACTCCGCCGTCTTTGCATGCGATGTTGCCCCAGGCGTCGGTCCGGATCACGACGCCGCGCGCGTTGCCGTTGACGATGGTTCCGCCGCCGAGAAGCAGCCCGCCGTCGGCAAGCGCGATGGCACCCTCGCGGCTCATCCAGTGCGAGGACCCATGCTGCAGGTCGCGCCGCCAGGTCGGGTTGCCGAGCGAATCGACGTGTTGCAGCCAAATCGCCGTACCAAGGCCGATCGTGCGGTTGCCCGCCAGCAGATAGCCACCATCAGCCCGTTTGGCGAGCAACGACAGCCCGGCGCTGCTCGGCTGCGGAACGACGCGCGACCAAAGCTTCTTGCCCTCGTCGTCGAAGCGGGCGAGCCACGGCGATGTCTTCTTTCCGACGACGAACCGACCCGCGGCCATGAGGTCCGAGCCGTCGCGAACCAGGCGTTCGATGGCCGTGGCACCAGCGCTGTGATGCACGCGCCGGAAGACGGAGGTGCCCGACTTGGAGACCTTCTGCAGCAGCGCCGCTTCGGAGAGCTTTGCGCCCTTCTGCCAGCCGCCGGCGATGAAGCCGCCGTCGGACGTTGCGACAGCTGCGCGGGTGTAGACGCTCGCGGCGTTACCGGGGAACTGACGTCGCCATACGCTCTTGAGGTCGGCCTGGATGAGCTGAACGTCCATGCGCGGGCCGCCGGACGAGCCCCAGAGGTCCCCGGCGATGGCGATCGAACCGTCCGCGAGGCGTGAGATTGCGCGTGGGTACGTGCGGGGATACTTGCCGACGACGCTGGCGCTGAGCGGATACGACGCGACCAAGCCAATGGCCTTGAGCTTGTCATCCACAAGGCGAGCGCGGAGCACACGATCGGCGCCGCCCTCGCCCCACGTGAGCAGGAAGCCGCCGGACGCCACGGGGAGAGTCAGCGACGAATCGACCGCTTTTTGGTAGGTGCCGCCGCCGAGGTTGCCAGCGAGCTTGAAGCCGCCTGCGCTATCGATACGTCCACCCATGAGGTTGAACGCATAGCCGAACGGTCGCTGCGAGAAGATGCCGACCCAGCCGCCCTTGGTGGACGCGATGTTGATGAAGACCTGGCTGGGTTTGGTTGTCTTGTAGAGATCGTGGTCGGTCGCCCAGAGCTTGCCCTTCTCCGAATGCGCGCAGACCCCAGCTTTGCAGGCCGCCGAGAGGCTGCAGCCGTTGGAGACCGGGCACGTGCTGCCGTCCTTTTTCGCCTTGGCCACGCAGCCCTTCGAGCCGTCGCAGCTGTCATCGGTGCACGGGTTGCCGTCGTCGCAATTGCGCGCTTTGCCCACGCAGAAACCGCCGGCGCAGGCGTCCTTCTCGGTGCATTGGTCGCCGTCATCACATAGCGCGGCGGTCGCTTTGTGCGTGCACCCTGCCTTCTTTTCGCAGGCGTCGATGGTGCAAGCGTTGGCGTCATCGCAGCCGGTCTTGGTGAAGCCGCAGCCTTTTTGCCCGTCGCATGTGTTGGCGGTACAGGCGTCGCCGTCGTCGCACTTGGTCGCGGTGGTCGAGAAGCATTTGCCTGCTTCGGTGCACGACCGGTCGCCCCACGGGCTGAGCTTGGCGATGTAGGGCGTGGGTTTGTTCGGGTCGCCGCTGTCCCCGGCCAACCAGAGGCTACCGTCCGGCCCTTTCTTGATGGACCGGGGGTTGAGAAACGGCCCGTTCTCGAGCGTGCGCGACCACTGCTGGACGCCGGCGCTGTTGAATCCGCGCAGCGAGGCGAACGACTTGAAACCGACGACCTCCGCGAGCAGCGCGGTCACCTCGTTGCCGTTACGCACCAGTGAGGCGACGTGACCGCGGCCCGCGAGCGACGGCTTTTTCTGCCAACGAACTTTCCCGTCGCTGGTCAGTTTCGTGAGGACAGCAGTCGGCTTGTTCTTGTCGCCGGCCCAACCGCCGAGAACGGCACCACCGGGCACGTGAATTGCGCTGTGGAACTGGCCGACGGTTGCCAGCTTGCGGCGCCATGATTGGGCCCCTGTGTGCGTCAGCCCAATCGCCAGCCCACGCTGCTCGCCGTCGTTTGTGCTGCCGGCGATGATGACGGATGTGTCGGGTAGAACAGCGGCGGCATACGGCCAATCTGTTTGGCCGGGCGGAACCGCGAGATGGCGCTCGAAGATCGTGGCGCCATTGGAATGAACGCGCGCCCAGGCGATGCGGCGCTGACCGATGTTCGGTTGCCGTGCTCCCAGTCCGGCAAACGTAC
>CAZLMW010000107.1:0-25050 GCA_964560875.1 uncultured Enterobacteriaceae bacterium
CGACGGGTCTCTCGGGGTCACGAATTCCCCGTGGAGGATCCCGGAGGGAAGGGGGGCTTGCGTCCGACGTGCAACGTCCGAAGCCGGCTTTCGCCCCGCTCAAGTCCCGCGCCCGCTCCGATTCCGCACCGGCGTCCGGGCGAGCCGATAATTCGGCCGTGAACGCTGCAATGCCCGTCGGCGAGCGCTCGCTGGGTCCATTTTTACCGCGATATGCCCCCACAGCCGTTGTAGGAGCCGCTGGAGCCGTTTTGAGGGTGGGGCTTGGATCAATAGCCCCGCGGCCCGACCGGCCGTTAGAAACGATTCTAGCCACAACGCCCGAGCCCTGCGGTGAGAGCAGGTAGCCCTCCCACACATTGATTCCTGTGAAGGAACGGAGGTTCGAGGCCAAATCGTCGAAATGCAAGCGATTTCGTTTCGGAACGCCGCAGACATAGCAGCGCTATTTCAAGGTGTTGCGGGCCGGAAGCGCGCCGCATATCGGCGATTTGGGCAGGTCCGCAGATCCTTCGCAGTCGGCGCGCCGGGCTGGTGATCGGATCTCTCGGGTATGAAACGGGGTGCTCAGCTGTGCGACGCTCGCCACATGGTGATGGCGTCGGCAGCTACGCCCCGTATTTCCACTGGTGCCTTGTGCCCCGTTCGCAGTTTGGGCCCGAGATGGCGATCTCTCATTGGCGAGGCTCAGCGAGCTCTCCCCGAGGTCAGATTCCGTCTGTAATCACCACCTCGGGCCGACCCCATCGTCCTACAAGGAGAAGAGATGGCCAAGCAAGGTAGGAGAAAGAGGATGGCGCCGGCGCTCGTTGCGATTCGGCCGATGGTTGCCGGAGTCGACATCGGCAGCCGCGAGCATTGGGTAGCAGCACCGCCACGCTCAGACGGAAGCGCGAATGTGCGCGTTTTCGGGACAACGACGCCGCAACTACAGCAATTGGTGCAATGGCTGAGCGACGAGGGCGTCGAGTCGGTCGCCCTGGAGAGTACGAGCGTATACTGGATCCCGCTGTACGAGTTGCTGGAGTCCAGCGGGGTCGAAGCGGTGCTGATCAACGCGCGGCAGTTGCACAACGTCCCGGGGCGCAAGACCGACATGGCGGATTGCCAATGGCTTCAATTACTCCATAGTTGCGGCCTGTTGCGCGGTTCGTTTCGGCCACAGGAATACATCTGCCGGCTCCGTGCGCTGCGGAGGCAGATGGCCAATCTCGTCGCGGAGCGGACCCGGGTCGTGCAGTGGATGCACAAGGCGCTCGACCAGATGAACGTGCAGGTGCATCACGCGGTGACTGACATCACGGGCAAGACTGGGATGCTCATCATCCGCGCGATCGTGGGTGGAGAGCGTTCGCCGATGAAGCTTGCTTCCCTGCGAGACCGACGCTGTCGTGAATCGGAACCCGAGATCGCTGAGCACTTGACGGGCACATGGCGCGAGGAGCACCTCTTCAATCTCAGCTCGTCGTTGGCACTATACGACACGCTGCAGGCCCAAATCGTCGGATACGAGTCGCGACTCTCTGAGGAGATGCAGGCACTCGAGTCTGCCGACCGGGCTCAGCAACAAGCGCCCGTCCACCCCAACCCGCGCAAGCACAAGGCGATGCGCAGGCGAGGCGAGCAAACTCTGCGTAGCCAACTTTGGCGCATTTACGGCGTGGACCTGACCCGCATCGACGGCATCAGCACCGGCACTGCTCAGCTCATCCTCAGCGAGTTCGGGCTCGATCTGCAGAAGTTCCCGACCGAGCGGCATTTCGTGTCGTGGTTGCGCCTCTGTCCACGGACTGCCATCTCCGGTGGCAAGCCGTTGAAGAAAAAGCGCAACGTGATGGGAGCGACGCGCATTGCCGGTGCACTACGCATGGCCGCCGTTACGCTGGTTCGCTCCAAGAGCGCCCTTGGTGGAGCGTATCGCCGCAAATCTCGACAGAAGGGAGCCACAGTTGCCGTCTTCGCCATGGCCAGAACGCTCGCGCAGCTCGTCTACCGCGCCATCCGGTACGGCCAGGAGTACGTCGACATCGGCCAGGAGGCATACGAAGCGCAATTCGCTGACAAACGCATGTATGGGTTGCGACAAGCAGCCCGATCCCTCGGCTACACCCTCACGCCGAGCACCGAACTGACTGCGGCGACGTAGGGAAGTTTCAGGTCAGGATGCGGTCGAAGGTGTTGTGCACTCGCTTTCGACGGCCCACCTGCGGCGGATCATGGTCGCCCACTGCGCTCCGTTCAGGGCGTCCGCCGCGAGGCTCGACACGCAGAGGCGGTCCTCGCACGTGGTCTTCTCGGTGGTCTTGTCGAACGTCTCGCTTTGGACCCGGATGCCGGTCTGCAGCCCCGGGTATTCGAGGTAGTCGGCGACCATCTTGACTACCCACACGGTGCGCGTGACGACCTTGCCACCGTTGACCGTGCTGCTGACGTTGACCGCCGTGCTGGGGCGTTTGCGGCCGAGTTGGCGCTGACATTCGGCCAGCAGGTTCGGCTGTTCGGCCTTGACCGGGAAGACGAGTGGCGGTCAAGGTCGAGCACGACCCGGGCGTTGGCCCGGCTGTTCGCGCCGCTGTCACACATGACCACGCGGAAGAGGTCGCCGTACTCGGTCACCAGTCGCCTGACGACGTCGCCGAAGACGCCCGACTCGTTGGTCTCGGGCGGGATGATGCGCATGTCCACGCGGATGCGTGCCGCGCACGAGATCAGGCACGAGGTGACGGTCCGCACCAGCGCGCGAGCGCTGCCGTCGGCGGCGATAGGCCGCGGCCATGCTCACGGGTCTGATTCGCAAGCACAGCGGCACCCCGTGAGGGTGTGAGTTCGCGTTCGGGTTCGGGTTCGGGTCCCTCGGACTCGGCCTATCGCTCAGTCAGCGACTTCCAATCGGGCCTGGTACAGATTCAGGCGGCAGGCGGGTGACGTAAAAGGAGGGAGGGGGCCCGGGCCTTGGTCGGACGCGCCGTCAGCCAAGACATTACAGTCCACAATCCGGCCCCCTACTCAACCTTCACTTTGATGACTTCGAAGTTGTTGGACTCCGAGCCTTCCTTCACGGCGTTGGTCGAGTCGACCCAGTAGCCAAGGTAGTAGTCGCCTTTCTTCACAGCGCTGCTCAGCGCGAACTTGAACGTCGCCTTCTCGCCCTTGCCGGCGGGGAGGGCCACGAACGAGCTGCTGGCCAGGAGCAGGTCCTTGGTGGTGATGAAGCCATCCTTGGACAGGTAGAACGCGCCCTTGAAGCCGACACCGGTCGCGACGGCACCCAGGTTGATGTGCTCGACCCAGCCCTCGACGTACCCGCCGGTCTTGATCGGCTTGGTCTTGAGCACCAGCGACTTGGCCCACAGATCGGGGGACGCGGCGACGGTGATCTTGTACGAGCGCAGGTTGTTGTTCTCGTACTGCTCCTTGACCTCGTTGGCGGCGTCGACGTGCTGGATGAAGTAGTATGTCCCCGTCTTCAGGTTGCTCGGCAGGAACACCGAAGCGCTGACCGACGTGTTCTTGTTGATGTTCAGGCCGCTGCGCTTGACCGTCTTGAGCAGCTTGTCGTCCTTGCTCAGCTTGCTGTCGGAGCTGAGGTAGTAGCGCACCTCGAACTTGGTCGCGTTGCCGCGGCCGTAGTTGCGAACGGCGCCGCCGATGTTGACCTTGTTGCCGGCCTTGAACGACGTGCCCGACGGCTTGAAGTAGTACGACCGGAGCTCCGGAATTCCCTGCACCTTGACCGCGAGGTACGCCAGGTTGTTGTACTCGTTGCTCTCCGCGACGGTGCGGAACGCGTCGGTGTAGTAGACGAGGTAGTACGTGCCGCTGTACGCCGTCTTCGGGACCGTGAACGTGTGCTTGGCCGGCGTGGCCAGCTTGCCGAAGTCGAGCGCCGGGCGTCCGATGGTCTTGAGCAGCGAGCCGCCCAGGGCCTTCTTCGAGTTCCAGTAGATGCGGTCGTTGAACGTACCGGTCTTCGCGAAACCGTGGTTCTTGGTGTTACCGGTGACCGTGACCGTGTCGCCAGCGGTGACGTGCGTGGACGCCATCGCCATCGGAACGGGCCGCAAGTCGGGCTTGCCGAGGATGGTGAACGACCAGGACCGCATGTTGTCCTTCTCGTTGCTCTCCTTGACCGTGTTGCCGGTGTCCGAGACCACAAAGACGTAGTACTTGCCGGGCTTTTGCGTCGTCGGGATCTTCCAGGCCGAGACCATCTTCACCGCCTGGTTCGGCTTGAGGCCGGCGACAGTCTGCGTCTTGAGCAGCTTGTCCTTGGCGTCGAGCTTGTTGTCGACCGACAGGTAGTGCTTGATTTGGTACTTGCCCGCGTTGGCGGTGCCGTAGTTGCGGTCGTAGCTCGTGAAGTACTGCTGATCACCCTGGCGGCGCACGCTGTAACCCGCGAGGTAGTACGGCCGGATGTTGGGCATCGCGAAGATCTTCACCTTCTGCATCACGACGTTGTTCTTCTCATTGACCTCTTTGAGCGCGTTGGTCGCGTCGGTCAGGTAGATGAGATACCAGTCTCCCGGCTTGATGGTCTTCCAGTGCTGGTACAGGTTGATCGACACCTTGTCGCCGTAGGTCTTCGTCGGATCGATGTTGCTGCGCGTGCGCGTGGTCAACAGGATGTCGCCCTTGCCGAGCTTGGTGTCCTTGGAAGCCCAGACGCGGTCGTAGAACCTCACAGCGCGCGCGTTGCCGTTGTTCACACCCTGCATCTCGAGCGTGAACTTGCTGCGGTCAAGGATCGTCGCCGGGGCAATGACCTTCTTGGCCTGCACGTCGTGGAAGCCGTAGTAGGCGATCTTGTCCCAGGTCGTGTTGTTGAGCTCGTTGCCCTCCTGGATCGCGCCCGCCGAATCGGCCTGCAGGATCAGGTACCAGACACCCGGTTTCACGTTCTTGGTCGGCAGCTTGTAGGCGATCGTGCCGCCGACTTGCTTGTTGGCGCCGAGCGCGTTGACAGGCCATTTGCCGAGCTCGATGTCGCCCTTGTCCAGCTTGGTGTCCTTGGAGAACCAGAGCTTCGCTTCGGACTTGCCCGCTGCGATCGTGCCGACGTTGCGGACGTACCAGGTGAACTTGCCGGCCGCGCCCCAACCGTGGTGGTAGGCGTGCGGCTTGCTGCCGTAGTGCGGCCACAGGTCGATCGCTGACGTCACGGTAATCGGCGTGATGCGCGTGTTGTTGTCCTCGTTGGTCTCGGCGACCTTCGCGAAACGGTCGGCCATGGCGCCAACCCAGAGCGTGCGCGGCTTGGCCTTGGTGCCGGTCCAGTTGCTGCGCAGGATGATCGTGTAGGTGCCCTTGATCGACTTGCCAGCGGGGATCTTGGGCAGGAGGCGGCCGCCCTTGTTGATGCCGCCGTAAGCCTTCGCCCAGTGCACGGTGAAGTACAGCGTGGACGGGCCCGCGTCGCCGTTTCCGGTGTTCTTGACCTCGAAGGTGACCTTGACCGCGCCGCCGGCCAGGTAGGCCTTTTTCTCGGTGGTCAGGACCGAAACGGACAGCTCCGGAATCTTCGGCGGGCCGCAAACGCCCTTGCCCTGCTCGATGTTGCAGACGTTGGGCTTGCTGCACGTCTTGATCTTCTTGAGGTCCGTCCAGTGCATGTATTTGACGTCGGTGCTGCACACCGGCGTCTTGGTGCTGCCGTTGCAACCCGCGAAGGAGTCGCGCGTGAAGTGGCCGAGTCCCAGGCAGATGTGCTGCGTCTTGAGGAGCTTGCCGCTGCACTTGGCGCGGAGCTTCATCGGGGCGTTGGCGCACTTGCCCGCCTTGCCGTCGCACTTGTCGACTGTGCAGGCATTGCCGTCATCGCAGGTCGGCTTCGCACCGGGAGCGCATTTGCCAGCCTTGCAGCCGTCGCCCGTCGTGCAGAAGTTGCCGTCGGTGCACTTGGCGCCGTCCTTGGCGTTGTTGTTGACGCACTTGCCGCCCTTGCAGGCGTTGAGCACGCAGGGGTTGCCGTCGTCGCACTGCTTGTCGACGTTGCAGCCCTTGCAGCCGGCGATCGACTTGTAGCCGCACTTGCCGGTCTTCGTGTCGCAGCTGTCGGCGGTGCAGGGGTCGGAGTCGTCGCAGTCGCGGAGCTTGCCGGTCTTGCACTTACCGCCGTCGCAGGCGTCCTTGATGGTGCAGGCGTTGCCGTCGCTGCAGGGCGCGTTGTTGTTCGTGGTCTTGCAGCCGACCTTCTTGTCGCAGACGTCGTCTGTGCAGTCGTTGCCGTCGTCGCACTGCTTGGCTTTTCCGAGGCAGTTGCCGTCCTTGCACTGGTCGCCCGCGGTGCAGGCGTTGCCGTCGCTGCAGACGTCGGTGTTGTCGGTGGTCGTGCAGCCCTTGGCCATGTCGCAGCCATCGTTGGTGCAGGGATTGCCGTCGTCGCACTTGATGTCGGCGCCCTTGCACTTGCCGTCGGCGCACGAGTCTTGCTTGGTGCACTTGCTGCCGTCGTTGCAGCTCTCGTTGTTGGGCTTGGTGGTGCAGCCGGTCTGCGGATCGCACGCGTCATCGGTACACACGTTGCCGTCGTCGCACTTGCGGTCGGCGCCCTTGCACTTGGCGTCGCTGCAGCTGTCCTTGACAGTGCACGCGTTGTTGTCGTCGCACTTGCCGGTGTTGTTCTTGGTCACGCAGCCCTTGGTCGGGTCGCAGGAGTCGTCGGTGCAGGCGTTGTTGTCGTCGCAGATGACGGCCGAACCGCCGCACTTGCCCTTCGTGCACGTATCTTTATCGGTGCAGGCGCTGCCGTCGTCGCAGCTGACCCCGTCGGCGCCGGCGCTGTGGATGCACTTGCCGTCTTTCTTGTTGCAGGCGTCGGCCGTGCAGGGGTTGTTGTCGTCGCAGTCCTTGGGCGTGCCCGCGGTGCAAACGCCGTTTCCGCAGGTATCGCCTGACGTGCACGGGTTGGTGTCGTCGCACGTGCCGTTGTCGGCCGTCGACGTGCAGCCGCTGGCCATCTCGCACACGTCCTTGGTGCAGACGTTGCCGTCGTTGCAGTCAACCTTGATGCCGCTGCATTTGCCACCCGCGCACTTGTCTTGCGTGGTGCAGGCGTTGCCGTCGTTGCAAGCGGAGGTGATCGGCGTGTGTTTGCAGCCGCCCTTGCCTGCGCAGTTGTCGGACGTGCAGGGGTTGTTGTCGTCGCAGGTCGACTCGTCGATGGTGCCGTCGCAGTTGTTATCGGCGCCATCGCAGGCTTCGGCCGCCGGGGCCTTGGCGTCGCACTTGGTCAGGCCCTTGGGCGTGCACGAACGGGTGCCCGGGCACTGGCCGGAGACCTTGCCGGACGGGTCAACGGCGAAACAGGACGTCGACATTCCCGCGTCGATCGCTGCCTTGGTGCATGGGCACTCGCCGGCGAGTTTGCTGCGCACGCACTGCTTGGTGGCCAAGCCTTCGACCGTTTTCACGTCGGAGCAGACGTAGTCGGTGCCGCAATCGCTCGCGTCCTTGCAGCTTGTGCCGCAGAACGAACCGGCCGCGCCCTGGTCGACGCAAGACGCGTTGGGGTCGGCCTTCATCGCGCACGCACTGGACGCTCCGCAGGGGTTGCAGATCTTGGGATCTTCGGGCGCCGTCGTGCCGGAATCGGCGCCGCCGCCGGCGTCTGGCGTAGAGGTCCCTGCGTCGTCGCCGATCGAGCCAGCGTCGTCGGTCGTGGTGCCGCCGGTATCGTCTGTCGTGGTCGAGCCCGCGTCCTCGGTCGTGGTTCCGCCGGTGTCGTCGGTCGTCGTCCCGCCGGTGTCATCGGTCGTCGTGCCGCCGGTGTCCTCGGCGGTCGAGCCGGTGTCTTCGGTGCCTGTCGAGCCAGTGTCTTTGGCGACCGTTGCGTCGGCCTGACCGGCATCGGGCGCGAGGCCAGCGTCCTTGTTGGTGCTGTCGAGCCCGGTGTCGTCGCTACCGCAGCCGGTCGCGGCCAGAGCGGTGATACACGCGAGCGCGACCGCAAATCGACGGAACGCAAAACAGTCGGCGTCGCCGCCGTGGATCGTGGTGCGGATCATGTCTTCCCCTCTCTGGTGTCCGGCGTTTCGCGCGGGGGTATGGAGTTCGCCCAAGGCAATCAATGCGCGACGTCGGCACCAGACAACGCGCAAATGTAACGAATCCCCCGTTTGGCGCCCAATTTGTAGGCGTCTATTTGCGCGCGTAAATACAAGCGTTCACATCTGGCCATATTTGCAGGATCGTCCGACAATTTGCCTACACGCCTTTTCAGTGTAGTAACCTTGGGACATGGTTGAGCCCGTCCGAAAGCTACGCGGTGCCGTCTTCTCAGCCGTCGCGGCTGCCGTCTTCGTGCTCGCTGCCGGATTTGCGTTCATCTGGCTGCTGCACGCCTACCACGTCGAATCGGTTTACGCAGAGCTGCTGCGCCTCGCCGCGCTCGCCGATATCAAGGCCGAGGCCGTCGCCGCGATCCGCGAGTCCATGTCGAACACCGACGCGCTCGCGATGCCGCTTCGGGCCGCCGGCGCTGTCGTGGTCCTCTCCTCGATCGTGGCTGCGCGCGCCGCGTGGCTCATCGCCAGCCATAACGCCGAGATCGAGGCCGAGCGTCTCGCCCGGTGGGAAGTCCAGCGCCAGCTCCAGGAGCGGACGATGAAGCTGCGCCAGAACCGCCAGAACCTCGATCGCCTCAACTCGCTCGACGGCCTGACCCAGATCGCGAACCGCGAGCACGTCGAGGCCGGTCTCGAACGCGAATGGCGCCGCGCTGCCCGGGTCAAAGGTCCGCTGTCGATGATGCTGATCGATGTCGACGGCATGACCGAGTACAACGATTTGTATGGTCACCTCGCCGGCGACGATTATCTCAAACGACTCGCGCGCGAGCTGCACAGCCTTTGCGGTCGACCAACCGACGTGGTGGGACGCTACGACGGTGACGTGTTCGCCATCGTTCTCGGCGCAACCGACAGCGACGGCGCCAAAGTCATCGCCGATGCCGCTCGCCGGGCTGCAACCCGCGTGGTTGAAGGCCTGCGAGACACCCCGCCACCGCACTTGCTGACCGTCAGTGTGGGTGGCGTCGTGGCCCGCCCGCAGCCCGACAGCCAGGCCGACATGGTGGTCGATGTCGCCGTGACGAAGGTCGAAGAGGCCAAGAAGAGCGGTGGCAATAGCGTGTCGCTCGAGCTGCCGAGCTGATACCGGCCGGCGGGCTCACCCCGCGGTTGGGGTCGCCGCACAAGGCGCTTGGAGCGCGTCCGCCAGGGGACGCAGCTTGCCGTTGCTCCGCCAATTCCGCTCTTGCATCAGCTCGCGCATCGCCTGCTTGCGATCATCGCTGACCGGGTGGCTGCGGAGGATGTCGACGCGGTCGGCGAAGTCTTCGTGAGACGCCTCGGACAGCGCAGTCATCACCGCCATCGCGCCGGCTGCGTGCCCGTACATGCCGACGATCGCACCGACACCGACGAGATCCGCATCCGTTTCCTGCCCGCGGTTGTGGGCGGCGAGGGCGGCGTTGGAGATGTTGGCGACAACCTCAGCGGACGCCGCCGATCCGACGAGTCCGAGAGCAACTGCAACGACGAGTCCACGTCCCAGCCCGCGCAGATGGTCGCGGTGTTCGAAGTGGCCGAGCTCGTGACCAAGCACAAATGCGAGCTCATTTTCGCTGTGCAACACCTTGAGCAGTCCGCTCGTCACGAGGATGCCGCCGCCGGGCAAGGCCAGCGCGTTGGGTACGGCGTAGCACGTCACGCGCACGTCAAACTCGTAGGGCAGCGATTCGGTGTTGGCGTGAACCCGGTCAAAGAGCTCGCGCAGCGCTTCGTTGGCTTCCTTGGTCGCGTCGCTGCCGCCGACGCTCTTGCGGATCGTGTCCAGAACCGGAGCGAAAATGGCCTTTTCGGTGTCCCGTGAGATGAACCCGACCGCGACGTCTGTCGCGAGGGCGATCACGACGACGAGACCGACCACGACAACCGTGATGCCGGCGAACAGTTGGACAATGTCGCGAACGGGGCGCTGATCGCCCAGGTTGACGGAGTCGTCGGGCAGACGTGGTGCAGAGTTCATGGCGCAGATGCGAACGGCCGCGATCGCGGCGCGTCGAGATCAGAATTTGCGCGCGAAAGGCGAGTCACTGGGCAGCTTCAAAGCGGTCCCGAACGCCAGAACCTCGACACCGGCCGTGCCTTTTCCGTCGCCGCGGGAAGCGGCCAACCGAGCTGTCTCGAGGCGCACATTGATGACGGCGTCAAAGCCGCGCCGATGGGCCTCTTCTTTCATGCGCAAGAGCGCCTCACGCCGGCCGCGGTCCAGGACCGTTTCGTACGCGCCGAGGCGACCGCCGACGAACATCCGGAGCCCGGCCAGGAAGCGCTTGAAGTAGTCGACCGAGACGACGGCCGACCCCATCACCATCGACACCTCGGTCGCAGCGGCGCTATCGGCGATATCGCGCATCGTCACGGCCTGCAGACCGACGAATCGCTGTTCGCGTTCCCGCAGCGAGGCCAGGTGCTCGCGCTCAAGATACGAGCCGACGAAGTAACCGACCAGCAGTAAAACGAGCGTGGTTAGGAGTGCCGCCATCGGTTATTCGACCCGGACAGCGGTGCCGTATGCAAAGAGCTCGGCCGCTCCCTGCGCGACGGACGAGGTCGCAAAGCGCACATTGACGACGGCATTGGCGCCGACGGATTCTGCCTGCTGGGTCATCCGCTTGATCGCTTCTTCACGCGATTCGTGCAGCAGCTCGGTGTAGCCCCGCAGCTCGCCGCCAACGAGGTTTTTCAGCCCAGCCGCGATGTCCCGCCCGATATGTTTGGCGCGGACCGTGCTGCCCGTCACGACGCCGAAGACCTGCACAACGGTGCGGCCTGGAACGCCATCGGTGGTGGTCATGATCATCGAGTTCTCCAACGGTATCGCAGCTGGCGAGGCCGATTCAGGTCAGCAACCGCACGCCCACAGCGCCGATGATATTCATCATGAGGCCGGCGATGAACGCCCACGGCAGGCTTTCTATTTCGAGGGCGTCGCTCATCTTGTCGACGATGATCAGCACAACGCCCGAGATGACGGCCTTGGTCAGCGTTGCGAACAGCCACCACGCCAACGAAAGCGTCACGATCCCGGCCATGAAGTACATGAGCGCGCCGATCGTCGCGTTGAGCACGCCAAAAAGCGCCGCGACCATCACCGCGTTGCCGATTCCCGGGCGCAGTTTGAAACCGGGAAGGACAAGGGCGGTCACCCACACGCCAATGGCGAGAACGAACCAGCTGATAAGCCAAGACATGCCGCCATCATCGCACCTCGTGGTTGTCATGCAAAGCCGGCCACGTCTGAAGCGAAGGATTCAGAACCGATCGATTGATCGATAACGCGGTGTGCGCGCAAATAGAGCGGAGCGGCAGCGGGCAATGCCAAGACCAACGACCTGTCCCACGAGGACAAATTCATGCTTGACCGCGATGTAACCACTGCTTACATTCCCGCCGCGAGGCCCAGGCAGCGCCCCAATTACGAGCCATGAGCCCAACCACGAGCCATCAGCGAGCAAAGCCATGATTTCACCTACGTTGCACACCGCACGCCGCGTCAAGACACCTCTACCCGACCGCGAAGTGGACGTCGCCATCGTCGGCGCTGGGCTCGGGGGCATCACCGCCGGCGCGTACCTCGCCCAGCACGGCATGTCGGTGGCGATCTTCGACGGGCATTACGTCGCGGGTGGATGCGCCACGATGTTCGAACGCGGCAAGAAGGATCGCCGCTACTGCTTCGACGTCGGGCTGCACTACATCGGTGACTGCGGCCCGTCCGGCGGCATCCCCACGGTGCTTGGCGGCCTCGGCGTCGAGATCGACTATGTGCCCATGGACCAGGACGGCTTTGACACGCTCGTCTTCCCCGACTTCGAGTTTCAGATCCCGGCCAACAAGAAGCTCTACCGCGACCGCCTCGTCGCGATGTTCCCCAAGGAAAAGAAAGGCATCGATCGCTACATGCGCTTCCTAAATGAAGTGGCTCTCATCGCAGCCCGCATGGAACGCAACAACGGCCGCATGGACAAAGGCGCGTTCGTCGACATCTTGCTGCGCGGCCGACTGCTGGCTCGCTACCAAAACGCGACGCTCGAAACATTCCTCAATTCGTGCACGCGGGACGAACGACTGCGCGCGGTCCTCTGCGGCCAACACGGCGACTACGGGCTGCCGCCGTCGCGCGTTTCGGCGCTGCTCCACGCCGGCCTCGCCAACCACTATTTCGAGGGCGCCTACTACCCCAAGGGCGGCGGCCAGGTCATCGCCGACCGGATCTGCGACGTCATCGAAGGTCACGGCGGCACCATCCACCTGCGCCACCTCGTCGAAGAGATCCTGGTCGAAAACGGCCGCACGGTCGGCGTCCGTGTCAAGCCGCCCAAAGGTGACGCTGTGCACGTCCGCGCCCGCTGCGTGCTCAGCAACGCCGACCTGAAACGCACCATGCTCGACCTCATCGACCGCGAGCACGTGCCCAGCGAGTGGATAACGCGCGCCGAGGGCTTCGAAATGGGCGGCGCCATCTACATGACCTACCTATCGGTGACGGCCGATATGAAAGCCAAGGGGATGCGCGCGACAAACTACTGGCAGTTCGACGGGTACGACGTCGAGGGCTACTACGCCGACTCCGCCAACTCCGGCCACCCTGTGCCGCGCGGCTGCTACATCACCAGCACATCGATGAAGGACCCCGACTCCCCCGGACATGCCCCCGACGGCGAGTTCAACATCGAGATCATGACGCTGGTCCCCGGCCAGGCTTCGGCGTGGGGCATGACCGACAAGGCAGCGATCGACTCGGTCAAGTACCGGCGCGACGACGCGTATCGCGAGCTCAAGCAGCGCATCGAAGACAACATGGTCGGGCGGCTCGAAGGCCTCTTCCCAGGCACCGCCGAAACGATCGTGTTCCGCGAATCCGCCACGCCAATCACCCACACCCGCTACACGCGGGCCAGCGATGGCACGGGGTATGGCCTCGCCGCCACGCCTGAACAGTTCCTCAAGAAGCGCCCCGGATACCGCGGGCCGATCCCCGGCCTCTACTTCGCGGGCGCCTCGACGCGAGCAGGCCACGGGGTTGTCGGCGCCATGACCAGCGGAAAACACGCCGCGCTCAAGGTCGCCAAGGACTTCGGACGCCCGCTCGCCGTCGACCACCGACACGCCGCATAGGCCGCACTAAATCGACCGGACGGTCAGTATCGAGTTCCGCGGTGGGCGGACCTATTCGGCGTAGGCGATCGCCTTGATCTCGACCAACAAGTTGGGATGAGGCAGCTCGGCGACGGCGACAGTTGTTCGGCTGGGCCCGGTCGCGGCGTCGAAATAGCCGTTGTAGACCTCGTTCATGCCCCCGTAATCCGCCATGTCGACGAGGAACACGGTCACGTCCACGACATTGGCCAGGGACAGACCGGTCGCCCTCAGAATCGTGTCGATGTTTGTCAGGACCGCCTCGGTTTGAGCGCGAATGTCCTTGTCGACGCCCACAACCTCGCCGTTTTCATCGCGGACGACGGTGGCGCCGACATGTGTGCCGTCGGGTCGGCGGGACGAGATGCCCGAGACGAAGACGAAAGGCCCGGCTCTTCGCGCATGGGGATAGGCTGCGAGCGCGGGCGCCCTGCCCTGCACGGTGATGGATTCGCCGCTCATCTCGAGCTCCAGGGGATGACAAGAAGGTCTACAGCTTGATGCAGATGTTTTTGAGCTCGGTGTAGAACTCCATCGAATACGCGCCGCCTTCGCGCCCGATGCCCGACTGCTTCATGCCGCCAAAGGGCGTGCGGAGGTCGCGCAGAAACCACGTATTGACCCACACGATGCCGGCGTCGATGCGATGAGCGACGCGGTGAGCGCGCTTGACGTTGCCCGTCCAGACGGAAGCAGCGAGGCCGTAGCGCGTAGCGTTGGCGAGGCGGATTGCTTCGGCTTCGTCGTCGAACGCCGTGATGTACGCGCACGGTCCGAAGATCTCGTCACGCGCGATGGCCGTGTCGCTCGGTTCGCTTTCGGTCCACAGCGTTGGCGCCACCCAGAAACCGTCCTTGAACATGCCGCCGGCCGTCGCAGCGCCGCCGCCGGTGACGATCTTGAGGCCATCGGCGCGCGCCTTCCGGTAAAACGACAGGACCTTGTCACGGTGGGTGGCCGAAATGAGCGGTCCCATGCCCGTTGATTCATCGCGAGGGTCGCCCAGCCGCAGCTTCTCGGCGCGGTCTTTCAGGGCGGCGACGAAACGCTCGTAGATTGGGCGCTGGACATAGACGCGTTCGGTGCACAGACAGATTTGCCCGCAGTTGCTGAAGATGGCGCGTGCGACACCGTCGGCGGCTGCTTCGAAGTCGGAGTCGGCGAAGACGAGCGCCGGGTTCTTGCCGCCGAGCTCGAACGAGACGCGCTTCAGGTCGTTGGACGCCGCGGCCATGATGGCGCGGCCGGTGGCGCTCTCGCCGGTGAACGTGATGCCCGCGACGTCGGGATGGCTGACGATGTGCTCGCCGGTGGACGCGGGTCCGAAGCCGTGCACGACGTTGAACACGCCGGGAGGCACGCCCGCGACGTTGAAGCACTCCCCGAGCATGGTGGCGGTGGACGGCGTCTCTTCGGACGGTTTGACGACCACCGTATTGCCGGCGGCAAGCGCGGGCGCGACCTTCCACGTCATCAGCAATAGCGGCAGGTTCCACGGGCAAATCACGCCCACGACGCCGAGTGGCACGCGCTGGGTGTAGTTGAGCGCGCCGAGGCCATCGGCGCTCGGACTGTGAAATGCGGACTCGTGGTGGGCGGCGGCCATGTCCGCGAAGATTCGGAAGTTGGCAGCGCCGCGCGGAATGTCGACACGCGACGCGAACGATGTGGGCTTGCCGGTGTCGCGAACCTCGGCGGCCAGGAACGCGGCGGCGCGCTCCATGATGGCGTCGGCGACCTTGCGCAGCAGTCCGGCCCGCTCGCCCATCGACATCGCGCCCCACGGACCATCCAGGGCGCCTTTCGCGGCTTTCACAGCGGCGTCGACATCGGCCTGACCTGCCAGTGCGACGCGGCCTACCTCGCGCCCGAGCGCCGGGTCGACGAGGGCGAACGTCTCACCGTCTGCCGAGTCGCGGTACGAACCGTCGATGAACAGCTTGATTGTCGCCACGCGTCCCCCATGTCGTGTTTTGGCAGCCAAAAACGGCTTCGGCCGGCCCTGTTGAGGACCGGCCGAAGGTTTCTATCACAACCTAAATCGAACGCTTACTTGCAGTTGGGGATCGGGTAGTTGTTGCACCACCCGACCACGCAGAGGTCGAACGTGCACTTGTTGCCGTCATCGCACGGCTTGCTGTCCGTGCATTTCTTCGGCGTGCAGTTGGGGATGTTGTTGTGGATGCACTTGCCGGTGCTGTTCTGACAGTAGCCATCGTACGTGCACGGGTTGCCGTCGACGCAGGTCTTCTGCGGCGTCTCGCACTTGCCATTCTTGCAGCTATCGATGGTGCACTGCTTGTTGTCATTGCATTCGGAGTCCTTGCTGCAGGTCTTGCCCTGGGTGCAGTTGGGAATGTTGTTGTTGTTGCACTTGCCGGTGAACGTGTTGCAGATGTCGTACGTGCACGGCTTGCCGTCGATGCAGTCCGCGGCCGACTTGCACTTGGGCTCGTTGGGGTTGCAGTTGCTGATCGGGAAGTGACGGCAGCGGTTGACGCCCTGGAACGTGTAGCAGCTATCGGACGTGCAGCTGTTCTTGTCATCGCACTGGTTGGTGCTCGTGCACTTCTCGTTTTCGTAGCAGTACGACAGCGCCTGGTTGGTGCATCGGCGGTTGGAGCCAAAGCCGCTGCAGCGGTCGAGCGTGCAGGCCTTGCCATCGCCACAGTCGCTGTGCTGCGTGCACTTCTTGCAGCCCGGAACCGGGACATGCTTGCAATGGCCGGTCGCTGGGTCGCAGCTATCGGTGGTGCAGAAGTTGTTGTCGTTGCAGTTCTTCGCCGACGTCGCGCACTTCTTGTTGAGCCCGCAGAAGATGTTGACGCACTTCTGGTTGGTCTTGCAGTCAGCCGACGTGTTGCAGTTGCCGCCGCAGCCCGCGATGGCCTCGAACTTGCAGGTGCCGGTGTCGGCTTTGCAGACGTCGAGCGTGCAGTTGTCGAAGTCGTTGCAGTTCTTCTTGTAGTGCCAACAGGTGTTGTTGCTCAGGCAGCGGTCGGTCGTGCACAGGTTCGAGTCGGCGCAGTCGGCGTGCGTCGCGCAGGTGCTCGTGTCACAGCCGGTGATCGGGGTGAACTTGCAGTCGCCGGTCTTCTCATCGCAGCTATCGGCCGTGCATTTCTTGTTGTCGTTGCACTGCTTTTGAGCCGCCTTGCAGATGCCGCCGCTGCAATAGTCGATGGTGCACTTCTTCTGGTCGTTGCAGTCGCTGTTCTGCTTGCACTTGTTGTTGCTGCAGCCGGGGATCGGTGAGAACAGGCAGGCGCCGTTCTTGGTGTTGCAGCTGTCCACCGTGCACGCGTTGTTGTCGTTGCAGGCCTTGGGCGTGTGGGTGCAGGACTTGGTCACGCAGCGGTCGACGGTGCACGGGTTTGCGTCGCCGCACTGGCTGTGGAAGTTGCAGACCTTGCCGCAGTTGGACTTGACCACGTGCGAGCACTTGCCGGCGGTGCAGAAGTCGTCGGTGCAGTCGTTCTTGTCGTCGCAGTCCTTGTTGACCTTGCAGGGCGGGCAGTTGGCGATCGGCTGGTGCACGCACTGGCCGGTCGACGGGTTGCAGGCATCGAGCGTGCACGCGTTTTTATCGTCGCACGTCTTGCTCTTGTTCTGGCACTTGCCGCCGATGCACGCGTCGGTGGTGCAGGCGTTCTTGTCGCCGCACTGCGAGTCGCTCTTGCAGTCCGAACCGCAGCCGGGGATTGTCTTGTGCTGGCACTTGCCGGTCGCCTTGTCGCAGAAGTCGGCGGTGCACGCGTTGCCGTCGTTGCACTTGTTCGGTGTGCCGGGGTGGCACTTGCCGGCGCTGCACTTGTCGCCGCTGGTACACTTGTTGCCGTCGTCGCACAGGCTCGCGTTGTTTGTGTTGGTGCAACCCGATTTGTGGTTGCAGGCGTCGGTCGTGCAAGGGTTGCCGTCATCGCAGTTGGCCTTGGCGCCGACGCAATGGCCCTTGGCGCACTTGTCGGAGTTGGTGCACTTGTTGCCGTCGTCGCACGACTTGCCGTCGTTTTGCGGCGCGGACGAGCACTTGCCGGTTGACGGCACACACTTGGTCGCGAGGCAGGCGCCGCCATCGGGGCACTTGACCGCGGTGTTCTGGTAGTAGTGGCACGCCGCGCCAACGCCGCCGGCACCGACCTGGCAGTAGATCTTGCCGAGGCACTTGTTGGTGTCGAACTTGGCGCAATCGGCGTGCGACTTGCACTGGCAGGCATTGGCGCCGCCGTGGCACTTGCCGCCGCTGCACTTGTCGTTGACCGAGCACTTGTTGCCGTCGTCACATGCGTTGCCGTTGTTGGCGTTGACACAGCCGGTCTTGGGGTTGCAGCTGTCGGTCGTGCACGCGTTGTTGTCGTTGCAGTTGCGGGTCACGCCGGCGCACTTGCCCTTGTGGCAGGCGTCGTTGGCGGTGCAGGCGTTACCGTCGTTGCAGGACGTGTTGCTGGTCGGCGTGTAGTTGCAGCCGGTCTTCGGGTTGCAGCCGTCGAGCGTGCAGGGGTTGTTGTCCGAGCACTTGATCTTGCTGTTGCTGCACTTGCCGCTGTTGCACTTGTCTGTGGTGCAGGCATTGCCGTCGCTGCACATCTTGTCGGACGTGCACTTGGGCTGGCAGCCGCTGATGGCCTTGTGGTTGCACTTGCCGTCCTTCGGGTTGCAGAAATCGGCCGTGCACGCGTCCTTGTCGTCGCAGCTCTTGGTCTTGCCGGCGAAGCACTTGCCGTTGTGGCACTTGTCGCCGGTCGTGCACGAGTTGCCGTCGCTGCAGCTGTTCGTGTTCGCTTCCCACTGGCAGCCGTTTTTGAAGTGGCAGCTATCGTTGGTGCAGGAGTTACCGTCGTTGCAGTCCTTGGCCTGCGGGGTGAACTGGCAGCCCTTGAGCTTGTCGCAGCTGTCCGCGGTGCAGTCGATGCCGTCGCTGCACTTCATCGTGGCGTGCTTGCACACGGCCTTGCCGTTGGCGTCCTTGCTGCACGTGTCGACCGAGCACGCGTTCTTGTCGTCGCAGTCCTTGTTGGTCTTGCAAGCGCCCGCGCCGCAGCCGGCGACCGGCTTGTTGTCGCAGCCCTTGGCAGCCGAGCACCACGGCTTGGTGCACGCGTTGCCGTCGTCGCAGAGCTTGGTGATGTCAGCCAGCTTGCTGGTGCACTTGCCGTCCTTGCAGACGTCGACGGTGCACTTGTTGCCATCGTCGCACTTGTCGGTGCTGTTGCTGTGCTGGCAGCCCTTCTTCGCGTCGCAGCCGTCGTTGGTGCACGGGTTGTTGTCGTCGCAGGCCTTGGGCGGCTTGGCGGTGCCGGCGCACTTGCCGTTGCTGCACACGTCTTTGTCGGTGCACGCGTTGTCATCGTTGCACTTGGTGCCGTTGAGCGCCGGCCAGTTGCAGCCGCTTGACGGGTTGCAGCCGTTGTAGGTGCACGGGTTGTTGTCGTCGCAGTTGGTCTTGGTGACCTTGCACTTGCCGGACTCGCACTTTTCGTCGGTGCAGGCGTTGCCGTCAGCGCAGTCCTTGTCGGACTTGCAGCCACCGGTGTTGCAGTTGGGAACTTTCTTGTTGTCACAGCCCTTGCTGGCCGAGCACCAGGCGGTCGTGCACGGGTCACCGTCGTCGCACACCTTCTTGACGTCCATCAGCGTGCTCTTGCACTTGCCGGCCGAGCAGATGTCGTTGGTGCACTTGTTGTTGTCGGTGCACTTGGCGGCGTTGTTGGTGTGGCTGCACTTGCCGTCCTTGCCGCAGATGTCGTCGGTGCAGGGGTTGCCGTCGTCGCAGGCGTTCTTCTTGCCGAGGCAGCCGGTGTTGCCGCAGCCTGGGATCGGGGTGTTGGCGCACTTGCCGGCTTTGCAGGCGTCAGCGGTGCAGGGATCGCCGTCGCCGCAGTTCTTGGGCTTGCCGGCGCCACATTTGCCCGCCGCGCACGCGTCGCCTTCGGTGCAGGCGTCGCCGTCGTCGCAGTTGGCGGTGTTGTTGGCGTTGATGCAGCCGACCTTCGGGTCGCACTTATCGTCGGTGCACGCGTTCTTGTCGTCGCAGTCGCCGGCTTTGCACTTGGCGCCACAGTTGGGGATCGGCGGGTTGGCGCACTTGCCGTTGTTGCACAGGTCGGTGGTGCAGGCGTCGCTGTCGTTGCAGTCGGCGTTGATCTTGCACTCGGGCTTGACGCCGCAGTTCGGGTCCTTGGTGTGGGTGCACGCGCCGTCGGCGCCGCACTTGTCGACCGTGCACTTGTCGCCGTCGTCGCAGCTCTTGTCGTCGGTGCACTTGTTCTTGCAGCCGGGGATGTCCGCGTGCTTGCAGGCGCCGTCCTTGCCGCACGTGTCGGTCGTGCAGTTGTCGTTGTCGTCGCACTCGCTGTCGGCTTTGCAGCCGGCCTTGCAGTTGGGGATCAGGACGTTCATGCAGGTGCCGTCGGGCGCGCAGAAGTCGTTGGTGCAGTTGTCCTTGTCGTCACACTGCGAGGCGGTCGTGCACTTCTTGGTGTTGCACGGGTCGATCTTGGCGTTGACGCACTTGCCGCTCGCCGGGTCGCACGAATCTTTGGTGCATTCGTCGCCGTCGTCGCACTTGTTGGGCGTGCCGCCGCACTTGCCGTTGGAGCAGCTGTCGTTGGCCGTGCAGCCATCGCCGTCGTTACAAAGCGACCCGTCCGCCTTGGGAACCGCGTTGCACGAACCCTGGAGGCAGGCCACCGCGAGGCACTGGTCGAGGTTGGGAGGCGTGGGGCAATCGGCGTCGACGATGCACTCGGCCGTGTTCGCGTCCGCACCGCTGCTGGACGAGCCGCCGGCGTCATCGCCGCCGCTGCTGCTGGAGGTCGAGCCACCCGCGTCTTCGTCGCCGCCGCTGGACGAGCCGGTGTCTTCGCCGCCGCTGGACGAGGTCGAGCCGCCGGTGTCTTCGCCGCCGCTGGACGAGGCACCGGTGTCTTCACCGCCGCTGGACGAGGTCGAACCGCCGGTGTCCTCACCGCCGCTGCTGCTGGACGTGCCGGTGTCGTCGGGGACGCTGCCGGTGTCGCTGACGTCTCCGCCGCTGCTACCCGACGCGCCTCCGGTGGCCGAGATAACGGGCTCACCGCTGTCGCCATCGCCGCAACCGGCCGCGGAAACGACGAGCGCCACCATGGCGATGAAGGTGATGGAGCTATTACAGCGGCGGCTGGTACAGCGGAGTTTCATGTCTCGGTCCCTGGCGACGACCCGGGTTCCGTCCTCAGCGGGGGCGGCGGTTGCGGTGCGAAATATTGCCCGGCGGCAGATTTCCCAGTGGTGTCGCGTTATTTCAATCGTTAACGGGCGCAGAGGCAGCTGCGCCAACCGTCCCATGCTAGCAACTGCGGCGTTGCGGATCTGTAAAAACAGCCCACATACCACGCATGCACACACACCTTTAACTTCGGCGACGGTTCTCCAACTCTTCGAGGGTGCGCGGCCAGTCCTTGCGCAGCAGCTGGCTCAACGCGCGGTCTCGGAGCAGCTTGCCGCTGGTCTGACAGGCCGGGCAGTAGTTGGTCTCGCGCTCGGCGAAAACGATGCGCTGGACGTTGCCGCCGCACGCCGGACAGGGCTTGCCGTAGCGTCCGTGGACCGCCATCTCAGGTCGAAATGCGGTGACCTTCTTGGGGAACGTGTCGCCGGTCTGCTCGCGGAGGCGGTCGATCCACTCGGTCAGCACCTCCTGCGTTGCGGCGTGCAGCCTTTGGACCTCGGGCGGCTTGAGCTGGCCGGTGCGCTTGACCGGCGACAGGCCCGCGCGGTGCAAGATCTCGTCGGAGTAGGAGTTGCCGATGGCCGCCAGGAAGCGCGGATCGGTCAACGCGCGTTTGAGGGTGCGGTTTTCACGGGTGATCGCGGCGCGGAACTCGGCCAGCGAGATGCCGAGCGGTTCGACGCCACCGCGGTCGTGCACCCGGAGCTCTTCGGCCCGCACGAGGTGAAGGGTCGCGCGTCGTTTCTTGCCGGCTTCGGTCAGGACGAGCGTTCCATGGTCGAAGGAGAACGTGGCCTGCGTGATGCGGCCGGGGGGCTTCTTGTCGGGCTGCAGCCACCGAAAGCGCCCGGCGATCATCAGGTGGATGACGAGGTGAAGGTCGCCAGCCAGGTCGAGCACCACCCGCTTGCCGATACGACCGATGCCGGTAACCTCGCGGCCCTGTGCCTCCGAAATCGGTGGATCGTACGAGCGTAGCAGCGCGATCCCATGCACGCGGACCGAGCGCAAGGTGTGGCCGACCAGGCGCGCCCGGAGCGCGTCGAGATAGATGGTCAGATCGGGCAACTCAGGCATGGCGGGAGTGTAGAGCAATGTTGAACCGGACCACCCGTTTTTCACTGGCTTTGTGCCTCGTCGCAACCGTCGCTTGCGGCAACGACACGGACGATTCGAAAGACGACGATGCAGGCGGGGCTACGGCCGATGCGACGGCACAAGCAGATGGTTCGACGGCCGATGACGGCGGCGCCGCAGATGCTTCTCCAGCCGACGCCTGGACCGGGTCGTGGTGCGGCGAGGCCAAGGCGCTGCCCAAGCCCGATCCGGCGCGCAAGAAGTTCGCCCTGTCGCTCTTTCACTTCAATGTCGAGTACGTCATCGGCGGCCTCGACTACACCGACGCGAGCGGCAAGCGGCACATCTTCCAGTTCAGCGGCGCGCCGGCCGAGGGCTGGGACAACGACAAGGTCGAGGACTGGATCGTCAACCAAACGCTGCTGCCGATCTTGCAGATGTACGACAAGCACCCGACGTGGGGCGTGGACATTGAGCTGCAGGCCTACATGGTCGAGGTGCTGAAGGCGCGCCACACCGAGACGCTGGACCTGTTGCGCAAGCTGGTGCGCCGCGGGCAGGTGGAGTTGATCAGCTTTCACTACGCCGCGCAGCTCTTTTTGGGCTTCCCGCGCGAGGACCACAAACGCTCGGTCGAGGCGACGCGCAAAATTTTCAAAGACCACTGCCTCGAGCTTTCGGACGTCGTGTTCAACCAGGAGGGCCAGGCCGGAGAAGGCTGGCAACGCGCGCTGGTCAAGGACGGCTACAAGGTCGGCGTCTACGCCAAGAACCTGTGGCAATACGTGCACCACAACCGCACTCCGTGGCCCTGGTACAGCAGCGAGGGCGGCACGCTCATCGTCGGCCCGGGCGGTGTTGATCCCAAGGCCGGAATCGAGCTGGCGTGGGACTTCTTCGACGACGGGGAGCTGCGGGCGGTCAAGGGCAAGCTCAACCCCTACTTCGCGCCCTTCGCCAAGCACGATCCCAAGCGCGTCAAGGAGTTCGAGGACAAGCTGCTCGGCCGCGAAAAAGCCGGCTACCACATCACGACAATCGGCGATTACGTGGCCCACCTCGACGCCAAGAAGGTCGAAAAGAAGAAGGCGCCGCCGCTCATCGATGGCACCTGGCAGGCCAAGAGCACCGAGTCGATCCACCGCTGGCTGGGCGGCCGTTCGCAGGCGTTCGAAAACGATGAAGAAGACAACCGTGTGCGGACCCTGAACACGCGCGCTTCGATGCACGTGCGGGCGTTGCAGCGGCTGCTGGACCACGCCGAAAAGGCGGGCGGCGGCGCGGCACCGACCAAGGCGGACAAGGACGGGTTGGCGAAGTTGTGGCGGCTGCTGTGGCACGCCGAAGTGAGCGACTGCAGCGGCGTGAACCCGTGGCGAGGCGAGGTCATGTTCGGCATCGACACGTCCAACAAGATCCTCGCCGACGCCAAGAAGCTGCGCGAGTCGCTCCTCGGCCGCCTTGGCTACAAGCACGCGCGGGTCGATCTCAGGTCAGGAAAGGTCGAAAAGCTCAGCTCGAAGACGCCGTCCAAGGCTGGCAGTCCCGTGGACGCACCCGTGCCCGTCACGGTTACCGGGGGCGGCCGAACGATCGCGACGAAGTGGACCGAACATGGGCCGGATCCAAGCCTCGGCATCACCGCTGGCAAGCGCTACGAGCTCCGCGTCGACTTCGGCAAGACCGACAGCGCCAAGTGCCCGCTGGACAAGGACGGCACCGAGACCGACTGCGACAAGAAGCTGCTCGACGTCGCGTTTGCGCGCTTCGACGACACGATCCGCTACTGCCCCGGCCTCATCGAAGACGAGGTGCGCCACTACGAGATCGCCGACTGGAAATTCCAAAAGGGCGAGGCGTGGTTGCCGCTGCCCAACGGGCTCATCGGGTTGGGCCTGGACTGGTGGGTCATCAAACACGTTCGCCAGACGCACATCGCTGCTCGCTTTCGGCCGGACGTGAAAATGATCGACTTCGAGGACGCCGCGAATCAGCCGCCAATGGGCCACAGTTGGCGCTTTACGGTGTTCAAGGGGGCCGAGAAGGACGCGCTGAACCTGGCCAACCGGATCAACATCGGCCCGGTCGTCCGGTACTGATCTGAGCAAGCGCTCGCATTTTTCGTCTTGACACCACCGCGGGGCATCGTTGCATGTACGGCGACGCAGGGAGTCGGGAGGAAAACATGGGCCTCAGTCAACGGGACGCGACGCGACTGTCGTTCCGGGCATTTTCGCTGATTTCTGCTGCCGCATTGCTGGTCGTGGCCACCGCTGGCTGCGAAACCGATGCGGAGCCGGAAGACGACGGCTACCCCAAGACTGGCGAGGTCACCTACTTCGACCACGTCAAGCCGATCTACAAGCAGCAGTGCAACATGTGCCACCAGGATGGGGGCGTCGGGCCGTTCAAGCTCGATAACCTCAAGGACGCGCGGGCGTGGGGCAAAGCTTCCGCCAACGCCGTGGCCAACCGCACCATGCCGCCGTGGTTGATGACCGATGACGGCTCCTGCAACAGCTACCAGGACAGCCGTTGGTTGAGCGAAAAGGAGATCGACACCATCAAGAAGTGGGTCGACCTCAACATGCCGGCGGGCGATGCGAGCAAGGATCCGGGGGCAACCGCCAAGCTGCCCGGGCTCGAAGGTGCCAACGAGTACGAGATCCCAGTCGACTACATGCCGGTCGACGACAACGCCAAGGGCGGCACGTGGGACGACTACCGCTGCTTCCCGATCGACCTGGGGCTGAAGAAAGATCGCTACGTTGTGGCTGCCGACGTCATCCCCGGCAACGCGCAGATCGTTCACCACGTGCTCGCCTTCGCGGTCGGCAAGGACGACCTGTCGCTCAACCTCAAGACCAACGACGACGTGCTCAAAGGCCTGCAGGCAAAACACACCGATCGGCCAGGTTGGCCGTGTTACGCGGCCGCCGGCAAGGACGTGCGACCCGGGCCCATGGTCATCGGCTGGGCGCCCGGCAGCGGCGTCACCAACTACCCCAAGAGCACCGGCTTGAAGGTCCGCAAAGACGACATCCTCGTGGTCCAGATCCACTACAACGTCACCGGCAAGCCGAGCCAGGATCGCACCAAGCTGCGCCTGAAGTTCGTCGACAGCGTCAAGTCCGAGGCGTGGTTCGTCCTGCACGACTGGTTTCTCTTCGGCAACATCTTCGCCCAGCAAAAACACAAGCTGCCGGCCGGACTCGGCGAAGCGCCTTTTACATGGAAGGCCGACCGCGAGCGGTTCAACTTCTCGCTGCCCTACGAAGCGGGCGACGACTTCGAGATTCACGGCGTCTTTCCGCACATGCACAAGCGCGGCAAGAAGATGCGGATGATGGTCAAGCAAGGCGACGAAAAAGAGGTCTGCGCGGCCGATGTCCACCACTGGGACTTCAACTGGCAGCGCATGTACTACTTCGACAAGCCGATCAAGCTCGACAAGAAGACCAAGATCACCAACACCTGCACGTTCGACACGTCCAAGGACAAGAGTCCGGTGTTGCCCGGTTTTGGGACCGCGGAAGAGATGTGCCTGATGGGCTTCTA
>CAZLMW010000107.1:25150-27421 GCA_964560875.1 uncultured Enterobacteriaceae bacterium
CTGTTCATCGCGCCGATCGCCTACGGGACGTTCGCGTTCATGGGCTTTTTGAACTTCGTCGTCGCCGTCGTGCTCTGGCTCGCGTGGCTGGGATGGTGGCGAAAGGCGGTCACCGCGCGGGATTGGACCTGGCGTCCCTGGGCGTTCGGCGGGGTGTTGTCGGTCCTCGTCTTCTACGGTCATGTCATGGCGCTGGGTTTTGGCGCCGGGTGCGCGGTGGTTGTGGCGGTCCTCGCCGAGGGCGATGTCGTGGGTTTGAAAAAGAGGCTTGTGCGGGCGCTCCACTTCGTCCCTGGCGTCGCGCTCTTTGCGGTGTGGGCGGCGCTTTCTCCAGTGGTGGGCGAGGGCGATATCGGGCGGATGCGCGGCATTGACTCCGTAGCGACTCCGGCGTCCTGGGACCCGCCGCTGGACACCGCGCGGGAGCTCGTTGAGTTCAGCGCGTCGATGTACAAGGACAGCGGCGACGAATGGGTGTTCGCGGCGATGGTCGCGCTTCTTGTCGCGGCGATGGCGACGAAAAAGTGGCGGCAAGACGGACGGTGGTGGCGCGGGAGCGACCCTTCAACCCGTGCCTCGGGCGGCATCCTGGCTGCGCTGCAAGCGTCGGCGGTCGTGCTCGCGTTCGTTCTGCCGGAGAGCTACCTCGGCATCTGGCCGATCGGCACGCGGATGGTGCTCTTGCTGTGGCCGCTGCTGTTGCTATCCCCCGCGGGGCCGTTGCGAAGGCCGCAGGTGTGGCTCGCTGCAGGATTGGCGCTCACCTTGGCGACGTCAGCGGTTCACGCCGAGCACTTTGACCGCTTCCAGGACGAGGTCGGCGACCTGGACGCGGTCCTGCAACGCATCGAGCCCGGCCGGCGGACGATGACGCTGGTGTACGACCGCGACTCGACCATCGTGCGCTGGCCCGCGTTCATGCACTTTTCGCAGTACGTCGTGGCGGCAAAGGGTGGCGTTGCCGAGTTTTCGTTCGCCAACTTCACCAAGAGCCCGGTCCGCTACGCCGAAATCAACGCGCCGCCGACCAACCCGATCCGCTTTGAATGGACGCCCCACCTCTTCCAGTGGAAGGAGCAGGACCATTATTGGGACTACGTGCTGGTGCGCGACGGCGGATTGCCGCGGCCGGGCAACGTGTTCAAGGGTCATAAACCGCTGCCTGAGCTGCTCCGCGCTGGCCCGTGGGTGCTTTACGGGCGGAAAGGCGAAACCGACTAGAATTGGTTCTAACGGGCGATCAGGCCTGGAGGCTATTGATATAGCTTCGATGAAGGATCGGCCGTCCAGGGGCTTGAAAACCGGCCTGCTGTCGATTTTGGCCTTGGAAAAGGGTCGAATTCGGCTGTTTCGCGGCGGCTACGGCGGGGACTTCCAGAACGAGCACTTGCTGTTGTTGTACGCGTCGATCGGCATGGCGCCGAGGACGAACTTCCCGCCGCTGTGGCAGTGGTACCAGCCGTGCTTCTTGCCGGGCTTGGTGCCGCTGCCGAACGTGCCGTCGGGTTCGCACATCCAGCCATTCTTGCGCGTTGTGCTGTGGATGCAGATCTGCAGCTTCAGCGCTTTGCTGCAGTCGTTGCGTACGGTTACTTCGGCGCTGTCCGGGGTCCCGCAGCGGGTGCCTTGCTTGGCTTCGACGACGGTGACGCACTTGGTCCAAGTCAACCAGTCGCAGGTGCCGCCGCCGGACGATGATGAAGTTGAGTTGCCGCCCGACGAGCTACCGGATGTCGAAGAGCCGCTCGATGACGAGCCACCGCCCGAGGAAGACGACGAGGACGTGTTGTTCTTGCACGTCTTGGACGTCGACGAGCAATACAGACCGATCTGGCAATCGTGGGACGCAAAGCCCGGTCGGGTACACGTTTGACCGAACGTACGCTTCGGCCCGCAGACACCGACGCCCAACGGCTCGCCAATCGGCATGATGCACGCATTGACGCAATCGCTCTGGAACTCACATTCCTCGCCGTCGAGCTTCTCTTCGTCGGTTACGAAGCAGCCCGTCGCCAATAGCGCCGTGCACACGATGATCGCTGCTTTTCTAGCTGAACATGCCATCGGGGCCTCCGGCCAAGAGCGCGTGACACGACACGGCTACGACAACTCGGCAATGGCGAATGACCATGCGGGCTGAAGCGTCGATGAAGGCGCGTTCTGGTCGCCCGACAATAGGTCAAGAATACCCGTATCAACAAAGGCGAACGAGGCGGGGCCAGATCGGATCGGAGTTGTTCGGACGTGAGCGTCGCCGCACTCATCGGCAAT
>CAZLMW010000108.1:0-27318 GCA_964560875.1 uncultured Enterobacteriaceae bacterium
CGGGTGGCCCGGACCCGGGTTATCGCTCAGTCAGCGACTTCCAATCGGGCCTGGTCTGTGGCGCGGCGGCCAGGGTATTTGTCTTGGCAGACGGCGCCTCGATGCACGGTGCCTGGGTCTTGTCTTGGCAGACGGCGCCTCGATCAAGGGTGCCTGGGTCTTGTCTTGGCAGACCGCGCCTCGATCAAGGGTGCCTGGGTCTTGTCTTGGCAGACGGCGCCTCGATCAAGGGGGAAGGACCCAACGGGGGAAGGCATTTTTGGGGTTGCCGACGGGGTCAGACCCCGTTCATGGTCCGCGTCACGCGTATTGTGCGGTAGGTCGGCTTCTTGCCGTCGGCGTGCTCGGACTTGACCTCGATCTCGATGTGCAGCAATCCGCCGGCCTGTCCTTTCAGGTCGAACGGTCCGCACGTGGCAAAGCCGGCCTTGATGCGGGTCTCGTCGGGCAGCGGGTTGCGGGTGTCCGTCGCGATAACCGCGCCTCCCATGGCGTTCTTGACCGTGCAGGTGACTTCCACTGCCGACGTATCGCGCAGCAGGTAGGTCGGACTCAGCAAGCGGCTCACGCGAACGTTGTGACGCGGATGCACGACGCTTATCAGCGGGGTCGGCGCGATGCCAACCGGTCGCGTAAACCCGCCCATCGCTGTCGTGTACGCCTTGCTCGGTCCCGTCAGCAACAGCGGTAGCTTGATGATGCGCACGCTGCCCTTCCACTCCGACACGAACATCGCCCGACCGTTGTGGAACGCGCGCACCCGGTCGGGATAGCTCTTGGACTTGTTCTTGAACGTCGCCACCGTCTTCCATGTGTCCGGATACGTGCCGCTGTTGACGTCCTTCATCATCACCAGTCGGTCGTCGGCGAACGAGGTGACAAACAGGTTGCGGCCGTTCATCCCCGCCCCGCTCAGCCCGGTGTCGGGCAGCCAGGCGAGGTCATATGGGCGCTCCAGCGTCGTCAACAGCATCTTCATGCTGAAGTTCTGCTTGGCCACGGGCACCGGGAACCCGGCGGTACCGACCGGAACATCGACCAGCTCGGTGTCGTTGATCGTGCCGCTGTAGGTGACCGTGAATCGCTTGCCATCGGGGGACAGCGCCAATCCCGATGGAAACGCGCCCTTGTAGTGCGCCGACAGCTTCTGGGGCGGGTACGTGACGCCGAACTGGCGCTGGCGAGCGAGGTGGTCATATGTCGTGAGCTGACCGGCATCCTTGCCCTTGCTGCTCAACAGCGTGCCGCGAATCGTGCGCAGCTGCGGCCCGGCGATCGTCCACGGGACGACGTCGTCGTTGAGCTTCTTTTCGGCGATCAGCTCCGGGCCATACGTGTCGACAAGGGCTACCCCTGCGCCGCCATCGATCGCGATCGGCACGTGCAAGATTCCCTCCGGGTCCATCCACGCGCGGTCGTGCAGCCCGATGGAGCCGGTCAGCTGCACGCTGCCGAGAGCGCGCAGCTCCTGCAGCGAAATGATCACCACCTTGTTGAGCACGTTGCATGTCACGGCGGCGCGCGAACCGTCGGGCGAGATGCGGATGTCGACCGGGCCGGCCTTGGGCTTCGTCTGGTCGTTGCAGGGGCCCAGCGCGATCTTCTTGGGCAGCCCGTTCTTGGTGCCCGTCTCCGGGTGAATCGGCCACGCAGTGACCGTATTGGCCCCGCCAACCCGATCGCCGATGAGCAGCAGCGGTCGAATCTCGGGGTACAGCGCCATCATCATCGGTTCGCTCGTCAACAGCCGCATCCAGTCGATGCGTGGCAGGCGAGCCGCGCCGCGTTGCCAGCTGCTGTCGTACGAGTTGACGTCGACACCCGTCTCGCGAATCAGCGCAACCACGCTTGCCGCCTGCAGATCGGACCGCAACCAGCGAATGAATCCAGCCATGGCGGTGACCTGGGGCGTCACGGAAGAGGTTCCATCGATGTCGCCGTAAAACGACGTGCCGCCCCGCAGTCCGTAGACGTACGTCGGCCCGACGACGTTGACGAACGGGCCGTTGTTCGACGCGTAGTTTCCGGCCGGATCCCAGCGCCCCTCGTTGGGGGCGACCGTGGCGCCGACAAGCAGGTGGTTGGGCCGATGCGCGAACTTTCCGGGCCAGTACGTGTGGGCGAGCTTGTTGTGGTTGTGCGCCGAGACCAGCCAGACCGAATCGGTGTTCCACGAAAAAGGATCGCCGGGGGATTGATGACCAAATGGGCCTCCCCAGTTGACGCCAAACACCTGCTTGACGCCCTGAGCCCGCGCGATCGCGTCAAACATCTGGTGTTGCGTCAGGTACTTCCGCTGCTCGTTGCGCGTGCTCCACACGTCGATGACAAACGGCAACCCCGTGTCGATGCCGGGCCGCGAAAACCCGCTCAGCGCGCCGTTTGCCCGGGTGTGCGTGGCGCCGGTCGCCATCGGGACCACCGCGCCGATGATGCCGACGCACGCCGTGCCGTGCCCGTTGGACTGAGGTCCGGGTCCTATCACTTCGCACTGCGACGGCGTCAGGTCGCCGCGATCGGTCCAATCGGCGAGCGCGGGCCGGGTCCAATCGTTGCCGTTCGTCGACAGGAAGAGCTCAAAGCCACCCGCGCCCGTGTGCTTGGGATAGGGGTTGAAGCCGTAGTTGCAGGGCTTGGTGATCCCGCTGAAGAGTCCGGTGTCGAAAAAGCCGATGTGGGCGGGCGGTCGCGCACCGCCACCCATGGTCTCAAACTGCTTCCACGCGCTCGTCAGCCCCACCAACTTCTGGGTGTCGTAGAGGTTGGGCGAGGAAGGCGCGTAGTAAGGAGCCGTCGCCCAAAGCCCGGACTCGGAACCGCCCATTGTCACCGCGGCGGCCGACTCGATCTCGGGCAGCTTCTCGAGCGTCTTGGCGAGTGTCCCGATCGCGTCGATGTCCTTGGGCGCGCCCTTGAGCCGGTGCCGATTGCGCCACGGTGACCAGCCGGCGGCGGTGAGCCCGTGCGGTTTGACGGCCTTGTAGAGCGTTTCGGCCGTCACGGTTCGACCCGCCACAACGGAGATCACGCCGGCGAGCCAGCTTGTATCCCCCTTCTTGGTCAGCACACCTCCGGAGAACTTCATCGCCGGGTACGTGGGCGCCGTCACCTTCGCGTCGATGACCTTGGCGCGCCGGCCGCCGGAGATGACGCGCAGCGGGCCGTCCGATGCGCCGTACGGCACGACAACCTCGATCTTGGATCCGCTCGCCGACGTAACTTCGGCCTGCACGTGGCCGATCGACACGAACACCAGGTCCTTGCTGGTGCCCAGTCCCGCGCCCCGAATCTCGGCTTTCTTGCCCACGACGAACGGGTCGTGGTCCTTGAGGGTCACCGGATCGGGCCGGAAATCGACAAGCAGCTGGTAGCCGGTCTTCTTGGAGGCGGTCACCTCGATATAGTGATCGTCGCCGGCGACAGTCGTCTTGACCGCGACATGCCCACCGAGCCGATAGACCCGCAGCTTGCCCTTGTGCTTGGCCTTAACGACAAACCAATCAGCTTTGTCCGCGCCGCCGACCGAGCCGCCACCACCACCGCCGTAGGGCAGCTCGACGGCCTTGGCCTTGCTGTCGTTGGGCTCCTTCGTAAACGCGCCGGCAGCCGGCTTGGGCGCCACGGCTCCACCGTCGGGGGAACTGGAGGTATCGGCGCTCGCGCCAACGTCGGACCCCGAACCCGCATCGGTTGTCGTCCCCGCATCGGTTGTCGTCCCCGCATCGGTTGTCGAACCCGCGTCGGCTTGGGCAACGGCGTCCTTTACGCCGGCACTATCCGGCGATGCGACGACGCCCGCGTCCCCTCCCGAAACAACATCTGCGCCGGTGTCGACGTCGGGGACAGCGCCTGCATCGACCGGCGTCTTGGTGTCGTCGGCGAACGCGACGTCCTTGGTAGACGCGCTGTCTGGATCGGTCTTGCTGGCATCGAGCGCGGCTACATCGCCGGCCTTGGCGTCGTCGGTAACGCTGACTTCGCCGGGCTCGTCCTTGCCTGAAGGGTCCTCCGAGCATCCGGCCCACGCGACCATCGCCGCGACCAAGGCCAAAGAGGCAGACAATCGGGCGCTGAAACTGTGCATGGGCTCCTCCGCGCGGTGCTGATGCCACAACGTTCGCACGCTCGACAAGGCCAATCGCGCACCGGCATGCTGGCGCCACGTGCTTCGCAACCGACCAGACACCGCCGTTCAATCCCTGCTCGCGACCGCTTTGTGCGTGACGATCGCGGCTTGTGGCGGCGGTGAAAAACGAGCCTCTACCAAGCCCAAAACCGCCGAAGGGAAGACGATCGAAAGCGCCGATGCGTTGCTGAAAGCGGGCAAGACCGCGGCTGGCCTCAAGCTGCTCGACCCGTTGCTCTGCACCGAACACACGGACCCGGCAGGCACCGCCAGCGCGTTCGCCGACGAAGCCGAAGAGCGCCTCCGCGCCGAGCTCCCCCGCCAATCCCCGAGCGCCATCGACGCATGGATCGCCGATCGCACAATCTCGTGCGGAACAGACGCCGTGGCCAGCTGGGCTCAAGCCTTCTCGCGCGACAACCCGAGCAGGTCTTTGAAGCCGATGAAGCTCTTCGACGCCCTCGCGAAGCATCGCCCGTCCGACCGCATGGTGCCGATCTGGAAACAGCACGCGCTCATCGCCGCAGAAACCGGCTTGGTGCTGCGCATCAAGGCCAAGGACGCGCGTATCACGACCGCCCAACAAGCGCCCGCCTCGCTCTACCTCGGGTTGCTCGGTGACCGGCTGGCCGAGCTCATCGCCATCACCGAGCCGGGCTCCACCTGGGTCACGTCGAGGACCAAGGCCAGCGACAAGCGCGCCCTTTGTCGAGCATTGCCGGTTCGCCGAGACGCCCTCGCCGAGCACGCCCAATGGCGTCGAAAAGCGCTGCGTGAAGCAACCGCTACCGGTGCAGATCCGCTCGCGAAAATCACCGCTGCAGCCACCGCCGCCGGCGCCTACGTGCGCGAAGGCAAGCTGATGACGACCTGTTGCGGCGACACAAAACCCGGCTCATTGCGCGCGCTGTCCAAGCACCTCAACACCTTCTGTACCCGCGAACACAAACGCACCGCCATCGGTCACGACCACCACGTCGGCTTGCGGACGCTGCAAATCGCCGCGCTGGCCAAACACGGCAAGCTCGACCCCGATGTCGCCCGCTTGATCACCTCGCCCGCGGCCCGCAAATCCGGAAAAAAAGCAGCGCGACGTGCCAAGAAGCGCAGAAAATCGGCCTCTGTGGACCCATTCGCCGCAATCCCCCCCGCGGTGGCAGCCTGGATGAACGCGGCCCGCGCTTTCGTCGATGCGCGCCGCGACGTCGCCGACCCGTTCACGACCAAGCTGCGATACCATGTCCAAGCGGCGATTGCCCGCCTCAACAAACGCTATCCGCCCGTTCGCGGCGGCACCGGGCGCTGAAGCGGCGCGTGATCGGGCGGGTCTCTTTGCAGGAACCTGGCTACATGGAGCGCAGCTTGATCTTGCCGTACGCCTGCTTGCATGCGGCGCGGACCGGGAATTCCTTCGTCGCCCAGATGCGGCCACCGCGGCGCTGTTCGCGGATCACGGAGTAGGGATCGGTCGAGGCCAGGACCGCCATCTTCTTGGCCGCGCGCTTGCCGCCGATGACGCCGAGCGTCTGGCAGGCCCACTTGCGGTGGTTGGCTTTGTCGGCGGTGAGCAGGCCGGAGACGAGCGCGGCGCCGCCCTTGCACTTGGCGTCTTTGAGGTAGGGCATGACCCACACCTGGGCGACGGTGCTGGCCCCGGTTGCCGCCGCGATGTAGTCCTTGCACAGGTCGGTGTGGCCTTTCGCCACCAGCCAGTTGCCGATGTGCTGCAGGCCGTAGTGTGCCGTCGCGCCGCCCATGGCGAAGAAGCGCCGGCCCTTGTGGGTGCGCATATATTTGACCCATTGCTTCTTCATCGGCACGCCTTCTTTTGCGAGCATGCCGATTGCGCGCTGGTAGCGGCCGTTGCCGTAGTGGGCGAGCATCTCGAAGATCTCCGTGAAGTGACCGCACTTGGCGAACTCGCGGGCGAATGATTCGACCAGCTTCTGGTTCTTGGGCGCGCCCTTGTACCGCGCGACGGCGTCATCGCAGGTGCCCTTGGTCGCGGATTGTTGCTTGATGTGCTTGCACGCGCGGCTGCGGTCCGAGTCGTAGCGGACCCGGCGTTTGCCGTCGCACACGTCTTGGAGCAGCGCCATGTCGTTGTTCTTGATGGCGGCGCGGATCTGCCGATTTTCCACCGGCATGATGTTTTTCAGTCCGCCGCACCCGGCGACGGTGACCAGGATCGACACCGCGACGGTCAGTCCGGTCGCGCGTTGAGATCCGACAGCAGAGAGAAGAGATGAGAAGTCGCACAAATGGCGCATTGAAGGGCTCCAAGCGGTGGCACAAGGGTCGGTTGGTTGGTATGAACCTAGCACCGCTGAGCCGGTTGTGAAGCGAACCCGCGACAAGCTCGGGCGGATTGTGCGCAATTGAGGGACACGCCCCTACTTGCGCCGCACCAACAACAGGACGGGGATGCAGATGATGGCGAAGGCGATGTTGATGGCGTTTTGATGAAAGCCAAGCGCCGCCGCAGGTGCGTTCGCGACGCCCTGGAACGACAGCAGGAAGATGAAGCTCAGCTCGTTGAGGCCCAGCCCCATCCATGACACCGGAATCGCGAGCACGACCCAGCTCAACGCCGTGACGGTCGTGACGACGAAAAACGACAGGTCGAGGCCCAGGTTGTCGGCGAGCAGCCACGCGATGACAAACCACGCCAGGTGAATCAGCAGGCACGCCCCGAGCGCCATCACCACGCGCTTGGGGTGCCGCTTGAAGAAGCCGACAACGCCCATCCACAACGTCACGATCGACGCCAGCTTCGCGCCGAGCCCGCCGAGTCTGCCGAGCAGTCCGGTCACCAGGTCATGAACCCGTGTTGACGCGGAGACCGCGATGCCGCCGATGAACGCCGCGAGCAGCACCGACAGAAAGCCAATGTAGGTCCAGCGGTTGGGGAAGTTGGGGGCGACCAACGTCGCCATGGTGCCCAGCAGGATGACCGAAAAGAGGCCGATAACGCGGTCGGAGAGCACCGAGATGAGGTTTTCGGCGCGGTCCTCTTCGGTCGACTGGCCGATCATCACGCCGCGCGCGACGTCGAAACCCAGGATCCCGGGCAGCGCCAACATCGCCGGGTAGCTCGCGAGGGTGAACAGCACGTAGCGGGACAGCGGCTGGTCCACGCCGCTTGTGTTCATCAGCTTCCAGCGCCAACCCATGAAGATCATGCGCACCAGGTTGATGCCGAGCGCCAACCCCAACACCGGCAGCGACATCGCCGAGACGTGTTTCCAAAGCTCATCGAGGTCGACAAAGAACGCGACGATGCCGATGCATGCGGCGATGCCGACCAACCGCAGGATCGTGCCGCGGAGGTCGCTCGTTTTCGCAGGGGGCGATTCAGTGCCAGGTTGTGCAGGGCCAGGTTGTGCAGGGCCAGGTTGTGCAGGGCCAGGTTGTGCAGCGCCCGGTTGTCCTGCGCCCGGCTTTGCGGCGTCCGGTTGTGCGGCGTTGTCATGTGTCGGGGTCGTTTCGGTCAACGGACGTAGATCCTCACCGGGTGACGACGCGCGCCGTCAAATCCCGCTCCCGGGGCGCCGTCGCGGCGATGTGCCTGCTGGAAGCGACCCGCGGTGTTGGCCGGGAAGTAGAGGCAGTCGCTGGCCTTCGCGCAACCCTTGGAGGTCTGAAAATCGGGCGTGATGGGGGTGAAGACCGCCTTGGCATCGGGCATGTGGGCATCGCGGGCCATGCGGAGGGCGACGGACGGCTTGTTGAGCGACAGGCCGACAGCGCGCGGGTCCCGAAAGATGTTGTGTGCCCCGAAGACGAAGCCGTGGTGGTTGGCCTTCTTGAGCGTCCAGGCGAAGAGGCCCGCGCCCGTATCGACAAGGATCTCGCCGGGCACCGTGGCGTTGAGGATCGCTTGCATCCGGTCGCGTGACAGAGCCGCCGAGACAGTTACGTCGCCGCGGCCTTGTCGCGCCAACAGCGGGGCCGATTTGCGTTCGTCGGTCTGGTGCTTCGCAGAGCCCTTGTAGACGACGTTGCCGAACGCCGAATAGAGGTCCCACGACGCCGGAATATCCGCGCGAATCGCCACGACGAGGGTCCAGCCGCCACCGTCCGTTTCCATGTCGCAGAACGCGGGCACGGACTGGTCCTCGTTGTAGGCGAACCGGTTGATCGTGTAGATGCCCGATGCCGCGCCGGGATAGGCCTTCAGGATCGCCTTGCAGCTGAGCTTCTTGGCGTCCTTGGACAGCGGCTGCGTGCACTTGGTGGCGTCGCCTGTGTGCGTGCAGCCGGTCTTGGGGTCACACGCGTCGATCGTGCAGGCCAGCCCGTCGTCGCACAGCGTCGGGCCGTTCCAGGCGCACTTGCCCGCCTTCTTGCAGTCCGAAAAGCCCCATGGGTTGGTCCGCTGCAGCCAGCCCTGGGTCCCCGCCCCGCCGAGATCGACGTGCCCGCCGACGAGATAGCCGCCGCGTCGCAGCTTCGTAATCGCGCCGAAGTAGTCGTTGTGGGCGGCCCCGTAGCGATGCTCGCGGTAAGGCTTTCCGTCGTCGTTCAACACCGCGAGCCACGCGTCGCGCTTTTGATTGTCCGTGCTGGTCGACCCGGCCACCGCGATGCGTCCGTTGCCCAGTGACGCCGCGGCGAAGACCTCATCGGGCAGCTGTTTGTGGCCCCACGTGTGCGACTTCACGCTGGCGAGGGTCGCGTTTGTGGCCAGGTACCACGCGTCGCCGCCGCCGACAGAAGCGGTCGTGCCGTACGCGGCCATGAAGCCGTTGCCGATCGGGGCGAGCGCGGCAAACTCGTCGTCCTTGGACCCGCCAAAGGTCTTTTCGTTGAGCAGCTTGCCGGTCGCGTCCAGCCGCGCGATCCAGCCGTCCGAACCGCCGGCGCCCTTGCTGCGTGTCGAACCCGCGACGTACAGCGCTTTTTCGTAGAACTGCGCGGCGTGCAGGTAGTCGATGCCCTTGCCGCCGAGGTTTTTCGACCAGAGCAGCTTGCCATCCCGCCCGTTCGCCGCGGTCACCCAGCCGTCCCAGTTGCCGCCTGACTGGCTCCCGGCCGATTGGCTCCCGGCTGTTTGACTCTTCGTGCGCCCGGCCGCGAACACGATGCCCTTGGGACCGGCGGTCAACGCGTGAATACGGTCGGCTTCCTTGCCGCCCCATGCGCGCTGCCAGCGGGCGCGTCCTTCGCGGTCCAGCGCGACGACCAAGCCATCCTCGCCGCCATGGATGGCTTTTCCGGGCGTGTCGCTTCCGCCACCGACGAGCAAACGGTCGCCGATCACCACAGCCGACGTGACGGTCTCTGTTTTTGCGCCCGTGATCGCCGCGGTCCACAGCAAGGTGCCATCGGTCGCGTGACTGTGGACGGCCCCATCGGCGCCAACCTGGGCAACCGCGATGGACTGACCGCTCAACTCGGCCGTCGCTACGACAACCTGGGCCTGCTTGGCGGTGTAGGTGTGGGCGAATTGCTCGGCACGTGGCTGCATCCAGTCGAGCTGGCCCTTGCTGCTCTTGAAGCGCTCAACGCACGACGGTCGCTCCCCGCACGCGCCGGCAATCACGTGATGTTTGCATCCGGCGGAGGCATCGCAGGTGTCGGCCGTACAGGGATCGTGGTCGTCGCAGTCCGCGGCTTGTTTGGCCAGGCAAGTCCCGGCGAGCCCGCAGCTCGGTTGGCCCCACGGTGTCGTCCGCAGCAGCCATAGATCGCTGCCGCCAGCGCCCTTACTCGCCGTTTCGCCAAGGAGCGCGAGGCCCCCGTCGCCACCGGTGAACACCGCGCTTTGCAACCGATCGTCCTTCGCCCCGCCGTAGACCCTTCCCCATCGCTTGCGACCGCCCTCGCCCAATCGCCATAGAAACCCGTCGGTGCCGTTGTTGGCCGTCTTGGTGCTGCCCCAGACGAAGATGTCGTCGCTATCCTGCGCGCCTATCGCCCCAACCACGCGTTCGTCGGCGCTGGTGCCCATGACCCGTTGCAAGCGGGGGACGAGCTCCTTGTCGACGCGCAACAGCCACGCGTCCCAGCCACCGTGGGTCAAGGCATTTGTCTCGCCGACTACGACGACGTCCCCACCGCCTCGAGCCAGCAGCGCAATCGCCCGGGACTGTCCAGCGCCAACGCCCGCCGAATCGCCGTAGTTGCGAATCCGCCCGGGCAGCCCCGGCTTTCCGAATTTGTCGGGTGTGTGGTCCTGCAGCTGCATCGTAAACGGACCGCTGTGGCTGCGAATCGCGCCGACAACGAAGCGGCCATCGGACGTCCCGACGCACGGCGTCAACTTCGCGTGGGGGAAAAACCCGTGGATCTTGCCGGGCGCACTCAGCGATTTGCCGTCGCGCGCGAGCGCCTCGGCGTGAACCGACGTCGGATTCGTCGACGGTACCAAGAACGCCATGATGCTCCCCGATGGCGCCTGGCATGCGACGTACCCGCCATGACCAGACGCCACGCCTTTGTGAACGTGGGCTGCTACGACACCGCCGCGCGACGAGATCGACCAGCTGTGAAGCACCGGCAGCAAATGCGGCGCGGGGTGGGAGGCGGTCGCGATCGCGCCGGTGATCAGCGTGCTGCCATCGTCGAGGCTCACGACGCTATCGACGTATTGCTGGTTGTAGGTCGACGTATCAAATGGGGCCTTGCCGGGCTTGAGCTGAAACTTCGTGCGCTCCGTTCCGTCGATATCGATCGAGCGAACCCAGGACGTTGATTTCGTACCCACCAGCCGGTTTTCGATCGTCGCCAAGCGCCCGAGCGCCATCTTGGCGATGCCCGCGGGCACATTGTTCGCCTGGTCGCCGAGCGTCGTCTCGAACAGCCGCGCGCTGCCGACCTTGCAGCCGCCATCCTTGCACGTCCCATCCCCGGTGCACGCGTTGCCATCGTCGCAGGACCCCGTGCGGTTGGCGTTGACGCAGCCGGTCTTGGCGTTGCAGGTGTCGGCGGTGCAAGACGTCTTGTCGTCGCAGTCCGCGGTCTTCTTCTGGCGACACGCGCCGGTCTCCCCGCAGCTGACGTTGCCCCATTCGTCGACTCGGAACAGCCACCCTGTGCGCCGGCTGCCCTTGATGTCATCGGTCAGGTAGCCACCGGCCTGGACGCCACCACCGGGCACCGGGCGCAGGGTCGTGCAGACGTCGGCGTGGTACTTGGTCTCGGGCTTGTGGCCGAAGTGATAGAAGGTCAGCGGCTTGGCGCCCTGGTAGGACCGCCACCACTGCACGGCGCCGCTCGCAGACAGGCGCACCAGGCGGCAATTGCGCTCGCCGTAGGTCATGCTCGGTCGGTGCAGGCCGGCGAACATGAAGCCGCCGCCAGGCATCGGGGTCAGCGCCGTCACGTGGTCGCTTTCACCGAGATCGACGGTCGTGCTCCACAACAAGGCGCCGTCGCTGTCTGTTGTGCCGATCCACGGGTTGTTGCCACCGCCGGCGCGGGGCATCGAGCCGCCAACGAGGTAGCCGTCCTTGTAGCGCCGCATCTGCGACGTGCCGCCCGGATAGCTGCGACGCCAGAGCTGCTGCCCCGTCGAACCGTAGCGCGTCAACCACCAGCGGCCTCCGAGCGTGTGACTGAGCGCCGCGCCCCCGTCATCGTGACCCGCGATGCTGTGCGCGCTCACGTCGGCGGAGTCGGCGATATCCAGCGAGTAACGGGCTGCCCCGCTGCCATCGACCGACCACACGCGAACCCGATAGCTCTCGCTGAGCGACAGCCCTCTCTTGACGATGATGGCGCCGACGTGGCCTTTGCCCGCGCGGTCGAGCAGCGACGCGGCTCCCGATTGGATGCGGTTGAAGCGCGGGCCGTGGCGCCGCTTGGCGAGCACCTTGCCGTTGGCGTCGACGGTCAGCAAACCTGCGTAATAGTTGTTGTTGCCGTCGCTCTTGAGGTGACTGGGCCCGAAATAGGTCGCGCTGCCGTCCGCGTTGGCGACAACCGTCGACATCTGCGTGTCGGCGTCCTGGGAATGCCCAAAGTGCTCTTGCTTGGCGTATTTCGCGCTGCCCGAGCCGGAGTACCGCGCGATCGCCCAGCCGCCCCTGGCCTGCTTGGCCGCGACCGTGTCACCGTTGGGCGCCACATCCATGAAGTGGGCGCCGGTAACCATGTTGGGATAGCTGGCCTTGTGATCAACCTCCGCGATAAGCGCCTTGCGTTCCCACAGCCGCGAGCCGCCCGGTTTGCAGGTCTTGACGTTGCAGACGTCGCCAACGGTGCACGCGTCACCGTCGTCGCAGATGGTCCCTTTCGGCGCGGGGTTGGCCCCACACCCGGTCTTGGGGCTGCAGATATCGACCGTGCAGACGTTGCCGTCGTCGCAATGGCTGACGTCTTTGACCGCCACGCAGCCTTTTTGCGCGTCGCAGCTGTCCTTTGTGCAGGGGTCGCCGTCGTTGCAGACCTTCTTCTTGGTGGTGCAGGCGCCCTTGATGCACAGCTCGGCCGTGGTGCAGACGTCGCTATCCGGGCACGGAACGCCCTGCAGCTTCTTGTGGGCGCATCCGGTCTTCGGCGAGCAACTGTCGTCGGTGCAATCGTTGCCGTCGTCGCACTTGGCCGCGACGGTGCCCGCGCATTTGCCGCCGCTGCAGCGATCCAGCGTGGCGCACTTGTCGCCGTCGTCGCACGCGCCGGTATGAGCGACGTGGATGCAGCCGCTGGCGGCTTCGCAGAAGTCGTTGGTGCACACGTTCTTGTCGTCGCACGCCGCGGCTTTCTTGGACGCGCAAGGCCCGGCCGCCTTGCAGTTGGACTGGCCCCACGCGCTCAGCCGGAAGACGTACGACGACACCGGTGCGTGGTCGCGCACACCGACGCCGACAAGCGTGCCGTCGAAGTGGGACGCAAGTGCCGTCACCCGCCAATTCGCCGTGCTCAACTCCGTGTGCCATGCGACGTGGCCGTGCGCGCCAAAGGCGGTCAATGACGGACGAAGCGTGGTCGCTGCGGTGCCTGCGCCACCGCCCGCGATGAACAGATCACCCTGTCGATGAACCGTGTAGAGATTGCCGGGAACCGAGGTGGTCGTGGCCCAGCCCACCGAGCCGTCGGCCGCCACCCGCAGCGCCACCTGGCGGCTCCCGCTCGAGGAGACTTTGGCGCCGACAGCCACCACGTCGCCATCGAGGCCCGCGAGCGCGTTGAGGTGTGACAGTTGGGCCGAATAGGTCTTGCTCCAGCCCAGCTTGCCGGCCGCATCGAGCGCAACCAACCGCGGGGTAGGCACGTTGTTTGGAAAATTCGTGCCGCCGAGCCAATAGCCGCCGCCCGGACGCAGCTGGAGGCGATAGCGCAAGCTGGGAACCGCGGGCGTCACGTCGAGCAGGCTCTTGCCGCTTGCGGTCAAGCGAACCACCGAAGCGGTCGCCTTGCCGACATAGCGCCTGACGGCGACGACGATTCCGCCCGAGGGATGGCGCAACATGTCTGTGAGCTCGACGTTGCTGCCTGCGCGAGCCAGCGAGACGGTCCACGGCACAGTCGACAGGTCCGAGGACCAGGCCATCACCTGCGCCCGGCGATGCTTGCCAGGATTGATCGTGCCAGCAGTGAGCAGGTTGTCACCATCGACCGCGACGACGCTGACCGCCGCCAACGCGTCGAACTTCGCGGACACGACCGGTTTGCTCTTGACCAACGTGCCACCGCCGTCGAGCCGCGCTACCAGCCATGCCGCCTTCTGCTTGTCGACCGCCTGCCCGCCCACCACCAAGCCGCCGTCCTTGAGCGCGACGATTGCGCCCGCTCGCAGCGTGCCGCCGATACCGCTCAACGACCGTACGAACAGCCGGCGACCCGCGCCTGTGACGCATTTTCCAGCCTTGCACGAGTCGCCGATCGTGCAGAGGTCTCCGTCCTCGCAGCCGCTGCCGTCAGCGACGGGAACGGGCGCGCACTGGAAGGTCTTTGCGCCGGTCGAGATGCACTTGCTGGCGTGGCAGACGGCGGTCGCGACGGAGCACGGCACCGGGTTGCCGATCGTGCACGTGCCCGCCTTGCAGACGTCGTTGACCGTGCAGCCGTTGTCGTCGGCATCGCAGCCCTTCCCGTCGAGCGGTTTCGGGTTGAAGCTGCATGTGCCGTCCTTGCACGAGTCGAGCGTGCAAGGCTTGTTGTCGTTGCACGCCTTGGGATGCTCACAGCCCTTGCCCGCCACGCACTTGTCCTGCGTACAGGCATCGCCATCGTCACAGAGGTTGTTGGCGCCTGGCTTACACGCTCCGTCCAGGCAGGTGTCCTTGACGGTGCAGACCTTGCCGTCCTCGCAAGGAGCCCCCGTCTTGACGGGCTGAAAACCGCACTTTCCGGTCTTGGGATCGCAGCGGTTCTTCAGGCAAGCAGTGTCGTTGCCGACGGCGCAGTAGACCTTCGACGCGGGGTTTGGTTTGCACTTGGGCACGACGTAGCCGGCGCCATCCTTGTGGGTCTTGTCGCAATACGGAACGCCGTTGCACAGGTCGCCGTCGTCTTGCAGCAGGCACTCGGTATCGGACTGGCACTCGCAGACCTTGGTGCCCGAAACACACTTGGTCCCCACGCACTCATCACCTTGCGTGCACGCGTTTGCGTCGTCGCACACCACCGTCACGGGCTTGGCGAGGTTGGCCACGACCGTCCGACAACCGTCACCGGGCAGGTCGCACGCCTTGTTGACGAGCCCGGCCGCCGTCGCCGCGCATTTGCCGGTCTTGGGAACGCACGCCGCTTTGACGCAAGCGGTGTCATCGACGCTCGGGCAGATGACCTTCGTCGCCTCGTTGAACAGGCACTTCTTGGACGTACCGTGGCAGTAGTACGTGCCGTTGCAGAGATCGCCATCGTCCTTGCTCATGCAGTCGGCGTTGGTCTTGCACGGGCAGGTGTAGTCCTTGCCCGGCTTGCACACGCCCGCCACGCACGCATCACCGGCCGTGCAGGCGTCTCCGTCGTCGCACTGGCTGCCGTTGGGACGCGCCCGCATCTCGCAAGCGCCGGTTGTCTTGTCGCAGGTGTTTTGGAAGCACGCGGTGTCCTTGGCGCTCGGACACGTCACGACCGTCGCGGGATTGACGACGCACGCGCCGCTGCCCTTGTCGCAAAAGAGCGTCCCGTTGCACGCGTTGCCGTCTTCCTGCGTCGCGCAGTCGCCGTTGGATTGGCACTTGGGAATCAGCCCCGCCGCGCAGACGCCTTTTTTGCAGATGTCGTTGATCGTCGCTTTGCTGCCATCGTCGCAGGGCGTGCCGTCCGACACCGGTTTCATCGCGCATTGGCCGGTGTCCTTGTCGCAGCTGTTCTTGCTGCAGGTCGTGTCCTTGTTGGCCGCGCACTTGACCACGGTCGTCGGGTTGATCCGGCACTTATACGGAAACGCGGTCTTGTCGCAGAAGAGCGCGCCGGTGCACTTGTTCTTGCTCAGCTTCAGGCAATCGGCGGTGACCTTGCAGTCGCACCACGACGTAGCCCCCGCCTCGCATTTTCCGGCGTTGCACGAGCTATCGACGGTGCACGCGTCGCCGTCGACACATGGTGTGCCCTTGGGTGCGTCCTCGGTCTCGCACTTTCCGGTAGCCGACACGCACGCGGTCACTCGGCATGCCGTGTCCTTGGTCGTATCGCACGTAACCTGCTGGCCCGGCTTGTGTTTGCACGACCAGACAGCCGCCGTCTTGTCGCAGAACAGCGGACCGAGGCAGAGGTTGGCGCCCGCCACGCCGGCGCAATCGGCCGAGTCCTTGCACTGGTGGGCGGGGGTTGGCGGCACGTCGACGCTGCCGGGCCCCGAGTCGACTCCGCCTGACGAGCCAGCGTCTACGACTACAGCCACATCCTTTGCGCCTGTATCCGTGCCGCCGACGTCGTTGGCTCCGGCCGTGTCCTTGGTCGTGCCGGTGTCGGGCAAGGCGCCGGTGTCGACAACCTGCCCCGTGTCGGTGATCGCGACGTCCTCGCCGTTCTTGGCTCCGTCGACCGACTCCGAATCGGGATCGCCACACGCCGCGAAGACGAGCGCGCTCGCGACGAACACAAACGACAGCCGAGTGAACCGGTCGATCGGCCACTGGCGTCCAAATGGGTGTGACACGTGCAAGCGGCCCTCGACTAGAGATGGGGACGGCAGCGTAGCAGACTGCGGCGTCGGTTTTCACGCGCTTCAAGAGTCGACAACCACGCCCCGCGCGGGGTCAGTTGTTCTTGGCGCCGGCCTTGATCCACGCCTTGAGAAGCGCGAGGGACGCGTTGTTAATCCCCGGCGACTTCTTGGGCATCTTGCCGCCGCAGCTGAGCGGTTCGCCCTGGCCGACCTTGCTGATAATCGTGCTCTTGGAGACGTCGCCGGGCACCACGAGCTTGCCGCCGCAGAAAAAGCCCGTGGTGATGGTGTTGTACGTCGCGTTCTTGCCGTTGTAGCTGCCGTGACAGCTGCTGCAGCCCTCGTTGGCGAACGCCTTGGCGTAGACCTCGGACCACTTCGGGCCGCAGCTGCCCTTGCCGTTGCATTTGCCGGTCGTGCAGACGTCGTTGGTCGTGCACGCGTCGCCGTCGTTGCACTTGGTGCCGTCGTTGAGCGGCAGCATCGAGCACACCCCGTTGCCGGTATTGCAGGTGTTCTTGGTGCAGGCCGTGTCGTTGCCCTTGGGGCAGGTGATGATGGAGGCGGGATCGATCGCGCATTTGGGTTGGCTGCCCGACTTGTCGCACTTGGCCACGCCGTTGCACTTGTTGCCGTCGTCCTTGGCCGCGCAGTCGGCGTTGACCTTGCATTCGCAGACTGTCGTTCCCGACGTGCACTTGCCGTCGGCGCAGGTGTTGTTGACGGTGCACTTGTCCCCGTCGTCGCACAGCACCGTGATGGGCTTTTTCGTGGGTGGATTCAGCTCGTAGCGGCAGGCCTTGCCGACGCAGGCCTTGGTCGCCTTCTCGATCGGCGCGGGCGCGCACTTGGCGGTCTTGGCCGCGCAGGCGTTAACCAAACAAGCGGTGTCCTTGGCGCTGTCGCAGCTCACCTCGCTGCCCTTCTTCAGCTCGCAGTCCCCGGTCAGCTTGTTGCAGCCCACGACGCCGTTGCAGAGGTTGCCGTCGTCTTTGCCCGCGCACTCCGCGTCCGACTTGCAGCCGCAGGTGTCGGTCCCCGGTTTGCAGGTGCCGGCGAGGCAGACGTCGCCGACCGTGCACTTGTCACCGTCGGTGCAGGCGACGCCGTTGGTGGCGGCGGACTTCGCGCACTTGCCGGTCTTGGGCACGCAGGCGTTGACCATGCACTCGGTCGCGGCGGCGGGGCAGGAGACCACCGAGCTCTTCTTGATCTTGCAGGCGTGCTGGCCGGGGATGGTCGTGTCGCAGTAGAGGGTGCCGTTGCAGGGGTTGCCGTCCTCTTGTTTGGCGCAGTCGGCGTCGGCCTGGCAGGCGCAAGCGTTGACGCCCTTGCACGCCCCCTTCGCGCACGCGTCACCGACCGAGCAGAGGTTGCCGTCGCTGCACGGCGCGCCGTCGGGGACCGGCGTCTTCTTGCAGGTACCGCTGGCCTTGTTGCAGATGACCTTGGCGCACGCGGTGTCGGTGGCCGAGCTGCAGGTGACGACGGTCGCGGCGTTGACGCGGCAGGTGTACGGAAACGACTTCTTGTCGCAGTACAGGGTGCCGTTGCAGGGGTTGCCGTCTTCAAATCCGGTGCAGTCGGTGTCGTTATGGCATTGGCACCACGACGCCTTGCCCACTGCCTCACAAGCACCGGCGTTGCAGGAGCTATCGACCGTGCACGGGTCGGCGTCGATGCAGGGTGTGCCCTTGGCGGCGGGGACCAGCGCGCATTTGCCGGTCTTGGGGTCGCAGGTCGACGTTGCGCAGACGGTGTTGTCAGCGGTCGGACAAAGCACGGCGGTTCCGGGTTGCACCCCACACTTGTGCAGCTTCGGGTGGCAGTGCACGAGGCCGTTGCACGGGTCGCCGTCGTCGAGATGCGCGCAATCCGCGTTGACCTGGCACTCGGGGGGCGGACCCTTGGGACCGGCGTCGACGGCCGCCTCTGAATCGGGGGAAGCGCTGCCGGAATCGACCGATCCGCCCGTGTCCGCGGGCCCGGCATCTGCGTTGGTGGCGGTGTCTGTGCTGCCGGCATCGATAGGCCCGGCGTCCAATGCCCCGCCGTCCTTGTCATCGGCGGACTCCGGTTCGGGGGTCGTGCCGCAGCCCGCGACCGATGCGGTGAGGAAGGGGGCGGTCAGGAAGAGGGCGGCGGGGAAGAGAGCGGTGGCGCAGGTTCGGATCGCGACGGTGTCGCCGCGAAGAGGTCGGACAGACATGCAAGCTCCGTAGCCGTGCTGCGCGGGTCGCGAAGAGCGGGAGGACCGGCCGGATTCGCGCGGCGCCGCAGCTGAGCAGATGGACATGGGCGGGGGTGTCCAAGCGTACAACACCCGCCGGTTCGTCCCAAAAACGGGCCGAGCAACACAGCGTTCGAAAAGTCGCGATCCCGCACATTCCCGAACGGGAACAATCCGGGGTTCTTTCCTTTGATTCGCTCGTCGACCTGGCGCGTGCGCCGTTCGTGGACGACGAGCCGCGTCTGCGGCCCCTGGCGCGCTTGCTTGACCGGATGGCCGCCACATGATGTACAGTTGTACATATGGATGTATCGGCCCGCATTCGAAGCTGGAGAGAAGAGCGAGGACTCACCCAAACCGAGCTCGCCGAGCGGATGGGCGTGGATCAGAGCTACATCTCAAGCTACGAGAGCGGACGCAGGTCCCCGGGCCTGAATGTGCTCGAACGCATCGCTGGTGGTCTGGGAAGCGAGCTGCGCTTGGGGCTGGAACCGTCGCTCCGCGCCACTGGATGGACCCCGTTGACGTTGGCGAGCCTCGGCGACCACGTCGCGCAAGAGGAAGACATCGAGCGCAGCCGGCGCCTCGTACTTGAGTTCGTCACTGGCTACGCTGGCACCGATGTGCGCTACCGCCGCTCACTCGTCGCGCAGCGCCCCGACCTCGATCGTGGCCCCTGGGCAGCACTGCTCGCTGGATTGGCGGAGCACTACGCTTTCTGGGATGAGTTCGAGCCGCCCGACTGGTGTCGCGAGTCGGCGCGCTTCCTGTCACAGGCCTGGTACCTGGTCGATGGTGCGCGGATGCGGCGTCGCGCACGTCTCGGTTCCCCGGCGGCCTTTGCGCGTCGGCTCGTATTCCTCGACCCCACAGATCTGGAGCGGGTATGAGTGGACCGCTGCTCTCCAAACGCAAGCTGCTCGACGCATTTGGCCGAGTAGGCGACAAGCTGCGACGCCGCGGCGTTGTAGGCGAGATCCACGTCGTGGGCGGGGCGGTCATGGTTTTGGAGCATGCAAGCCGGGATGGCACACGCGACGTCGACTGCGGCGAAGTGGAGCCGCACGGGGAGGTGATGGCGGCGTCTTTCGCGGTGGCGACCGAGCTTGGTCTTCCACAAAGCTGGCTGAATCAACAAGCCAGCGCGTACGTGCCGGCCAATGCGCCATGGCAGCGGAGCGCCAGCTTTGATCACCCAAATCTACGCATCTACGCCATCGAGCCCGGCGCGCTGCTGGCGATGAAGGTGCTGGCCGGTCGCGCCAGTGACGTGGCAGATATCCGGTTTCTGCTCAAGTTGTTGGGGCTGCATGAACGCAGCGCAGCGCTCGCGTTGATCGCTTCAGTCTTCCCCGGTGAGCGGCTCGCAGCGCGCCAACTCGACGCTCTCGACGATGCGTTGGACTCGCTCGAGTGATTTTCGGGCGGGGTGTTCGCGGTGGATGAAGCCCAGGAGCTCGCCTTGCGTCTCGTCGTAGCGCCCAAGGACAAGTTGGAGAACCCGGAGCAGTACGAAGCCGACGTACGCTCCGCTCACTACCTGGTTCCGCTCATGCGCCAGCCCACGCCACCCGGCCGCCGCCGGCGCGCTTGGCGACGTACATTGCACCGTCGGCCCGGGAGAGGAGCGACTCGGCCGTGTCGTTCGCTCGCAGCGTGGCGACGCCGGCGCTGATCCGCGGCGCCATGACAACCCCGGCGTCGACGCGCGTGGGCTCTTGATGTAGTGGCGCGGGCCGGGTCCGCTATTGGAGCCAGATTCGCAGCCCATAGCTCGACGCGTGCTTGCCGGCGTTTGTGCCATAGGGCATCTCGAGCTTCGTCGCCTTGGCCGCCGGACTGAGCGCCGCACCGGTATTGTTCGCGCGCCACACGCCGACGTTCGAGGCCTGCATCAGACCATTGTTCGCGCTACCGAAGACGCCGTCGCCGCCGGGGTCAACCGGGACCGCATACGCGCCGCCATTGAGGTTGGAGACGAGCAGCGAGTCGGTCGAACCAGGCAGGCCGGCGATGCGACCGAATGTGTACGCGATGGAACACGCCGGCGTGTCTTTGCAGACGCTGGGCCGGTATCGCTTCAACTCTGTGTTGCCGACCGACGCGGGTGCCGCCGTGATGGTCAGTCGTTTGCCGACAGCGCCGTCGCTGGACCTGCACGTCTCGCTCTGCCCGAACTCTGAATACAGGCACATGCGCAGATGCTTGCCACCGCCTGCCGCGACCAGCGCTTTGACGAAACCGGGCCCGACGGCCGCGGAAACATGTTTGCCGAGTTTGGGCGAGACGACAGCGCTTCCGGTTTGCCATTGCGTCGTCTTCTTGGCGTCTTCGATGTACCAGCCAGCGGCCAACGGCGCGCTGGTATTGGGCATATCGTCGAGCTCGCTGTCGTAGAAGTTGAAGAGCAGCGCTTTGCCGCCGTTTTTCATGTCGCAATGCAGTTTCGCGGGGAGCACGGGGCCAGCGCCATCGGGGTCCAGCAGATACAGGCCGTCACCGGAGCTCTTGTTCTTGGCCAGCACGTCCTTGCACGTCTTGCCCGCCGGCGCCACGCATTTGCCGGCTACGCAGGCGCCGCCATTGCCGCATGCCGTGAACGTGGGACCCGGGGTGTTCTGGCAGCCGCCCGAGCCGGTGCAGGTATCCCAGGTGCAGGGGTTGCCATCGTCGCAGTCTGCGGGCTTCTTTCCAACGCAGTTTGAGCCGTGCTTTGAGCATTGGACCGCCCAGGGGTCGAGATGCACCGCGAGCCTCTTGTACGTCACGTATTTGCCTGATCCGTACCCTACGTAGCCGCCGTTGGGTGTCCCCGAGAACAGCTTGACGTTGACCAGCGCCGTGGTCGCGGTGTGCTTCACATTGGCGAACACGTCGTAGAATCGGAGCCGCCCAAGCGCGCCCGTCGAGCCCATGACGGCGAATCCGCCGTTGAGCCGCGGCGCCACCCGCATGCCGAGATCTTTGGTCCAGACGAGTTTGCCATCGTTGTCGATCATGTAGACCTGAGTGGTCTTGTACGACGTGATGACGTAGCCAGCCGTTGTCGCAGCGAGCCCGCCAAAGACGTCGTCATTCGCCCATTGGCTGAGCCCCATGGACTGCTTGGACGTCCAGGACCAGGTCGTCGTTCCCGTGGCCGTCGCGCTCCGCAGATGCAGGTGTGTTGACCAGTTCTTGCCCGACGGACGCCACAGTTGCCCGGCAAGCACGGTGCCGCCGCCTTTAACGTGAGCGATATCGAACACCACTGAGCGGTCTTTGCCCGCCGCGAAGATCTGTGGATTGCCAATCGTGCCAGTGGCGCTGACCAACGCGACCATTGCGTGATGCTTGCCGTCCTCGCCGTACACCATTACCGAGCCATCGGGCCGCACGCTGCCGCCCTTGAGCTGGCCCTGAACTCCTGTGTTGCTTGCGCTCTTGAACCAGAGGCGGCTTGCCCAGCCGTCATAAAGGGCGAGCTGCCGCGAACGCCCGATCAGCATGATGTCACCCGATGACAGACCGACGGCGTCCGCCCACTCGAGGTACTTGCCCGTCGCCCCGTCCTGCGCGCTGGCTTTCCATCGCACCTGCCCGCTCGGCGCTAAGCGGACCAAACGAGCGCTCGTCTGGTAGCCGCCGGTGGTCAACAGCCTATGGGAGGCGATCCCGACCAAGTCGCCATCCGGAAGCCCCCTGATTCGCTTGACGTCGAGGGTGCCGGTCTTCTTGTCGTCGTTGCAGTAGTACGTGCACGACTTCCAGTGGTCGACCGTGATGTGGGTAGCAGATTCCTGCTCGCCACCGGCCTTGCACACGCCCGAGTTGCACTTTGCGCCGAGGAAGCACTTCCCCGCGCCGCTCTTGCACGGCGACGCGTTGAGCTTGGGTTTGCCGCCACAACCGATCCCCTGCTCGCAGGAGTCCCAGGTGCATTCGTTGCTGTCGGAACAGCCCTTTTTCGCCTGTGCTGCGCACTTTCCAGCGGCCTTGCAACCGGCGTAGCCCCAGCGGTCGGTTCGTAGCCGCCACCGACCTGACACTTTCCCTGCCGTACCGCTATGCCCTGCGACTTCGAAAGCATCCTTCCCGTGCCCGGCGATCGCTGTCACGGTCACCGGTGACGAACCAACGTGATAGCGCTGTCCGGTCACCGTGCCCTTGCCATCAACGAAGCCAAACCACGCGACGGACTTGGTCTGGCTGGCCAGCTTGCCGCTCGCCGAGATCAGAAAGCCGGAGTGCGACCGCACCATCCCGCCGATGACGACCCCGGCGGCGCCTGGCACTTGGACGGACCAGAGGGCGACGCGCTTGACCGCGTCGATTCCGCGCATTCTCAGCTTGTTCTTATTGGCCGCCGACGTGGTCGCCACCGTGTAGATCATCCGCTTGTCGGCGACGAGCGCTTCGATGCGACCCTCGGTGAGCTGTACTGTCCCTGTGTTCTGCCCCTTCGCGTTGATCATCCACAGAAACTCCGATGGTTTGGAGTTGTAGGTCTTCTTCCACGTGCCGCCCGCGACGAAACGACCGCTGCCGTCTGACACGATCGCGCGAATGTCCGGCCGGTTGCTGCTGCTCGAGTAGCTCGCGGTCCACAGCTGTTTGCCTTTGCTGTCGCTGCCAAATACGGAGCTGGGCACGAACGTTGGTGCTTGGGGAGCAGATGTGGCCGCGATGGCGGCGAGCATACCGTCCTTGCGCCTGGCGATGCCTGCACAACGAACTCCCTTACCTTGCTGGGCGACCCATTGCTGCTTGCCCGCCGCGTCGTGGCCGACGAGGAGCAGCTGCTCGGATGTGGGTTTGCCGTCCGCCGAGACCCGGCCACAGGCGACCGAGCCATGGTCAGGGGTGGCGACCAAGGCGTCGAAGCGGCTGTTGACGCTCGCGAAATCGGCGGTCCACTTCTCGCTTGCGGTGCGATCGGTGCCAGCCACAACTGCGAATGTCCCGGTCTTGCCCTTGGGGACGCGATGACCGGCCCAGACGGCGCGGCGTGCGGGCAGAGTGACGACGGCTTGCCAGCTCTCAGCCGCCGATGTCTGCGCTGCAACCATGGACTCATGGTACGTCGCGTTGGCCGTACAGCTGCCGGCCGCGCAGGAATCGTCGGTCGTGCAGTCGTCGCCATCGCTGCACGTCGCGCCGTCGTGATGGGTGTGCGTGCAGCCCTTACCAGGCTTGGACTTGCTACCCGCGTCGCAGCTGTCCTTCGTGCAGACATTGCCGTCGTCGCACTTGATCGACGGCCCCGACTTGCAGACACCGGCGATGCACGCGTCCGGTTTGGTGCAAGCGTTGCCGTCGTCGCAGACCATTGCGACCTTCATGCACGCGCCGGATTTGCAGCGCTGCTCGACGCACCCGACCTTTGCGCCGCAGATCGTGCCATCCGCTTTATTCGAGCACGGCGAACCCGCGTCGATCGGACCAGCGTCCGGAGTTGCAGCGTCAGGAGTTCCAGAATCGAGAGAGACGCCAGCGTCCACCGAACCGGAATCCACGGGCCCAGAGTCAACAGAACCGGAATCAACCGGACCTGAATCAACCGCGCCAGCATCGACGGGCCCAGAATCGGCCGAACCTGAATCGACCGGACCTGAATCAACCGTGCCGGCGTCCGCGGGCCCAGAATCAGCCGAACCTGAATCGACCGCGCCAGAATCGACCGCGCCAGAATCGACGGGCCCAGAATCGACGGGCCCAGAATCGACGGGCCCAGAATCAGCCGAACCTGAATCGATTGCCCCAGCATCGGCAGGACCAGAATCGACAGAAACCGAATCGACCGTGCCGATATCGGCGGGCCCAGAATCTGCGCCGGAATCGAGCGAGCCGGAATCGACAGGACCCGCATCAACGGAACCGGAATCGACAGGACCTGCATCGACAGGACCTGCATCGACAGGACCTGCATCGACAGGACCTGCATCGACGGAACCGGAATCGACATAACCCGCGTCAACAGAAACGGAATCGACAGTGCCGGAGTCGACCGAACCAGCGTCGGCGGAGCCCGCGTCCGATGATGTGTCCTTGCCCGTGCTGACGTCTTCGGCCGCAGCCGTGCGTTCGGCTTTGGTCGCGAATTCGAACTCGCCCTCCTCGATGCGGTCGCCACAGGCGCCTGTCGTCAGTGCGAGGAACGCGGCCGCGGCGAAAGCGACCAACCGCCTGTAGTCGCCCATCTCAGAACTCCACGCGGAAGACGGCACCGTTTCCGGTGGGCAGCAACACGGCGTTGGCCTCTACTGGCGGGTTGAGCAACATCCAGACGCCGATACCGGTCGCAATAGCGCCTGCCGCCGCGGTGACACCGGCGACGATGTGATTGCGGTCAAGCCGGTCCTGTTCAGCCGCATATTCTTCGTAGGAGAGGCCGGTGATCTTAGGGCTGCCGCCGACCGACCGCTTGGCCACCTTGTCGTCGAGCGCCTGCTGATCAGACAGAGCGGACGCGACGAGCCAGCCCCCGGCGCCGAGGACCGCGACGCCACCACCGGTGAGGCCAAACGAGATGAGCTTGTGGTTGGACTGTTGCTGCTCGCGTTGTTGGCGCAGCTCTAAACGGCGCTTCGACTCCGCTTCATCGGCGGCCTCACGGGCCTCGCGAGCGCGGAACTCGGACTCCACCTTGACCATCAGCTCGCCCGCCCGCGCAGCCATCTTTGCAGGCACAGCTTTACGCTTCAGAAGCTGGCGGTAGTGACCCGCCGCAAGCTTCAGTTTGCCGGCGCGATGTTCGGATCGAGCGGCGTTGAAGAGAAAGACGGCTTTCTTCTGCAGGGCGAACGCTGCGTGGAAGTCTTCGGCGGCGGCGTCGAAGCGCCCTGCCTTGTAGTGCACGAGCGCGCGACGATACCTGGTCACGGCGTCATCATTGGTTGCTGCGGCCGGTGCTTTCTGGGCCCGTGCTCGCTTGCTCCGAGCGAGCGCCTCGGTCGGCTCCGAGATCCACGTCAGCAGCGCAATGGCGGCGACCAGCATCGACGTGAACGCATAGGGGTAGAGGGCATGAAGACGCTCCTGCTTTTCCGGGGCGGTTGTCATAACGAGGCTATATCGGACTTTCGTCGTTGCAGGCCACCGGGGACTCGCCCGAAGAGCTCAACTGTAGCCGAAAACACGGCGTACAAGAACAACAAGCTCGACGGCAAACTGGTGTCGTGGAGCATCAGCCTCAAGACGCTGAGCAATAAGAAGGTCGGCGTCCAGGGCAGCGCGTTCGTGCACGGCACGCTTTGGGGCAAGGACAACGGCCACGGCAAGCACGGCGGCGACGTCAAGATCGGCGGCGGTGTGCAGCTTGGTACGTCCTACGCAAAGTGCGCTGCGGACACCCTCGGCTCCATTCGTTTCGATCCCGGCGCCGGGCTCCAAGCGTGCACCGAGAGCGTTGACCGCGTCGTCGGCGTCCTTGTCGACGTTGGCGTAGAGCTTGACCTTGTTGTCCTTGTAGGCGGTGAACAGCAGCTTGTTCTTCGAGTCGGGCCCAAGCACGTGATAGTTGCCGACGTAGTTGACCCGCGTCTCCTTGCATTTGCCGGACGTGTAGCCGGTGGAGGGGCAGTTGTAGACCAGGTTGTTGCGGATGTCGGCGCTGATGGTCTGCGCGCTGGTGTAGCCGCCCACCGCCGGGTTTCGGTTGCCGTTGTGGGCGTAGAGGTTGTGGTGGATCGAGATGGCGCCGTTGCCGCTCTTCGGCTTGTAGAGCCCGCCCATGCTGTGCCGTTTCTCGCCGCCGGGTTTGTACTTGCTCTCACACTGTCCGTGCCATAGCCCGGTTTGCGCCAGCCCTTCGGTCATGAAGCTGTACTGCACGGTGATGTCGTTCCACTCGCTGCTCGCCGAGAGGTTCTCATCCACCCCGTAGGAGGCGGAGACGTGGTCGACGATAATGCGGTCACCCACCAGCGTCAGGGAGTCCTCGGTGAACTTGCCGCCGCCCTTGTTGCCGCTGCACTTCTTGATCTTGATGTCGCCCGAACGGAAGCGCATGTGTTGGATCACGACGTCGTCGGCCTTGATCTGCACCTGGTAGCCACGCACGACGATGCCGTCGCCCGGGGCGGTTTGCCCGGCGATCGTCAACCGCGCTTTCGTGGCGTTTAGCGGGCTGTTCAGCGTGATGATCCCGCCGGTCGCGAACACGATCGTGCGCGGTCCTGTCTGGGTGCCCAAACACCAGCGCAAGCTGCCTGTGCCGCTGTCGGAAGTCGTCGTCACGCGGCAGACATCCCCGCCTTTGCCGCCCTTCGCCAGCCGCCCTTCGCCCTCCGCGCCGCGGAACGCCAGGCAACCCCCACCGCTGCACGCCTTCGCCGGCCCACCGCAGTAGCCGCCGCTGCACGACAACCCCTTCGGGCACACGTCCGGGCAATTAAAAGTGCCGCCGCAGCCGTCCGCGTGTTTGCTGCCACACACCTTGATGCTCGTCGCGCATGTCTTCGGCTTGCATGGCGGCTTTGTGGGCTTGCCGCTGCAGATGCAGAAGTCGGACTGATGCCCGGACTCTGGGTTGCACTTCAACGGCGGCTTGGATGTGTCGGGCGCACAGGCGCCGTCGAGGTTCTCATACACCGCCTCGCACCCCAGGCCCGCCGCCTTGCACACGGCGATGCACCCGGACTTGTTGGTGAACACGGCCTTGCAAGATTTCGCAGTCCCGCCACAGACCTCCCAGCCAGGCTTGGCCGCGATCGGTTTGCACAGCTCAGGGATCGGCGTCGGCTTGGTGTCAGGTCCGGTTTGGGTGTCAGGCCAGGCATCCTGCGTGGCTTGAAGAACGTCCGTTTCTTGCTCTTGAGTGTCAGCGGTATCGGTTTCGGTTTCGGAATCGGCGACGGTCTCGGTATCGGCGACGGCTTCGGTATCGGCGACGGCTTCGGTATCGGCGACGGCTTCGGT
>CAZLMW010000109.1:0-2591 GCA_964560875.1 uncultured Enterobacteriaceae bacterium
GGTGGCCCGGACCCGGGTTATCGCTCAGTCAGCGACTTCCAATCGGGCCTGGGTCGCGCGGCCCGTTCAACGTGCGCATTGAGCGGCTGGTAGGCGATGAAGGCGTGCCAACTGACCCCGAACTCGCCGCCGAGCTGCGCAAGGAGACGCTGTCCCACTGTCGAGCGACCTCAAACCGATCCGCCAATACGGCTACCTCGCCGCCCTTGGCGTGGTGATCGCGTTCGTGCTGTCGATGACCCTGATATCGGTGCTGCTCAGCTGGCTGCCCGCCCCCGATGCGAGCTTCATTGGCCGACTTCGCGAGGGCCGCACGACGCGTTTGCTCAACTGAATGGGCCGACCGTCGATGCGCAGCGCCAAAATCACGCTCGCGATCTCCACCGCCATCGTCATCGCGGCCGCTGCGAAGTTGCCGATGCTCTACACCGACGCCAACCCGATGAACTACTTCTTGCCGGGTCACGGCCAACTTCAACACGCCCGATTTGAAGGTCACGCCGACCGGCTTCATCAAGCTGATGGGCGACATGGAGCACTACCTCTTCCGCAGCCAGGTCCGCAGCCTATTGTCCGCCTTCGTGGCCATCACGTTGATGATGTTCGTGCTGCTGCGATCGCTGCGACTGGGGGCGTTTTCGATGATCCCCAACCTGGTGCCGATCCTGCTCGGTCTGTCGTTCATGGCGGTCGCCGGCATCGCCCTGGACCCGGGCACCGTGATGATCGGCTCCATCGCGCTCGGCCTGGTCGTCGACGACACGGTTCACTTCCTGGTCAGGCTGCGGCGCAACGTGGACCGGCACGCGCTCGAGGACGCCATCGCCGCGACCATGAAACAGACCGGCCGACCGATCGTCGTGACGTCCATCGCGCTCGGTGCCGGTTTCGCCGTGATGGGTCTGGGCAGCTTCACGCCCAACGTCGCGTTCGGAATCGTGAGCGCGATCGTGGTGATCCTGGCGATGCTCGCCGACCTCGTGATGCTTCCGGCGGCGCTCCTCGTGCTCCAACCGAAGGTGGCTCAAAGCTCGCTCCGGGCCTGACCCGGGGGGATCCCCTCGTTCTCCGTCACGATGGATCGACCTGGTGATTGGAGGTTCTGTCTTGGCAGACGGCGCCTCGATCAAGGGGGAAGGACCCAACAGGGGAAGGCATTTTATGATCTGCTGGGCGCCGGCTGGATGCGGCCCGGACGTCTTTGAGCGGCGACAGACTGCCTTCCCCTGATCGGTCCTTCCCCCTTGGACCCCCATCACCGTTTACCCCAACCGCCTGTTTTTGTGTGTTTTTCGGATTCGCAGCGGGCCCTGTGCAACGGCAGCCACAAACGGGGGTTGTTGGCCGGTCAGCTGTCGCTTCCAGGCCGGATCACACCCCCGGTTGTCCGGTTGGAAGGCCGACTCAGTATCCGGCAAGGCGCCTGGCGGATGCGGCGAAGGCCAGGGCGCGCTTGGTCTCGCCGGCCAGGGCGTGGGCGAGCGCGAGGCCGTGGTAGCCCTCGATGCATCCGGGGTCCATGGTGATCGCCTCGAGAAAGGCGTCGATGGCCGCCTGTTCGTCGCTCGAATCGATCAGCTCGAACCAACCCAGCGCGATGTGCACGACAGGGTCCTTCGGATTCGCACCTGCGGTCCTGCGGAGCTCGAGCCGCTGGGCCTTCACCCGTTCGGCCTCTACGACCTCGGGATCGTTGTCGCCGACGAACGCGTCGACTTCGGCCACGCCGCCAACATCGGTGCGGATGAATCCCACCTCGACGACTTGCGTGGCGCCTTCACCGTGAATGGCGCGGACGCGACCGTAGACACGCATCTCTTCGGCGGTGGCGGGATGCGTGATGAGGAGCACGAACGGCTGACCGGGTTCCGCCGGGGTAGCGCAGGGCACCAGCGCTTCGCCCTTCATGAGGCAGTCAGTGACAAATGTGCGGAGCGCGGCGCGGTCGCCGGGCTGGTAGTTGAGCGGCAGCCACGATTCATCGGGCGTGTCGAACGTTGCCTGGCTGGCGCTGTAAGCCGCCGACGGGGTCGCGCGCGTCGTCTGTCCTTCGGGCTGTGGCGTGACGGGTGTGGGACCGTCGATGATTTGCTCGTTGCTCGGTCGTCGCTCGCTCAGCGGTGTTCGCGGCGGGAGCTGTGTCGCCGGCGCCGGCGGCTTCGCTTGGACAGGGGCTGCTGCGGGCTTGGGCCGCGAAGGTCGGCGCTTGGCGGGCATGTCGACGATCGGATTGGCCGGCCGCGCGATGCCGGCGTTGCGTCGCGGCGGTACGTTGTCGCGCGCAGCGGGGCGCGCGGCGGACCGAGAATCGGGGCTCTGCTTGGATTTTCGTCGCTGATGCGCGGCGGCCGAACGCTGCCTTCGCACGTTTGTCGCGACGATTTCCTTGATCTGCATCCCGAGTCGGGCGCGCGTTGTGGCCGCGGCGGCTGGGGTATAGACCGATTCGGCGGCTTGGGGCGCGGCTGGCCTCACCGCCTGGCTGACGGGCTTGCGCGGGGCTGGGCGTCCGATCCGATCAGCGCGGCCCGCCGCTGCAGGTCGATTCTGGGCAGGTCGATCCGGGGCAGGTTTGGTTGCTCCGCTCCGCG
>CAZLMW010000109.1:2691-7215 GCA_964560875.1 uncultured Enterobacteriaceae bacterium
GCAGGTCGATTCTGGGCAGGTCGATCCGGGGCAGGTTTGGTTGCTCCGCTCCGCGCTGCTGCTGGAGCAGATTTCTTCGGGAGGTTGGCTTCCCAGAGCGCTTTGGCTTCCTTGGACAGCGAGATGAAGCGTACCCCGACGCCGGGGCCTCGCGGGTCGACCACGTTGTCCTTGATGGTGCGGCGCACCTCGCACAGGGCCTCGAACGAGTCGCTGGTGGGCAACGTGATCCGCACCTGTACGACGCTCCCCTGCGGCATCGGATCATGGATCTGCACAAACACGCCGCCAACCGACGCGTCGAACACCATCCCGTCTTGCCAGCCGTCTTTGGTGCGAAGCTGTACGCCGTAGACCACCGGGTGCCGTGTCTGGAACCGTTTCGCCATGCGGCGCAGACTCTAACAAACGGTCCGAACAGTGCCAACGAAGCGATCTTCGCGGCGTCAGGTTGGCGGGAGCCCACGGTTTCAACCCTGGCGGCCTTGCGCCTCAACAGCCTGCCGTTCAGCGTTTCGCCTGGCAGATCTTGTTCTTGCAGACGCAGTCGGAGTCGGGCGGGACCTCGTGGGCGAGCGCCTCTGAGCAGCCTTGTTGCGTCACGGCCCAGTTTCCGGCTCGCGGCGCGCAGGTGGCCGTCTCGTTGCAGCTGTTCGATTTCACCGCTGATTCGAAGCGCCGCCTCGTGCGCGTGGTCACCGCCGATCGGGGCGAGCACCGGGGCGTCGACGGACACCGGATCGTGGCATCGGGCTGCTGCCGCGGCGTCGAATCCTGCAAGCGGCGCGCAACCGCAGTCGACCGCGTCCACTTGCGTCGGTTCGGTGCCCAGCCGATGCGCCCGCCCCCCGACAACGACGTGAATGCCGCGCAGCTCCTCGGCGACGCACGTTTGGCCGGCGCTCCGTACAACGACCCAGGTTCGACCGGCGCCACCGAGTTCCGCGCGCCACACCACTGCCCGCTGCGCGCCGCGGACTTCACCAGCCGTCGTCGCTTTCGCGGACGGGCACGGAGGCATGGGCAGCCGCACATCGCGGACCGCGCAACCGCTGAACATGACCACGGTCAGCGCGACCAGTCCGCCCATCGTTGTCCAGACTGGCACCGCTGCGTGCATCGAAGTCTCCGCGCGTCTCGTGGCGTGGTCCGTCGCGCCTTTGCGCCTTGTGTTCGCGTGCTTTGGGCGCAACCCGACTCGCGCCGAGGTACAGCGCCAGGTTCGCGCACGATGACGACAAGCTGTGTCGTCAGCCGGCAGCAATCCGGTCGATCTACGGCCACGAATCAAAGGCGAACCCGAACAACCAGACTCGGGTGTGCTCGAAGGCGTAGCTTCGCGCCAACAAGCGCATGAGCCAGACACGTACAAACGGCTCGATCTGCAAGACAGCGCCCGACGTTCCCAGATAGGCACCGGTTATCTCGACTCCTGCACCCCAGTGGCCGTGAGCCCCCGCCAGAGTCGTGTTCTCGATCATTCGTTGCGCTGACGTCGCCAGGGAGACACGCAGTCCCAGTCGTCCCCCGAACTCGGAGAAACCGGCCGTCCGGCCTTCGTTGACCCAGTGCATCGACGCGAACTCCGCTGCGCCGGTCACGTGTATGAAACGACCGTCGAACGCCAGCCAGCGCAGGCCGGCGCTGACGGGAAACATGAGACCAGTCGGCGTGGTCAGCAGGCCAAGGTCCGCTGAAAGGCGCAGCGTGTTGTTCGTCGGGTCAACGAAGGGAAACGGCACCGACAGCCGGCCCTCCGCCAGCAGAGTGCCGTCACTTCGCTGGTGGTCCCAGTCGCCGCCGCCCGCAACGGTGATGGCCGCTTGGAATCCCGCCTGCTGTTCACACGGATACCGGCCGACGAATCGGTGGCCTCGCGTGACGATTTTTTTGCAGCCCGGTGTGCCTGCGGTCCACGCCGCAAATGCAGGTAGTGGCGCGGCAGCGATCGACACGAGCAGCAACAACAGGATGTGGCTGGGCCCGTTCATCGAAGCCATCGGTTTCGCAGAATGGACACGTGGGCGCGACTCTTTTGCTGCCTCCGCTGCGCCTCGCTTCATCATTCACTCCTGCCGTCATCGGTAGACGACCGCGACCAGCGAGAGCAGAAGGACCGCCATCGCTAGCCCGAGCGCGACCGGGTTGGCTCCTGCGTCCGTCGCCTCTGACTCCGCGCCAGGCGCCGCACCCCCGCCGACCGCTGCTCTGCTGTCAGGTCGGGTCGATTCGCCGGTCGGTTGCGGCGCTCGTGGGTTCTGATCGGCGAACTGCGCATCTCGTCTCCTTTCGGGTGGTGTACGCCATCATGGCCAAACTGCGCGGCGGCGTCGACACACATGTCGGGTTCCTGCCGGCAGAGCACTGTCCCGCTGTCCCAGGTCGCGATGAGCGGCCAGCACCCGCCTGAAACCAAACGGCGTAGAACGCGTTCTAACGGCCGATCGACCCGCGAAGCACTTGATATAGCTTCGAGCCGACAAGACGCATCCTGGAGCCCGCTACCGGCATCTACGTGCATTTTGCCCCTCCGCGAACCCCGAATTCAGCACTTTTCGGCGGGACGTGCGTATTCTCCGCGCCCATGCTCGACCTCTTGCCTCCAGCCATTCGCGAGGAGACCCGCGTTCTCGCCGGCCTGGCCGTGCCCGTCGCCGCCACACAGATCGGCATGATGCTGATGGGCGTGGTCGACATGATGATGATCGGCCCGCTCGGCGCCGAAGCTCTCGCCGCAGCCAGCGTCGGCAATGCCCTCTACCTCGTCGTCGCGATCTTCGCGCTCGGCGTGGTCATGGCCCTCGATGCGCTCATCGCCCAGGCCCATGGCGCGCAGCAATACGACCGCGCTGGGGATCTGCTCTGGCAGGGCATGTGGCTGGCCGGGTTGCTCGGGTGCGCCGTCACCGCGTTTTTCCTGACCGGTCGCTGGATGTTCGATGCGCTCGGACAGATGCCGGTCGTGGCCGGGCTCGCCGCCGATTATGTGGGGCCTCGTGCGCTGGGCGCCATTGCCTTCCTCGGGTTCGCGGCCTGCCGCGGGTTTCTCAACGGCTACGGGCATATGCGTCCCGTCATGGTGATCGCGGTCATCGCCAACGTGGTCAACGTGGCGGCGGACTGGGCGCTCATCTACGGTCACTTCGGGGCGCCAGAGCTCGGCATTGCCGGGGCCGGTTACGCCACGGCCATTGTCCGCTGGTTCATGCTCGGCGCTGTCATCGTCGCCGTCGCGTCTCCAACGTATCGTGACGTCACGCTTCGTTTTCGGGGCCCGAACGCGGACGACCTCAAGCGCGTACTCGACATCGGCGCGCCCATCGGCGGTCACCAAGCGGCCGAGATGGCGGTGTTTTCAGCGGCCGCGGTCATGGCCGGTTGGCTCGGCGCGGTCCCCCAGGCTGCTCACCACATCGCGATGACGTTGGCGGCGCTGGCTTATCACGTCCCGGTTGGCGTCTCGATCGCGACCAGCGTGCGGGTTGGGCAAGCCATCGGACAGGGCAGACCCGATGACGCCGCGCTCGCCGGACGCGTTGGCCTCGGGCTCGGCGCGGTGTTCATGGTGCTCGGGGCTGCGGTCTTCATCGCGATTCCCGGGCCCCTCACCGACGCTTTCTCGCCGACTCCCGACGTGCGTGCGCTGGCGATCGAGCTGCTGTTCGTCGCGGCCGTCTTCCAGGTGAGTGACGGCATCCAGGTGGTCGCTGGGGGCGCGCTACGGGGCGCTGGCGATACGCGCTCGAGCTTCTGGGCCAATGTCCTGGCGCACTGGTTGGTCGGGTTGCCACTCGGTGCCGCGCTCGCGTTCTGGGCGGGGATGGGCGTTCACGGGCTGTGGTGGGGCCTCACCGCGTCGCTGACGGTCGCCGCCGGGTTGCTGGCCTGGCTCTTCATCCGCGGCTCGTGGCGGAGCATCGGCAAGTTGGTCTGACGCTCGCTACGAACCGGTGGCTTGCGTGGCGTGAAACTTGATACGACGGATCATCGCTTGCAGGCCGTTGGCGCGGTTCATCGACAGGTGTGATGACAACCCCAATCGGTCGACAAAATCCGGCGGCGTGGCGGCGATCTCGGCCGGCTCGTGGCCACTGTAGACGTGCATGAGCAGGGCGATAAGGCCGCGCACGATGACGGCGTCGCTCCACGCGTCGAAGTGGAGCAAATCACCCTCGACGCGCGGTCGGATCCAGACCTGTGATTGGCAGCCCTTGACCTTGTGGACGGCCTGGCAAAGCCCATCGCTCGCGCTAAGCTCCTTGCCGGCGTCGATGATCGCCTCGTAGCGCTCCAGCCAGTCCTCGAATTCGCTGTAGAGCTCGACAAGCTCGTCCTGTTTCTCGGCGATTGTAGCCATGGATCCCTCGCCCCGGCGCATCTTTGCGCCAACTCTGTCCCGACTCTGCGCATCTTTGCGCCAACTCTGTCCCGACTCTGCGCATCTTTACGCCAACTCTGCGCTATCCCCGCGCCAACTCTGCGCTATCCCCGCGCCAACTCTGCGCTATCCCCGCGCCAACTCTG
>CAZLMW010000109.1:7315-27315 GCA_964560875.1 uncultured Enterobacteriaceae bacterium
CCGCGCCAACTCTGCGCTATCCCCGCGCCAACTCTGCGCTATCCCCGCGCCAACTGTCGGCTATCCTGCGCCAACTCTGCGCCAACTCTCCGACGGCGACGCAACTACCACGGAACGTGTCGATCGTCTTGTTGGCGGGCTCGGTTCGGGCTGATTTCAGCTCAACAGGCGCCGCGCCGTCTGCAGCCCCGCCGTGAGTGCGTCGATGTCGTTGCGGGTCGTGTATGGACCAAAAGAGGCGCGCGCCGTGGCCGGAACGTCGAAGAACCGCATGACGGGTTGAGCACAATGGTGACCCGCACGGATGCAGACGCCGGTCTGGTCGAGAATCATCCCGAGATCAGACGCATGCGCGCCCTCCATCACGAACGAAACGAGCCCGGACCGCTGCGCCGCTTCGCCGATGAAACGAATCCCGCCCACACCGCGCAGCTTTTCGACCGCGTAGCCGAGGATCTCCTGGTCCCACGCGTGGATCCGATCCATGCCGATCGCCGACAGGTAGTCGATCGCGGCGCCGAGGCCGATCACCTGGGCGATGGCGGGCGTGCCGGCCTCGAAGCGATGCGGCGGAACGTCGTACGTCGTCTCTTCGAACGTGACCTTGTCGATCATCTCGCCGCCACCCTGGTACGGCGGCAGGTCGGCGAGCAGGTCGTAGCGCCCCCAGAGGATGCCGGCGCCGGTCGGTCCGAGCATCTTGTGGCCCGAACACGTGTAGAAATCGCAGCCAAGCGCTGCCACGTCGACCGGCATGTGGGGCGCGGACTGGGCGCCATCGACGATCAGCCAGGCACCGACGCCGTGGGCGATCTCGGCCATGTCGGCGATCGGGTTGACCGTGCCCAGCGAGTTGGCGACGTGAATCGCCGAAACAACCCGGGTTTTCGGGCCGATCAGCGCCTTGTACCCCGCCATATCGAGCTCGCCGCTCAGCGTCATTGGCGCCACTTTCAGAACCGCTCCGGTCTGCTGGCACGCGATCTGCCACGGCACGATGTTGGCGTGGTGTTCCATCGCCGTGATGACGATCTCGTCACCTTCCTTGAGCACACCGCGACTCATCGACGTCGACAGCAAGTTGAGCGCCTCGGTTGTGCCGCGCACGAACACAATCTCGTCGGAGTTGGTCGCGCCCACAAACCGCGCCGCCTTGCCACGAACCTGCTCATAGGCCGCCGTGGACTCGTGGCTGATGCGATACGCGCCGCGCCGCACGGTGCCGTAGTCATGCCGGTAGAACGTCGTGATCGCGTCGATGACGGCCGCGGGCTTGAGGCTGGTCGCACCGGTGTCCAGAAAGACCAACGGCTTGCCGTTCATCGTTCGCTGCAGCTCGGGGAACTCGGCGCGAACGTCTTCGGGTGTCAGATCATCAGGCCGACGTGGCGGCGGGGCGGGCAGGGCGCTCATGGCGTGGTCCAATTTTTTGCGTGTATGGTGCGGCGAAAAGCCAAGCGGTGGCTTGCTGTAGCCGACGAGCGATCACAAGGGAAGGTCGCGCTGCCCAACTCCGCAACCTGCACCGACAATCCATTCTCAGTCGAAAACCGTGGCCTGACCCTTCTTTGCTCCCCTTCGCGGTTCGAGGTCCGTCATGCTCCACACCCGCTTCGTTACCCGCGCCGTTTACACGTTCATCTGCGCCATCGGCCTTGCGCTCACATTCGCCATGTCCGGCTGCGCGAAGAAGCCGTGCTCCAACGAGTGTGAGTGGCACGGTCTCTGCACCCCCAAGGGCGCTGACTGCCATGCCGCGAGCGACGCTGACTGCCGCGACTCGAAGGCTTGCAACTGGTACGGCAAATGCAGCGCCAAGGCCGGCAAATGTGTGACTGCGGTTGATCGGGACTGCCGAATCTCCAACAAGTGCAAGCAGGCGGGCCAGTGCAAGGCGCGCAAGGGCAAGTGCGTGGCCGTCTCCAACGCCGACTGCAAGGCATCAGAATTCTGCGCAAAGAGCGGGTTTTGCCGGCTCACGAGGTCGGGCAAGTGCAACAAATAGCGTCCCGGCCCCGCCGATTCATTTGCGCATTGGCGGTCGGCGTGATCCGATGAGGCCGTGACGGCACCCAAACATGGGGCTCGCCGCAGACCCAGGGGATTGATGAGCAGCTGGCACGCCAAGGCCGACCAGGGCTGGGAAGGCAAGACCATCGCGGATCGCTACGTCGTTGGGCGCAAGCTCGGCTCCGGCGCGATGGCGAATGTGCACCAGGCGCTCGACAAACGGCTCGACCGCGTCGTGGCCATCAAGATCCTTCGGTCCGACAACGAGCACGGCAAGGACTACGCCAAGCGCCTCTTCCGCGAGGCCAAGAGCGCCGCGAAGGTCACCCACCACAACACCATCGCGATCTTCGACGTCGGTCAGACCGGCGAGACGGTTTACGTTGTCATGGAGCTGCTCGAAGGCCGCCCGCTCAACGAGCTGTTGCGCGACGAGAAGATGTTGCCGCCGGTGTTTGTGATGGACGCCGCACGTCAAACCGCCGAGGCGCTGACCGCGATCCACCGCGCCGGTATCGTTCACCGCGACATCAAACCCGAAAACCTGTTCGTCGTGGATTCAAGCTCCGGTGCCTCGCTGAAGCTGCTGGATTTTTCGATCGCCAAGCTCTCCGCCGAGCAAGAGAGCCAGCAGTTGACCATGGAAGGCGCCGTTATCGGGTCGGCCTACTACATGGCCCCCGAACAGGTGCGCGCGCTGCCCGTTTCGTCGAAGACCGACCTCTATGCGCTCGGCTGTGTGATCTACGAATGCATCACCGGGCGGCCGCCCTACACCGCCGGCACGCTTGTCGACCTGTGGGCCAAACACCTGACCGCGCCGCCGCCACGTATCGAAAACGCCGTGGCCGGGGTGCCCCTGGACCTGAGCGACCTCGTCGTGCAGATGATGGCCAAGGACCCCGAACACCGCCCGCCGTCCGCCGCCGCCGTCGCGCATCGACTCGGCGAGCTGATCGAGCTGGGGTTGGGCCGCGGGATGACTTCCAAGGGTCGCCCTCGGGGCGTCACGCGCACCGAGAAGTACGCGACGGAGAGGCATCCAGGCCCCATCGATCAGCCGACCGAGACGCCCAAGGACATCGCCGAGCGCACCACGCGCAAGATGCGAAAAGACTGAACCGAGCGACCACCACTGCGCTTTCCTACAGCGAGTTGACCCAGTCGGTTATCAACGCGCGGCCTGTCGTGTCGATCACCTCCGTTCCGAGGGCCGGCATCCGGGGATTGCCGCGACTCATGCGCTGGACGATCTCGCTGTTGCTGGCGTTGCCCGGTCGCATCACATTCTCGGCGACGCTTGTCTTGTGGGCCGGAAGGTCACGCACGTTGGCGGGCGGATTTGCCGGCAGCGACAGGTCGAAGTTCTCCTGCGGGTCGTAGCAGCGCGGACCGTTCGACGCCGGTCGTGAGTTGTTGTGGCAATGGCCGCAGTTGGCGTGCAGGTAGCCGAGCGCGTCGTGGTCTTCGGCTGTGCCGGGCAGGGCGATCGTCTCGGGCACGTTGGCGGGCAACACGCCCTTGGCCTTGAAGTCTGCCGCCGATTGCGCACCCGGCGTGGTGGGCTCCCAGGCCAATTGAATCGCGCTGAAGCCCAGGATTGTACTCGCACGCCCGCCGTGGCAGCCCATGCACTGGCCGGCCCCGGGGACGTCATGCGGCGTTCCGAGCATATTCGAACCACCGTCTGGATGGAGCTTCGCGTCTTTCTGATCGGCGGTCCAAACGTACGCGCTGCCCGCCCAATCCGCGTCGCCCGCGCCGGTTTTGAGCAAGATCCGGGTCTCGACGCGAACACCGTCGCGCACAAACTCCTTGAACAGCTTGGTCCCGACCGGAAAACGCCAGTCGTCCATGTCGCTCGTGTCGATGGACGTGCCCTTCGGGATCGACAGCCAGCGGCGTTTCTTGGCGCCGTCCGTCCACAGCGGAAAACGCGGCTCGAACAGCCAGACGCGGTCGTGCAGCGTCTCGTCTTTCATGTCCGAAAAGAGGCCCGCGTCCGACAGCAACGGCGGCAGTTTGGCCATGGAGGACGCCGAAGGTGGCGCGCACTCCCGGAAGTCGTCGTCGTCGCCGCAGCCGGTTGTCGTCGTACACAGAAAGAGCGCCGCGCCGAGGAGGCAAGGCAGAGAGAGGCGGTTTTTCATGCTCAAGTCGTCCCGCGCGACCGGCCAGGGGGGACGGGCACGTTCGCGCTCTTACGTCTTAGACGCCAGCTTGACACCAAAGGGTCACTGCGGGGCCGAAAGTCGTCGTCGCCTTCACATTTGGCCGAATTTCTTCGCGATGCGGGCGGCGGTCTTGATGGTGCGGATGGTGTTGGGCCAGCGCTGCAGCGCCTTGTCGAGGTGGTGGGCCTTGATCGGGGAGTCGCTCAGCCCGCCTCGCCGCAGCCAGTACACCTGGTCGCCGACCGCGCGGAATTGGTCGTCGTCGCTCTGCAATCCGGCCAAGCCGTCCAAGACCGCCGCGTCGGGCGCGTTCTTAAGGAAGATGATGTGCACGTTGAACCCGTCAGCCGTCACGTCCTCGAGCCAGTCGGGGGCGGCGAGCGTGGCCACGGCTCCGAGCGGCCGGATGAAGGTGGCGACGGCGTATCCGAGCGCATCTCTCAGCGCGGCTTCAAGCTCGGGTTCGAGCGCAGGGCGTGCCCGGGGGCTTTCGGCGCCGACGTCATCAAAGATCACGTTGCCGCTCGCGATGTAGGTCGACACCCCGGTATGTCCGGCCGCCTCGAATATCGCCTTGAGCTTGTCCATCTTGACGCGATGACCGCCGACATTGAGGCCGCGCAGAAACGCGACGAGGCGTGGCTTGGACGATGTGGACGTGGGCTTGGACGATGTGGATGTGGGTTTGATCATGGCTCTACCGGTCCTGATTACGCGCGAGGCGTGGTTGGGGGTCAGGGTCGTTCTGGCGTGGCGCAATGCCAGATCCCGCGGGCCGTCTCTCGGGCTTGTTTGGCCACCGGATGGCGCGGCGATGCCTTGGCGTGCTTGCCGAAGAAGTGCAGGACCATCTGCGGAGCGCCCTCGATGTCGTGTCCTCTTGTTGATTGCGCTGTTTGTTGATTGCGCTGTTTGTTGATTGCGCTGTTTGTTGATTGCGCTGTCACACCGTCGCCGTGACAACCACCTGGCCGTCGAGCACCTGGCCGCCGAGCACCTGGCCCGATTCGGAACAGCTCGTCGCGTGACGCAGCATCGCCTCGAGCTCGGACACTTCGTAGCACCTGCCGCCCTCGGTGTACGCGACGAGGCTCAGCGAGAAATACGCTCCGGCCGCCGGACCCCGGTGCAGCTCATCGAGGAGCACTTCCTTGATCGCGATGGTGCCGCCGTCCCGCACGTGGCGGGCCGTGTTGCGCGCGATGGTGGTGGCCATGGCCTTGGCGTGCAGGTGAACCACGTTGCCGAGCAAGGCGACGTCGGCGCCGAGGTCCAGGTCGCACGTGGCGAGATCTGCGTCGACGAGCTGTACACGCGCCGTGGCGGCTTCGTGTTCGGCCCTTGTAGCGGTGCGTCGCGCGACGTCGAGGTTGGCGCCGCGGTCGATGACCGTCGCGCGATTCTCCGGATGCAACCCAGCCCAGACGTATGCGTACTCGCCGTGGCCGCCGCCAGCGTCGAGAAGATGGCCGGGGATGTGCTGCGAAAACGCTGGCAGGGCGAAGATCGTGGCCGCGGATTCGCGCGCTCGTTCGGCCAGATAGCCAAGATAGGCGTCGTCCTGCGCGGCTTGTTCAAAACGCGGATCGGGTATGGGCTCGTCGCTGCGAAGGACGTCTGCCAACAGACCGAGGCCAGCGGCGGCGATTTCGGGGCGGGGAGGCACGTCGACGCACCGCCAGCGAATTCTCGAACCGTCGCGTTTCCCTTCTGCGTGGCCATGCAGCGCGAGGACAGCGAGCAAAGGGCCGAGTCGGTGCGGCGCCACGTCCAAAAGGGCAGCCAGTGCGTCGGTCGAGATGAAACCGGCCGGGCTCAGCATGTCGAACACGCCAAGGTCGTGCGCCGCTGCGGTCGCGCTGTCACGGAAAAAGGAGCCGCCTTGCTCGGCGACGTCGACAAACACGTCCATCAGTCGTCTCAGCGCTTGCTGCCCGGCCCGAAGAGGCCCGGGTTGTTGAGGAACACCGACGCCGCGAATTGTTTGCCGGTGGTCGGATGGCGAATCGTGCGCTTGAGCACGAGGTCGAAGAGGATCGGGTTGACGTCGTAGATCTCGGCCAGCTGCTCGCCCTGCGCCTCGGTCAAGTAGCCGGCGGAGACGAAGGAACCGGTGCGAATCAGCAGGTTGACGGCCGGCAATGGGTAGTCGCTGCCGTTGACCAGGCGATGGTGCAGGTCCTGGCGGTCGAGCATGGTCGCGAGCGGCCGACCCATGCGATTGCTCAGCACCAGCGCGGAGATCTCGCCGAACAACAGCCCGTCGTACTTCTTGTTGGCCATCATCCGCAGGAAGAGGTCGAAGCTCGGGGCGCTGCCACCTTCGGGGTCGTCGAGGTCCACGTCTTCGCCCGCCGAGGCGCAGTGCGCGATGATGACCTTCACGCCGGCATCCAGGGGGCGCCGCAAGCGCAGTGGATTGCCGAGTTTTTGGTCCTCTTCGGCCTCGACCGCTTTCTCTTCGCCGGCGTGGCTCAGCAGCACCAGGCCGAGCTCTTTCATCTTCGCGTAGAAGGCGTCGCACCGGGGGCTCGCGGGATCGATGCCCTGCGCGTTGGGCAGCCACTTGACCATCTTGGCGCCGGTCGACTTGGCGAGCCGCTCGAGCGCCGCCACCGCATCGTGGCGATAGGGGTGAATGGACAAGACGGGCGTGAACCGCTCGGGATGTTTGCGCGCGACGCTGTGCACGTACTCGTTGGGCACATGAAACTCGGTCTTGCGGGCGTTGACGGTGCCATCGGCGTTGTAGTGGCGGTCGAAAGCGAGCAGGTGAAAGCGGCCGGTGGGACGCAGGTGGCCGGTCAGGTCGACAAGGCGCGCCACAAACTGCTGGTCGGCTGCTTTTTCGTCCTTGACGTCGCAGGCGCTCAGGTAGACCGAGTAGCGCGCGCGCTTCATCGGGTGCAGCAACGACGTCAGCTCGGGGTTGACCTCGCAGCCGGTGCCGCCGGTGCCCATGCCGACGATGTGCACGTGGTGGTCGGTGATGCGCTTGGGATCAAGCCCCTTGTAGGCCTTTCGGACGAGCTTGCGAGCGGGCTTGGACAGGCGCTTTTCGAGCTCGCTGGGCTGGTAGCGGAACGCGCCGCCGACGTAGGACACGATGCAGGATGGCTGCACGATGACGAGGCCAAAAGCCAGGGCTGCGGCGGCCACGGCGGCAAGGCTTCGACGCGCGATGACGTTGCGGTTCAACGGAAGCTGTCCCCGGTGATGGCCGCGAACCCTTCAAGTCCGTGGCGCTCGACGTACTGCGGGAACACGCCGGCGCACGGATAGCCGCGCATGTAGCAGCCCGAGCAGACGTCTTCGGGCCAGGAGGTCTCGTTTGGTGGCCGCCAGTCCTCGCCGTTGAGCTCGTCGTAGGGCAACGACAGCGTGTACAGGCTCAGGCTCCGGCGGATGGGTTCGCGGGGGACGGCGGCGAGCGGGTCCTTGAACCAGCAGAGCGGAAAGCCCATCGAGTCGCTGAAGACGTCCGGGTAGCGATCCAGCCATGGCTTGACCGTCGCGTAGGACGGGATCAGGTGGTGGTGGCGCAGGTCGATCTGGTGCGGCACGTAATGGCCGACGTGGAAGGGCAAGCCGTACTCGCGCTCGATCCACGCCATCGTCTCTTCGAGGTGCGGCAAGAACGTCGAGATTGCGATGCCATGCAGCTCCGGCGTCACGCCTCGGGCCAGCAGGTTGCGCACCGCCTTGTCGGCCTTGGTGAACGACTCGGGGACGCCGGTGATGCTGGTGAAGACCTCGTCGTTGGGCCCGTAGAACGGCATCTCCAGCGTTTCGAGCTTGAAGGTCGCGATCATGTCGGCGATCTCGTCCTGGCGCGCCGCGAGCCCGGGGGTGACGACGCGGATCTTGTCAAACCCGTGATCCCAGCCGGCCTGCACGACGTCGGGGAGCAGCGGGTGTCGCAGTGGATCGTTGCCGCTGATCCGCAGGCGTTTGGCCCCGAGCCGGTCGTTCTGCGCGATCTGGAAGCGCAGCTCCGAGAGCTCTTCGTTGTCGTCGTAGTGGCCGCCGCGCGCGCCGATCTCGAGATCCCCGACCGGGCAGAAGATGCAGCCCATGTCGCACGGGTTGGAAAGGATCAGCTCCACGGTTTCGTAGGTTGTGCCGTGCTTGGCGATGCGGGCGTCGATCGCCTTGACGAGGTGGTCGCGCGAAAACGGCGTCTGCCGCTTCTCGACGGGTTGGTTGTCGCGTCCGGTGCCCTCGCCGTAGCCGCCCTGGTAGGAGCCTGCCGCACGTTTTTCGAGCGTCGTGCCGCCTTGCCGCACGGGTCGGTCCAACACCGCGAGCACCGCCTTTTCGTTGCGCGCCACGACTCCAAGCACGCGCTTGGCGAACGCGTTCATCCGATCGTCGAAGTCGTCGCCGTCCCCGTCGTGGCTGGCGTCGAGCGCGTCGCTGCGGGCGAAAGCGGGCCGTTCGTCATCCCGCCGCCGCAGGCGCAGGCGCATGGTCGGGTTGTCCGCGAGGTCGAGGTCGAGGCGCACGCCATCACGCTCCCGACGGACCTCCGCGACGACACCACCCCCTTGCCAGCGCGCGCCGATGTCGTGGGGAGCGATCACCGCAGCGAGCGGCGCCGACGTCGTGTCGGGATTGGCAGTGTTCATGGCGCCGTCCGTCATGCGTGACAAGGAGCGCGTCATCATAGGGCGAAGTCGGCAGATTGCGCCACGATGAGTCGCGCCGAATGGATCGTGACGAAAAGTGTCAGTCGCATCGCGTTGTGACGACGGAATCTGTCAATTCAGGCTCCCGTGGCTCGCCGTCGCGTTTCTTGTTGAAACAGCAACGTTTTGAAATAACGGGTTATTATCGTTTGCGTGTTGCGCGCGGCGCGGCTCTTGCAGCGTCCAGTTGGCAGAGACCCAGGTCTTTAGCCTACAGCCGGCCCCACCATTTTCAGGGACCTTTCGGGTCGCCAACGGACACCTACGCCATGTTGCCGCCGCCCCCTCGTCGCACGGTCCATCCATCGCCCGCAAACGTCATCCTGCTGCTGTTTGTCGTGTGCGGAGGCCTCGCCGCTTGCGGCGATGAGGCCGGCGGTGACAAGCCTGCGAACGCTGATGCGGGACCGAATGACGCCGCTGGCGTGGACACGTTCGGCGGAGAGGACAGCGAAAACGACGCGGAAACTCCCGGTGACTCTTATGTCGCGGCCGAAGTCCGCGTCCGGGTCGATTCGGGCGCGGCGCAGGACGGCGCTCAAGCCGAGGACTCGGCCGCTCACGACGTTGTGGCGCCGGCAGATACGAACTCGGGCGATGGTGTCGCGGGAGATTCCAGCGGGGCGGACGTTGCCGCAGACACCGCCGCGGCGTCACTGCCGGTTTGCGTGCCCTGCAATGGTCACGGCGCTTGCGTGAACGCGGCGACTGGAACGACGTGCGCAGTTCCAGGGGGTGCGGCAAGCACGACGATTCTGCACAACGGGCCGACCGGGGGCTTCTGCACGAAGGCGTGCGCGTCGAATGCAGCGTGCTCCACGGGCTATGCGTGCGAGGCGGACACACAAGGCATCAAGCGATGTTTTCCCGTCGGTGGCCTGTGCGCGTGTCCTCCCAACCTCGTCGCCAAGGCCGCCAAGACGTCATGCGCCGGCGCCGCGCTGAACAACCCATTCGACGCGAGCTTCAGCGCGTGCAAAGGGACCCGAACCTGCACAGCCAAGGGCCTTAGCGCATGCAGCGCGCCGCTCGCCACGATCGAGGTTTGTGACGCGGTCGACAACGACTGCGACGGCAGCACGGACGAGGGCGATATGCACGGTCAGGGCGCCAAGCCGAAGTACGTGCCGCTTTGCAACAGCGGGTCCTACACCGTCATTGACGACTTCTGCCGCGCGAACGTCTGCGCGGGCAAGGCCGGCTGCAAGCTCAAGAACATCGGCACTACCTGCGATGACGCCAACCCGTGTACGTCCGACACCGTCTGTACCCTGGCCGGCCCAGCGACGAGCGTGGTCGAGCTGCTCGGCGCGTGTCTGGGCGGCAAGAAGCTGAACTGCGACGACGGCGACGCCTGCACGACGGACTACTGCCTGTCGGCCACCAAGTGCGGTCATAAACCTGTGCCTGCGTGCGGACCGTGCAAGACCGATCTCGACTGCAACGACTCCAAGATCTGCACGATCGATACGTGCGTCGTTGCTCACGGAACGGCGACCGCTGCGGCCAAGAAGACGTGCCAGCACAAGCCCAGCAGCTGCGACGACAAGGATCCCTGCACGCTCGACGCCTGCGACCTCGCCACCGGCAACTGTGTTCACAGCCAAGCGCCTGTGACGACCAAGTGCGGGACGACACTGGTCTGTGACGAGACGAAAAAATGCGCCAAGCCCGGCGACTGCGACGTCTTCGACCTGCATTTCGACGAAAAAGCGCCCAAAGGCGTCTTCGAGACCCCGTCTGTGAGCAACAGCAATACGGCCATCGCCGTCGCGGCGGCGGCTGATGGCGGTGGGTTCTTTGTCGGGACCGCGGACAACAATGGTGCCGTGGTCCGGCGAACGGCGAAGGGCGGCGTCGTTTGGGCGAGCCTGTACAGCTACGGCAAGGTCGGCGGGAGTATAGCCGACGCCTTCTCAGGCATCGCGCCGCGGACCGACGGGACCTACTGGCTCTATGGCGCAACACACGGAACTGCTGCGAAGGCCGCAACGGGCGGGGTAGATCCGTGGCTGGTGCGGATCGACAGCAAGGGCAAAGTGGTCTTCAAAGCGGCGGTCGCCGGGCCCTTGCGCGACAGCTATGACGGTGGCGCGACAATCGCCAACAACGGGCTGGCAGTGGCCGGGTTCCGGGCGCACAAGGTCAACGTCAACCACGTCATCAACAAGGCGCACGTCGCGTGGTTCGACGCAGCTGGTAAGAAGCTCGCCGATTGGCAGACGCCCGACGTCAAGTCGACGGGCGCCTCCGCCGTCGCTTCGTTGGCCAAGACGGGCTCCATCTGCGTGGCCGGTCGGCTCAAGAACGAGGCGACGCTGTGGCTCTTCGACAACGCCTACAAGCTCAAGGCGACGCGGATGCACGGTGGCAACGTCATCTCCGCGTTCGCGACGGTCATGGTGCTTGCCGATGGGCGGTTTGCGGCAGCTGGTTGGCGCCGTCCCGCCGGGATCTGGCAGCGCTCGCGTGCGCTCATGGTCATCGCCCAGGCGTCGCTGAAGTCGGTCGACACGTTCACCTACACCGGCCCGGGCCCCATCGGCCTGCCAAGCGGCAGCGGCAGCACGTATTTCAGCGATCTGGCGACGACAGAGGCTGGCCGCATCATCGCCGTCGGGCGCGCGTTCAGCCCCGACAAACCCGGCCTCGGCAAGAGCGGCGTCGGCAGCATGGACGGTTGGGCGGTTCGGCTCGGTCTGCACGGCCAACAAGTCGGGCCAGCCACCTTCTTCGGCGGCACGACGGACGACAACATCTCGTCTATCGCCCGCACCAAGGGCGGATACCTGCTGGCAGGCTCGCGGTTGGAGCTCGGCAAGAACAAGCATCGGCGGGGCTGGAACCTTCGTGTCACGCCGCTGCTCGAACGCATCTGTCCCGGCGACAAGAAGCTGTGCAAGGACAGCGGCTACTGCGAAGACGGCAACATCTGCACCATCGACGCGTGCGACACGTTCAACGGGACGTGCTCACACACGGCCAAGAAGGGCTGCTGCACCGCCGACTGGCAATGCAACGACGGCAAACCGTGCACGGTCGACAGCTGCAATACCTACAATGGCTACTGCAAAACCGAGCCCGTAAAGGGCTGCTGCGACGGGCCCGACCAGTGCGACGATAGCAACCCATGCACCACCGACCTCTGCGAGGCCAAGAAGAAGGCGTGCGGTCACACCGCGATCAAGGGCTGCTGTCATATCAACGCGAGCTGCAACGACGGCGTCAAGTGCACGATCGACACCTGCGTCAACAACAAGTGCGCGCACTCCCAGGGTTGCTGCACCAAACCGAGCGACTGCAAGACCGGCGACCCGTGCATCGCGGCGACGTGCGACGTCAAGACCGGCGCCTGCGGGGTCAAGAAGGGGCCCAAGTGCGACGACGGCAACGCGTGCACGCTCGATATCTGCGCAAAAAACGGCGGCTGCAGCTCGACGCCGGTCGCAAAAGGCGGCTTCTGTCCGACGGGCGCGTGTGACGGCAAGGGCGCCTGCACCAAGGCGCCATGCGCGGTCTACACAAAGACGTATTCGCTGCTCGACGAGTTTCCCAAGGACGGCATCCCTGGCGATGCGCGCAGCCTCGGCGTGGTCGCGGTCAACGGTGGCGGCGCGCTGCACGTCGACTTGGCCGTTTCCAAGAAGAACGCCAACACGATCCGCGTGGTCCGGCGCGACGGGAAAGGTACGGTGCTCAGCGTCAAGCGATACGGTGACCCGAAGGTGTCGAAGTATCCCTATGGGCCCTACCAGGTGATGGCGGCGGTCGGCCGCAAAGACGGCGGACTGTGGGTGGTCGGCCAGAACACGGCGTTCGTATGGGATCCGAAAAAAACCGACCTCAAGTCGGAGGGCACCGCGTGGCTCATCGACAGCAAGGGCAAGCTCGCGGCGTGGTTCCAAACCGGCCTCAAGAACATGGATTACCTGTGGGCGGCGACCGGGGTCGGCGACAATGGCGTCGTTGCGACGGGCATGGCGGTGCACCCCAAGACCTCAGGTTTCGTTCCGCTGCTCGTGCACCTCGACGCAAACGGCAAGTTGGTCGGTGACGGCATCGTGGTCTACGAGAAAACAAAGACCACCCCGCGGTTGGGGATGGGCATCGCGTATGACCCGGCGTCCAAGGCAACGTTGACCGTCGGTGCACTCAGCAAGGATGGCCTTATCGGGCGGCTCGATCTGCGCAGCGGCAAGACGGTCCTCGCGCAACGCACCATCGCGTCGATTGAAGCCACGTCGGCGGCGGACGTCGCGTTCATCGGCAAGGGCCGTTTCGCGGTCGCCGGGAGCAAATTGGGCGCGTGGATCGGGCTGATCGACAGCAAGCTCAAGCTCTACGCCAGCCACGATATCGGGCCCGCAGGGGGCAGCTTGATGGCGGTCGACCATCGCGCGGGTCGCATCGCGGCGGTCGGGCACCACGAACACGCCTCGGGCATGGAGGGGATCGGCGTCTTCCTCGATGCCATGGGCACGTCTCCCGCCGTGGTTCGCGCGTACGGAGGCGGCGGGCGTCACCGGCTCTATACGGTGTCGGTCGCGGCCAACGGGACCGTCTACATGGGAGGCGAATCCCGGCCGTACAGCGACTGGACCGAGTACAGCGTTCCGTCGGATGACAGCGCCTGGCACCTCGCCGTAACCGCGACCGGCGCGCAGGTCTGTCTGGGCCAGAAGGTGGCGTGCGCGGACCACGGCATGTGTGACGATGGCAAACCGTGCACCGAAGACCTCTGCATGACGGCGACCGGCGCCTGCAAACATGGCCCCAAAACGGGCTGCTGCGGCGCGACCAAGGACTGCGATGACGCCAACCCCTGCACCCAGGACAGCTGTGTGCATTCGGGATGTGAACACAAGCTGGCGCCGGCCGGGACGAGCTGTGTGATGGGCAAAACGTGCGGGACTTTTGGCGGTTGCGGATGTGCGCGGCAGGACATCGTGACCGAGGTGGCGCTCGGCGTGAAAGGCAACAAACCCACCCTCCAAGCCACGGCGATGGCGGTCGGTGGCAAGGGCGCCACTTACGCGGTTGGGTACGCACCCGGTAAGCCTGGCCAGGGATGGGATGGCTTCATCGCCAAGCACGACAAGGTCGGCAAGCTCGCCTGGCGCAAGGCCTACCACGTCGCATCGACCGATGCGCTGTTCGGCGCCGTGGCCGCACCCAAGGGCGGCGTGTGGAGCGTCGGCAGGCGGTACGTCGGCGCGTCCGGCAAGCTTGAGTCCGGATGGGTGTTGCGCGTCGACGACGCCGGTGGCGTGGTTGCGCAGGGGAGTTTCGGCGCGGGTGCTGAGCAATTCCGGGGCGCCGCGGTGGGCTCAAACGGCGGTGTCATCGCCGTCGGTCGCAGCGGCAAGTGGCCCAAGGTCAACCTGTACGTCGTGCAAGTCGACGCCAAGGCCAAGCTCGTCGGGGCCAAGGACAAGATCGTCGCCGTCGCCGATGCGCGCTGCTACGGGTACGGCGCGGCCCGGGACGCCAAGACCGGCCGGATCGTCGCGGTAGGTCGGTGCGAACACCTCGCCAAGCCGGGGGCGCAGGGCGTCATCGCGGTGCTCTCGACGACCGGTGCGACAGTCGCCGTCAAACGCTTCGGCAAGGCGGGACGAGATGGCCTGCACGCCGCTACATTCACCGACAACAAGCTCGTCGCCGTCGGCTATTCGCGGTCGCACAACGGCATCGACGACGACGCCTGGATCGTCATAGCCAAGTCCGATCTGAGCCAGGTGACTCACCACTACCGCATCGCGAGCCGAACCGACCGGTTGCTGGGCATCACCCCGACCGCGAACGGGGTCGCCATCGTCGGTATGACCGCCAGCAACGTGCAGAAGCGGCCCAGCGGTTGGCTGACCGAGGTTGGCCTTGATGGCAAGACGCTCTGGTCGCGGACCTACACCCGGCCAACGAGCTCCGTGCTTCACAGCGTCTTCGCGACCGCGAACGGCTTCGTTCTTGGCGGCGCATCGTCACGGTCCGGAGGTGACCAGACGCCCTACGCGCCCGAGGCAACCTGGCGGGAAAGCCGGCACTGGCTGATGCGCGTGGACAAGGCGGGCAAGGTCACGTGCCTGTGATCGTCGCCGTCCCAGGTACGTCCTTTTTCCTTTTATCGAGCGGGCGACTACGTCATCAAGCGCCCGCGAGCTGCCGCTGGCCCCTCACCCGAGCCGCCACGTCCCGGCTACTCCCACTCGCTGTGGCCCATCTTGCCTACCCAAACCGTGTCGGAGTCGAAATCGTCGTAGCTGCTCTGCACACCCATGCCGTCTCGGGTAGCGTACGAGGCGTACTTGCCCTTGATGCCGTAGAGGACCCAGAAGGTCTTGCCCTGCGCAGGGTCTTCGAAACCGACCCAGACTTCGCCATCGATGCTGACCGGCGTGTGGTTCCACGTACCCGGCCCGCCTTCGGACTCCGATTCGCCTACCGTGCATTTCAGCTTGTCGAGCGTGAGCCGGAGCTTGAACCCCCCGGCCCTCGTCGATTTGTCCAAGCCGGCGGCAAGCTCGAACGTGCCACCGGGTCCGGCCTTGTCCGCTTTGCTCGGGCCGGCGCCGTCCAGTGCCGCGCGTGCCGTGCCATCGACGACGTCCTCGCGGATGAGATCCGCCCAGTCGAACGCGTCGAGGCGAGCCTCGAAATCGTCGCGCTTCGCTTGATCGGCGTCCGCTGCTGCTTTTTGTTCGCGCTTCTCGCCTTCGCCGACGTAGTACCGTTTGGTGCTCTCAAGATCCTCTTCGGTCCACTGGAGCAGCTTGGCCATCGCGTCGGGGTAGCTGAGCACAAGGTGTTCGCGCTGGGAGGGGTTGAGCAGTTCGTACCAGGTCTTCTCGGCGAAATCGATGGCCATTCCGGTGCCGCCGTAGTCACGGCAGACGGTCTCCATGAGGAAGTACGCATCCTCTGGGCTCATCTCTTCAGCCGCCTGTTGCTCGTCGTCCGCGGCGGGGCCAGCGCCCAGATCGGAGCTGCGTGCTTCGTCGCCGGCCCCTTCGCCGGTAGCGCCTTCTTCGCCGCTGCCGTACCACCATGAGCTCAGCGTGTCTTTGCCGGCGTCGAGCATGCCGCCCAGGCTCCAGCCGCCGCCTCCCGCAGCCGGCTTCATCATCACCGCCTGCGCATCGGCGCCTTCGGTTTGCCGCATGTTGTCGGTGATCTGCTTTTTCATCTGCAGCGCTGGCGTGGCGCGCGATCCCCCACCCGCCGTCGATCCGCCCGTGGTCTGGCCCTCGCGTCCAGCGCTATCGGGGCTCTGGCTTTGTCGTTGCTGTTCGTATCGGCTCATAACAGTCCCTCAGCTTAAGACCGGACGGGTCGTTTGGTTTGTTGATCGATTCGATAGTACCTGTCCAATCGCGGGCGAAAAGCCAGCGCGGCCACTGCGCGCAAGAGCTTGGGGCTCCCGGCCCCCACTAGCGGTATCACTTGTGGTGCAGTCGCCATCGCCGCGACTTCACCATCGCCCCAGGCCCGATTGGAAGTCGCTGACTGAGCGACGGGCCTGCGCTGCCGTCGTGGCCCTGTCGCTGTGGTCGTGGCTGGATGCCGACGGGCCTGTACACCCACGAGACCGTCCTGCCCGAGCTGCGCGAGCACCCCAGCACGCGCACCCGGCAGCGATGGCTGGCGCGGGCGCTGCCGCTGGCGATGGCGACCCAGCAGGCGCTGCGACGCGCGACGATTGAAAGAAGCCAGCCTCGGCCGGCGAAGAGCTCAACTGTAGCCGAAATCACGGCCCGGTCGACTCGGCGGCCGTCGCGGTGGTCGGTTGCGCCTTGGTCGCGGCGTCACTGATGATGGCCCGACAACCGGCCTCTGCACCCTGCAGATAGCCGGCTGCATAGGCGGCTTGGGCGGCCGCGGGCTGAGCGAGCACCTCGTCGTGGGCGAGGACGGCGGCCGTGAATCCAGTCGTGTGCCAAGCGCCGAGGGGCAGCGATGGCAGCGCAGCTCCGGCGGCGGGGTAGGGCCACGGCGAGACGTACCAATAGGGCAGTGGCATGCCTTCGTCCCCGGGGCTCAGGCCGAGACCGACGCTCTGAGCGCTCGCGGCGGCGTCCTCGCTAGCGCCCTGCATGGTGCCAGGAGCTAGTGGGGGCAGGGTCACGAGCTGCGCGATGTCGAAGTGGTGCGGCCAGATGCGCACCGGCGACGGCGAGCCAGGGCCGGTGGCATGGGCCTGCAGCGCGGCCGCGGCATTGTGGAATGTGTCGCTCAGCGCCGAGAGAGCGGCGGCGTCGGGCGCAACGGCAAACACGCCGCCACCCGCGACCGCGTGGGCCGGCAGAGCGTAGCCGCGTCGCTGCGGGGCCGAGAGCTCAACGTCTGGGTGAGCCGCGCGAAACTGGGCGTGCAGCCAGCTGAGCGCCGCGGCGAGGGTCTGTCCGGCGAGCGGAAACGTGGCGACGACCTGTAGCGACGCAGGCTCACCCGACCCACCATTTCTCGGCGCCAGCACGAGCAGGGCGAGCGCGGCGATATCGAGTCCCGCGCGCCAGCCGCCCGCGACGTCGATGGGCGCGCCGACCATGGCCGCGAGGTCCGCCCGCCACGTCAGCGATGTGTGGCTGTCGTCGGCCAGGGTCGGGTTCCAGGAGGCAGCGGCAGCGGCGGCGAGCTGCGCGGCCCAGTGCGCGTCGAGGCGCGCGGCAACGCGACGCTCGGGCGAGATGGCTTGAGCGCGAGGCGAGGCGGGCTTCCACATAGAGACTCCTGGGCGGCGATGAGATCGACGAATACGCCGCGAGCGACAGATCTACCGCGGGCGACAGCGTCGATCTGCCGTCGTGGCCGAGCAGCGACGGGATAAGGCCCCGAATGTTACGGCGATCCAGGGACGGTCCGTCGGGCGGCGACGATGGTCGGTTCGATGCCCTGTAGCGTCGCCTGGTCGGGAGTGAGGCGCCGCCGCTTGACGGCCTGAATGCAGACGCGACGCCCAGCAGGCTGCCAACGAGGTCCTGCAGGTCCGCGTCCGTCCCGGCGTTGATTTGGCATTTCGTGGTACAGTCCAGCGGTTTCCGGCCGAGATCGCGGGCCGGGACGTGGACTGTGCCCGGGAGAGAGGCGAGTGTGGGCGGACTGCCAGCAGCGTCAGAAGACGGCGTCGGGAAACGGAGAGAACGCTTCGTCGCTCCGATCCGCGACGATCCACGTCGACACGCGCTCAACCGCCGCGGCGACCGTTACCAGCTCTGCCGGTGAGCGCCGCTAAGCCCGCCACGAACGCACCATGAGCAGCTACGTCTACATGAAGGTGCTCGAGTCTACCCCCGAGCGATACGACCGCGGCATCCGCTTGCTCTCCGGCGGAACCATCGACGCGCTCTGGGCCGAGATCGCAGCAAAGGTCGCGAAACCTGGCGCGCGCATCCTCGACATCGGGTGCGGCACTGGCGGTCTCAGCCTGGCATGCGCCGAGCGGGATGCCGCGGTGACGGGCTTGGACAAAGACGCCGGCATGCTCAGCGTCGCCCGCAAAAAGGCCGCAGATACGGGCTTTTTGCACGCTCCGCGCTGGCTGGAGGTCGGCGTGATGGAGATGGAGGACGTGCTTTCGCCCGAGAGCTGCGACGCCGTGGTCTCGTGTCTCGCCATGAGTGAGCTCTTGCCGGAAGAGCGGGCCTACACCTTGCGCCAAGCCAAGCTCGCCCTGGTGCCTGGCGGTGTGTTGATGCTCGCCGACGAGGCCGCGCCCGAAGGCGACAGCGCGCGGCTATGGTGGCGACTGAAGCGGGCGCCGCGGGTGGCGCTGACGTGGCTGCTCACCCAGCAGACAACCCGCCCGATGCAGGGGCTCGCCGATGAGGTCCGGGCGGCTGGCTTTGACGGTGTGCAGGAAGCTCGCGCTACCGAAGGTGACTTCATCGTGGTCAGCGCGACGCGGGCGGCGCGGCCATGAGCGCGCTCGGCGATGGGCTGGGGTGGCTGCGCGACACCCTACTGCGCCTTTTACCGCACGCGACTCGCCCGGGCTTGCGGCGCATTGGCAGCCCTGGGCCGACGTCCCCGGTGCTGCTCACGGGGAACTTTACGCTGACGGTGCGGCGCGTGACCGAGGCCCTTGCGGGGCGCGACGTGTGGCTGCTGGTGGCAGATAGCCGCGGCATCAACGTCTGGTGCGCGGCCGGCGGCGGTCACCTGACCCACCATGACGTCATCGCCGTGGTGCGCTCGTCGGGGATCGCTGAGCGAGTCAGCCATCGCCGCCTGGTGCTGCCACAGCTCGCCGCCACCGGCGTGGAGCGACGCATCGTCGAGGAGCGCACGGGTTTCGAGGTGCGGTGGGGGCCGGCGCGGCTGGAGAAGTTGGCGGCGTACCTGGACGCGGGTGGTCACACGAAGCGGCGTTGGCGCCGCATGTACTTTCCGCGCTGGGAGCGGCTGGAGATAGCGCTGATGTGGGCGGCGCCGGTGGCAGCCCTCAGCGGCGCCGTGCTCTGGGCCATCGAGGACCTGCGTGTCGGGCTGGCCGGCGCGGCCGCGTTGGCAGCGACGATCTTTGGCATCTTTGCAGGGCTGCGGTGGCTGCCCGCCAGCGGCGGCAAGCGCTGGCTGACCTACCTGGGCGGCAGCGTCCTGGCGACCGGACTCGGCGCCGCGCTGTTGGCGCTCGTTGCGCCGCTACAAGGCATCCCCGTGGGCCTGCTGGCCGTCACCAACACGGCGGCCATGCTGGTCCTGTCGCTCGACCTGGCCGGCACAACACCTTGGTATCCCAGCACAATGAACACGCTGGGAAACCGCTTCGACCTCGCCCTCGACATCGACCGCTGCACGGGCGCCGCCGATTGTGTGCTCGTGTGCCCGCGCGACGTCCTGGCCATGACCGGCAAGGCGCGCAAGGTGTCGATCGCCAAGCCGGATGCCTGCCTGCGATGCGGCGCCTGCGTCGTGCAATGCCCCGAAGACGCGCTCCACTTCCGCTTTAGCGACGGTCGCGTGGTGCCGGCTGAGACCGTCCGGCGCACGCGCATGAACATGCTCGGCCGGCGCGCGGTCGAGGTGGCGGCGCCGTCGCAGAATCAAGCCCAAAGCCAGCATGGTGGTGGGGGAGGGCACTAGATGTGCGCGGCGAGAATGGCGATCCGCTCTTCCGCTCCCGCTCCCGCTC
>CAZLMW010000110.1:0-27024 GCA_964560875.1 uncultured Enterobacteriaceae bacterium
GACGGTGCGTTGCACCTTCCTCGGTTCCTCAGGCAGCCCGACTCAAACGATCCGCTCACACCGCGCTGAGCCGCAGTACGCCGTTTGTTGCAACGTTCAAGCATGCAACCCGTGATTGTAGCGCGGCGTCTGGAGTGATAATCTGCGTCAACTCAGATCGCTCTCCCGCATTTGCTGCAGCACGCACCGCGCCTCGTCGCGCCCCTCTTCCCGTGCCGCTCGGAGTCCGCCATGGCCGCTCATTCCCGCCGTGAAGCTACCGCTATGTCTCGCGCCTACCGCCTGACCGTCCTCGCAACGGCGCTGTCCTTGTTGGCCGCAGGTTGCGGAGACGACCTCGAAGCGCCCGAAACCGGTGTGACGGCCGACACCGGCATCACCAACGACATCGGCGCGCTCGATACCGCCCTGCCCGAGACGACCGACGACGTCGCGACAACGGATGACACGGGCGCCGAAGACACCGGGCCTGCCGACACCGGAACGGACGACGACGCGGCGGCCGATACCGGCAGCGATGACGATGCTGGCGCGGACGATGGGGGTGCGGATGACGCCGGCGCGGATGCGGGCGGCCCATGCGTCGGCGGCGCGGGATGTCCCTGTGATTCGGACAGCGTTTGCGACTCGAAGGCGTGTGTGTGGACGTTCTCGGGCGCCCAGATCTGCGCACCAGGATGCGACAACAACGGCGCTTGCACGGGCGACAACGTGTGTGCCGACGTCAACGGCGCGAAGGTCTGCGTAGACCCGGACGTGGCGCTCTGCACCCCGTGTGCGGCGAACAAGGACTGCGCGGTGCCCGGCGCCAACAAGGCGGCTTGCATGTCCTGGGGCGGGGCCGGCGCGTTCTGCGGAACCCATTGCGACAGCGACGCGGATTGTTCGAAAGGTTACGAGTGCAAGAAGGGCAAGGATGTGCAAGACAACGACGTCAGCCAGTGCATCCCCGCGGCGGGTGTGACGTGCGAATGCTCCGGCTACGGCATCGCCAAGAAGGCCAAGACAGCTTGCTACAGCGGCACCGATCCGCAGGCCTGCCCCGGCGAAATCAAGTGCCTCAGCGACAAGGATCCCGGCGCACCGGCCGGCGGCGGCATCACCCCGTGCAGCGCGCCCGCAGCGGTCACGGAGACCTGCGACGCCAAGGACAACGACTGCGACGGCAAGGCGGACAATGGCGACCCGTGCGACGACGACAACGTGTGCACCAACGACCTGTGCGACGGCGCGGCCGGCAAGTGCAGCAACAAGGCGATCAAGGACGGGCTCGATTGCACCGATGGCAGCGCGTGCACCGTGGGCGATGTCTGCACGTCCGGCGCGTGCACCGGCAAGGTGGTGACCTGCGACGACCAGTCTTCTTGCACCAACGACGCGTGCGACCAAAAAGCTGGCAAGTGCACATTCACGCCGCTCGCGGACGGCAGCAAGTGCGACGACGGCAACGCCTGCACCGAGAACACCAAGTGCGGCAGCGGCCACTGCAAGGGCGCGCCGGTCAACAACGGCACGACCTGCGACGACGGCTACGTCTGCACGGTCGGCGATCACTGCCAGAACGGCGACTGCGTGGCGGTTCGGGTGCCGCCGGGCACGCAATGCGACGACGGCGACGGCTGCACGATGAAAGACGCGTGCGACAACCTCGATTGCCTCGGCCAGGAGGTCGATTGCGACGACGATAACCCCTGCACCACCGACACCTGCGACTCCAAGGCCGGCGCCTGCGTGCACAAGCTGCTCAAGGACGGCGACGCGTGCATCGACGGCAATCCCTGCACCGGCCAGGGCGCCTGCAAGACCGGCAAATGCGAGACCAAACCGCTGCCCAACGGCGCCAAGTGCACCGACGACGAGCCGTGCACCAAGGACGAGATCTGCCAGGACGGCTCGTGCAAGTTCACCAAGGTCACCGACGGCACGGCCTGCGATGACGGCAAGCCCTGCACAGCGGGCGGAAAGTGCGCTTCGGGCGTTTGCGACGCGCCCAACGTCAAGGACGGAACCGCCTGCGACGATGGCGACGCCTGCACCGGCCCCGGCGCCTGCGAGCTGGGTCAATGCGCGGCCGTAGCGACCAACTGCGACGACTCCAACCCGTGCACCACCGACGCCTGCGACACGAAAAAGGGCAGCTGCCTGTTCACCGCGATTGCCAACGCGACCAAGTGTGACGACGGCAAAGCGTGCACCGGCATCGGCGCCTGCGACGGCGGCAAGTGTGCGGCCCCGGCGGTGCTCGACGGCAAGCCCTGCACCGACGGCAACCCGTGCACCAAGGACGCGAGCTGCAAGGAAGGCGTGTGTACCTCGGTCCACAAGAAGGACGGCGAGAAGTGCGACGACGGCAACCCCTGCACCGGTGAAGGCGCCTGCGCGACCGGTGTCTGCAAGACCGCGAAGCTGACCGACGGCAGCAAGTGCGACGACAGCAACCCCTGCACGTCCGGCGACCAGTGCTTTAGCGGCAACTGCCTCGGCGCCGGCGGGCCGTGCAACGACAACAAGCCGTGCACCGCCGACCGCTGCGACCTCGCGACCGGCAAGTGCAAGTTTGAGCCGCTGCCCAACGGCCTCGGCTGCGACGACAACAACCCCTGCACCGAAGACGAAAAATGCGACGCCGGCGCATGCAAGGCCAAACCCGTCAGCGGCGGCGGCACATGCGACGACGGCAACCCGTGCACCAAGGACGGCAAGTGCAGCGGCGGCAAGTGCCAGTTCACCGCGGTCAACGACGGCGACAAGTGCGACGACAGCAACCCGTGCACCGCCGCGGGCGCGTGCAAATCCGGCGTTTGTTCGACCAAGCCGCTCAAGGACGGGGCCAACTGCGACGACGGCAACAAGTGCACCACCGGCAACGCCTGCAAGGCGGGCAAATGCGACGGTGTCGACAAGCTCTGCGACGACAACGACGCGTGCACCGCCGATTTCTGCCACCTCAAGGACGGCGGCTGCCGTTACAGCAAGCTCGCTGAGGGCGCCAAGTGCGACGACGGCAACCCGTGCACCGGCATCGGCGCCTGCACGTCGGGCAAGTGCAAGGCCGCGCCAGTCAAAGGCCTGGTCAAGTGCGACGACGCCAACGCGTGCACCACCGATGAGACCTGCCAGGACGGCAAATGCGTGTTCGTCGCGGTCGCTGACGGCAGCGGTTGTGGCGACGGTGGCGCGTGTCACCTCAAGGGTGCGTGCAAGGGCGGCAAGTGCGACTCGACGGCGCTGCCCGAGGGCGCCAAGTGCGACGACAACAACAAATGCACCGCCAATGACGCGTGCAAGAACGGCACCTGCATCGGCGGCGCCGCGAGCTGCGACGACAACAACGACTGCACCGCGGACACCTGCGACGCGCAGACCGGCAAATGCAGCAACAGCGCCCTGCCCGACGGCGGCAAGTGCGACGACGGCAACGAGTGCACCGGCGACGACGCCTGCAAGGGCGGCAAGTGTACGGCGACCCCGATCGACGCCAAGAAATGCAACGACGGCAACCAGTGCACCACCGATGAGGTCTGCAAGGCCGGTCTGTGCGTGTTCACCGCGGTACCCGACGGCAAGTCCTGCGACGACGGCCTGCTCTGCACATCCGCGGGCAAGTGCAAGGGCGGCAAGTGCGACGTGGTCAACCTGCCCGACGGCTCGACCTGCACCGATAACGACGGCTGCACGGCCAAGGATCGTTGCGCTTCGGGCGCCTGCACCGGCGTCGTGACGACGTGCAACGACAAGGACGACTGCACCATCGACACCTGCGACGTGAAGACCGGCAAGTGCGTCTTCAAGCCCGTCACCGGCATCAAGTGCGACGACGGCAACGCGTGCACCGGCGGCGACGCCTGCAAGGACGGCAAATGTTCGTTCACCCCCGTCTCGGACGGCACCAAGTGCGACGACGGCGACTCCTGCACCATCGACGGCGCCTGCAAGGGCGGCAAGTGCGCGTCCAAACCCGGCAAGGAAGGCCAAAAGTGCGACGACGGCAGCAAGTGCACCGTCAGCGACCTCTGCAAGAACGGTAAATGCATCGGCGGCGGCCTGACCTGCGAAGACGGCAACTCCTGCACCACGGACGCCTGCGATTCGGACAGCGGCAAGTGCACCTTCAAACCGCTCACCGACGGCGCCAAGTGCGACGACAACAACCCATGTTCGGCCGCGGACGCCTGCAAATCGGGCAAGTGCGCGTCGGTCAAGGCCAAGGACGGGACGCCTTGCGACGACGGCGACCCCTGCACCAGCGGCGACATCTGCAAGGGCGGCACCTGCCAGCTCATCCCGAAGAAAGACGGCGAGAAATGCGACGACGGCGACGGCTGTACAAGCGACGACAAGTGCGCCAAGGGCAAGTGCGTCGGCCAGGGCGTCAAGTGCAACGACGGCAACTCCTGCACCGCTGACTCCTGCGATCCGAAGACCGGCAAGTGCGCCTACACCCAGCTCGACGGGCCGTCCTGCGACGACACAAACACCTGCACGGCGTCCGATTCCTGCGCGAAGGGCGCCTGCAAGGGCAACCCGGTCCAGGCCGGTGTCCCCTGCGACGACAAGAACTCGTGCACGACCAAGGACATCTGCAACAAGGGCGCATGCGGCGGCTCCGGCATCAACTGCGACGACGGCGACTCGTGCACCACCGACTCCTGCAACGCCAAGAACGGCTGCGTGTTCAACCCGGTCGCGGACGGCGCCAAGTGCGACGACGGCAACCCCTGCACCAGCAAAGACGGCTGCAAATCCGGCAAGTGCGCGGGCGGCGCGACGGCCAACGGCGGTGCCTGCGACGACGGCGACAAGTGCACCGAAAAGGACGCCTGCACGGGCGGCAAGTGCGCCGGCTCCGCGCTCAACTGCGACGACAAGAACCCATGCACGGTCGATAAATGCGACACCAAGACGGGCAAATGCGTGCTCACCAACGTCAAGGACGGCAACACGTGCGACGACGGCAACCTGTGCAGCAAGGACGACACCTGCAAATCGGGTCTCTGCAAGGGCACCAACGCCGATGGCCGCAAGTGCGATGACGGGTCCAAGTGCACCGCCAACGACGCGTGCAAGTCCGGCAAGTGCGCGGGCACCGACCTGAGCTGCCAGGACGGCAACCAGTGCACATCCGATGGCTGCGATCCCAAGAAGGGCTGCGCGTTCACCGACCTGTCCGACGGCGCCAAGTGCGACGATAAGGCCGCCTGCACCGTTGGCGACGTCTGCAAAGCGGGCAAGTGCTCGGGCGCGGCGCAACCCAACGGCAGCGTCTGCGACGACGGCAACAAGTGCACCAAGGGCGACACCTGCCAGTCCGGCGCCTGCAAGGGTGCCGCGGCCACCTGCAACGACGGAAAGGCCTGCACGGTCGACCAGTGCGACGCCAAGACCGGCAAGTGCGCGTACCCGCCCATCAAGGACGGCGGCACGTGCGACGACGGCAACGCCTGCACCACCGGCGACAAGTGCGCGTCGGGAACCTGCGTGGCCCAGAAGCTGCCCGACGGCGCCAAGTGCGACGACGGCAACAAGTGCACCGGCAACGACTCGTGTCTGGCGGCCAAGTGCAGCGGCAAGGCGATCACCTGCGACGACAAGAACCAGTGCACGGCCGACGTCTGTGACCCGGCGACCGGCTGCAAGGCTGTGGCCCTCGCCGACGGCTTCAAGTGCGACGACGGCAACATCTGCACCAAGGGCGACTCCTGCCAGTCCGGCAGCTGCAAGGCCACCGCGCTGAGCTGCAACGACGACACGCCCTGCACCGCCGACAAGTGCGACACGACCACCGGCAAGTGCCTCTTCGTCCCTCTCAAGGACGGCGCCAAGTGCAACGACGCGGACGCCTGCACCGTCTCGGAGACCTGCAAGAAGGCCGTCTGTTCGGGCGTCGCCAAGGTCTGCGATGACAAGAACAGCTGCACGTTCGACACCTGCGACAAGCTCGACGGCTGCGTGTTCAACAAGCGCAAAGACGGCACGTCCTGCGAAGACGGCAAGACCTGCACCGGCAAGGACGTCTGCAAATCCGGCAAGTGCGTCGGCGTGGCCCAGGGCTGCGACGACGGCGACGCCTGCACGACCGACACCTGCAACGCCAAGACCGGCAACTGCACCTACAAGGCGACCAAGACCGCGCTGACCTGCAAGGACAACAACCCGTGCACCATCAACGGCTGCGACGCCAAGACCGGCAAGTGCACCGTCACGCTGTCACCGAAGGGCAGCGAGTGCGGCTTTGGCCAGATCTGCAACGCGGGCAAATGCGGGGCCGCGCCCATCGGTCCGGCGCTCGACATCACCGCCGGCGACCTCTTCACCTGCGCGCTGCAGGCGGACGGCAAGGTGCGCTGCTGGGGCTACAACGGCTACGGGCAGATCGGCAACGGCAAGAAGAGCCAGACCTGGGTCCTGCCGACCGAGGTCAAGGGCGTCACCCAGGGTCGTTCGGTCGCGGCTGGCCAGAACCACACCTGCGCGCTCCGGCAGAACAACACCGTGATGTGCTGGGGCCGCAACAACTACGGACAGCTCGGCGTCGGCGACAAGAGCGACCGCGTCTCGCCCGTCCAGGTCAAGTTCCTCGGCAACGCCATCGGCCTGAGCAGCGGCCGCAACCACACCTGCGCGGTGACCGTCGACAAGAAGGTCGTCTGCTGGGGCTATGGAACCAGCGGCCAGCTCGGCGACGGCGCGAACGTGTCACGCAACCTGCCAACAGCGGTCAAGGGCATCACCAATGCGGTCGCGGTCTCGGCCGGCGACAACCACACCTGCGCGCTGCGCAACGACGGCTACGTGATGTGCTGGGGCAACAACAGCAACGGCAAGCTCGGCAACCCGGTCACAAGCACCAACGTTCCCCGTCTCGTCGAGAAGCTCACCGCCGCCGTCGGCCTGACCAGCGGCTGGAACCACAACTGCGCGCTCAAACCTGACGGACGATCGGTCTGCTGGGGCTACAACGGCTGGGGCCAGCTCGGCAACGGGCTCACCGCGAGCAGCACCGAGCCGAAGGAATCGCTCAAGATCAGCAAGCTGTTCAAGGTCCGCGGCGGCGAAGGCCACACATGCGCCATCCGCTCACCGTTGGGCGATGTCTGGTGTTGGGGCAAGGGCACGCACAACCAGCTCGGCGTCAACGAAGCCAAGCACAAGAGCCTGCCCGAACAGGTCAAGAACCTCCGCAACGTTGTCTCGCTGGCGCTCGGCCGCTACCACACCTGCGCGCTGCGCCAAAACGGCGACGTGTACTGCTGGGGCTACAACTACTACGCACAGCTCGGCTACAAGGCCCACAGCGGATACAAGACCGTGCCCTTCCCGGTGGCCCCCGCGCCCGTCCTGCAGCCCCCGACGCAGGGATGTTCCAAGGACAGCGAGTGCGCGTCGGACGGTTCGGCCTGCAACAAGCCGCAGTGCAACGTGAGCACCGGCAAGTGCAGCTTCTCGGCCATCAACACCAACAAGGCGTGCGACGACGGCAACAAGTGCTCGTTTGACGATAAGTGCAAGAGCGGCGTCTGTCAGGGCACCGCGGTCGCTTGCCACGATGGCAACCCGTGCACCGACGACAACTGCACGCTCCAGACCGGACAGTGCAGCCTGTCGCCCTACCCCGGCAGCGCCACCTGCGGGTCCAAGAAGCTCTGCGGCAAAGGCCAGTGCTCGGCCACCGTCATCGGCTGGGCCAAGCGGATCGCGGCCGGGTCGAGCCACACCTGCGCCGTCACCCGTGACGCGGAAGTCTGGTGTTGGGGACGCAACGAGGTCGGCCAGTGCGGCAACGGCAAGAAGGGCAGCAACCTCCGCCAACCGGTCCCCGACAAGGTGCTCAACGTCAAGGACGCGGTCGATGTCTCGGCCGGCAACCGCCACACGTGCACGTTCGACAAGGACGGCATCGTCTGGTGCTGGGGCGCCAACACGTATGGCCAGCTCGGCAACGGCACCAAGTCCAACAACCTCAACCCGACCAAGACCAAGTTCATCGGCGGCAAGGCCACGGCGCTCGCGCTCGGCTACGACCACACCTGCGCGCTGCTCGACAACGGCAAGGTCAGCTGCTGGGGCTACAACGGTCACGGCGAGGTCGGCGACGGCAGCTACAAACACAAGACGACGCCACAGGTTGTCGGCAACCTCGACAAAGTTGTCGGCATCACCTCCGGTCAGTACCACACGTGCGCTTTGCGCTCGGACGGCTACGTCTACTGCTGGGGCTACAACCAGTACTTCCGGCTTGGCAACACGTGGATGGGCAACAGCAACGTGCCCGTCGTCGTGCAAGGTCTTACGGCGTCCGGCGGCATCTCCGCGGGCCTGTATCACACCTGCGGCATCAAGCCGGACGGTCGCGGCGTCTGCTGGGGCTACAACGGCTACGGCAACCTCGGAAACGGCCTCACCAAGCACAGCGCAGCGCCGGTCGATGTGCTGAAGATCGGCGACCTCTGGCAGATCGAGGGCGGCGGCAACCACACCTGCGTCATCAAGGCGGGCAAGGTCCACTGCTGGGGCTACAACGGCAACGGCGAGCTCGGCGACGGTACCGGCCAGCGCAAACACCAGCACACGCCCGTCCAGGTGCCCGGCATGGACAACGTCGTCCAGCTCGCAGCCGGCCACAATCACACCTGCGCGATGTGGCCCGAAGGCTCGGTCTTCTGCTGGGGCTACAGCTGGTGGGGCCAGGTCGGTGACGGCCGTATCGGCGGCGGCTACGTCGACAAACCGCGCCCCGTGTACCTGTCCAACAAGGCGCCCGGCGGCGCGGACGTCTGCAACGCCAACGTCGATTGCGCCGAGGACGGCAACGTCTGCACCGTCGCGACCTGCAACACCAAGACCGGCAAATGCGAGCACACCGCGGCCGGCGACGGCATGCAGTGCGAAGACGGCAACGCGTGCGTGACCGACGAAACCTGCTTCAAGGGCAAGTGCATCGGCGCCGAGGTCAGCTGCGACGACGGCAACCCGTGCACCATCGACTCCTGCGCGGCGCAGACCGGCGAGTGCGTCTACAGCCCGCTGCCCGGCGGCACGACCTGCGGCAAGTCCGGTGTCTGTCTCAAGGGCATCTGCGCCCGCAAGGCGACCGGCTGGGCCCACTACGTCGACGCCGGCGCGTACCATAACTGTGCCGTGCTGCAGACCGGCAAGCTCGCCTGCTGGGGCAACAACTACTACGGCCAGCTCGGCAACGGGCTCAGCCAGGCCAAGACCGGCAGCGGTTCGGAACGCTCCACCGTGCCTGTCGAAGTGAAGAACGTGACCCACGCGCTCGACGTCAGCGGCGGTGAGCGGCACAGCTGCGCGGTGCGAGAAGGCGGCTCGGTGTGGTGCTGGGGCAACAACACGTACGGCCAGCTCGGCGACGGCGGCAAAGCCCAGTCCGAGTTCGCGATCCAGGTCAAGGGCGCCGACAGCGGCTACTCCAAGGTCTCGCTCGGCCAGTACCACAGCTGCGGTCTCAAGGCCGACGGCACCGTCTCGTGCTGGGGCTACAACGCGTACGGCCAGCTCGGCGACGCCACCACCACGCAGCGACTGTTCCCGGTACCGGTGTCCAAGCTCGATAACGTCGTGCAGCTCGAAGCGTCCGAGCAAAGCACCTGCGCCCTGCGCAACGACGGCTACGTGTACTGCTGGGGCCACAACAGCAACGGCCAGCTCGGCAGCCCGCAACTGAGCGGGGCGTGGGAACCGGTCGTCGTCAACAAGCTGCTCAAGGTCGACCAGGTCGCCTCGTTCGGCTATCACGGGTGCGGACTGCTGCAGGAAGGCACCGTCAAGTGCTGGGGCTACAACGGCTACGGCCAGCTCGGCGACGGCCTGACCAAGTCCACCAAGCTCCCCGTCGATGTGCACGCGCTCAAGGGCGTCTCCAAGATCGCGGCCGGTCGAAACCACAGCTGCGCCATCGTCGGCGGCGGCAAAGTCTGGTGCTGGGGTCGCAACTCCTGGGGCCAGCTCGGCAAGGGCGACAAGACCAACAAGCACAGCGCGATTCCGGTCGTCGTCAAGGGCATGACCCACGCGCTGCAGCTCACCGCGGGCTACCGACACACGTGCGCGCTGTGGGGTGAAGGCTCGGTCTACTGCTGGGGCTACTCGGACTACGGCCAGCTCGGCAGCGGCCACAACGGCGTTGTCTCGGACGTCCCCGTGCTCGTGTCCGGCAGTGATGCGGCCCCGTTTGGCGGCGACAAGTGCAAGATCGACGCGGACTGCGCCGAAGATGGCAACGCATGCACCATCGCCAAGTGCGACAAGGACTCCGGCTCGTGCAAGCAGGTCAACGCGATCGACGGCTTCGGCTGTGAAGACGGCGACAAGTGCACAACAAAGGACGTCTGCGCCAAGGGCTCATGCGTCGGCAAGAAGATCATCTGCAACGACGGCAACGCGTGCACCTCCGATTCGTGCTCGTCCGTGTCCGGTCAGTGCATCAACGCGCCCGCTCCCGGCAGCGCGGTGTGCGGCTCGGGCAAGGTCTGCAGCAAGGGCGTCTGCGCCGCCTCCGCACAGGGTTGGGGCAAACAGATCGCCGCCGGCGGCTACCACACCTGCGCGCTCAAGCAAGACGGCACCGTGGCCTGCTGGGGACGCGGCGACTACGGCCAGATCGGCAACGACCAGATGAAGAGCGGCCTGAAGTACCACCGTCCGCAGGCGGTCAAGGGCCTCACGGGTATCGACGCGGTCGCGGCCGGCGGAAACCACAGCTGCGCGCTCAAGAAGGGCGAGGCGTGGTGCTGGGGCTACAACGTCTACGGGCAGCTCGGCAACGGCGGCAAGAGCAACCTGAAGATCCCGGGCAAGGTCAAGAACATCAAGGACATCAAGAAGCTCGAGCTCGGCGACAACTTCTCCTGCGCGCTCCGCGCCGACGGCACGGTTTGGTGCTGGGGCTACAACAACTACGGCAACCTCGGCATCGGCACCAACAAGGTCGAGATCCTGCCCAAGAAGGTCCTGGGCCTGACCGGCGTCATCGACATCAGCGGCGGCCAGCATCACACCTGCGCGGTTCTCGCCAGCGGCTACGCGCGGTGCTGGGGATACAACAACTATGGCCAGCTCGGCAGCGGCTTCACGCAGACACGGTACGAACCTGTTCACGTCCAGGATCTCATCAAGGCGACGCAGATCACCGTGACCTACTCGTCTTCGTGCGCCCGCAAGTCGGACGGAACGCTGCGGTGCTGGGGCTACAACGGGCACGGCCAGCTCGGCAACGGCAACAAGACCAACAGCGCCTGGCCGCGATCCACCCTCAAGATCACCGACGCCAAGCAGATCTCCGGCGGTGGCCGACACTTCTGCGCGGTCGCCGGAAACGGCAGCGGCTGGTGCTGGGGCTACAACGGCTACGGCAACTTCGGCGATGGCACCAAGACGAGCTCGTCGCTGCCCAAGGAGATCAAGGGCGTCACCAACCTGCTGCAGCTGTCGGCCGGCTACGACCATACCTGCGGTCTGCAGGCTGACGGCACCGTCTGGTGTTGGGGTTACGATTACTATGGCCAGGTCGGCAACGGCACGTACAACAGTGGCGGCTTTGCCTCGGCGCAGCTCGTCATCGGCACGAACACAGCGCCCTACGGCTACGACAAGTGCAACGCGGACGCGGACTGCGCCGAAGACGGCAACACCTGCACCGTGGCGTTCTGTGACACCAAGAACAACGCCTGCAAGACCAAGGACGTACCCGACGGCTTCGGCTGCACCGACGGCGACAAGTGCTCGCTGTCCGACAAGTGCAAGGCCGGCAAGTGCGTCGGCACCGCGGTCAACTGCAACGACGGCAACGCGTGCACGTCCGATCTCTGCTCGCCCGAAAGCGGCAAATGCGTCGCGGCACCCCTGCCCGGCAGCGCGGTCTGTGGCGTGGGCAAGATCTGCAGCAAGGGCGCTTGCAGCGACAAGATCAACGGCTGGGCGACCGGCATCGGCAGCGGCGACTACCACTCGTGCGCCGTGCTGCAGGACGGTTCGGTCAACTGCTGGGGACGCAACAACCAGGGCCAGATCGGCAACGGCGTCAAGGGCGTCGACCGCCACATCCCGACCGCGGTGGTCAAGCTCAAGAACGCGACCGCAGTGGACGGCGGTGAGTCGCACACGTGCGCGCTGCAATCAGGTGGCGCCGTGTGGTGCTGGGGCTACAACAACTACGGCCAGCTCGGTAACGGCGGAACGGCTCAGACCAACTCGCCCGTCGCGGTGACCGGAATGAAGACGGCGGTGCAGATCAGCATCGGCGGAAGCACATCGTGTGCCCTGCTCGCAAACGGCACCGTGCAGTGCTGGGGCTACAACGGCCACGGCGAGCTCGGCGACGGCACCACCACCGCCCGCAAGACACCGGTCACGGTCAAAGGCGTCGACAAGGCCATCGCCATCGCGACCGGCTACTACAACACCTGCGCGCTCAAGTCGGACGGCTACGTGTGGTGCTGGGGCTACGGCGCCCACGGTCAGAACGGCTTTGGCAACACGTGGAATTACACCGAGGCCGTGCGCGTCAAGAAGGGCACGCGGTTCGAGGCCATCGGCAACGGTCACTACCACCAGTTCGGCATCGTCGACGGCGGCGTCCTGATGGGTTGGGGCTACAACAACTACGGGCAGATCGGCACCGGCGGGACAGGCAACAAGACCACCCCCGTCAAGCACGCCACGCTGACCGATGCGCTCGGCGTCTCCGGCGGTCACGACCACTCCTGCGCGTACACGCAACAAGGCCGCGTGTGGTGTTGGGGCCGCAACTCCCACGGCGAGCTCGGCAACGGCGCAACGAAGAACACGTACGCGTCCGTCGAGGTGAAGGCCGCCGGCGACGTCGCACAGATCGCGCTGGGTCGTCACCACAGCTGCGCGCTCCGCAAAGACGGCGTGGTCAACTGCTGGGGCCACAACAGCTACGGCCAGGTCGGCATCAACGTCAGCGGCATCCACGTCAACAAGCCCTACCCGGTCCAGGGCAGCGATCCGGCGCCCGGCGGCAGCGATACATGCAGCCACGTGTCCGACTGCTCCGACGACGGCAACCCGTGCACCGTGGTCGCCTGCGAGAAGGGCAAATGCGTCGCCAAGGCGGGCGCCAACGGCTTCAAGTGCAACGACGGTGACGCCTGCACAACCAACGACGCCTGCAAGGCCGGCAAGTGCGTCGGTGCGCAGAAGAACTGCAGCGACGGCAACCTGTGCACCACCGATACGTGCAGCAGCCAGGCCGGCAAGTGCGTATTCGCCCCGATCCCGGGCAGCGCGACATGCGGCGTCGGCAAGGTCTGCAGCCAGGGCGTGTGCAGCAGCAAGCCCACCCCATGGGCCACGTCCATCGCGCTCGCCAACTACACGACCTGCGCCGGTCACCCCGACGGCACCGCATCGTGCTGGGGCTACGCGGCACACGGCCAGCTCGGCGACGCGACCACCACGGAGAAGCACTCGCCGGTCAAGGTGAAGGGCCTCAAGGGCGTTACGTCGCTCATCGCGGGCGACGCGCACATCTGCGCGCTCAAGAGCAACGGCGCCGTTTCCTGCTGGGGGTTGGGAACGTCCGGTCAGCTCGGCAACAACGCGACGAGCAACAGCCCGGTCCCGGTCGACGTCAAGGGCCTCGGCGGGGTCACGCGAATCGAGGCAGGCGGCAACACCACGTGCGCGGTCAAGGCGGATCGCAGCGTCTGGTGCTGGGGCTACAACGGCTACGGCCAGATCGGCATCGGCGTGACCGGCAATCGCAAGGTCCCAACGAAGATGCTCAACCTCGATAACGGCGTCGAAGTGGCGCTCGGCTCCAACCACAACTGCGTGCTCGGAACGGACGGCTACGCGCGTTGCTTTGGCTACGGCTCCCACGGCCAGCCCGGCGACGGCTGGCACAGCCGCACGTTCTACGACGTGACCATCAGCGAGAGCATCAACAACCTCAAGCACGTGTCCACCGGCTGGCTCGGCATCTGCGCGTTGCGAGGCAGTGGCGAGACCTGGTGCTGGGGCTACAACGGCTACGGCCAGCTCGGCGACGGCACGACCACCAACCGCCAGGGCGCGGTCAAGGTCGACACCAACCAGACGTTCATCTCCCTCGTTGGCGGCGAACGGCACACCTGCGGCAAGACGGCCAACGGCGCGGTTTGGTGCTGGGGCTACAACGGCAACGGGGAGCTCGGGGACGGCACCAAGACCACCCGACGCAAGCCGGTCCAGGCGCTCGGCGTTCTCGGCGCCAGCCAGATCGCGGCCGGTCGGCATCACACCTGCGCGCTGCGAGCCGACGGTTCGATCGTCTGCTGGGGTTACGGCCACTACGGCCAGCTCGGCAACAACGTGTGGAGCAGCGCGGGAAGCTCAACGGTGCCCACCGACGTCCTCGCGTCGCAGAAGGTCCCCGGCGGCGGCAACAAGTGCCAGATCGCGGCGGATTGTTCCGACGACGGCAACCCATGCACGGTCGCCAAGTGCGACGCCAAGACCGGCGATTGCCAGCACGTTCCGGCGGCCGACAACTTCGCCTGCGACGACGGCAACGCCTGTACGTCGGGCGACAAGTGCACCAAGGGCACGTGCTCGGGCGGCAAGCCGAAGACCTGCAACGACAACAACACCTGCACGGTCGACACCTGCAGCGAAAAGACCGGCGAATGCGTCTATGCGCCCTACCCCGGCGGTGCGTCATGCGGCAGCGGCAAGACCTGCTGGCACGGCAAGTGTCAGAGCAAGGCCACCGGTTGGGGCAAGCAGGTCATGGCGTCGTACTACACCTCCTGCGCCATCGAGGCCGACGACACGGTGTCGTGCTGGGGCTACAACGGCTACGGTCAGGTCGGCGACGGCACGACCAAGAACCAGTACAAGCCCACCAAGGCCAAGGGGCTCGGCGGTGTCACGTATCTCAGCGGCGACTACTACACCCACTGCGCCATCCGGTCGGACAAGTCGCTGTGGTGCTGGGGCTACGGATCCCACGGCCAAATCGGCGACGGCGGCACGTCACATCGCTACGTTCCGACCCACGCCAAGGGCGTCGGCCAGGTCGATGATGCTGCCGCGGGCTGGTACCACACCTGCGCGCTCAAGAAGGGCGAGGTGTACTGCGTGGGCCACAACAACAGCGGCGAGCTCGGTCGCGGCTTCCGCAGCAACGAAAACCTCACGACATGGGGCAAGGTCCCGGGCCTGAACAACGTCATCGACGTCTCGGCAGGCGAACGCTTCAGCTGCGCGCTGCGCAACAACGGCAAGGTGTACTGCTGGGGCCACGGCTACCTCGGTCGCTGCGGCGGCAAGGCCAAGACGTCCAGCAGCGTGACCTCTGGCGCCAACCCCAAACCGCTCGAGGTGACCGGTTTGACGAGCATCACGCAGATCAGCAGCACCTACCAGGGCTCCTGCGCGCTCAAGTCCAACGGCACGATCTGGTGCTGGGGCCGCGGCAACTACTATGAAAACGGGGACGGCAAAGGCAAACACGCCTCAGTTCCGGTGCAGGTTACGGGCATCACGACAGCCGTCCAGGTCAACCGCGGCATCTACTGGGGCAACGCCATCCTGAGCGACGGGACCATCCGCCATTGGGGCTACAACCACTACGGCTACTCCGGCGACTCGACCGGCGGCGGCGGCTCCAACGCGTACAAGAAGCAGCCCGTGGCGCCCAAGGGACTCGACAACGTCATCTCGCTGACCGCGGGCTCATCGAGCAACTGCGCGGTGCGTGGCGACGGCGTCACGTTCTGCTGGGGTCGCGGCCAATATGGACAAAATGGCCACGCGATCGCGGCGACCGAGTACGAGCCACGGACCGTCTGGGGCAGCAACCCGACCCCCGGCGGGCAACCGACCGGCTGCGGTAAGGACGTCGACTGCGCCGAAGACGGCAACCCATGCACCGTCGCCAAGTGCATCGCCAAGACCAAGACGTGCAGCCACGTCGCCGGTCCCAACAGCGTGATCTGCGACGACGGCTCGCCTTGCACAACCAACGACGCCTGCAGCAGCGGCAAGTGCGTGGGTAAGACGAAGTGCAAGAAGTGCAACGTCAAGACCGGATACTGCGGCTGATTGCAACGGCCTTGGAGCCGCGGCGGGTCACTGCACGGCACCTCTTCATCGGTTCGCCCGGCTTTCTCATCACGTGAGAAAGATGGGTTAGCATCGGGCCAACCAGAGCCCGAGGAGCCGCCCATGAAACGTGTCGTCGTGCAGTACCGCTGCCGCCCGGACGCCGCAGACGCCAACCAGGCCGCGATTGAAGACGTGTTTGCCGAGCTCGCCCAGAGCCAACCCAAAGGTCTGAGATACGCCGCTTTTCGCGCCGATGATGGCGTGAGTTTCGTGCACGTCGCCGCGATCGACACCGACGACGACAGCAACCCGCTCGGCCAATCCGAGGCGTTCAATCGGTTCCAAGCCGGTCTGAAGGAACGTGTCGACGTCCCGCCCACGGCGACGTGGATGCAGCCGATCGGCGACTACGGTGTTCTCGAAAAATAGAGCCAACGCCCCACCTGGCCCGGCCAGGCTGGCGCCGCGATCCGATCCGCGTCATCCTATTGCGGTCATGACATCCCAATTCTTCCCGCCCGCCGGTTCCGCCGACGAGCGCACCCAATTCGCCGCTCTCCAAGCGAGGCTGCGCGAACATTTCGTGCGTTTCGCCGCCGATCCGACCCGTCCATACACCGCCGTCGTCATCCCGTCGCAGAGCTTCGACCCTGCCGAGCTCGCCAAGATCTCGGGCGTCGCGCACTACGAAGAGCGGTCGTTGTTCAACCTGATGCTGCTGCGCCATCCCCGGTTGCGGCTGATCTACGTCACGTCCAAGCGGCTCAACCCGCTGATCATCGACTACTACCTGCACCAGATGCGCGGCGTGCCTCCCGCCCATGCCCGCATGCGCTTGACGCTGTTCGATTGCGACGACGCGGCTCCCATCGCGCTGACCTCGAAGATCCTCGCGCGACCAAGGCTCGTCCAACGCATCCGCGACGCCATCCGCGACCCCGAAAACGCCCACATGGTGTGCTTCAACAGCACCCCGCTGGAGCGCACCCTGGCCGTGCAGCTGGGCATCCCGCTCAACTCGTGTGATCCGGAGCTGACCCACCTCGGCAGCAAGACCGGCAGTCGCAACGTGTTTCGCGCTGCTGGGGTCGAAATGGCGCCGGGTCGTGAAGGTCTAAGCGATGAACACGAGCTCGTCTCAGCGGTCGCCGAAACGTGGCACGAGTCGCCCGACACATCGCGCATCGTTGTCAAGCTCGACGAGTCGTTCAGCGGTGAAGGCAACGCGATCCTCGACCTGCGGGAGCTCGAATCTGGCCATCCCCGAGACAGTTCGGTCGCCGACACCGAAAAGGCCGTCGCCGCCGCGATGCCCAACCTCCGCTTCGAAGCACCGGGCCTGACCTGGGGCGCCTATCGCGAGCAGTTCAACCGCATGGGCGGGATCTGCGAGGTGTGGGTCGAGGGGGAAGGCAAGACATCACCCTCGGTCCAGCTGCGCATCAACCCGGTGCGTGAAGTGCAGGTCATCTCAACGCACGACCAGCTGCTCGGCGGCCCCGGCGGCCAGGTCTTTCTCGGCGCCACATTCCCCGCCAACGGTCGCTATCGACTCGCGATGCAAGACCTGAGCATGCGCGTCGGACAAGTGCTCGCCGACAAGGGCGTCATCGGTCGTTTCGGGGTCGATTTCCTCGCGATCCCGCAGGCCGACGGTCCAGACCGACTTGTAGCTGTGGAAATCAACCTCCGCGCGGGCGGGACGACACATCCGTTCAACACGCTGAAGTTCATCACCGGCGGCCAGTACGACGCGAAAACGGGGACGTATTCCACGGGCGGCGGTCGCGAGCGGTGTTATTTCACGACGGACACGCTCCAAAGCGACGACTACAAGGGCACGCTCCCGTTCGACCTGATGGACCTGCTCGTCGTTCACGGTGTGCATTTCCGCTACGACGACACCGGGGTGGTTTTTCACCTGCTGGGGTGCCTGAGCCAGTTCGGCAAGATCGGTTGCCTCGCCATCGCGCCGACCGTCGATGAGTCGCTTGCGATCTACGACCGAACTGTGGCGCTCATGAATGAGCACCTCGTCAACGGGTAGATTGTTCCGGCGGCGGGATCGTCTTGGCCGACGCGGCCTCGGATCAAAGGGGGAAGGACCCAACAGGGGAAGGCATTTTATGATCTGCGTGGCACCCGTTGGTTGCGGCGCTCGCGTCTTCGGGCGATGACAGACTGCCTTCCCCTGACCGGTCCTTCCCCCTTTGGAACCCCCATCCCCGCTTACCCCAACCGCCTGTTTTTGTGGATTCTTTTGGGAGAAGCGGACGTACGTGTCGGTCGCCGGTGGCGGTTCTGTGCGCGCGCAGCCCTGCATCCGTGGGGACGGTCAGGGCGCCCCGCGGTCACACAGGCAGGCAAGCGCCCCCTTTGCACTTGCGGCCGCCCGTGCAATGCGAGGCTTTTGACGCTAAGACGCTACAACGTTACCGTGCCAACGGAGGTCGACATGGCAAAGAGTCAGCGAACGACGGTGTATTTGGATGGCGACCTGCATCGCGCTTTGCGCCTCAAAGCGGTGGCATCAAACTGCAATGTTTCGGAGTTGATCAACGAAGCCGTGCGCGCAGCCTTGGCGGAAGATCTCTCTGATATCGAAGCATTTGACGCTCGAGTTGATGAGGCCGACCGCTCATTCGAGACGTTCGTTCGGGAGCTGACCGTTGACGGGGCGCTATAGGATCCGCATCAAGCGAAGCGCGGAGAAGGAACTCGCTGCGATTTCGACGGTTGATCGCGCACGGCTGATCGCAGCGATTCGTTCGCTGGCCGACGAACCGAGGCCCACCGGTGCAAAACGTCTCGTTGGCCGACCTGCTTGGCGTCTGAGAGTGGGAAGATACCGAGCAATCTACACGATCGAGGACGACCTGCTGGTCGTCATGGTCATCAAAGTGGGGCACAGGCGCGAGGTCTACCGATGACGCAGGTCAGCGCACGGCCTGGGATGCGGCGCGGTTGAATGTCCGCCGCCGTCGATCACGGGAATGTTTCAAGGGAGCGCTCTCAGGTACACGTCGCCTTCAAAGCCTACCGGCAATGTCAACTGGATGCGGGCCACTCGTGTAGGCGCAGGTAGGCTCGGAAGCAGTAGTGGTCTGACTGCTCGACCCGTTCGCCTTTGAAGTCGATGAAGCGGTCTTTCATGCCGAGCTCGACGTGTTCGACATGGACGCCGCTGCGGTCACCGATGGGCCTGGCGAAGATGAAATCTACGCGCTGGGATGGCTCCCAATTGGCTGTGCGGGTGATCTGCACGAGTCGGTTGCCTACGTGCTGCGTGGCCCATTCGAGCTCGGTTTCGTCGTGGGCGGCCGCTACCTCGCCGGCCCCGTGGATGGCGGCGAATGCGTCGATGGCGTCCACGCTGTCGGCGAACTTGTTGTAGATGGCCGCATTGCGTCGCCAGCCCCAGGACGGTCGGCCGGCGGCGAAGAATCGGTCGCTTGCGTAATAGGGCGACGCGTTGAGGTCTCCGCCCACGATGAGCTGGCCACCGCCGGACTTCAGTGCGCGTTCGCTGGCGGGCTGTACGAGGTGCTCGAATGTCTGGTCGACCTGGGCGAGTCGGACCTTCTGCGCGCTGCCGGCGGCGAGGTGCACGTTCACGATGACGAGCGGTTGGCCGGTCTGCGCGTGGGTCGCTTCCACGAGCATCGCGGTCTTGTGATAGATGAAGTACTCGATCACCCGCTGGGTCGGAAAACGCAGCTCGCGGAAGGTCGGCTCCCCGGCTACAACGGACTTGCGGATCAGGGTGACGAGGCCGCGGTGACTGCCGCTGAACATCACGTGGTAGTCGGGCAGCTCGTCGCGAAGTGACCGCTTGTAGCGCTTGTTCCAGACCTCTTGCATGAGGATCACGTCGGCGTCCAACGCGGCAACCGCTGCAGCCAACCTGGGCCCGCGGGTGGTCACGCCGGGTGTCCCGACCCAAAGCGCGGACAGCAGCCCACCGTTGTAGGTCACGACGTCGAGCGCATCGCCGTCGCCAACCGCGCGTGATTTTGCGGCTTGGTTGCGGTCGCGCATGGCGGCGAGGCGGGCGGTCTGAGCGGCCCGAAAGTCGGCGTCGATTCCCCGCGCCCCGACCGGGATGATCGGCGCGGCTTCGGAGGCGCGATCGAGGCCGGACTTCTTGGGTGGCGCAGTCATTGGCGCTGGGTAGTGCATGCGCACCCCGAATTCAAGCGTCTTTTCGGGGAGAGCCTGTCGTTGCCGCCAAAACACCGCGGTTGTGCAAAAAAGGTCGAATTTGAGTGCTTCGACGAAGGCAAAATGCCCGTAGATGCCGCTAGCGGGCCCGCTAACGCGTCTTCGGGTCAAGGGGCTATATCAAGTGCTTCGCGAGCAGATCGGGCCTTAGAGAGGCCCCTACGGCCCGCGGGCTCCTGGCATCATCACGCGGCGGGCGCTTGCGGCGCAGGGGCGCGGTCGCTGATACTGCCGTCAACACCGGTACTTCTGACCCGCGGGGCATCCAATGGCGGCAAAAATGAGGGCGTATCCGGCGGGCACCATCGTCGGTGGCCGCTACGAGATCGTCGCCCTGCGAGGCCGCGGCCAGCAGTCATTGCTCTACGACGCCCGCCAACGGAGCACGCGGCAGGACGTGGTCGTGAAGGTGCTCGCCGTCGATCCGGACAGCCTCGAGGACTCGCGCGCCCGATTCGAGCGTGAGATTCGCGTCCTTTCGCACCTGACCAGCGGCCACACCGTCCGCCTGTTGGACGCAGGAGAGAACGTCGACGGCAACGTTTTCATGGCCCTGGAGCGCCTCGATGGCGTGCCCCTTAGCGCCGTATTGAAACGCGCAACAAAACGAGGTCTGCCCATCCCGGCGATGGCTGTCGGCCAGCTGCTCGTGCCCTTGCTGCGCGCGCTTGGCGAAGCGCATCAAAAGGGCCTCGTTCACCGCAACCTGCTGCCGTCGCACATCATGCTCTGCCGCGCCGGCATCGATGAGTTCAACGTGAAGGTGCTCGACTACGGCATCGTCCGTTCGGTCACCTCGACGCTCACCCGGCAAGGCGCCGCAGTCGGGACCCCGGCCTACATGAGCCCCGAACAAGCCCGCGGCGAGGATCTCGACCAGCGCACGGACCTCTACGGCCTGGGGGTCTTGTTGTATCGCTGCCTCGAAGGGCGCTTGCCGTTCGACGATCCCGATGTGTTCGAGGTGATCCGCGCGCATGTGCTCGATCCGATTCCGCGGATGGCGTCATCGCGGGGCAACGTGATCGCTTCGAAACTGGCAGCGCTGACCGCGCAAATGCTCTCCAAATCGCCGGACGACCGACCCGAAGACGCGGAGGCTGTGTTGCGCGAAGTGCGCGGGATTCTTGGCCGACGGGATCCAGGCCTGGACGACCTGCGGCAGTTCGTCGACGGCCTCTACGACGCATCGACGCGCCCGTCAGGGCAACGACCCGCGCTGGTGGTCCAATCGGCGCCACAGTCTTCACCGCCGGGCACGCCGCCGCCCGCTCCCAACGATGATACGCCCGCCGTCGATCACAAGGCGACGCGCATCGCCAAGCCGAAAGCGCAACAGGGCGCTCCAAACAGGCCGAGAATCAAACAGTCGTCCGATCCCCTGGCCGGCGCGTTTGGCCCGACCAAGAAGCTGGGTCAGCACCCCGTTGAATTCGTCGATGGCGGCGAAGTCGTGGCGGAACGTCGCGAGCAACCCGTGGCCATCAACCATCGCCAGCGCCTCAAGGGCCTCAAAGAAGCGGTGCAATGGGTGACCGACGACGATCCGGGCGGCACGGCTGCGGGCAAGACCAAGAAGTGAAGCGCCGGGGAGCGCGCCAAGCCCCACCATTTCTTCGTTCACGCCTCATTTTTATACAGCGCGCCTCTCGCGGGCGACCCTTGCCCGACGACGGCGACCGCCTCCAAGCGCTTTTCTGCGCGGCCGGTGACACTTTCTCGAAGAGTCGGTGTTCAACCAATAGCGGCCCAAGTGGAGAGGGGTCGTCGCCAGCGACGTGGGTACGCCGCGAGGCTTTGGAGGGGATGAGCGTAGACGCTGCCGAGCTCTATACGCGCTTTGGACCGATGGTTCTTCGGCGGTGCCGACGTTTGCTCGGTGACGAGGAACGGGCTGTGGATGCCATGCAAGACACCTTTGTCCAGGTGATTCGCTACCAGGAGCGGCTCGACGGTCACGCGCCCTCGAGCCTCCTGTACCGGATGGCGACCAACGTGTGCCTGAACAAGCTTCGGTCGCAAAAACGGAGGCCTGAAGTGCCCGATGGTGACCTGATCGAGAAGATCGCGCACCTGCCGGACGCCGAGCGCCTGACCGGGGCGCGCAAGTTGCTCGCGCGCCTTTTTGAAACGCAGCAGGAAAGCACCCGGACGATCGCGGTGTTGCACCTGTTGGACGGTCTGACGCTACAAGAAGTGGCCGATGAAGTTGGCATGTCCGTGTCGGGTGTTCGCAAGCGATTGCGCGGTCTTCGCGCGAAGCTTCACGAGCTCGACGCCATGCAACCGTCCGTGGAGGCGATGTAGATGCCTGTGCACAACGAAAACCCAATGGTGCCGCAGCTGCTCCTGGAGCGGCTGGCGGCCGGCGACCTGGACCCCAAACGTTCGCGCTCGATCCGATCGCGGCTGGAACAAGAGCCCGGTGGCATGGAGCGGTTGGCGGCGCTGACAGCGAGCAACGACGCGATCCTCAGCCGGTACGCGGCCGATCACATGCTCGCCGCGATCGCGCGAAAGAAAGACGACGCTGAGCGCATCGATGCGGCCCGCGCGGACCGGGAAAAGCGCGCCAGCTCAACCCGCTGGATGGTGTGGGGCGCCCCCGCGATGTTGGCGGCCATTGTCGCGGTCGTGACGCTTCGAGGCGGTCCCGTACCCGTGGACGACGGCGCGCTTTCGCCCGCCACCGATCGTCCGCTCGCCGCTTCCCCCGGACAAGGCAACACAATCCAAGACAACACAATCCAAGACCGGGCGATCGACGACGGGCATCGCTCCAAAGGTCTCAAGGCGCACCTGCAGGTCTTCCGCAAGCGAGGCGAAGACGCGGAGAAACTGCGCCACGGACAGGCCGCGACAGCCGGCGACCTGATCCAGCTGCGCTACGTGGCGGGCGAGGCGTCCCACGGCGCGATCCTGTCGATCGATGGTCGCGGCGAGGTGACGCTGCATTACCCCGAGAGCGAAGACGGCGATCTCAGCCTCGAACCGGGCAAAGCGATCGCGCTGCCGCACGCCTACGAGTTGGACGATGCGCCGCGCTTTGAGCGCTTTGTATTCATCACCGCCGCCGGTCCCTTTGACCTTGGTGTGATCCTTGATGCCGCTCGCAGCATCAAACGTTCCGGCGCGCGCGCGGAAGATATTGCGCTGGATCTACCCGACGGGCTTTGGCAATCCTCCTTTGTGGTCAAGAAGGTCGAGCCATGAAATACGAGCCCCCTGGTCGGACAACACGGCTGTTTCACGCGGTTCAGCACAGCTCGGCCATCGTCGCGGTTGCGGCCATTGCCCTGCCGGTCATCTTCGTGCTCGCGCTCGTCATCGCCGCGGTCGCCAACGCCGAAGCGCCCTCCATCCGGCGTTTTGCGCTCGTCATCGGGACCAACAACGGCGGTGGCAAACGGGTTAAACTCCGGTACGCAAACACCGACGCGCTGCGCATCGCCGACGTCCTCAAGACATTCGGCGGCGTGAATCGGCGCGACATGATGACGGTCCAAGAAGCCACGCCAAACCACATTCGCGCCGCGTTCGAGCGACTCAATGCGCGGATCACCAACGCCCGCAGCCGTCATCGCCGGGTCGAGCTGATCGTCTACTACTCGGGTCATTCCGACGAGACCGGCTTGCTGCCATCAGGCGGCCACATCAGCTGGGCCGAGCTGCGCGCCGAATTGCGCGACACCCCCGCGGACGTTCGCATCGCGATCCTCGACTCGTGCGCATCCGGTTCGCTGATCCGCGGCAAAGGCGGCATCCGGCGGGCGCCGTTCCTCATGGACCAGAGCTCCCAGGTCAAAGGTCACGCGTTCTTGACCAGCAGCAGCGCCAACGAAGTCGCCCAGGAGTCCGACCGCATCGGCGCGTCCTACTTCACGCATCATCTCGTGGTCGGCCTGCGCGGCGCGGCCGACGTCAACTCCGATCGACGCGTCACCTTGTCCGAGGCCTACCAATACGCGTTTCACCGGACACTCGCGCGCACCGAAAAGACGCGAAAAGGTCCGCAGCATCCCAACTACGACTTTGAGCTGCACGGCAGCGGCGACGTCGTCATCACGGCGCTCGGCGCGATGGCGTCCACGATGCTCTTCGAAAAGCACATGGGCGGGCACTATTTCGTGCGGGACGGCCGCGGTCGGCTCGTCGCCGAGCTCGACAAGATCCCCGGACGCCGCGTCGAACTGGGCCTCGAGCCGGGCCGCTACAAGGTCAACCTGCACCGCGCCGACAAGGTCCTGACCACGGACGTCACGCTCGTCCGCGGCAAACGAATGCAGGTCAAAGCTGGCCACTTCCGCGACACCGGTCCACGGGAGCGAACACGGTCACGCGGCAACGGGGCGGAGGAGTCGGTGCGCGCGAGCAACGGTTCGTTTCCCTCGCGGCGCATCAATGTCCAGCTCGTTCCCGGGCTCAGCTTCGTCGGCGCGAAGATGGGCACCCATGTCACGCGCCTTTCGCTCAACGCCATCGGCGGCATGAACCGCAGCGTGACCGGCGTCGAGGTCGGCGGCGTCTTCAACATGGAGTCGCACTCGGTCACCGGCGGTCAGTACGCGGGCGCGTTCAATATGGTCGGCGGCGACTTTGACGGCGTGCAGGGCGCGGGGTCGTTCAACAGCGTGCTCGGGCGCTTCAGCGGTATCCAGGTGACGACGATTGCCAACATCGCGGCCGGTGGTTTGCGCGGGATCCAGGTCGCCGCAGCGGTCAATATCGCTGGCGACGTCGCGGCCGGCGGCCAGATCGCGGGTGCGGTCAACGTCGCCAGCGGCGGGCTGCACGGCGCCCAAATCGCGGCGGTCAACGTCGCTGCTGGCAAGATCGAAGGCGTGCAAATCGGCGGGATCAACATCGGCGACGACGTCTCCGGTGCCCAATTCGGCGCCGTGAACATCACCGACGACGTGCTCGGCATGCAGCTCGGCGTGTTCAACGTCGCCGACGAGTCGAGCGGGCTTCAACTCGGCCTGGTCAACGTCGCGGCGAAGGGTGACGGGCGCGCGATCGGCCTCTTCAACTTCATCGGCGACGGCTACAACCGGCTCGAGGTCTGGACCAGCGACACAGCCACGTTCAACGCGGGCCTGAAATTCGGTAGCCGCTGGATGTACACGATCCTGGCGTACGGAACGAACGGCCAAGATGGGTCCAACTCCCACCAGATCTCCCTCGGCTGGGGTTCGCATGTCGAGAGCGGGCGCTGGTTCTGGGACTTCGACGTGCTCGCGGGCGTGGCCCTGGAAGACCGCAACCGGATGGACAAACGCGTCGACCTGCTTGGCAAGGCGCGCGTAACCCTCGGCCGCTACATCGGCCGCACACTCGCCATCTTCGGCGGCGCCGCGCTCAACGCCGCCACCGCATTTGACGGCCGCACACCGCGCGACCTACAGCTTGGGACCGTCGGAACGCTGACCTACGACAGCGACGCTCGCACAAGCTTCGGACCGGGCTTCTTTATCGGGGTCTCGATCTGAATCGACGCCGTCGGACCGTTCCTTCAGACTCGGATCATTCCCCAGGTCGCGCCAGAGCGCGCGGCGGAGGCCCCGTGTCTGCAACCGTTGCATCCACGCGCCGCGCCAACGGTGACCAATCTGTGCTGTCGGACAGGCGCGCAGTCGTCCATTCCGAAGAAAGTTTAAAAGAGGAGTGACACGTCCCCGAGTGCCCGGTGTTCAAAGTCATACAAGGGTCACGAAGATCGGCACGAAGCCGGTTTGTCCGGTGCCCGGGAGGACGAACGATGCGCACTTGGGCAGCCCAACGCGGCTCACACTCAAACCTGACGACTTCGACAATCGGCAAGACCGCCGCATTGCTCGCGGTCCTTTCCCTTATGGCGCTGGCCGGCTGCGACGGCGAGTTCGGCAGCGGCCGCTACGGTGAAGACCGCCGCAACGTCGGCGCGTTTGATCGCATCGATGCCAGCGGCGCCGTGACCGTCGTCGTCACCGTCGACCCTGACGCCAAGCCGCGCGTGACCATCACCGGCGACGACAACCTGCTCGACACCATCGGCACCGACGTCGGCAGCCAAACGCTCGACATCTGGAACGAGCGTCCGTCCAACCCCGAAATCCCGCTCGAAGTGCACGTCACGATGCCGAACCTGCGTGCCGTCGAGACATCGGGTGCAACCGTCATCCGCGCCACAGGCATCCGCAGCGGTCGCCTCGACGTCGACATCTCGGGCGCCGCGGAAGTGACCCTGGAAGGCAAGGCCAACGATCTCAACATCGATATGTCGGGCGCCGCGGACATTCGCGCGCACTACCTGCAGACCGACAAGGTCGACGTGGACACCTCGGGCGCTTCGGATGTTCGCGTCTGCGTCGTCAATGCGCTCGCCGTGGATACATCCGGCGCCAGCGATATCCGTTACTGGGGCACGCCCGGTTCGATCAAGCAGGACATCAGCGGTGCCGGTTCGGTCCGCTTCATGGGCAAGTCCTGCCCGAAATACACGCCGCCCAAGAAGGTCGACTACAGCGACTGGGGCAAGAACTCGTCGAAGGGCGGCAACAGCGAGTGCAAGGAAGACGAGCCCGACGGCCCGGTGCCTGCCAACAACAAGTACGACGGCTACGACAACGGCGGCGGCGAAAACGGCAACCAGCCCAACTCGGACAGCCTGCCCCCCAACCCGTACACAGGCGAAGACAACGGCAACAACGGCAACAACGGCAACAACGGCAACAACGGCAACAACGGCAA
>CAZLMW010000111.1:0-26916 GCA_964560875.1 uncultured Enterobacteriaceae bacterium
GATCGGGGGATCGCGGAATTCCCTTTCGAAACGTGTGACTCAGGCCCCTTCGGACGGTGTGTGTGAAGCGATCGGGGGACGGACCCTTTCATATTACATTTTCATCCAAGCACACGAACGCCCGTGTTCCTTCGTTGGAAAAAGTAATATGAAAGGGTCAGACCCCCTTGCCGCCGTGCACCCTCGCGGCCGTTGAACTCCAGCACACTGTAGGCGGTTCTGCGCAGCAGGTTCGCTGACCGGATCCCGAACGGGATCCGGGGCCGCCGTTGAAGTCCAGCACAGTTTAGGCGGTTCTGCGCAGCAGGTTCGGCGACCGGATCCCGAACGGGATCCGGGGCCGACCGGATCCCGAACGCGATCCGGGGCCGACCGGATCCCGAACGGGATCCGGGGGGCCGCCGCGCAAACGCGATACATAAAACTACACTACTGTACTTTTGCGTCGTGCGGTCTTGGAGCCTGAAGGCCGGCCATGGCCTACTGCGTTCGATGCACGGTTTTGGTACCCTCGGACCAACGACATTACGCACCCCACGTCCGGTCGGAGGAACCATGCGCCCATGCTTGGAGCGGCGCGCTGCTTTGCCGCGCTTTCTGTGGATCGGTTTGTCCGTATCTGCTTTGACGGTCGCCTGTGGCACCGAAGAACCAAACGATAGCAACAAGGACAGCGGCGGCGAATCAGCGGCTGACACGAGCGCTGTCGTCGATTCCGCGGGCGGCGACGACGCGGTCCAAGACATCGGCGCGCGGGGCGTTGACGTGGCACCGGTGGACGTCTCGAGCGGCTGCACGACCGACGACGACTGCAGCGGCGCGACCTCGCGGTGCGACCAACTCACCAACGCCTGCGTGCAATGTCTGACGCGCCTCGATTGCAAAGGCGCTGGCGACGTGTGCGTTGGTCATGCGTGCGGAACGCCGATCGTGTGCAAGTCCGACAAACAGTGCAGCGCGGCCAACGCCATCTGCGACAAGAAGTCAGGCGCTTGCGTCGACTGTCTGTCCAACGACGACTGCGGCGATGGCGTGTGCAAGCTCGGCAGCTGCGTGGCCAAGGGCAAGGCGTGCAAGTCGACCAAGGAATGCGCCAAGCTCGCCCAGGTCTGCGACAAGAAGGCTGGCGAGTGCGTCGACTGCACCGGCGACGACGATTGCGAAGACGAGCGATTCTGCCAGGTCGGCTTGTGCCTGCCCGATGTCTGCAAGGGCGGCGCGAAGTCGTGCAAGTCCCCGGCCGAAGCGCAGGTTTGCCGAGCGAACGGCGGCGGATATGACGTCACGGCGTGCACCGCCAAGCAGGCGTGCGATGCCGGGGCGTGCAAAGACAAGGTCTGCGAGCCCAAGAAGAACCTGTGCATCGGCATCGAGATCGCGACCTGCAACGAGCTCGGCACGTCGGTCGTCAACAAGAAGAAGTGTCCCGCCAGCCAGACATGCAAGGACGGCGCGTGCGTCGCCCAGGTGTGCACCCCCGGCGCGACCAAGTGTGGCAAGACGACCACGAAACCGGCCACGGATGCCGCGCTGAGTTGCGCCGCCAACGGCCTTTCGTGGCAGACAAAGGCCTGCGCTGATGGCACCGGTGGCGGCGTGAAGCAGAGCTGCGCGGTGGACAAGAAGGGCAAAGCGGCATGCGCCAACCACGTATGCACGCCTAAGTCGGTCTTCTGCGGGGGCGATAAGGTGGAACAGTGCGCCGACAATGGGCTGTCCGCCAAGGTGCTCGACGACTGCGGCAAGATGAAGGGCGGCCCCGGCAAGTGCCACGGCGCGATGTGTTTGCCCGGCACGTGCAAGCCGGGGCTCAACACCTGCGCCGGCAACGTGCTCGCGACGTGCAACAAGAAGGGTGACGGCTACGACGCCGCGGCGTGCAAGAAAGGCCAGATGTGCCAAGGCGGCGCGTGCGTGGCGGTCAGTTGCATCCCCGACAAGGCTTTCTGCAACGGCTTTTCGCAGATGCAGTGCAACGCAACCGGCGACGGCGCTACGCTGCTGCAGGACTGCGCAAAGGCCAGCCTCGCCTGCGAATCGGGCAAGTGTATACCCCTGGTCTGCAAACCCGGGGCCGCGACCTGCAGCCTGACGGGCAAAGCGATCGCGACCTGCAAGGCCGACGGACTCGGCAGCGTCGAGATCCCATGCGGCGCCAAACAAATCTGCGTCAAGGCGAAGTGCGCGGACGTTATCTGCGTGCCGAAGACGACCTATTGCGACAAGCAGACCATCAAGACATGCAGTCTGAACGGAACGGCGGCGGTCAAGGTCAAGGACTGCGCCGCGGGGACCATCTGCCTCAAGGGCGCGTGCATCAAGACGATCTGCAAGCCCGGGGCCAGCAAGTGCACCGGGCCGGCGGCGTTTGAAGCGTGCGTCGACGAGGGGCTCAAGTGGCAGAAGAAGACGTGCGCCAAGGGCACGGGGTGTGTCAACGGCGAGTGCCTGCCGCAGAAGTGCAAACCCGGTTCGCTGAGCTGTGTGCCGCCCGCCGGTGGCAAGCTGACGACCACGAAGGTGCGCGAATGCAGCGCCAACGGACTCGGCTACAAGGTGATCGTCGACTGCGGCGCCAAGAAGCTGTTCTGCGTGCAAGGCAGCTGCAAGACGCAACTGTGTCCCGCCGGCAAGAAGCTGTGCGTCGGCGGCAAGGTCAAGCAGTGCTCGGCAGACGGCCTGAGCTTCGTCAATGAGCAGGCCTGCGCCGATGGCAACCTGTGCACGACCGACGGCTGCAAGGACGGCGCTTGTGTGTTTGGTGCGCCGAAGCCTTGCAAGGACGCCAACGACTGCACCATCGACGCCTGCAATGGGTTGACCGGCAAGTGCACGCATACGCCCACGCAAGCGCTCTGTGACGACGGTGACAAGTGCACCATCGGAGAGACCTGCGCGACCGGTAGCTGCAAACCGGGCAACCTGATGTTTGTGAGCACCTTCTCGGGCAACGGCGGCGCGGGCTGGAAAACCGGATCCGCCGCGGAATCGCGCTACTACTACCCACGCGGGCTTGATGTCGCGAGCAACGGGACGGTGTATGTGCCGGCATACCAGAGTCACCGAGTTCGAATCGTGGCGAGCGACGGCAGTAGCGATGATTGGTATGGATCGGGAAGCGGGGGCTATACCGACGGCGCTCAGAAGTCTGCTCGTTTCAATGCCCCGCACGACGTTGCGCTCGGCGTCGGCGAGAAGTTTTTGTACGTCGCCGACTACGGGAACAACCGGGTCCGTAAGATCGATCTCATGCAAAAAACGGTCTCGTTGCTGGCCGGCAGCGGCGGCTCCAGTGGGACCGACGGCGTCGGCGCCCAGGCGAGTATCTATCGACCGATCGCGATCGACGCGGCCCCCGGCGGTATCATCGTGCCAACGCTGCGCCACAAGATTCGCCTCATCACGACCGGTGGCTTGGTTACGACGCTCGCCGGGTCCCACGCCGGTTACCTCGACGGGCCGGCAGCGCAGGCGCGATTCAATTACCCGTACGGTGTTGCATGGGGGCCTGGCGCCACGGTCTACGTCGCTGACCATAACAACCGTCGAATCCGCAAGATCGCCGGCGGTGTCGTGACGACGGTCGCCGGAAACGGCCAGGCCGGCGCCGTCGACGGCCCCGCTCTGAGCGCTGCGATTCGGAATCCGGCCGGCCTCGCTATCGTGGGGGACGGCCTGATCTTTGCGGACTTCGGTTCCCATTCCATCCGCAAGCTGAGCGGCGGCAAAGTCACAACGATCGCCGGAAGCAACGGCGCCAAAGGTTTCAAAGACGGGTTTGGGAGCAACGCTCGTTTCTACTATCCGTGGGGCATCGCCATCGACCCGGCCGGCAACATCTTCGTCGGCGACCGAAACAACCACCGGATCCGCAAGCTCACGCCGAGCGTCAAGACGTGCAACGACGCCAACCCGTGCACTGCGGACGTTTGCGACAAGAAGACCGCCAAGTGCTCCAACACGCCGATCAAGGTCGGGCAGGCGTGCAACGACGGAAACCTCTGCACCAACTTCGAGAAGTGCGACAAGGCCGGCAAGTGCACGACCAAGACCGTCAAGACGTGCTTTGACGGAAACCAGTGCACCAAAGACGTCTGCGACCCGGTGACCGCCAAGTGCAGCAATCCCCAGCACACCGACAGCTGCAACGACGGCAACGGCTGTACCGTCGGCGATGTCTGCGAAGGCGGCAAATGCCTGGCGGGCAAGGGGATACTCAGCACGTATGCAGGCACGGGATTGTCCGGGTTGCCGATCAACGGTGACGCGAAGCAGGCGCGCTTCTACCGCCCGTTCGGGATCGCAACCGTGGCCGGGGGAATCGTCTACGTCGGTGATTCCAGCAGCAACGTGATTCGAAAGATCGACGCCAAGCAGCAGGTGACGACATTCGCCGGCACAATCTCCGGATTCGTGGACGGTGCGGCAAACCAGGCGCGGTTCAAGTATCCGACCGGCCTCGATGCCACGGCGGACGGCGTGGTCTACGTCGCTGACACCGGCAACCATCGGATTCGACGCGTGGGGCCCGGTGGTTGGGTGACGACATGGGCAGGCAGCGGGACCGCCGGTTACCTCGACGGCCCGGCGGCGCAGGCTCAATTCAACTACCCGTACGGGGTTGCAGTGGATTCAACGGGCGCTGTGTTCGTCGCCGACCGCAGCAACAACCGCGTGCGGCGCATCGACGCAAAAGGTGTCGTCGCAACTGTCGCCGGCAGCGGGTCGGCGAGCTACCTCGATGGAGCGGCGAGCTCGGCCGCATTCAACCAACCGCTCGGGCTCGTCGTCGCGGCCAACGGGACAATCTACGTCGCGGAGGGCAAGAACAGCCGGATCCGTGCCATCAGCAAGGGCATCGTCAGCACCATCGCCGGCGCTGGGACTGGGTTCCAGGACGGACCGGGCACCTCCGCGCGCTTCTCCGGGCCACACGGTATCGCGCTGGGGCCATTTGGCGCGCTTTACGTCGCCGACCGAGGCAACCATCGGATCCGCCGCATCGACATGAAAAGCGCGACGAGGCCGGTGTCGACCGTGGCCGGCACCGGGACCGCGTCCGACTCAGACGGCCAGGCCGCCAAGAGCAAGATCTACTACCCAGGTGCGATCGCATTCAACGAACACGGCGAACTCTATGTCGCGACCTACTCCAGCAAGATCCGCAAGCTGGTTGTCGGGCAGAAATTCTGCAACGACGTCTCGCCCTGTACCACCGATAGCTGCAACGCCAAGACCGGCAAGTGCGCGTTCCAGGCGCTCAAGGCCGGGACCAAGTGCAACGACGGCAGTGCGTGCACGACCGGTGACGCCTGCGACGCGGCCGGCAAATGTGCATCCAAGGCCAAGAGCTGCAACGACGGCAACATCTGCACGCTCGACTGGTGCGACCGCTTCACCGCCACGTGTCACAACGACCCTGCTGATCTGCCGTGCGACGACGGCAGCAAGTGCACCACCGGCGAGCGCTGTCACGAGGGCAAATGCAAGGTCCTGCGCGGCTGGATCTCGACCGTCGCTGGCACCGGGCAACACGGCTACGCGGACGGCAAGGCCAAGAGCGCGCAGTTCAAGACGCCAGCGGGCATCGCGTTCGAAAAAGGCGGCGGGATGGTCATCGGCGACGCGGGCAACAACCGCATCCGACGTTTGCACAACGGCGTGGTGTCCACCGTCGCAGGCAGCGGGACGAAGGGCTACCTCGATGGCCCCGGGGCATCTGCGCAGTTCAACGGGCCGTATGCCCTCGGCTTGCGGTCGGACGGGACGATCATTGTCGCCGACACGAATAACTTCCGTTTCCGAGCGGTATCGACCAAGGGGCAAGTCACGACGCTGGCCGGCAGTGGCGGCAAGGGCTTCCAGGACGGATTCCCGACCAGCGCCAAGATCGGAACCGTCCAGGGTATGGCGGTCGCGCCGGACGGGGGCATCGTGTATGCGGACTCGCTCAACAATCGCATCCGAGCCGTCTCGGCAAAGGACAACTCCGTCACGACTCTGGCAGGCTCGGGCAACGCCGGCTGGCAGGACGGACCGGTGAGCTCGGCAGCTTTCCGGACCCCTCGTGGCGTCGCATTGGCGGGCGCTTCCATATTTGTAGCGGACCGCGGCAACCATCGCATCCGGCGGATTCGGGCCGGGCTGGTAACGACCGTCGCGGGTTCGGGCGCCGCGGGTTCTTCGGATGGCAAGGGGCCGACCGCATCGTTCAACCAACCGTCGGCGCTAGCGCTGAACAAGGTCGGCGACCTGTACGTGTTCGACGGCAGCAACTTCTCGCTGCGCGTGGTTGAGCCGGACGGCACCGTGCGCACACTGGCAGGCAATAAGAAGAGCGCTATCGTCGACGGATTCGGACCGGGAGCATCATTTGGATGGAGCTTCGGCATCGCGCTGGACGCCGCGGGCAACCTCTTTGTCGCGGATAGCCTTCACGCGATTCGGAGGATGACCGAACCCAGTGTGCTCTGTGCGGACGGCAAGCTCTGCACCGCCGACGTCTGCAACGCCAAGACCGGAACATGCAGCTACCCCAACATCAAGGACGGCGGTGGCTGCAGCGATCCGAACAAGCCGTGTCTCAAGCAGATGACGTGCAAAACCGGCACCTGCCAGGGCGGCAAAGACCTCGCCTGTGACGATGGCAACACGTGCACGCTCGACTCGTGCGAGGCCAAGACCGGCGTGTGCTCGTACAAACCGAATCTCCCAGCGGGCTGCAAGATCAAGCGCCGCGTTTTTGTCACTTCGAAGAAATTCGACGGCAAACTCGGCGGCCTTGCAGGCGCCGATGCCAAGTGCCAGGCGGCCGCCGACGGCGCGAAACTCGGCGGCCAGTGGAAAGCGTGGCTATCCACGAACCAGTCGCCTGCGTATCGATTCAACAAGTCATCGGTCGGCTACCAGCGAATCGACGGCAAATCGGTCGCCGCAACCTGGCAAGGGCTCGTCGACGGCAACATCGACGTCCCGATCAAGCTGGATGAAAACGGGAAGACGGTCACCGGGGACAAGAACGGGATTTACTGCAAGGGAGGCTGGCCAGCTCGAGTTTGGACGAACACACGTCAAAACGGCCTCTACCAGGTCTCGAGCAATCACTACTCCTACAACTGCCGCTACTGGACGTACACATCCTCGTCGACCGGCCATCGGGGCTTCATCGGCGACGCGCTGCGGACAAACAAAGGGTGGACCGAGACGGGGTGCCGAGAGCCGTGCAAGCTGACCGCGCGCCTCTACTGCTTCGAGCAGACAGACCACTACTACAAATAGATGGAACCAAACGGAGAACTCGTGAATCGACGCCGGATCCTCCCGACGCTCGCCGTCGTGCTCGTCTTGCTACTCAGCGGCTGCGGTGACGAGGCGGTCGATGGCCCCGACGGCCTCACTGTCATCGACACGGGGACGTCGAATGCCAGCGATGCCGAGTCCACGGATGCGATGGAAGGCGGCGGCGACGACGTGGCGACGGCTCTGCCCGATAAGTGCAAGTCCGACAAGGACTGCATCGCGTTCGATGCGGTGTGCGACAAGTCGGTCAAGGGCGGCCGCTGTGTGCAATGCCTGCTCGATGGTGACTGCCTCGGCAACAGCGAGCGGTGCATCGCCAACGTGTGCAAGGAAGTCGAGCTCTGCAAGTCCGACAAGGCGTGCCTGCCTCTCGGCAAGGTGTGCAACAAGGCCGCTGGGGTGTGCGTCGAATGCCTCGCGTCAGCTGACTGCGGTGCCGAACAGCTGTGCAAGGCGTTTGCCTGCGTCGACAAGCCCAAGTCTTGCAAGTCGAGCAAGGACTGCAGCAGCGAAGGCAAGGTCTGCAACAAGAAGCTCAGCGTGTGCGTCGAATGCATCGCTGACCTCGACTGCGACGTCGGCAGCTACTGCAACGTCGACGTCTGCGCGACGTGGGTCTGCAAGCCGGCGCAGACCGCGTGTACGCCCGACGCCAAGCTGAAGACGTGCAAGGACGACGGGAGCGGCTGGACGGTGTCGGTCTGCTCGGGCGGCAAGGACTGTGTCAATGGCGCGTGTCAGGCGACGGTCTGCGCGGCCGGGTCGAAGGTCTGCCAGGACGGTAAGCTGGGTACCTGTTCTGCCGACGGAACCAAAGTCGAGGGGCTCGTCGCGTGCAAAAGCGGCGAGACGTGCGTCAAAGACAAGTGCGTCGGCGGCAGCTGCAGCCCGGGCCAAAAGACCTGCATCGATGCCAAGACGGTGGGAACGTGTCAGGCCAACGGCAAGGACTACGAGTTCAGCCCGTGCAAGGCGCCCAACGTCTGCGAAGCGGGGGCGTGCAAGGCCAAGATCTGCGACCCCGGCAAGGTCTTCTGCAAAGACGGCAACCTGATGCTGTGTAGCGGCAGCGGCGGCGGCGCCGAGACCGGTGAAGACTGCAAGGCAAAGGGGCTGACCTGCAAATCCGGCAAGTGCGTCAAGGCCGGCGCGTGCACGGCGGGTGAAGTGCTGTGCACCGCCGACAAGAAAGCGACGAAGACCTGCAAAGCCGATGGCTCCGGATTCGTTCAGCTATCGTGTCCTGCCGGCTGGATCTGCCTTGGCAAGAAATGCCAGCAGCTCATCTGCGACGCCGGGGCGCTCTACTGCGCTGATAACGACGTCAAGAAGTGCGGAATCGACGGCACTTCGGCGAAGTTGGTCGCTGCTTGCGGTGTCTCCAAACAGTGCGCGCAAGGCGCCTGTATCTCCAACAAGTGCACGCCAGGGGCGACCGTCTGTCTGAACAAGACGATGCTGCTGACCTGCCAGGCGAGCGGCATCGGCTATCTATCGAGCGCCTGTACAAGCGCGTGCTCAGGGGGCAAATGCTCATGAACCCGCACGACGTTTTCGGCCGCAGGGGGCGCTTGTCTCCGACAAGGCACATCGCGGCGGGAATCGTTGTATGCGCCGTTGCTTTGCTGACCTACAGCTGTGGAGATCCCGAACCCGACGACGGCAAGAGCAAGGAAGAAGACGTTGGCATCGATCCCAAGGACGCTACGGTCGACGAGCAGGACGTGGGGGCCGCCGATTCAGCGACCAGGCCTGTGCTCGACGTGTCCGTACCCGACGTTGTAAGCGGCTGCACAGCGGACAAGAACTGCGCCCCGGAAGCCCCCTTCTGCAACACGGCCACGGGCGCGTGCGTCGTGTGCCGACACGCCGGCCATTGCTCAACCAAGGACGCCCGCTGCGTCGGCGGCAAGTGCGCTGCGCCGATCCCGTGCAAGAGCGACAAGGATTGCGGCGCCGTCGTGGCTGTGTGCGACGCCAAGGCTGGGGTCTGTGTCGATTGCCTGTCCGATGCCGATTGCGACGCGGGCACCACCTGCAAGGCAAACAACTGTATGCCCAAGCCCCCCGGATGCAGCTCTTCCAAGGACTGCAAGGCGTTCGGACAGGTATGCGACAAGGCCGCAGGCGTATGTGCCGAGTGCATCGGCATCGAGGACTGTGAGGACAAGCAACACTGCAAGGACGGCCTCTGTTTGCCTGCAGCGTGCGCGAAGGACGAGGCCAAGTGCGTCGACCTGAAGACCCGCGCGACGTGCAAAGCGGATTTCAGCGGATTCAAGGACACGCCGTGCGGCGGCGACGAGGTGTGTGTCGACGGTGACTGTCTCAAGGCGATCTGCACCCCTGCGGCCAGCAAGTGCGAATCCGGCAACGTCGTCAAATGCGATGCGCTTGGTGTGTCGTGGAAGCCCGATGCGACATGCGGCTCGGACACGATATGCATCAAGGGCGCCTGCCAGCCCAAAGTGTGTGAGCCCAACACCAGCAAGTGCGCCGACAGCGGCCATTCCAAGCTGGTCTGCAAGGACGACGGGCAAGGCTGGGTCGACTCGAACTGCCCGCTGAAGCAAACCTGTGTCACGACCGGAAAAACGGCAGCCTGCAAGCCCCACATCTGCGAGCCCGCTACCAAAAAGTGCGACGGCAACAAGGTCTTGTCTTGCAAGGCCGGGGGCTTGGCGACCGAGGTCGCGGACGACTGCGCCAAACCGGGCGCTGACGGAAAGGCGCGGGTCTGCAAGGACGGCGCGTGCGTGCCGCAGAAATGTGAACCGGGCGCCAAGACGTGCGTGGGTGCGGGCATCTATGAATGTGACGCCAAGGGTTTGAGCGGTGTCGGGACGCCGTGTCCGAAGAATCACGGTTGCGAGTCGAGCAAGGTCAAAGGGCCCGAGTGCAAGCCGCTGACGTGCAAACCCGCAACGACGTACTGCACGGGCAAGGTCGCAGATACCTGCAACGCGAGCGGAACCGGTGCAAGCAAGACCCTCGACTGCCCGGCGGTGGGCAAGACGTGCAGCAAGGGAGCGTGCGTGGACTACGTCTGCAAACCTGGCACGGCGAAATGCGACGCGTCCGGCACCAAGGTCGTCACCTGCAAACCCGATGGCCTTTCGACCGACAACAAGCCTTGCGGGTCCGGAACGGTTTGTGTGGCCGGCAAATGCGAGCAAGTCGTTTGCTCCAAGGGCCTGCTGTTCTGTGCGGGTCAGCAGGCGCGCAAGTGCAACGAATCAGGCACGGCGAGCAAACTCGTGTCGACCTGTCCTGCGACAAAGGCCTGCGTGGCCGGCGCATGTGTGCCCAAGGTCTGCAAGAAGGGTGCGTTCGTGTGCGACGGGTTGTTTGGCTACAAGGTGTGCAAAGACAACGGCGCGGGCTGGCTGGCGAAGACGTGTCCCAAGGGCTCAGGCTGTTCGGGTACGGCCTGCGCGACCCAAATCTGCACCCCGGGGACCAAACGCTGCACCGGAAACCAGCTCGAGAGCTGCCACGCCGCTGGGATCAAGTGGCTCATCAGCGCAGACTGCGCCAAGGCCGGCAAGCTCTGTTCGGCGGGCGCCTGCAAGACCCAAGTGTGCAAACCCGGCGCCAAGGTGTGCCAGGCCGGCAAGCTCGCGAGCTGCGCCAAGGACGGCTTGTCATGGATTCCCGCATCCTGTGGCAACGGGACGGTTTGCGACGGCGGCCAATGCAAGACGGTGCTCTGCAAGGCGGGCGTGAAGAGCTGCGATAAGTTCAAGGTCCTGGCCTGCAACTCGTTGGGGACCGTCGCCGCCGTGTCCAAGGACTGCGCCAAGAGCAAACAAACCTGCGAAAACGGAGCGTGCCGCAACTACGTGTGCCTGCCGAGTTCGGTCACATGCGTCGGCGTCGACATCGGTACCTGCGACGGCATGGGGCTCAAGCAGGCGGTGACCAACTGTGGGGCCAAGTCGACCTGTTCCAGCGGCGCATGCGTGGCCTGGAATTGCACGCCCAAGGCAGCCTATTGCCTCGGCAACAAGGCGTATCGGTGCGCAGATACGGGGCTGAAGTCCGAGCTGGTGCAGGACTGCGGCAAGACCGCGACGTGCGTCAAGGGCGCGTGCAAGGCGCAAGTCTGCAAGCCCGGCGCGAAGAAATGCACCGGCGGCGCCGTATCGACGTGCGCCATGGACGGTCTCAGCTGGACGCACAAACAGTGCCAGTTCGGGACCAACTGCGACGCGGGCGCGTGTCACAAGGTTATCTGCAAGCCCGGTGCGACGTTCTGCGCCAGCAACTCGGTCAAACTCTGTGCGGCATCCGCCACGAAGGCGTCGACAGTCAAGGCATGCGGCAGCAAGCACGTCTGCGTTGCGGATAAGGACAAAGCAGCGTGCAAGCCGAAGATCTGCACCAGCACCAACTACAAGTGCAAGAACTACAAGGTGCAGTTGCAGTGTTCGAAGGACCAGACCGGCTGGATCGATGCCCCGTGCTACCCCGGCTACTACTGCGATGAAAAAGACGGCCAGTGCAAGTCCAAGAAATGCGAGCCCGGCCAGGTCGGGTGCAACGGGTTCGTCGCGTGGAAATGCAGCCACAACGGTCTCGCCAAGCTGACCGTCGCCGATTGCGCCAAGACGACGGGCGCCTGCAAGACGGGCAAGTGCGTAGCGAAGGTTTGCACGCCGGGACAGAGGAAGTGTTTTGGTGTCGCTCTGGGAACCTGTACGGCAGACGCGCTGAACTGGCAGATGAAGTCGTGTGCCGACAACAACGCATGCGACATGGAGTGGTGCAAGGCCGGCAAGTGCGGCCAGGATCCGCCGAAGAAGTGCAACGACGGGCAGATCTGCACGTCCGATAAATGCGATACGTCCACCGGCAAGTGTGTGTACACGCAGCTCACCGGTGCGTGTGACGACGGCACCAAGTGCACCAAGAACGAGCGCTGCGTGAGCGGAAAGTGTGTGGTCGAAACCGCTGGGGACGTCAAGGCGTTCGTCGGCTCGGGCAGCGCGGCGTTCTACGATCACCCCGTGGGGTTGTCTGCGCGCTTCCGCGATCCGTACGGCGTGACCTTCGGTACGGACGGCAACTTGTACGTCGTCGGCTGGACCTACTGCAACGTGCGCCAGGTCGACATGAAGAAAGCCAGCCACCCGGTCAAACGAGTGGCCGGCCGCGTCGGGTGCGGGTTCAAGGACTCCACGACCGGAACGGCAGCCTATTTCCGCAATCCATCCGACATCGAAGCGACGGCCGACGGCGGATTCGTGGTGGCCGACTTCAGCAACAACCGTGTGCGCCGCGTGAGCAAGACCTTTGCGGTCACCACGCTCGCTGGCAACGGCAACTCCGGCTATGCCGCGGGCAAGGGCCAGGCCGCGCGGATTTACCGACCCGCGGGCGTTTCGGTCGCCGCCGACGGGTCTATTTTCGTCACCGAATACAGCGGCCATCGTGTGCGCCGCATCGCACCCGACACCAACGTGACGCTTGTCGCCGGGTCGATAAGCGGTGGCTACGGGTTCGTCGATGGCAAGGGCGCGAGCGCCCGATTCCGCATCCCGTTTGGCATCGCTGTGCACAAGAACGGTACCGCTTACGTGTCCGACATGGGCAACAACGCGATCCGCCGAATCTCCCCCGACGGCACGGTCACCACGATTGCGGGGCAGGGCGCCAGCAACCATGGCTACATCAACGGCAAGGGCAAAAGCGCGCGATTCTACTATCCGCGCGGCATGGATTGGGGACCTGATGGTGCGCTGTACATCGCCGACCGCGAAAACCACCGCATTCGCCGCATGACACTCTCGGGCGACGTCTCGCTCTTTGCCGGATCGGGTTTGTCCGGCTTCGCGGACGGCAAGGCGTTTGCGGCGCGGTTTTACCGGCCCGACGACGTGGCGTTCGGCCCCGATGGCCGGCTGTACGTGGCCGACGAAGACAACAACCGCGTCCGGGTCATCAACACCAACGTCGTCAAGTGCAACGACGGCGAGCCCTGCACCACCGACAAGTGCGATCCGAAAACCGGCGCGTGCGTGTACACGGCCATCAAGGCCGGTTCGGCGTGCTCCGACGGCGACAAGTGCACGCTCCAAGACAAGTGCGACGCCAAGGGTGCGTGCATCGGCAAGGCCAAGAACTGCGATGACAGCAACGGCTGCACCGACGACAGCTGCAACGGAGTCACCGGGCAATGCGCGAACGTCGCGAATACCAAACCTTGCGATGACGGCGACAAGTGCACCCAGGGCGATATCTGTTCGTCCGGCAAGTGCATCGCCGGCAACGGCACTGTAAGCCAACTCGCCGGCAGCACGTCCGCCGGGTCCATCGACGGCAAGGCGACGTCGGCGCGGTTCAGTTCGCCGTCCGGCATCGGCGTCTTGCCAACTGGGGATCTTGTCGTCGCCGACCGCTCCAATCATCGCCTGCGGCGCGTCAAGCCCGACGGCGTCGTGAACACATGGGTCGGCGGCGCGCCTGGCTATGTCGATGGGGAGCCGGCCAAAGCGCGTTTCAAGTCCCCTCTCGGCCTCGCGGTCGGCCGCAGTGGCTCCGTGTTCGTCGCCGACCAGGGCAACCACCGGATTCGACGCGTGGCACCCGGCGGAAGCGTCAGCACCATCGCGGGGTCCGGCCAAACCGGCTACCTGGACGGACCGCCGTCCAGCGCCCGCTTCTACAGTCCTGCGGGGCTCGCGTTGGCGGGCAACGGGGACGTGTACGTGGCCGATCTGTCCAACCAACGAATCCGACTCGTCAAGTTCGGCGGTAACGTCATCACCGTCGCGGGCAGCGGCACCGCGGGCTACCTCGACGGACCGGTCAGCTCGGCGCGATTCAAGTTCCCGCAAGGCCTCGCGCTCGATGCATCCGGGGCCGTCTACGTCGCGGACGCCAACAACCACCGCATCCGCCGGATCGCCCTTGGTAACGTGACCACTGTTGCTGGTTCAGGGTCCGCCGGCCACCTCGACGGCGCCGGCAGTTCAGCGCGTTTCCACTACCCGCACGACGTCGCGGTCGACCCGCTGAACGACGGCATCCTCGTCACCGACCGCAACAATGGCCGCATCCGATCCATCGACAAACAAGGCGTCGTCACAACCATCGCCGGCATTGGACTCGGCCACACCAACGGGCCGGCTGACAAGGCGCGCCTGTACTACCCGTACCGCATCGCCGTGGATCGCGACGCCAACCTGTACGCCACAACCATCCATAGCGTTCGCAAGGTCGTGCGTGCCCAGGTGCATTGCGATGACGACAGTCCCTGCTCCGCGGATACTTGCGACAAACTGACCGGCACGTGCAACCACGCGCCCCAAGCCCTCGGCAAAAACTGCAGCGATGGCAACGCCTGCATCACGGGCAAGACCTGCGACGCCAACGGCAAATGCAAAGGCACCGCGAAGAGCTGCAACGACGGCAACGTGTGCACGCTCGATTGGTGCGACCCGTACGCCGCCAAGTGCGGTCACGAGAACAACCGCGCCGCGTGCAACGACGGCGACAAGTGCACCGTTGGGGAGGAGTGTTTCCAGGGCAAATGCTCACTGGCCCACTTCTTCGTCAAGCGGATCGCCGGCGTGAGCGCTGGCATGTCGGACAACCCCGGAATCGCGGCGCGTTTCAACCGGCCGGTGGATGTCGCGGTGCTCGACGACAACACGGCCGTCATCGCTGACAGCTACAACCATCGAATCCGCGCGGTGAAGACGGACGGCAGCGTCTCAACACTCGCTGGAGGCAGCGCGGGATTCCTCGACGGCCCCGCCAAGACGGCGCGCTTCCGCTATCCCCGAGGCGTTTCCGTGCTCGCATCAGGCTCGGTGGTGGTCGCCGACACCAGCAACCACATGATCCGCGAGGTCGACGCATTTGGCGCCGTGAAAACCGTCGTGGGCAACGTCGCCGCCGGCTTCGTGGATGGACCGGTGGCCAAGGCACGCCTCCGCAGTCCGGAAGATGTGGTCGAGGTTGCCGGCGGGTCCCTGGCCATCGCCGATTCGGGCAACCACCGTATTCGCCGCCTCGTTGACGGCATCGTCGTGACGGCGGCGGGTTCCGGACAGACCGGGTACGTTGACGGCCCCGGCTCGAGTGCACGGTTCACCTATCCGCGCTCCCTCGCGACGAACAACGGCTGGCTGTATTTCATCGACAACTATCACAGCGTTCGCCGCGTGGCGCCTAACGGCAATGTCGACACCATCGCCGGAGGCAAGACCAGCAATGGGTTCGTCGATGGCGTCGGGCTGACGGCACGTTTCAACCGGCCCTATGGCCTGGCGGTCAGCGGCGACGGCAGGTTGTGGGTAGCTGACTATGGCAACCGCCGCATCCGCGTGCTCGACAAGCTCAACAGCAGCGCAAAGGTGACGACGGCGGTTGGTAGCGGCATCAACGGCCTCATCGGTGGCCCCGGCGGCGAATCGCCGATGTATGGCCCGTGGGGCATCGCCGCGGGGCCTGATGGCGCCATCTGGTTCAGCGAGATCGGCACCTCGCATCATATCGGTCGCATCGGGCCCAAGGTCGTGCTGTGCGCGGACGGCACCGGGTGCACTATCGACACCTGCGACAAGACAACCGGCAAATGCGCCCACAAGACCAAGCCCGCCGCGACGGGCTGCGACGACGGCGACGGGTGCACGTCCGGCGACGCCTGCGACAAGACCGGCACGTGCGTCGGCCAGGTCAAGAAGTGCAACGACGGCAACCAGTGCACGACCGACATCTGCGACCCCGGCCCCGGCAAATGCAAGGCGTTTCACCGAACTGGCTCGTGCGACGATGGCAAGGGCTGCACCGAGGGCGAGGTGTGCACGTCCGGCGTCTGCAACGGGGCCAACGGCCAGGTCGAGACGTTCGCCGGTTCAACCGCCGGCTATGCGGACGGAAAGGCCCAGTGGGCCCGCTTCAACAAGCCGATCGCGGTGACAGCTCACAAATCGGGGCTGTACGTCGCCGACTACAACAATCACCGCATCCGCAAGATCGACGCCAACGACAACGTCACAACGGTGGCGGGTGGCGCCGCTGGATACCTGGATGGGGCGGCAAAGCAGGCCAGGTTCTCCTATCCCCTTGCTGTGGAGTTGGACGGTCCGGGCACCATCTACGTCTTCGACCGCAACAATCGGCGGCTGCGCAAGATCGCCCTGGACGGAACGGTCACGACGTTGGCCGGCAGTGGCAAAGCGGGCTACCTCGACGGGCCCGGGGCCAGCGCCCAGTTGCACGACGTCTGGTCCATCACCGCGGGCACGGCCGGCGAGCTGCACTTTGTTGATACCCCGCTACACCGCATCCGGCGGCTTTCGTCCAATGGTGTCGTCAGCACCGTCGCGGGCAGCGGCAAGGCCGGCTACCTCGATGGACCCGCCAGCAGCGCCCAGTTCAACATGCCGCACGGCATCGACCGAGGACCCGACGGCGCGCTCTACGTGGCTGACCGCAACAACCACCGCATCCGGCGCGTCCACCAGGGCAAGGTCGCCACCATCGCCGGCAGCGGGCAGGCGGGGTTCGTGGACGGGTTCGCGAGCTCGGCGCGGTTCAACTTGCCGTTTGGCATCGTGGTCGGTCCGCTGGGCCGGATCTGGATCAGCGACTACGCCAACCGTCGCATCCGTCGCATCGACGGCAACATCGTCAAGACCATAGCGGGTTCAGGGGCAAATGGCGTCACCGATGGCCCGGGTTCGTCGGCGTCATTCAGCATCATGTACAGCCTCAGCGCGGGGCCCAAAGGGCACATCTACCTGGCTGAACACGGCCACAGCGTGCTGCGTCGCATTCGCAACCCCGAACGGGTCTGCAACGACGGCAACCCGTGCACGATCGACTCGTGCAACGCCAAGACCGGAAAATGCGAAGCGGCGCTCGCCAAGGACGGCCACGGCTGCGCCACCGACGACAAACCGTGCCGCGTCGACCGAAAATGCCTCGGCGGCAGCTGCGATAGCGGCAAGGCCCTGGTCTGCAGCGACGGTGACAAGTGCACCAAGGACGCTTGCGACCCCAAGGCCGGCGGCTGCGTGTTCACCATCGACGCCGCAGCTGGATGCAAGAAGGTCCGGCGCGTCTTCGTTTCGTCCCAAGCGTACAACGGCAACCTCGGCGGCTACACGGGCGCCGACGCCAAGTGCCAATCGCTGGCATCAAGCGCCGGGCTCAAGGGGACGTTCCAGGCGTGGTTGACCTACAACAGCTACGCGCCGGCCAATCGCTTCAAGCAGGCAACGGTTCCCTACGTGCGCACCGACGGGCAGCAGGTCGCCAAGGACTGGTCGGATCTCGTCGACGGCACCATTTTGCGGCCGATTTACCTCGACGAAAACGGCAAGTCCGTCGCCAAGGATGCCGGCGGCACCTGCGCGGGACATATTCGCGTTTGGACGAACACGCGCGTCAACGGCACGGTCAAGGACAGCTACTACCGGCGGCAGTGCAATCGGTGGCAAACCAACACGACGAGCTCCTCTTACAGCGGCGAACTCGGCTACGCAGACGCGTCGACATCGACGTGGACACAGGCCTGCAAGATGCGCTGTCACGAGTTTGCGCGGCTCTACTGCTTCGAGCAGACCGACGCGCTCATCAAGTTGCCGTGAAGCTGGATTGTCACCGACCGCGTGCGGCGGACCGTCGGCAGTTTGGACGCATCCTGACGAGGCGATTTCGCGTCGGACCGGGCGGCAGGCTAGCGGCGGTCTTGTCGAACTCGCGCCGGGCCGGTTCGTAGCAGGGATCGGCAGCCAACGCGCGACCATACAGCGTCAGTTTCTGAAGGTTCGGCCTGGTGTGTTCCCGGGCGCGGCGCAACCAGCCGATGGCGCGGAACTCGGCATCGGTTTTCAACAGCGCGCGCCAGACAGCGGTCCCACCCACAGCTTCGACTGGGGCAGGGCGGGTCTGCGGCCACATCACCAAGGACGCGCGCAAACCAGACAGTGCAGCTTTGCGCGCCACGACGCGATCGACAGGCTGCCGGATATCGATGACGCGCACCTTGGTCTTGTCGACGACGTTCATTCTGGCGACGGGGATGAGCGCGACGGCGTGGTCACCGCCTTGCTCGACACGGACGGCGACGACGGGCAGGCCCGCCTTGAGCATGGCGGCCATGACCGCGCGTCTTGGATGCAGCACCAGGGCGTTCCAGCGCTTGGTTTGCAGCCAGGCTCGCAGCTCGAAGAGGTCGACGCCGGCTTTGGTCACATGCAGCTGCCTGGCGACTTTCTTGGTGGTGGTAGGCGTCCCGAGTTTCGTCATCGCGGCGGCGGCAGCATGAGGAAGACAATGTGGTGAACGGTGGGGAGGCGACGCGCTCGCCGAGATGGCGAAACCAAGCGTCGCTATCACGACCAACCAGCGCATCAGCGGCCGCAGCATGTGGCCGGCCGGGCGTCGGAGCACTTCACCGATTTGTAGATGCCGTCCTTGTCCAGGGTAAGTCCCAACTGGGTGGTGTAGGGCGCTGCAAACGGACGCCCGAAAGCCGTGCAATTCGTCTTGAAGTAACGAGCGTAGGCCGCGGTGTTGATCACCGCGACGAGCTGATTGCTGTGAGAGATCCAGGGGCCGTCCAAGACTGTCCATGACCGAGACGACGGTTTTGCCCTCGGGTAGACGTTCGCGAGCATCGTGGTCGTGCAGACGCGCGCCTTGCCGTATTGCTTGGCGCACGCGTCGTCCATCGTTGCGAGCTCGGAGCTGCCTTTGAATGTCCCGGTTGTGATCCCTTTGAACGTGATCACCTGTGCGCCCCCGGATCCGCCACCTGAGCCGGCGTGTGTATGGAGCGCGTCGGCGTTGCCGCCACCGACGAGCGTTTTGACGTGCGCCGCAGTGAGTTCGTCCTTCGCGCCGGGACCGAAATCAACCTTCGTGGCCGTTACCGTCCCTGCTTTGAGCCCCTTGCCCTTGAGGTCGAGGTCCTTGTCGATGTTCAACTCGGCCACAGTCACGCAGCCGTTGCACTGCAGATCGAGGCTCTTGGTCGCGATGGCCGCGGACGCTGTCGTCAATGCGTAGGGCACGGCCCCGATGTGTTGGCGCGGCATCACGGTGCTCTTCGGTCCGACGGTCGCTTCGACCCACAGGTCGGTCGTGTCCATCACCGCCTTCGCGCACGTTCCCGGCAGCACCACGCTGAACCGGCCCGTCTTGGCCTCCGCCTTCACCGTGGCCGACGTGCAGCGCGCCTTTCCGCCGCTCGCCTTGTCGTAAAACGCCACCCGCACATCCACGGCCTGCGTGTATGGACTACCACCGTTGTCGGTGACCACACCCGTCCACGTAAGCGGCGTCTGCTGCGGCGCCCCGGTGGCGAAGAGCTGGCCGACCAAGGCCCCGGCGAGCAACACCGATAGTGCCCCGAGGCCAAGCGACGTCTTGCTGATGCGAAGGTCCGTGCTCATGGCGTAAATCCTCCGGTCACGCAGTAGCCCGACTTGCAGCGGGTGCCACGGCTGAAGCCCTGCTCGGTGATCATGTAGCCGCTGCCCTTGATCGGCGGGCCGATTGCGAAGCTGCCGCGAACGACGAACCCCTTCAGCTTCTCAACGCACGCGCCGGCCGCGCAGGCCTTACCGCTCTTGGCGCAGTCGACGGCGATGCTCTTGGCCTTGCCGGTCGCGTTGCACTGCATCGCCTTGTCGCCGTCGCAGAATTTCGCGCCCGGGTTGCAGACCAGCGGTGCGCACTTGTCGACAAGGCACTGCTGCTTGAGGGCCGCGCAATCGACCACCTGGTTCAGCTTCTTGCCGACCGAATCGCACAACATCAGCTTGTCCCCCGAACAGCTCGTCGAGTTCGGCTTGCAGGCCATCGCGGCACAAGACGGCGGCGTTCCCGACTTGCACTGCTGGTTGTTGGCGCCGCAATCGGTCTTGGTCTGCCACGACTTGCCGTCCTTGGCGCAGACCTTGAGCACCGCCCCGTCGCATGACAACGCGCCCGCCTTGCAGAGCAGCGGAACACACGCGCCCTTGACGCACATATTACCGGCCTTGGCGCAATCGGATGAAACCGCCGAGCCCGAGCCGTCGTCGGCGCACGTCTTGATCTTGTCGCCATCGCACGCGGTCGACTTGGGCGTGCACACCCACGGCTCGCACTTGCCGGCCTTGCAGAGCTTCTTTTGGGCCTTGCAGTCGGCGGTCTGCACGAGCTTTTTGCCGTCCGCGGTGCAGGTCATGACGCTCGAACCACTGCACACGGCCACGTTCGGTTTGCACGGCAGCGGCACACAAGACGCCTGGTCCTGGATCTGCTTGCACATTTTGCCGAGCTTGGTGCAGTCGTCGCCGTTCGTTGCCGTCTTGCCGTCCGCGCTGCACTTGGACACCACGTCGCCCTTGCAGCTGCTCGACTTCGGTTTGCAGAGCAGGTCCGAACACGCCCCGTCGATGCAGTGTTTGCCCAATTTGCTGCAATCATCGGCGGCGGTCCATGCCTCTTCGCTAGCCGCGCAAACCTGGACGACCTCGTTGTTGCACGCCTTCTCACCAGCCTTGCAGATGAGCGTCGCGCAACGTGCCGGCTTGCTATCGGCGGCTGGCTTGCAGATCCCCTTGCCGGTCGCGCCGGGTGCGAGAACTCCGCAGTCCTTGTCGACCTTGTGCTCGAGGCCCATCGGGTCGCATTTCAGCAGCTTGGCTCCGTTGCACACCAGCGCCCCGGGCGTGCACTTCTGGTCCGAACACACGCCGCCCTTGGCACAGACCTTGCCGGTGGCGCACGCGCTCTTGGCGAAGCCGGTCGCATCGTCGCGGCACGTCAAGACACCGCCATCCTTGTCGCATTTGGTCGCGCCGGGTTTGCAAGCGGCGGGCACGCAGGCCGTGTCGTAGCAGACGGTGCCGTTGTCGCAGTCGTCGGCCGAAATGCACTCGACGCACTTGCCAGCATTCTTGTCGCAGAGTTGTCCGGCGTCGCACTGCTTGGACGATTTGCAGGCCTTGGGCGCTGGCTTGCAGTGGTTGGCGATGCACGCCTGGCCCGTTTCGCAGTCTTCTGCCCCGAGACAATCGACGCACACGCCGCTCTTGGTCTTGCAGACCTGGTTGTTGCCCAGGCACTGCTTGTCGGACTGGCACTTGATGCGCGGTTTGCACGTGCCACCAACGCAGAGTTCCCCGCCCGTGCAGTCGGTGTGGGAAACGCAGCCCTTGGCGGTGTCGGTGCCGAGCTGGCCCCCCGCGTCGTCTGAAGCGACCGTGTCGTTGTCGGCAATTGTGCCGGCGTCGACCACGCCGGAGTCGTCGTCCGACCCCGCGTCCTTGTCGGGCGGCGTGTCGCTGCAGCCCATCAGGAGGGCGAACAGCACGACCAAAATTCCCAAGTATTTTGTTTGCATCGCAGGCACCCCGGGGTGGCGTGAAGACGTCGGCAACTATGGGCCGCAGCAGGCGGCCACAAGTGACTCGCTGCAACTGGCGCGCTTGATGCGTCCGCTCCCGACCAGCTTGAAACCGAAATAGCTTGAGGAAGCGTTGGTGAAGGCCTCCACGGAGTTCGCGCAGTTTGGGTAGCCGCTCTTTACGTAGGCTCCGTCAACCATCATCGCCGTGTAGCCTGGCTGGTAGCCATCGCCCAGGATCCATGCGTCTGACGAGGTCTTCGGCGCGGGGAACGCACCAGCAATCCACGATGCGCGACACAAACGCGCTTGGCCGAATTGCTTGGCACATGCGTCGTTCATGAGCCCCGCGTGAGACTGGTTGTGGACAATTTTGAACTTCGCGGTCGTCACGCCCTTGAACTTGATGACCTGCCCGCCGCCACCGCCGCCGGACGAACCGCTGCCAGCGTGGGTATGCAACGCATCGGCGTTGCCGCCACCGACCAGCGTCTTCACCTGCGCCGCGGTCAGCTCGTCCTTGGCTCCGGGTCCAAAATCGACCTTTGTCGCGGTCACCACACCTGCCTTGAGTCCCTTGCCTTTGAGATCGAGGTCCTTGTCGATGGAGAGCTCCCCGACGCTCACGCAGCCGACACACTGGACGTCGAGGCTCTTCGTAGCGATAGCGGCGGTATCGGTCGTCAACGCGTATGGCACGGCGCCGACGTGTTGTCGGGCCATCGCCATGTTCTTGGGCCCGACCCACGCCTGCACCCACAGGTCGGTCGTGGCCATCACCGCCTTGGCGCAATCGGCGGGTAGCACGACGGAAAACCGCCCAGTGTTGGCGTGCGCCTTGACGGTGGACGACGTGCACTTGGCCGTTCCTCCGGTCGCCTTGTCGAAGAACGCCACCTTGACGTCGACCGCCTGGGTGTACGGCTTTCCAGCGGTGTCGGTGACGACGCCTGACCACGTCAACGGCGTTTGCTTCGGCGCCCCGCCAGCGATGGCCTGGCCGATGACGATCCCGACGGAGAGGAACGCAACGCCGACAGCGAGCATGGTGGTTCGATTCATGAATTCTCTCCCGGCTGCCATCTACGGCCCGCAGCACGCGGCCGGCAGCTGCTCCTTGCAGTTGCGTGCGATGTTGTAGTTGCCAGACGGCAACAACGTCGTCCCCTTGTTCGCGCTCGCGCGGCTGAATGCAAAACGATCGGCGCTGCCGCCATTGCAGTTGGTGAGCTGCAGGTTCAGGCGCCGGCCTCCGACCATCGCGTACATGTATCCTCCTGACGGATACAGCCACGGTCCGGTCACGAGGATCCACGCCTCCTTCTTGGGCAACACGCGCGGATAAATGGCGTCGAGGGACTCGGAGGTGCACATGCGCGACCCGCTGAATTGCTTGGCGCACACCGCGTCGATCGCGGCCAACCCGCCGCTGCTGGTGATGGTGATGGCACCACTCGTCACGCCCTTGAACTTGATCAGCTGCCCGCCGCCACCGCTGGACGAACCGCTACCCGCGTGGGTGTGCAGAGCGTCGGCGTTGCCGCCACCGACCAACGTCTTCACCTGCGCCGCGGTCAGCTCGTCCTTGGCTCCGGGTCCAAAATCGACCTTTGTCGCGGTCACCACACCTGCCTTGAGTCCCTTGCCTTTGAGATCGAGGTCCTTGTCGATGGAGAGCTCCCCGACGCTCACGCAGCCGACACACTGGACGTCGAGGCTCTTCGTAGCGATAGCGGCGGTATCGGTCGTCAACGCGTATGGCACGGCGCCGACGTGTTGTCGGGCCATCGCCATGTTCTTGGGCCCGACCCACGCCTGCACCCACAGGTCGGTCGTGGCCATCACCGCCTTGGCGCAATCGGCGGGCAGGACGACCGAAAACCGCCCGGTGCTGGCCTGCGCCTTGACCGTGGACGAGGTGCACTTGGCCGATCCGCCGGTCGCCTTGTCGAAGAACGCGACCTTGACGTCGACCGCCTGGGTGTACGGCTTTCCAGCGGTGTCGGTGACGACTCCGGACCAGGTCAACGGTGTTTGCTTCGGTGCTCCGCCCGCAATGGCCTGGCCGATCAACACACCGGCGAGCAGGACCGCGATGCCGGCGGAGATTGTGGTCGCTCGATTCATGCGTCACTCCCGCGCAGTGCCGTCGGGATGGGACGGCCCGCTTCGGAAAACTTTGTCTGAGATTTCGCCTGTCATAGTGCCCACCTCGCCGACCGCGGGCAATCTGCTTGTGCAAGACCGGAACATGCTGGACGCGTTGTGGCACCAAGGGCCTTGGCAACTGCTGGTGCGACAAGTGGTGCACCTGGTGGGCTGATTGCCGCGCCGATTTCTGGTGGTACTGCGGCTGACGCCGGCCAAGCGCTCGACTACGGGCCGCAGCAAGCGACCGGCCGGGCGGTTTTGCAGCTGCTGGCCACGAGGCGTCCGGAATCCTGGACGATCATGCCGGCGTTGTTGCCCGTCGCGTTCGTGAGCGCACTCCCGCGCGTCGCCTCCGTTGCTGCATCGAGAACACGGCGATGCACGTGTGTCTACAACGCGGGCGTCGTCTGAAGAACACCGCCATCGCGGCGTGCGCAACTTCCGTAGCCGATGCACACTCCGAAGATGTCCACCGGCGAACCCGCGCTCAGCCCCGACGGCCAACTCCACCTACGGCCCACAGACGCTCAGCCGCTGGCCAGAGGCCTCGTCGAGCGGCTCGACGCAGCTTTCGCGCGCTCGGCCGCCCACGGGTTGCTCCACCTCGGCGCCGCGGAGGTCGCAACCGCGCTGCCCCAGCCCTGGGCTTGGTGGCGTGACGTCGCCGGGCTGCTCCCTACCAGGCTCTGCCGGCAGCCATTCACCCCGGCGGCATCGGCCATCGACATCCCCGCGCCCCGCGGTGAGCTGAACGCGCTCGTCCTGCGCGCCCCGCCCATGCACGGCGGGGAGTACCTCGACGTCGACATCCTGGAGTCGCTGTGGAACGGGATGCTCGCGGCGCTTGGCGGGCTGGCTGTGGATGGTATCCAGAGCTGGCTCGCCGCCCAGCATCCGTCGTGGCACGCGGTCGGCCGCGTTCACCTGCACCTCGCCGAGCACAAGGCGGATCCGTCGCGGCCATTCGCGTTCATGGCGACCTACACAACGCGCCTCTCGGCAGCCGCCAGACCGCAGCATGTCCCGCTCGGCCGGGCTGTCCAACATGCCGCCACAACGGGCGACAGGGCCGAGTTGCTGTCGTTGCTTGAGCCGATCGAGCGGGCCGCAAAAGACAGCGCTTGGCTCGCTGAGCAGGTGCAAGCGGGCGCCCTCTATCGACCGGCGCGCTGGACACCGCAGCAGGCGCTCGCGTTGCTCAAGGAAGTCCCGACCCTCGAACAGGCCGGCGTCAGCGTTCGGATGCCTGCCAACTGGAAAGGCAAGCGTCCGGCGAGGGTGCAGGTGGCGGCGACAGTCGGCGAAACGAATTCGTCGGTCATCGGCAGCGAGGCCCTGCTCGACTTCCATGTGCATCTGAGCATCGGCGGCGAGACACTCAGCGGGGAGGAGGTGTCAGCCCTGCTGGCGAGCGTGGATGGCATGCAGCTCATCCGCGGGCAGTGGGTTGAGGTCGATCGGGAGCGGCTCGTCGAGGTGATGGCGCACTACGAGCGCGTGCAGTCGCTTGCGGAGTCCGGTGGGCTCGACTTCCGCGACGCGATGAAGCTGCTGGCCGGTGCGCCGCTGGGCGCGGCCCAAGACGGCGACGAACCGGACCGGGAGTGGAGCCATGTGGTCGCCGGCAAGTGGCTGAAGGCGACGCTGAAGGCGCTGCGGGAGCCTTCCGCGAGGCTCGGCGTGGACGCAGCTGCCGCAGGCCTGAACGCCACGCTTCGCCCCTACCAGGAGGCGGGCGTGGGCTGGCTCTTGCTGCTCGCCCGCCTTCGGCTCGGGGCATGCCTGGCCGACGACATGGGGCTTGGCAAGACGCTCCAGGTGCTCGCGCTGCTGGTCATGCTCAAGGCGGACGGCCAGGGCGGACCGGCGCTGGTGGTTGCTCCCGCCTCCCTGTTGGGCAACTGGCAGGCTGAGGCAGCGCGGTTCGCGCCCGGACTGCGGGTTTGTGTCGCGCATCGGTCGGCAACCGAGGACGCCGCGCTGCCCGGTCGGACACAGGGCGACCTCGCCGCTGTCGACGTGGTGTTGACGACCTACGCCACCCTGGCCAGGGACGACGAGCTGCGGGCGCTGCAATGGCGGCTGTGTGTGCTCGACGAAGCCCAGGCCATCAAGAACCCCGGCACGCGCCAGACCCGCGCGGTCAAGCAGCTGCGCGCTGACACTCGCATCGCGATGACGGGAACGCCGGTCGAGAACCGGCTGTCTGACCTGTGGTCGCTCATGGACTTCCTGAACCCGGGACTGCTCGGCAGCAACAAGGCGTTCGGCAAGCACGTCAAGCGGATGGCCACCGCGCCGGATGGCTACGCGCCGCTGCGGGCGCTCATTGCGCCGTACCTGCTGAGACGCCGCAAGACCGACAAAGGCGTCATCGCCGATCTGCCCGACAAGACAGAAATGCGGGCGTTTTGCGGGCTCTCGAAACTGCAGGCTGCGCTGTACATGAAGTCAGTCCAAGCGCTTGCTGAGGCACTGCAGAGCGCCGACGGCATGGCGCGGCGCGGGCTCATCCTCGCGGCGCTGATGCGTTTCAAACAGATCTGCAACCACCCTTCGCAATGGCTGGGGGATGGTGCCTGGAAGCCCAGCGACAGCGGCAAGTTCCAGCGGCTCGGCGAACTCGCCCAGACCGTCGCCTCGCGCGGCGACAAGATGCTCGTCTTCACCCAGTTTCGTCAGACCATCCCGCCGCTGCAGGCGTTCCTACAGGCGATCTTTGGCACAGCTGGCCTCGTCATCCACGGCGGCACGCCGATTCGTCAGCGCACCGAGCGGGTCAAGCGATTCGGTGGCGATGCCAACGCGGGCTTCTTCATTCTGTCGCTCAAGGCCGGTGGCACCGGGCTGAACCTCACAGCGGCATCGCACGTGGTGCACTTTGACCGCTGGTGGAACCCGGCGGTCGAGGATCAGGCCACCGACCGAGCGTATCGCATTGGCCAGAAGCGCAACGTGCTCGTGCACAAGCTGGTGTGCCGCGGCACGGTCGAGGAGCGCATCGACGAGCTCATCGCCGATAAGCGCAAGCTCTCGGACGACGTGCTCGGCGGCGGCGGCGCAGGCCCGATTGGAAGTCGCTGACTGAGCGATAACCCGGGTCCGGGCCA
>CAZLMW010000112.1:0-13615 GCA_964560875.1 uncultured Enterobacteriaceae bacterium
GCTCACCGCTGACCACCGCGTCCACGAGTAGCCCGATCGGAGCGAGCCGCACCCGCCGACAGGGTGCAACCTGGACGCCTCTGCGTGTACGATGTTCGGACGCCGCGTGCCTTCGGAGAAACGATGTTCAATCGCCACCATGGGCGCCTATTCGCTGTCTCGGTCGTGCTTGCCGGGGCGGTCGCTTGCTCGGACAACACCGAGAGCGACGACAGCAGTGCGGCCGAGGCAGACGTGACCTCGGGCGATGGATTCGTCGACGACGGGCTGGGACAAGCCGATGGCGCTGCCGTGGCGGACGCGAAAGTCGGCGCGTCCGATGGCGCCGTAATGACCGATACGCCCGGCGGTTCGGGTGATGACGGGGCTGCGGGCGATGCGCCAGTGTTCGACGCGCCAGGGTTTGATGCGCCAGTCGGCGATGCGGCCACCGGCGGCGACGCTTCCTCGCCGACCGACACTGCAGCGCCGGACGAACCGATCAATGTGGGCGCGTGGAAGCCGGAAAAAGACGACGGGAAATGGCCGGTGACGCCTTGGAAGATGCCCGATGGCCGCGTCTGGTTGCCGACTCGGACGATCGATGACGGCAAGGGTGGCACGTTGGTCATCCGCAATCCGCCTCCGCTCCGCAAGCCGGTTCGCACCTGGTTCTCGCCGGGTGCGCAATTTGAGGGAGCCGTGCAGCTGAAGTTCGTGGACGGCGCCGGCATGTCCTTCAGCAATGGGGCTTGGAAGAGTGACGGCAAGCTCGTGGTGCCCGGCCTCGGCGACCCCAAGGCGCTCAACGGGGCGTTCCAGTCGCTGGCGGGGCTCGGCAAACCGGCCCGAATGTTCCTCGGCGACCACAAGAAGCTCGCCGCGGAGCGTTTGGACCTCGAGCGCAAGCTGAAGCGTTCGGTGCCCGACCTCGGGGCTTTTTACGTGGTGCCGCTCAAGGGGGATGTCGCGCAAGTTTGCGACGCGCTCAACAAAATCGCCCTGGTGGAGCTGGCGTGGCCGATGAGCCGTGCGTCGACCGATGCCGTCGAGGCTGTCAATCCAGGCAAACAAGACGATTTGTGGCGGCGGACCCCCGATTTCACGCCCTACCAGGGCTACGTGCTCCGCACCGGCGCCAACAACTGGGGCGGCCACGACGCGATCCTGCCGTGGAATTTCGAAGGCGGCCGTGGCGAGACCGTCCCTGCCGCGCAGATCGAGGCCGCCTGGAACCTCGGCCACGAGGATCTTCAGCTCAACAACGGCGCTGTCTACAGCACGTATCTCGGCGGCAAGAAGACTACCCTTGACCGGGAGCGGTACAACCACGCGCAAGCCGTCCTCGGGATCGTCAAGTCGCGCAATAACGGGTTTGGCGTCACCGGCTTGGCGAGCAACGCGGTTGTTGGCTTGATGCCGAGCCGGCCCGACGACCAGGCCAAGTGGATCGGGGTCGATCCGGCGCTCGCCTTGCTCCCCAACGACACCTGGGGAGGGATGTACGCGGTCAAGATCCAATACCTGGCCGGCAAGCTGGCCGAAGGCGGGACGATCTTCTTCAGCCTGGGCCTCAAGTCGCCCAATCACCGCACGTGCACGACCAATGACGAGTGCACGCCGCGTGTGGCCTGTATGCCCATCCCGCCGTACCTCAAGGACACATCGGGCAACGTCATTCGGCGCTGCGAAGGCATCGAGGCGACCGGGGTGGCCAACAACGCGTGCACCTCCGACGCCGACTGCGCGACGCGCTGGGGAATTCGTGCGCGCTGTCTGCCGGTCAACGCCCACGCCGCGGGCACCTGGCTCAAAGCCTCCTACCCCCAGGTCTGGGGCCAGTGGCGATGCGCTGGTGACGTCAACGGCAAGCACTGCACCACGAGCCTCGACTGCGATCCGGTGGGCCAGTGCGTCGCCGACCAGGTGGGCACACAGCGCTGCGGTGGCGCGAAAGCACCGGCCGATCTGCTCGCCAACGCCACGGTTGGACCTGCGACAACCGCTGCCGGCACCGCGTGCGCCAATCATGCGGCGTGTGCAAACCTCGGCGACTCGAACTGCGCCGGAAACTTCTGCACGTGGAACAACGAAAACTGGCGGCGGCGGCGGCTCATCCCCTTCGAGTACGATCCCGGCATCTATGCGGCCATCCGCTTCGCCGCGGCGCGTGGCATCACCGTCTTGCAAGCCGCGGGCAATGAGCACCAGCGGCTCGGATTCTTCAGCGAAGACGCGTATCCCCTCGGCGGCCAGACCAGCATTTTCAACGGTCACGACACGTTCTTGCGCTTCTACGACTGCGCGCTGCCCGGGTGCCGACCGCCATCGGGCGGGTTTGTCATCGGGGCGACGGACGGCGGCATCGCGAACAAAGCGGGCTTCACATCCCGGGGCCCGCGGGTCGACTTCAACAGCTGGGGCCAGCGCGTCGCGACGATCGCGTACGGCAGCGCGTTCGATGACAGCTTCATCATCGCTGGGGTTCCGGTCGCGCGACACGACTACACGCTCACGTTTAACGGCACATCGTCGGCGACCCCCATCATGGCGGGGCTCGTGCTGCAGCTGCAGGGGCTCGTCAAGGCGCACACCGGAAAGCTGATGCGTCCGGAGAAACTTCGCGTCGCGCTGCACGCCGGCGGCACGTTGATCAACAACCACGCCAAGACCGACCACGGCCATATCGGCGTTCGACCCAACCTCGCCAGCTCGATGAGTTGGCTCGAAAACGAGGGGATGCTCCCCGCAGGGATGTCATCGATCGGCGCCGAGTCGCTCACCGTCAAGGAGCTGTCCGCGGTCCGGATGACGATGCCCGGCGGCGCCAAGGAGCTGGTCGTGACGATGACGATCCGCAATGGCGGCGAGCGCATCAGTCCGGCGATCGGGCTCATCGTGCGCACCGGGCCAAAAGGTGGTGGCAAGGCGGGCGCGACCGACGATCGTCTCGGAAGCTGTCTGGATAACGCGAAGGGCGAGGGATGCTGCTCGTCGGGAGGGCCGCCAGCGCCCGGTTGCACGGTGCGAGACCTGGCCGACAAGCAGGTCTTCGTGCCCATGATCCCCGGCACCAAGACGGCCAAGGGTGGTGGCGAGGTGAAGCTGTCATTCCGTGCTTCGCTTGCCGGTGGTGGTGCGGCCGGTGATGTGTGCGTCGAGCTTGACGTGGAAAAGCGCCTCAATGCCCCCCAGCGGCTCGCGAGCAAGCCGGCCATCAAGTGCGCGACCGTCGGCGTCCTTCCGGGCGTTGTTGGAATCACAGCGGGCTACCAGGCGCGCGGTCTCGACTTCAAGGCCGGCGACCCGGTCCACCCCGTATGCGGCAAGGACTGGGGTTTCGCCGGCAGCACCGTCGCATCCGACGTTGTCGTGACGTCGCGCAACCAGCAGCTGGCGCTCATGGCGTTTCCGCACTCGGGCACGATCGGCGTCTCCAACATCGCCGCCGATTGCGCTGAGACGGACTTCAATAGTGCCGACGCCGCCGGCACCTGCGGCACCAAGGGTGTCATCAACCGTTTGCCGCTCGCTCCTACCCCAACAGGCATCGGCGGGTGCGCGCAGCCTTCGCTCGACGCAGCGCTTGGCTTCAATCCGCAGGGCCTCGCGCTGACCCGTGATCAGCGCTTTGCCGTCGTCGTGATGAACCACCTCAAGGACCCGTGTAAGGCCGGCAAACTTGCGCTTGTCGACCTGCGTACACCTGGTGATCCGCGGCTGTTTACCAAGAAAGTCGGCGGCAAGGACGTCCCCGTGTACGTCACGACCGGCCCCAACCCGGTGTCCGTTGCCGTCACCCACGAAGGCACCAAGGACGCCCGCATCGTGGTCGCGGCCCGCAGCGATTGGGTCAAGTGCAAAAACACGCCGCGCCTGGACGTCATGAAGCTCGCGGACGTGCTGAAAGACGGCGCGTCCGCGAAGGTGGACAAGCGCTGGCTGCCGGTTGGACGCGACTTCCGCCGGGTCGTCATCGACAAGCAAAACAAGGCCGCCTGGGTCGCGATGGACTACAAACACGCGGCGATCGGGATGCTGCGCTTCAAGGACATGACAGCGCACAGCATCCACAAGAAGAAGGGCTCGGTGCTGGGCTGGAATCGCATCCGGGCCATCGCGCCGATCAATCACGCCGACGGCAAGGTCCGCGTGCTGCTCGTCGAGCGGGATTTCGGTAGCAAGCAGGACTCACTGGGCGGCAAGTGTCCGAGCGGATTCGTGACCTGCGCCGGATTTCACTATGTGACGGTCGACGTGGACTCGATCGGGACCCCAAGCTACGACGTGTTCTGGCCGGGAACGGGGCTCTTGTTGCCGATCTCCAGCCCCACCGACATCGTGGTGTCTGCGGATCGCAAACGCGCGCTGGTATCCGCTTCGGCCTGGTGGGTGCAGAACATGTTCCTTGGCGGCCCTAAGAACACCGTATTTGGATTCGCCAACTTCGCCCACGGCAAAGCCCACAAGGTCGGCGGGCTGTGGCGCATGGTCAACGTGCCCGAGCCCGAACCCGAGTTCTGCCCCGATGAGGTCTGCAATACCATCGACGATGATTGCGATGGCGAGACCAACGAGGACTGGCCCGAGCTCGGCAAGCCCTGCAGCCTCTCCACCGGGATCTGCTACGCGACCGGCACCTTCGTTTGTGGGACGAAAGACAAGCTGACGACGACCTGCAACGCCAAGCCGGCGCCCAAACAGGTGGAGTTGTGCAACGGCCTGGACGACGACTGCGACGGCACCGTGGACAACCCCTGGCACGAGGAGCTCGGCGAGAGCTGTTACGCCGGCAAGGGGGCCTGTTACGTCAGCGGCAAGCGCGTCTGCAAAGCCGATGGCAGCGGGCCGACCTGCAACGCGGTCGCCGGCAAGCCGAGCAAGGAAGTGTGCGGCAACGGCCTCGACGAGGACTGCGACGGGATCAACGACAACGGCTGCAAGAAACCCGGCAAGCCGTAGCTTGGACTACGGTTTGGCAAACGACGCCAAGAAGTCCCAGATCACCTGGTGGGTCGACAACCCGTCGATCGTTTGGGGCCAATCGTGGCCGACATCGTCGAGCCGATGATGTTCGACGCGAACCCCGCCCGAACAATCGGTGTGTGTGACATGGAGCCCGTCCTTGGTCGGCAGCTCGTTGACCTGCTGACAGCCGTTTCGCTTGCCCCACGACGCGACCAGCGACGGGATGTCCATCATCGTCCCGACGCTGTCCCAGGCCTTCCAATCCCAGCTGTTCTTGTAGGCGATGATCGGGTCTTTGACACCGTGGATGTGCATGACCGGGATGTTGTCGTCGAGCGAACAGGAGGCGGGACTGACCGGCATCGTGCCGGCGAAAGAGGCGACGGCTGCGAAGCGTTTGTTCATCTGGCAGGCGACTTCGTACGTGAACATCGACCCAAGCGAGTAGCCGGTCGCGTAGATGCGCTTGGGATCGACGCAGTAGCGGCCGGAGAGGCGGTCGAGCAGCGCGTCGACGAAGCGAATGTCCTGCCGCGTCTTGTCGGTCGTGTTCAGCTGCCAGGCACCTTCGTTTTCGGGCTCCTTGTTTGCGATCGGGCGCACGAAGATGGCGGGCTGCTTGGCCGCTAACTCCTCGAACTTGGTCTGTTGAGGAAAGGGCCAATCGCCTCCGTCACCGCCCTGGAACGCGACGATGATGGGCATCGCGACACCCGCCTTGGCCGCCGGGACCGTGAGGCGGAATCGGCGCGTTTTGCCGTCGAGGATGAACTCGAAGAGGCCGCTCGTGACCGCGCTTGGTGCGCTCGCGCATTGGCTCGAGACCGGATCGGAGTTGTCGGGTGTGTCGCTGCAGCCGATCGCCAGGCAAACGGCCGCCATCGCGAGAAAACGGCGGGTACTGGGCATCGACGTCTCCAGGCTGCTGGCGCGGGGAGTGTGGCAAGATCTGGTCATCAATGCGATGCGGCGTTGAAGCGCACACCGCCACGGAGACCTCACGATGCGAAAGTTGCTCGACGCGCTGTGTGACGTCCTTCATCTGCCGGCCGTCAAGGGCAAGGGGCCGATGAAAACCTGGCTGCCGGATCGCTGACCGCCCGCACCAGTCCGGGCTAGAGCCAATGCCGGCCGCGGCGCCCCGCGTTGGCGAGCGACCACTCCGCAACGGGCCCGGTTGCGCTACGACTGGCCGGCCGCTGACCGTGCAACCGACGGGCCATGGCCGCCACCGCGATCGGATGAGCCTTACCTGTTCATGCCGCCGGCGTACGTCCATGGTGCCGAGAGCTTTGCTGTTTTTGCCCAGCGCCACATCGCCGCGAGCCGCGCCCGAGCAGCCGTGGTCGGAGTTGTCGCTGCGCCGCTTCGATAACAGCTCGAAATCACCGGACCGAACAGCGATCAGAGACACCAGGAGGCCGAAATCGCGCTGCTACGGCCGTCTCGTCGCGTCGGTGGGCGGGCCGAAGACCGCGGACGAGCGTTCGGCAAGGCGCAGTCGGGCGCGCCAGTTCTCGGCGTGCAGGTGCTCTGCTTCGTCCATGGCGGTGAGCAAATCCGCGGTTTTTTCGTCGTCTGCGGGCAGCGGGACAGGCAGCTCGGCGATGTCGCGTGGACGCAGGTGTGCGGTTTGGCCCCGCGCGAGCTCCTGGATGGCGCGGCGGGTCGACGGTTGGCGCAACCACGCGAGCAGGTAGCGCCGGTCGATGCGGTCGGGATCGGGACGGAGCCGGAGCAGTTCGCCGACGAACAGCACCTCTTCGCCGTATTCGTCGGGTACGAAGGTGACCGCGTCCACTTTCGCCGCGATGTAGCGCCTCGCGTGGGCGGTCGATGTCATCACGATGTCGCCCACTCGGGCGGTAAGAAGCGGCCAGACACGTCCGCGCGCGAGCTTTTCGGGCCACGACGGCGACACGAAGTTGCGCGGCTTGCGGTGCCAATCGATGCCGTGGCCGGTCAGGTTGCCGACCTTGAGGATGAAGGCGCCGTCGTCGCCGTACACCGCCTTGCCGGGGGTTCGACCGGTGCGAATGTCGGTGCACAGGTCGCCGAGGCGCGCGGTGGGCCTTTGGGGTGGGACGGATTGCTCCGTTTGCGGCCCTGGTGACGAAACGACGGGCGTGTGGGGACGACGCTTGCGGAGGGTCCAGATCGATGTTCCGACGCGCGCCCCGCCGCTGATGAACGTGTCCTCGGGCAGCGCTTCGATGCTGACGGTCTCGGCGCGTTCGGCGATGTAGTCGCGGGCTTTCTGGTCGCGCACGTTGGACAAGACACCGTTTGGTACGACGAATGCGGCGATTCCCGCGTGTCCCAGGAGCTCGAGTGCGCGCTGCAGAAATAGCCAATGGGCGGGAACGCCGGCGGTGCGGCCGTCGCTGACGGTTGACGCGATCCCGGGACCGGCCATCTCTCGCGGCACACCGATCCCGAAAGGCGGGTTGCAGACGACGGCGTCGAAGCTCCCTGGCGCCGCCCAATCGGGGACGTCTCGCGTCGCCAACCCGTCGCCCTGGTGCAGGCGCAATCGTTGTCCGAAGCGGTCGTTCAACGCCCATCGCGCGGCGGCCAGGACGGTGCCGTGCCGATCGATGCCGCACACTTCACTGGGGTCGCCGTCGGCGCGGCCAATCGCGAGCAACAGCCCCCCAGTCCCACATGCCGGGTCGATGACACGTTTGCCGTCCACCGGGCCGATCGCAGCCGCGACGCGATCGGCGACGGAATCGGGGGTGATGTACAGGCCGAGGCCTTTTCGCAGGTCACCAGCCACGAACGTCCGCAGCGCCACGGCCGCTACATCGACCTCCCCGCGTCCGTTTCGGAGACCGCTTAGGGAGGCGAACACATCGGCCCCGTTCTCATGGTCGTTGTCGTCGTCCCGCCCGGTCAGCCAGTTGACGAGGCGCGAGAAGGCGTCTTCGGGCCCGAGTCCATCGCGGTTGCGCAGCTGCCTGTGCGCTTTGCGGAGCGCGCTGACGTAGCCTGGCAGTCTCGCGTTCACGCCGAACCCGGGGCCGTCATCGCCCACGTGCGGTGGATGCGCTGGTTGCGGAAATCGCGCGGGATCGTCTTGGCGCTGATGTCGCGTGGCTGCAGGTCGGCCAGGTCCTCTTCATCGAGCCGAAAGCGGCGCATATTCGTCGAGAAATACAGCGTGCCACCGGGGACGAGGAGCCTCGCGGTGGCCTGACATAGGCGCGCGTGGTCACGCTGCACATCGAGCACATCGCGCATCTTCTTGCTGTTGGAAAACGTCGGCGGATCGAGCACGGCGATGTCGAAAGGCTTGGCCTGGCCGGCGGACTGGGCCTTGAGGCGCTCCTCGAGGAACACGTTCACGTCGGCGCAAACCAGCTCGTGGTGGCGCGTTTCGATGCCGTTGAGCTCGAGGTTTGCGGCCGCCCAGTTCAGGTATGTCGTGGACAGATCGACCGACACGGACGAGCGCGCGCCGGCCACTGCGGCGTGCACGGTGAAGCTCCCGGTGTAGGCAAAGAGGTTGAGCACGCGTTTGCCCGGCGACTCGGCAGCCACCTGTTCGCGCAATGGCCGATGGTCGAGGAAGAGGCCGGTATCGAGGTACGTCGCCAGGTCGACCCAAAGACCGGCGTCGCCTTCGCGGACGGTGATTCGATGCGGCTCGGCGTTGTACTTGTCGTATTGGGACGCGCCGCGTTGCCGGGCCCGCTCTTTGACGAAGACCAGCTCGGGCGACACACCCAGCGCCTCGCCCGCCGCCGCGACCATGACGTCCAGCCAGTCCTCGGGCCGTTCGTCTCGCTCGCGCCGATAAGCCGCGATGTGCAGGTGGTCGGCGTAGCGATCGATGGCAAGCGCGACCTCGGGGATATCGCGGTCGTACACCCGGTAGGCCTCAAAACCCTCGCGCCGCGCCCATTTGCGCAGCTTGCGATCGTTCTTGCGCAGGCGGTTGGCGAGCATCGTCGCCTGTTCAGTCGTCCGGTCAGTCATCGCGCGGAGGCTACCAGAACAACCGTCGATTGCCCCGCGCGTCCGGCTCGCAGCTACTTGACGGTGATCTTGATGTAGCGCTTGTTGTTGCTCTCGGAGGTCTCGGACACCGCGAACTTATGGTCGACGTAATAGCCGAGGTACATCGTGCCGGTCTTGGCGTTGCTCGGCAGCGTCAACGACAGCGTGTACGGCCCCGATGTCTTGCCCGCGGTCATCGATGAACGCGACAGGCTTTTGAGCAGGGTGTCGCTGTTGGTGATGGTCGAGTTGGTCGACAGGAAGTAGCCGTCATGGAACGAGCCGCTGCTGACCGTGCCGCCATTCCTTCGGGTGTAGCGCACCGTAAACGCCTTGCCGCGCGTAATCGTCGTGCTGCCTGACACCGTGAAGTACGTCGCCTGCAGGTCCGCCTTCTTGGTCGTGGTTGTCTTGCAATACGCGTAGGTCGAGCTTGTCTTGGTGCAGGTCTGCGTCGACGAGCAGGTCTGGTAGGTGGTCCACGACTCCCAGTAGTAGTTGCTCGACAGCGTGGAACAGAAGCTGCCCGACGTTCCGGTGCAGCCGCGGTAGGCGCGACGACGCTGGCGATACTTGGTGCCCGAGCAGCGATACTGCGTCGAGCGAACCGTGCTGTTGCACTTGTAGCCCTTGGGCCGGAACTGCTTGGTGAAGGTGTTGCAGCAAACGCCGGATGTGCATTGCGTGCCGCCGGTGACCGTAATCTTGAAGTAGCGCGTGTTGTTGCTCTCCGAGGTCTCGCTGACCTTGAGCTTGTGGTCGACGTAGTAGCCCAGGTAGTACGTGCCCGCCTTGGTGTTCGACGGGATCAGGACCGTGGTGGTGAACGGACCCGCCGAAGCGCCCGCCGACATCGATGTGCGCGCCACGGTCTTGAGCAGCTTGTCGCCGGTGCTGATCGTCGTGTTGGTCGACAGGTAGTAGCCGTCATCAAACGCGCCTGAGCTCGCTGTGCCCTGGTTCTTGCGGGTGTACCGCACCGAGATGGACGAGCCTGCTTTGACGCTTGAGCTGCTTGTCGGGGCAAAGAACGTCGGGGTCAGGTCCGCTTTCTTGGTTGTCGACGTCTTGCAGTAGGCATACGTCGAGCTCGTCTTGGTACAGGTCTGGCTCGACGTGCAGGTCTGGTAGTTGGTCCACGACTCCCAGCTGTAGTTGGTCGAGGAAGTCGAACACAGGCTGGCCGACAAACCCGTGCAACCCCGGTAAGCGCGGCGACGTTGGCGAATCTTGGTGCCCGAGCAGCGGTACTGTGTCGATCGAACCGTGCTGTTGCACTTGTAACCTTTGGGGCGGAACTGCTTGGTCGACGTGTTGCAGCAGACGCCCGACGTGCATTGCGCGGCGCCCGTGACCGTGATCTTGAAGTAGCGGGTGTTGTTGCCTTCGGTCGACTCGCTGACCTTGAACTTGTGGTCGACGTAGTAGCCCAGGTAGTAGGTGCCCGGCTTGGTCGACGACGGAATCGTCAGGGTCACCGTGTACGGGCCCGCGCTCGCGCCCGCCGCCAGCGATGTGCGGCTGTAGGTCTTGAGCAGCTTGTCGCCGGTGCTGATGACCGAGTTGGTCGACAGGTAGTAGCCGTCATCGAAGGCGCCCGAGCTCGCTTTGCCTTGGTTCTTGCGCGTGTAGCGGGCCGAAATGGATTTGCCGGCGGCGACCGTTGTGCTCCCGGTCGGGGAGAACAGCGTCGGGGTCAGGTCGGGCTTGTTGGACGACACCGTCTTGCAGGACGCCGAGGATGTGCCCGACGCCGAGCAGTTCTGGCTGGAGGAGCAGGTCTGCGTTGTCTTCCAGGTCTCCCAGTTGTAGTTGGTCGACAGCGACGAGCAGAAGCTCGCCGATGAACCCGTGCAGCCCCGGTAAGCGCGACGACGCTGGACGAGCTTGGTGCCGAGGCAGCGGTATTCCGTCTTGGCGATGGTCGAGCTGCACTTGTACCCCTTGGGCCGGTACGTCTTGGTCGACGTGTTGCAGCAGATGCCCGACGAGCACTGCGCCGTTGTTCCCGTGACCGTGATCTTGAAGTTGCGGGTGTTGTTGCTCTCCGACGACTCGCTGACCTTGAACTTGTGGTCGACGTAGTAGCCCAGGTAGTAGGTGCCCGCCTTCGTGGTGGCCGGAATCGTCAGCGTCACCGTGTACGGCCCCGCGCTCGCGCCCGCCGTCATCGACGTGCGGCCGTAGGTCTTGAGCAGCGTGTCGCCGGTGCTGATGATCGAGTTGGTCGACAGGTAGTAGCCGTCATCGAACGCGCCCGAGCTCAACGTGCCCTGGTTCTTGCGCGTGTAGCGCATCGAGATGGACGAGCCCGCTTTGACCGTCGAGCTGCCCGTCGGCGCAAAGAACGTCGGCGTCAGGTCGGCTTTCTTCACCGTGCCGCCCGTTGTCACCGTGATCTTGAACGAGCGCGTGTTGTTGCTCTCGTTGGACTCGCTGACCGCCGACTTATGGTCGACGTAGTAGCCCAGGTAGTAGGTGCCCGCCTTTGTGGTCGCCGGAATCGTCAGGGTGATCGTCAGCGGTCCGACCGTATGACCCGCGGTCATGGACGAGCGCGCGTACGACTTCAGCAGCGTGTCGGCGTTGGAGATGATGTTGTTGGTCGACAGCAGGTAGGCGTCGTGGAACGCGCCGCTCGTCGCGGTGCCCAGGTTCTTGCGGGTGTAGCGGACGCTGATCGTCTTGCCGGCCTGCACCGTCGTCGAGCCGGTGGGGGCGAAGAACGTCGGCGCGAGGTCGGCCTTCTTGGTGCCGCTGGTCTTGCAGGTCGCGCTCGTCGTGCCGGATGCAACGCAGCTTTCGCCGGACTTGCAGGCTCGGAACAGGACCCAAGGCGTCCAGCTGTAGTTGGTCGTAAGCGCCGAGCAGAAGCTGGCGGATGTGCCGTTGCATCCGCGGTAGGCGAGGCGGCGCTGGACCGTGTTGTTGACGCACTTGTATTCGGTCTTCGCCAGCGAGCTGCTGCACTTGTAGCCCTTGGGCCGGATCGTCTTCTTGGCCACGTCGCAGCAGATGCCGGTCGTGCATGGCGCGCCGGTGCCCGAGCCTTTGACGGTGATCTTGAGCGACTTGGTGTTGTTGCCTTCGAGCGTCTCGCTGACCTCGGATTTATGGTCGACGTAGTAGCCGAGGTAGTACGTGCCGCTCGCCGTGTTTGCCGGGATCTTGAGCGACAGCAGGTACGGGCCCTTGGTTTCGCCGGCCTTCATCGGCGAGCGCTTGACCGACGTGATGAGCGTGTCACCGGTGCTGATGATCGAATTCTTCGACAGGTAGTAGCCGTCGTGGAAGTCGCCGGTCGCCGCGCCGCCCTGGTTCTTGCGGGTGTAGCGGATCGAGATGCTGCTGCCCGCGTTGACCGTCGTGCTGCCGGTCGCCACGAATTGAGTCGGAATGAGATCCGCTTTGCCGCCGGTGCCGCCGTCGTTCTTGCAGTAGGCGTAGGTGGACGATGACTTGACGCAGCTCGTGCCCGTCTTGCAGGTGGTGTGGGTCGCCCACTTGTCCCAGACATAGTCGGTGGTCGAGGTCGAGCAGGTGTCGACCTTGCCGGTGCAGCCGCGGAACGCCTGGCGGCGCTGCACGGTCTTGGTGCCGAGGCATTGGTACTCGGTCTTGGACGCGCCGATGCCGCACTTGGTGCCCTTGGCCTTGAACTTCTTGGTCGCGACGTCGCAGCAAGCGCCCGACTGGCAGTCACCGCCGGGGTTGCCCTGCACGCACGTCTTGCCCTTGGCGTCGCAGGTCTGGCCGGCCGGACACGTGGTCACGACCTGCCACTGCTTCCACGAGATGTTGGCCGGGTCCGCCGAGCACGCCGAGGCGCTCACACCGTTGCAGCCGTACGTTCCGGTCCGCTTTTGCAGCATCTGCCCGACGCATTGGTGCTGGGTGTCGGCGACGTTGGGCGAGCACTCGTAGCCCTTGGGCCGGTACTTGGCGTTGGCGACGTCGCAGCAGACGCCGGCCGCGCAGTCGCCTTTCTTGCCGACGCACTTGCCCTGCGTGCAGGTCTTGCCAACACCGCACGCCTGACCGTCGGTGACCGGGACGTTCGTGCAGCCGCCGCCAAGGCAGTTGTCGGTCGTGCACGGGTTCTGGTCGTCGCAGTTCTTCTTGGTGCCGGCGCAGGTACCCGCGACGCAGGTGTCGTTGGACGTGCAGACGTTGCCGTCATCGCACTTGCCGGTGACGTCGGGCGTGTACACGCAACCCTGTGTCTTGCTGCAGAGGTCGGTGGTGCAGGCGTTGTTGTCGTCGCACTTGATCTTCTCGTTCTTGCAGGCGCCCTTGTCGCACGTGTCCTTGGTGCACGGCGTGCCGTCGTCGCAGCCCTTGTCGTCTTTGCACGCGCACTCGGTCTTGTAGTCCTTGCAGCAGTCGCCGAACTTCGCGCAGCCGCTGTCGCACTGGCAGGTCGCGCCGCTGGTGTACTTGCCGCACTTGCCGACGCAGCTGCCCGCCACACCGCCACTGTCAGCACCACCGCCGCTGGTCGAACCGGCGTCCGGATCGCCACCGCTGGATGCACCGGCGTCTGCGTGGCCGCCGCTGCTCGATGTTCCCGATGAGGATGCGCCCGAAGACGATGCACCCGAAGACGATGCACCCGAAGACGATGCACCCGAGGACGACGCGCCCGAAGACGATGCACCCGAAGACG
>CAZLMW010000112.1:13715-26662 GCA_964560875.1 uncultured Enterobacteriaceae bacterium
GACGATGCGCCGCTGCTCGATGCTCCCGAGGACGATGCGCCGCTGCTCGATGCTCCCGAGGACGATGCGCCGCTGCTCGATGCTCCCGAAGACGATGCGCCCGAAGACGATGCGCCCGTGTCTGTCGATGCGTCGCTGAAGTTCACCTTCGCGTCGCCCATGGCGTCGCCGCCGTTGAGGTTTCCGGCCCCGGCGCCGCCAAAACCGCTGCCTTCGGAGGAGCCGCAGCCAGCGGCTAGCGCGACGATCGCAAGGGACACGATCGGGACAGCTACTGGTCGATTCGAGCCGGCCTCGGAGGAGGCTTCGCGGTTCGTGGCGCCAGGCAAAACGGCGCGGAGACGGTGAAATGCGTTCATGTCGTTCCTCGTGGCCGATGAGCAGTCGGCCGGTCTGGCGCGTGATGCGGGCCGCCGGGAGGGAGGGCGGTGCGGCGGCTTCGCGTGGCGCGCGCGAACAAATTTGCAGTCCCGTTGGGACAGGTCAACGCAAATCGTCGCGTTTACACTCGGACACGAGGTATTTGGGCCTCAGTCCGGCGGTCGTTCGGGCGAAAACCGTCCCGATTACGCGTCAACTGGGGTCTGTGGACAACACGTGGCGCCGCCGCTCTCCTTCTCGCTCTTCGCATCTGCGCGTAAGGTGGCCGCCATGACGCCACCGATTGCCGCCGCGATCTTCTACGCCGGTTGGACCCTCGCGATCGCCGCGCTTGGAATCGCAGCTCCTCGTGTCGTGCAGGTGCTCTTGCGCCGCAAACCTGCCAACTCGTGGACCGGTGGCGCGCTCGAAGGCCCCCCGCTTCAGCAGCGCATCACCCGCGCCCACGCCAACTGCGTCGAGAACCTGCCGGTGTTTGCCGTCGTTGTGTTCGGGTTGCACCTCGCCCAGGTAAGCGGGCCGACCATCGACCAGCTGGCCATCGCAGTCGCCGTCGCTCGGGTCGGCCAGACCGTCGTCCATATCGCTTCGGGCTCGGCGATGGCGGTCAACGTGCGCTTCACCTTCTACCTGGCGCAGATCGTCTGCATCGTGGCGATGGTGGCCATGGCAGTCGTTTGACGGGGCCGGGACCATCCCTGTCGGCAATCCGGAAATTCTCGCTCTAACGGCCGATCGGACCGCGAAGCTATATATATAGCCTCGACGCTCGATCGCCCGTCCAGCGGCCTGAAAACCGGCCTGCTGTCGATTTTGCCCTCCTGAGAGGGCTGTTTTTCCGCCTTTTTTGCAGCGGCCGGCTCGCCCAGCACGATCCGCCCAACCTGACGTTGAGACGGGGATTCTTCCCCCGATTGGTCGTTGATGAACCTGGCTCAGCCAACTAGCATCAGGCGGATTCTTCATCGCATGCGACTGTCGGCCGGGCCCCTCTCGCTCCTCCCGCCGACGTCGCGTCCGCTCGCCTTGCGTCTGCCCAGGAGGCTGCTGTGCGTCATTTTGTCGCGGCTCCGTTCGCCCATTGCACCAACCGCCACGGGCCGTCCCGCCTCGTTGCGCTGTTCGGCACCTGCCTCCTGCTCTTTTCAGTGGCTTGTTCCGGCGGCGAAGAAGGCGAAGGCACAGACGACAAAGCCGACACGGGGGTGGATGTCGGAACAATCGACACGGGTGGCCTCGACGATACGGGCGGCGGCGCCGTGGATACGGGCGGGACCGAAGACACTGGCGGCGAAGACGACGTTGCGCTCGACACCGGCGGCGGTCAGTGCCCGGGTGCTGCGGGCTGCGAATGCACCGAGAACAAAGACTGCGACAACGCGATCTGCATCGAGACCCCGAGCGGCAAGCGCTGCGCCCAGACCTGCGTGGAGAACTGCCCCAAGGGCTTCAAGTGCGCAGCGGTGCCGATCGGCGGCGACGTGTCCAATATCTGCGTGCCGGCCGGCGGGCGCATCTGCAACCCCTGCACCGAAGACAAGCAGTGCGCGGCGCTCGGCATCGAAAAGCCATTCTGCGTCGACCTCGGCAAAGACGGCGGCTTCTGCGGCGTCGACTGCAAGCTCGATGGCAACTGCCCGACCGACTACGTGTGCAAGGACGTCAAGAGCGTCGACGGCGCCACCGGCAAGCAATGCGTGCGCAAAGCCGAGGTCAAAGACGGCCCACCCGGATCCTGTCCCTGCAGCAAAGCCGCGACGGCAGCCAAGCTGAAGACGACGTGTTTCATCGAATCCAAGGACGCCAAGGGCAACGTGATCGGCCAGTGCGCGGGCGAGCGCTCCTGCGGCAAGAATGGCCTGACCAAGTGCGTGGCGCCCGACCCCGAAGACGAAGCGTGCGACGGCAAGGACAACGACTGCGACGGCCAGACCGACGAAGCGACGTGCGACGACCAGAACCCGTGCACCCAGGACCTCTGCGATCCGTCGAAGAAGGCCGGCGAGACGTGCGCCCACAAAGTCGTCTCGCAACCCTGCGACGCCGACGACAACGTGTGCACGGAGAAGGACACCTGCACCAACGGCGTGTGCACCCCCGGCAAGCTCAAGGACTGCGACGACGGCAACAAGTGCACGGCCGATTCGTGCGACTCCAAGAAGGGCTGCGCCCAAAAACACGACGACGGTGCGCCATGCGACGACGAAAACCCGTGCACGGTCGGCGACACCTGCAAAGCCGCCAAGTGCTCGCCCGGCACGTTCAAGGAGTACCGACGGCGATGTCTGCACGAGCGGCGACGCCTGCAAGACCGGCAAGTGCAGCGGCCAGGCCAAAGACCCCAAGGTCGACTGCAACGACAACAACCCGTGCACCGAGGACGTCTGCGACAAGAAGCAGGGCTGTCTGAACAAGGTCATCTCGACCAAGTGCGACGACGGCAACCCGTGCACCAAGGACGACACCTGCGTCTGCGGCAAATGCACCGGCGGCAAGAACACGTGCGGCTGTCAGAAGGACAAGGACTGCGCGAGCCAGGAAGACGGCAACGCCTGCAACGGCACGCTCTTCTGCGACACGGCCAAGGCGCCGTTTTCCTGCAAGATCGATCCGAAATCGGTCATCAAGTGCCCGACGGACCAAAACAGCGCGTGCCTCATCAACCGGTGCGACAAGACGAAGGGCTCCTGCAAGCTGCACCCGCGCAACGAGGGCGGCAACTGCGACGCGGACGGCTCGGTCTGTACCCAGGGCGACAAGTGCAAAGGCGGCGTCTGCCAGGCCGGTGCGCTGCAGCAATGTGACGACAAGAACCCGTGCACGACCGATGTCTGCGACAAGAAAGCCGGCTGCAAACAGACCGCCAACGCCAACGCGTGCGACGACGGCAACCTCTGTACGGTCGGCAGCAAGTGCGCCGCGAAGCTCTGTCAGAAGGGCAAGGCGAAAGACTGCAACGACAAGGACGCGTGCACGACCGACTTCTGCGACAAGGGCAACGGCAAGTGCGTCAACAAGCCGATCGTCGGCTGCGGGGGCAACTGCAAATCGACCAGCGACTGCAAGGACAACAACCCGTGCACCAACGATTCGTGCCTGACGGGTAAGTGCCTCTTCGAAAACAACACGCTGCCGTGCAACGACAACAACGTGTGCACCGTGAAGGACTCGTGCGCGTCCGGTTCGTGCGTTGGGCAGAAGAACCCGTGCGGAGACAACAACCAGTGCACGACCGACACCTGCGACCCCGCGACAGGCTGCAAACACTCGGCCAACACCGTGCCGTGCAACGACGGCGACCAGTGCACCCAGGGCGACCAGTGCAACGGCGGTCTGTGCAAGTCCGGCAAGAAGAAGACCTGCAACGACAGCGACAACTGCACCACGGACTCGTGCAACGCGCAGACCGGCAAGTGCGTTTTCACCCCGGTCATCGGCTGCGGCGGCAACTGCAAGAAGACGGCGGACTGCCAAGACAACAACGTCTGCACCGACAACAGCTGCGTGGGCGGCAAGTGCAAGATCAGCAACAACGTCAAGGCGTGCGACGACAAGAACCCGTGCACGGCGATCGATAAATGCAGCAATGGCAAGTGTGGCGGCGGCGCGGGCGTGGACGTCAAGACGGTGGCCGGCAGCAGCTACGGCTACCAGGACGGCAGCGGCACCTCGGCGCGTTTCAAGAGCCCTTACGACGTCGTCTACGAGCCCAAGACAGCCATGATCTACATCGCCGACACGACCAACCATCGCATTCGGCGGATGAACCAGGCCGGCAAGGTCGAAACCGTGGCCGGCAGCGGATCGTCATCGCACAGCGACGGTGTCGGCACCAACGCGCGCTTCAACTACCCGCGCGGCATCGCGGCGGACAAGAGCGGCAACATCTACGTCGCCGACACGAACAACCACCGCATCCGCAAGGTCGCCGCGAACGGTCTCGTGACCACCATCGCAGGCAGCGGTTCCTCGACCTGGGGCGACGGCCAGGGCACGTCCGCGCGCTTCGACTACCCGTACGGCATCACAGCGACCGCGGGCGGCACCTTGTACGTCGCAGGGCGCAACAGCCATCGCATTCGCCGCGTCACGCCCGACGGTAACGTCACCACGCTCGCCGGCAGCAGCCCCGGCTACAAGGACGGCGTCGGCGCGCAGGCCCGCTTCTACAGCCCGCAGGACGTCGAGGTGTCGGCCGATGGCTTCGTCTACGTCGCCGACTACACGAACCACCGCATTCGCCGCGTCTCGCCCGCTGGCGTTGTCACAACCGTCGCCGGCACCACCCAGGGCTTCAAAGACGGCCCCGCGACCCTCGCACGACTCAATTCGCCCAAGGCGTTGGCCATCGACTCGGCGGGCAACCTCTTCTTCGCCGGGCTGGGCAACCGCCGCGTGCGCAAGATCGATCCCAACGGTCTCGTTTCGACCGTGGCGGGCTCGGGCCAATCGGGCAGCAAGGACGGACCCGGCGCCATCGCGTCGTTCCAGCAGCTGATGGGCCTGGCCGTCGATCCGCAGGGCCGCATCTACGTCGCCGACGCCAGCACGCACCGCATCCGTCGCATCGTCGACACCACTGGCAACTGCGCGGTCAAGGGCATCTGCTACGCGGCGGGCTCGGTCAACCCCGGCAACCCGTGCCAATACTGCAACGCCAAGGCCTCACAGACGAGCTGGAGCGTGCAGGGCAAGGGCGCTCCGTGCATCGACGGCGACCTGTGCAGCATCAAGGAGACGTGCGACGCCAAGGGCAGCTGCGTCGGCCAACCCAACGCCTGCGAGGACGGCAACAAGTGCACCAAGGACGCCTGCGACAAGGGCACCGGCGGCTGCTCCCACGCGCCGATCGTCGGCTGCGGCGGCTTCTGCAACGTGTCGGGCGACTGCAACGACGGCAACACGTGCACCAACGACGCCTGCGTGTCGCACAAGTGCGTTTTCACAAACAACAGCAACTCCTGCGCATCCGGCGCCAAGTGCGGCGGTAAGGGCACCTGTTCGCTCGGTCAGTGCGTGATCTTCGATTTCGTCGAGGTCAGCACCGCCGCCGGCACCGGCTCATCCACCTTCCAGGACGGCCCCGTCAAGATCGCCAAGTTCGACTACCCCGCCGGCACCGCCATCGACAACCAGGGCCGCGTGCTCATCGCCGATTCGCGCACCCACCGCATCCGCCGCATCAACAAGGGCAACGTGGAGACCATCGCCGGCTCGGGCTCGAGCAGCTACGCCGACGGCATCGGCCTCAAGGCGCACTTCAACTACCCGTACGGGCTCGACGTCGACGCCAAGGGCACCATCTACGTCGCCGACCGCAACAACCACCGCATCCGCCGCGTCTCGTCCGTCGGCCTCGTCACAACCATGGCTGGCACCGGCTCCTCGAGCTTCCAGGACGGCGCAGGATCATCGGCGCGCTTCAGCTCCCCGACCGATGTCGCCGTGACCAAGGGCGGCGTTGTCTTCGTGGCCGACTCCAGCAACCACCGGATCCGGCGCGTTATCCCCGATGGCACCGTGACCACCGTCGCGGGCAGCGGCTCAGCCAAGTGGCAGGACGGCAAGGGCACCGCCGCATCGTTCAGCTACCCGACCGGCATCGACATCACCGGCAACGGCGAGCTCTTCGTCGCTGACCGCAACAACAGGCGCATCCGCCGCATCAGCCCCAGCGGCGATGTGACGACGGTCGCGGGCACGGGCGGCAGCAACTACGTCGACGGCCCGTCCAACAAGGCGCAGTTCAGCTATCCGCACGCCGTCGCGGTCGACAGTGGCGGTACGCTCTACGTCGGCGATCGCTACCGATTGCGGCGTATCAGTGTCGGCGGCGTGGTCAAGTCGCTGGCCGGCCAATCCGGCGGCGGTTTCAAAGACGGTGTTGGCCTCGAAGCGCGCTTCAACGACATCACCGGCGTCGCCGTGGACCGATTCGGCACCGTGTGGCTCGCCGACATGAACAACCATCGCATCCGACGCGTGCACGACACCAAGGACAACTGCGCGTTCAGCGACGGCTGCTACACGCCTGGCCAGACCTCGGCAACCAATACCTGCAAGGCCTGCGCGCCCAAACAATCGACGACGAAGTGGACCACCAAGGCCAACCAGGCCACGTGCGACGACGGCAAGGTCTGCACCGGCGAAGACGCGTGCGACACCAAGGGCGTCTGCGCGGGCGAAGCGCTGGTCTGCAACGACGGCGACAAGTGCACCAAGGACTCGTGCGACGTCGCGGTCGGCGGCTGCAAGTTCGTGCCGATCATCGGCTGCGGCGGCAACTGCGAGACGGTCAAGCACTGCGACGACAGCAACGAGTGCACCAACGAAAAGTGCCTGCAGGGCAAGTGCGCGTACACCAACAACGCCAAGGACTGCAGCGTTGGCAAGGTCTGCGTGGCGCTCGGTTCCTGCGCGCTCGGCAAGTGCATCGTGGCAGACGCGACGACCGTCACCACCCTCGCCGGCAGCGGCAGCAACGGCTGGCAGGACGGCCCGCCCAAGACCGCGCGCTTCTACTCGCCGATGGGCATGGACGTCGATCCGAAGGGCCGCGTGCTCGTCGCGGACTACCAAAACCATCGCCTGCGCCGCATCGAGACCGACGGCAAGGTCGTGACGGTCGCGGGCTCGGGCAGCTCGAGCTACAAGGACGGCGTCGGCACCGGCGCGCACCTGGGCTATCCGTGGGACGTGGCTTCTGACGCGAAAGGCACGATGTACGTGTCGTCGTACAACCACCACCGCATCCGCAAGATCTCGGCGGCCGGCATCGTCTCGACGTTTGCTGGCTCCGGCAGCAGCTCGTTCAAGGACGGGCAGGGCACCTCGGCGCGCTTCAACAGCCCGCGCGGTATCGCTTCGACAGGCGACGGCGTGGTCTACGTCGCCGACTACGGCAACCACCGCATCCGCCGCATCCGGCCCGACCGCACCGTCACGACGCTCGCGGGCAGCGGCACGGCCCAGGCGCTTGACGGCATCGGTGCCAAGGCGCGCTTCCAGTACCCGTGGGGGCTCGATATCGACAGCGACGGCAACCTCTACGTGTGCAGCCAGCACAGCCGCAAGATTCGTCGCGTCACGCCCGAAGGCCAGGTCACCACCATCGCGGGCAGCGGCAGCTCCGGTTACCTCGATGGGCCGGCGCTCAAGGCGCGCTTCACCAGCCCGTTGGACGTCGAAGTCGACGCGCAGGGCAACGTCTACATCTCCGACCAGGGCAACCGCCGCATCCGCCGCCTGAGCACCAACGGCGTCGTGACCACCTTCGCCGGCAGCAACAACTCGGGCTACCTCGACGGCCCCGCGTCCCTGGCGCGTTTCTCGTCCATCGCGGGCCTCGCCATCGACCACTTCGGCCGCGTCCTCGTCTCCGACCAGAGCACCCAGCGCATCCGGCGCGTGCACGACACGTCCAACAACTGCGAGATCGGCGGGCTTTGTTACACGGCCGGGCACGCCAACCCGCAAAACCCCTGCCAGCAATGCGACGCCGCCAAGAACAAGACCAGCTGGTCGGCGCGCGGCGACGGCGTGGGCTGCGACGACAACACGCTTTGCACTGTCAAAGAGACCTGCAAGTCCGGCAAATGCGGCGCCACCTCCAAGACATGCAACGACGGCGACAAGTGCACCAAGGACTCGTGCGACAAGGCGTCCGGTGCCTGCGTCTTCGCGCCCATCGTCGGCTGCGACGGCAACTGCAACAGCGCCAAGGATTGCGACGACTCCAACATCTGCACCGACGACCAGTGCCTCAAGGGCAAGTGCGTGCAGTCGTTCAACTCCAAGCCGTGCGACTCGGGCAAGGTCTGCTCGGCCGGCGACTCCTGCGCGCTCGGCAAGTGCGTCCCCGGCGTCCAGGTCCTCGTCAGCACCGTCGCGGGCACCAGCCAACAGGGCTTCACCGACGGCAAGGGCACCATCGCCAAGTTGCGCGACCCCTGGGGCGTCGACGCGGACTCCGCCGGCAACCTCTACATCGCCGACCGCGGCAACCACCGCATCCGCAGGCTCGACACCAAGGGCATCTTGAGCACGGTCGCGGGCTCGGGCAGCAGCACCTACAAGGACGGCATCGGCCAGGGCGCCAGCTTCAGCAACCCGTCCGATATCAGCGTCGACGCGGGCGGCAACCTCTTCATCGCGGACACAAGCAACCACCGAATCCGCAAGATGAACCCCAAGGGCGTCGTCTCCACCGTGACCAACGGCGGCGGCGGCTTCAAAGACGGGCCTGCCGGGCAAGCGAAATTCAGCTCCCCGGGCAGCCTCGTGTGGTCGCCGGGCAACGTCATCTTCGTGTCCGACACCAACAACCATCGTGTGCGTCGCATCGACAAGGACGGCACCGTCAGCACCCTCGCTGGTGGCAGCAACGGCTACAAGGACGGCAAGGGAGCCGCAGCGCGCCTGTATTACCCGTGGGGCATCGACATCGGGCCGCTCGGCAACCTCTACGTCGCCGACTCCTACAATCACCGCATCCGCCGCATCACGCCCGACGGCACCGTGACCACCCTCGCAGGTTCGGGCAGCTCGTCCTTCCAAAACGGTGCCTACCTTAGCGCCCGCTTCAACTACCCCCGCGGCATCGCGGTGGACTCAGCCGGTCGCATCTTCGTCGGCGACACGAGCAACCAGCGGCTTCGCAAGCTCGAAGGCGGCGTGGTTTCGACCCTCGCGGGCGCTGGCGGCGGCTTCCAGGACGGTGTCGGCAGCTCGGCCCGCTTCTCCAACCCGTACGGCATCGCGGTCGACAAATACGGCAACATCTTTGTCGCCGACTACAGCAATCACCGCGTCCGCCGCGTGCGCGACTCGAAGGACTCGTGCCTGATCGGCGGTCGGTGTTGGACGTCCGGCCAGCTCAACCCGGACAAGAAGTGCCAGTCGTGCGCCGCGGGCAAGTCCGCCACCACCTGGACGCAGCAGTCGGCCAACGCCAAGTGCAACGACGGCGACCTCTGCACAACGAAGGACACCTGCGACGCCAAGGGCGCGTGCAACGGCGCGGTGACCAAGTGCGATGACAACGACAAGTGCACGTCCGATTTCTGCGACAAGTCGACCGGCAGCTGTCGCGCGACCCCCATCGTGAAGTGCGGCGGCAACTGCACCGACAAGAGCCATTGCGACGACGGCAACCTCTGCACCGACGACGCGTGCATCAACCTCAAGTGCGCCACGACGTTCAACGCCCAGCCGTGCAAGTCCGGCCGCGTCTGCTCGGTCGGCGATACGTGTTCGCAGGGCAAGTGCGTCGCGGGCCAGGAAGTGCTTGTCAGTCACGTCGCGGGTCATCCCAATGGCAGCCCCGGATTCGCGGACGCAAACGATCCCAAGCTCGCGAAGTTCCACCACATCTTCGGTCTCGACGTGGACGACAGCGGCAACGTGTTTGTCGCCGATTCGCAGAACAGCCGCATCCGGCGCGTCGCGTTCAACGGCGTCGTTTCCACCATCGCCGGCAACACCCAGGGCTGGGCGGACGGCATCGGGCTCGGCGCCAAGTTCAACTATCCGCACGACGTCGTTGTCGCGCCCGGAGGCGTGCTCTACGTCGCCGACACCAACAACAACCGCATCCGTCACATCGCCACCAACGGCACGGTGACGACGTTGGCCGGCGCCAGCGGAGGCTTCAAGGACGGCACCGGCACCGTCGCGCGCTTCAGCAATCCGCGCGGCATCGCGATCAACCTTGGCGGCACATTGTACGTCGCGGACACGAGCAACAACCGCATCCGCCTCGTCTCGCCCAAGGGCGTCGTGACCACGCTCGCGGGCTCGGGCTATGGCTACAAGGATGGCCCGGGCAGCTCGGCGCAGTTCAAGTCCCCGCGCGGGCTCGATGTCGACGCTTCGGGCAACGTGTATGTGGCCGATGAAAACAACTACCGCATCCGCAAGGTCACGCCCGGCGGCGTTGTCTCCACCCTCGCGGGCTCGGGCAGCAGCAGCTACAAGGACGCGGTCGGCAAGCTCGCCGGCTTCAACGGCCCACGCGGCATCTCCGTCGACCTCGCGGGCAACATCTGGGTCGGCGACTCGTCGCGCGTCCGCAAGATCGCACCCAACGGCATGGTGACCAGCATCGCCGGCGGTCTGGGCAACGCGAAACTCGAAACCGGACAGGTCGCCAACTTCAGCAACGTCTGGGCCGTCGCCGCTGACCGGCACGGTTACGTCTACACCGCCGAGTACACCGGCTACCGAATCCGCCGCGTGTGGGACAGCAAGAACAACTGCGAAATCGGCAAGCAGTGCTACGCCGCGGGCATCGTCAACAAGGGCAACACCTGCCAGTTCTGCAACGCGGGCCAAGCCGACACCAAGTGGACGCTCAAGGGCAGCGGCGCCTCGTGCATCGACGACTCGCTGTGCACCGCCAAGGACTCCTGCGACAGCAACGGCGTCTGCAATGGCAGCAAGACCAAGTGCGACGACGGCGACAAATGCACGGCCGACAGCTGCGACGCGGCGACCGGCGGCTGCATCTTCAAGCCGATCATCGGCTGCGGAAACAACTGCGGTACGGCCAAGGATTGCGAGGACAACAACCTGTGCACCGACGACCTGTGCATCAGCGGCAAGTGCCAGTTCACGTTCAACGCCAAGCCGTGCAAGTCGGGCAAGACCTGCTCGGTCGGTGACACCTGCCACCAGGGCAAGTGCGTTGCCGGTGAAGCGGTCGGCGTGTCGACAGTCGCTGGTGATGGCAACAACGGCTTCAAGGACGGCGACGTCAAGACAGCGCGCTTCTACAACCCGTCGGGCATCGACGTGGCCGACGACGGCACGATCTGGGTCGCCGACGAGCAGAATCACCGCATTCGCAAGATCAGCGGCGGCAAGGTCGTCACGTTCGCGGGCTCTGGTGCGTCGTCGTTCGCAGACGGCATCGGCCAGGGCGCCAAGTTCAACTACCCCGCCGATATCGCAATCGGGCCGAGCGGCGTGCTCTATGTGGCCGACCGCAACAACAACCGCATCCGCAAGATCGCGACTAACGGTACGGTTACGACCCTGGCCGGCCAGTCCAGCGGCGGCCACTCGGACGGCAAGGGTGCCGGCGCACGCTTCAACAACCCGTACGGGCTCGACGTCAACTCGCAGGGCGTGATCCTCGTCGCCGACACAAGCAACCACCGCATTCGCCGCGTCTATCCCAACGGCGACGTTGAAACGGTGGCGGGCAGCGGCTCCAGCACGTTCAAGGACGGCACCGGCATCCAGTCTTCGTTCAATTACCCGTACGATATCGCCGTCAACGCCGACGGCATCGCGTTCGTGGCCGACGCCAACAACCACCGCATCCGTCGCGTGACCCCAAGCGGCGTCGTGACCACCGTCGCGGGAACTGGCAGCTCATCGTTCCAGGACGGCGCGACAAGCGTTGCGCGCTTCAACTACCCGCGCGGCATCGCCATCGACAACGCCGGCAATATCTACGTGGGCGACAGCAGCAACAACCGCATCCGCCGCATCGCGCCAAACAACGTGGTGTCGACGCTCGCTGGCTCCAACGGCGGGTTCACCGATGGCGTCGGCAGCAGCGCCCGGTTCAGCCAGCCGCGGGGTCTCGCTATCGACATCTACGGTCACATCTACGTCGCCGACCAGAGCAACCGCCGTATCCGCCAGGTGCGCAACAGCAAGGGCGCGTGCGAGATCGGCGGCAAGTGCTACGCGGCCGGGATCGCGAGCCCGTCGGACACGTGCAAGCAGTGCAACGCCGCCAAGAGCGACAAGGCATGGTCCGCCAAGACCGCCGGCACGTCGTGCGACGACGGCAAGCTCTGCACGCTCGACGACAAGTGCACAGCTGGCGGAACGTGCGGCGGCACCAAGCTCGCATGCCCCGATACGGGCGGCTGCGTGCTGCAAAAATGCCTCGCGACGACCGGTTCGTGCGAGTACGACTTCATCAACAACACGTGCAACGCGCAGCTTTGGACCAAGGCCAGCAACAGCCCCGGCTCGACCCTCGGCACGCTCCCCGGCAAGGCGGGCAAGTCGATCCGGATCCTGAAACTCGGCGTCTGCGGCGACTCCGACGGTGGCTCCGGCCCCAACCGCTTCAAGGCGGCCGGCGGCGGCATCAACTTCACCTGGGCGGCGGGCCGCACCCAGAGCTCGGCGGGCGCAGACCACTGGCTCGGCCTGACTCCCAGCCTCGGCGGCAGCGCGCGTGGATGGGTCTACAAGGACGCTGTGTACAAAGCTGCAGCCGGCGCGTCGGTGACCATCACGTTCGACTACCACTTCGACTGGGACGGCCGGTACTGCGCACAGAAGGACATCGCGGGTGTGAGCTACAGCGATGCTGCAAGCACTGTGCGTGCATGGCTGATGTACACATATGATTAATGGGGCCAGCCCCATTACCCCGGATCAAAGGGGCAATGCATTTGATTATTGGGGCCAGCCCCAGGGCCCCGGATGGCATGGATTCAGGGGCCAGCCCCAGAGCCCCGGATCAAAGGGTGAGGCATTGATCTTTGGGGCCAGCCCCAGGGCCCCGGATCAAAGGGGTAAGGACCCAACAGGGGAAGGCA
>CAZLMW010000113.1:0-20300 GCA_964560875.1 uncultured Enterobacteriaceae bacterium
GGGAGCGGGAGCGGGAGCGGAAGAGCGGATCGCCATGCTCGCCGCGCACATCTAGAGCACCGAACAGCAATGCTTCTCGGTGCATGGTTGTTATTTGGTTGCGCTGCCGGGCTCGGATGGGGCCTCGGCGGCGACCCTTGTGCGACGTTGTCATTAGGTCCATCTTCCCGCCGCACAAGGTGGGACGCGTGGAGGCGGCAATGGTGGCCAAGCACTGTTATTTCTTTGGCAACGGCAACGCTGACGGCGACGGCTCAATGCGCGATTTACTGGGCGGCAAGGGGGCCGGGCTCGCCGAGATGACCCGCGCCGGACTGCCTGTTCCGCCCGGATTTACGCTGACTACGCGGACGTGCCTGGCGTTCTTCGACGCCGATAGCGCCTGCCCCACCGACGTCGATGCCCAGATGTGCGAGCACCTCGCCAAGCTCGAGCAGCTGCGCGGCCGTTCCCTCGGCGATCTCGACAAGCCGCTGCTGCTGTCCGTTCGTTCGGGCGCCGCGGTTTCCATGCCCGGCATGATGGACACGGTCCTGAACCTCGGACTGAACGACAAGACGGTGCTCGCGCTCGTTCGATCGACGAGCAACGCCTGGTACGCCTGGGACTGCTACCGCCGCTTCATCCAGATGTTCGGCAATGTCGTGCTCGGGATGCCGATCCGCCGTTTCGAAGAGCGCATCGCCGAAATCAAGCACGTGCGGGGCATCACGCGCGACACGGACATGACCACCAAGGACCTGCAGAAGCTCGTTGGCGACTACAAACAGCTCGTCCAGACCCACACCGGGCAAGCCTTTCCGCAAGACGCGCTCAAGCAGCTGCGCATGGCCCGCGACGCCGTTTACCGCAGCTGGTTCAACCGCGAGGCGATCGAATATCGCCGTCTCGAAGGCATCGCCGGCGATCTCGGCACCGCTGTCACCGTGCAGGCGATGGTGTTTGGCAACCTCGGCTGGAAATCCGGCTCGGGCGTAGGATTCACGCGTGATCCATCTACCGGAGAGAAGATCCTCTACGGCGAATACCTGCTCAACGCCCAGGGCGAAGATGTCGTCGCCGGCCTCCGCACGCCAAAGCCCCTCGCCGATCTCGTCACCGACATGCCCGCGGTCCACACGCAGCTCGCCGATATCGCGCAACGCCTTGAGGGCCACTACCGCGACGCCCAGGACTTCGAGTTCACGATCGAGCAAAGCACGCTCTACATGCTGCAAACACGCAAGGCCAAGCGCACCGGCAAGGCGGCGATCCGAATCGCGATGGACATGCGGCGCGAAGGCCTCGTCGACGATCGGGAAGCCGTGACCATGGTCGAGCCGCGGCACGTCGAACAGGTCATGCACAAGATCTTTGTGCCCGGCCAGGCTCGCAACGTCATCGCGCGCGGTTTACCCGCCAGTCCCGGCGCCGCGGCAGGTGCCGTTTGTTTCACGTCAGAAAACGCAGTCGCGCTCGCCGAACACGGCCCCGTGATCCTCGTACGCGTCGAAACCAGCCCCGAAGACATCGCCGGAATGGCCGCCGCGCAAGGGATCCTTACATCGCGGGGGGGGATGACCTCGCACGCCGCGGTCGTCGCTCGCCAGATGGGCACGTGTTGTGTTGCCGGTTGCAGCGATATCGAGGTGGATGAGCACGTCGGCGTGTTGATGGCCGCCGGCAGGGCCTACACATCGGGCGATTGGCTGTCCCTCGATGGCAGCTCGGGCGAAGTGATCACGGGGCGCCTCGACCTGAGCGACCCCGACGTCTCCGACCCCGAGTTCATCGCCTTCATGGACCTGGCCGATAGCTTCCGCAAGCTGGGGGTTCGGACCAACGCTGATCAGCCCGAAGACGTGCGAAAGGCCCGCGAATTCGGCGCGGAAGGTATCGGTCTATGCCGCACCGAGCACATGTTCTTCGACGCCGAGCGGTTGCCTATCGTGCAGAGCATGATCATGAGCGGCGACGCGGACATCCGCCGCACCTGCCTCGACGAGTTGTTGCCCCACCAGCGCCACGACTTTGCTGAGATCTTTGAGGCGATGGACGGCCTGCCGTGCACGATCCGCTTGCTCGATCCGCCGCTGCACGAGTTCCTGCCTCGCTCGATCGACCTGACCCGCGAGATCAACGCCCTCGAGCGCGGACTGCGACGGACCGGTCCCATCGCCGAGATGATCCGACTGCTCGAAGACGACGAGGTCGAACAATCCCGCGTGGTCCGCGCGAACGAGACCGCCAAGGAGCTTCTGGAAGCGCGAACCGAATTGTTGGCCCGGTCTGAATCGTTGCAGGAGATGAACCCGATGCTCGGCCACCGTGGCTGTCGGCTCGGGATCTCGTTTCCGGAGATTACCCAGATGCAGGCCCGCGCCATCCTCGAAGCTGCGTGCGATGTGGTTGAAAAGGGCATCGATGTGCGCCCCGAGATCATGATTCCGCTCGTCGGATCCGCCGGTGAGCTGGCCCACCAACGCGCCATCGTCGAAGAGACAGCGGCCAAGGTGTTCGCGGAGAAGGGGCGCAGGGTCGAGTTCCTCATCGGCACCATGATCGAGCTGCCGCGCGCCTGTCTGACCGCCGACAAGATCGCCGAGCACGCCGACTTCTTCAGCTTCGGCACCAACGACCTGACGCAGACAACGTTTGGCTTCTCGCGCGACGACAGCGGCCCGTTCGTTCGCATCTACAAAGAACAGGGCCTGATGGAGCACGACCCCTTCGCCAGCATCGATATCGATGGCGTCGGCGCGCTTGTTCGGCTCGCCGTTCGCAAAGGTCGCGGCCGCAAAGAAAGACTCAAAGTCGGCATCTGCGGCGAACACGGCGGCGATCCCACTTCGGTCGGCTTCTTCGCGGACTCGGGCCTCGATTACGTCTCGTGTTCGCCGTACCGCGTGCCCGTCGCGCGTCTCGCCGCAGCCCAGCACGCGCTGGCTCAACTCGCAGACGCTGGGTGAATTGTTTGGCGGGAGGCGCCCTTGCGCGATGATTGCGGCGTGAATTGCCGGCCTACCCGTTGTCTGTCCATCGCCTACATCGCGGTGGTCGTCGTTGCGACAGCGTGGGTGACGCCCGCCTCCGCAGCCCGCCATCGTTGCCCCAAAGACGCCTACCGGTCCACGACTCGCGAACGCGGCGGGCTCGTCCGCCTCTGTCTGCGCAAAAAGAAGGCCAAGACCGACCCCGACGTTCGCCACGGCCCGATGCGCGCGTTCTACAACAACGGCCGCAAGCGCGTTTTCGCCACCTACAAGGACGGCCACCTGCACGGCCCATGGAAAGCCTGGTATCGGCGCGGCAAGACCAAAGCCGTCGGCGCTTACAAGGACGGACAGCTGCACGGCGAGTGGACGCGCTGGTTTCGCAACAGCCTCGATCGCGGGCCGTACCTCGATGGCGTGCGTCACGGGGTGTGGACGACAGAACTCTACGAGGGTGGCTCCATCGTCGGACGCTACGAAGCCGGCAAGAAACACGGCGAATGGAAGACGACAGCGGCCAACGGTCGGTTAACGCTGCGCCAGTTCTTCGAGTCGGGTCGGCGTTTCGGGACGTGGGAAGGTTGGTACGCCTCGGGGGCCAAGCGCCTCAAGGGCAGTTTTGACAACGGTCGCAAGACCGGCACGTGGTTGACGTGGTTTCAGTCGGGCAAGATGCGCAGCCGATCGGTCCACGGCGGCGACCACTCGCTGGTCGAAAACTTCCACGAAAACGGCAAGATCGCGTCGAAATATGGCACCCGACATAACGCCAGGCATGGCGCATACGAGTCGCGCTACGAAAACGGCCAGCTCCGCTCCAGGGGGCGCTACATCGCCGATCGGAAGCATGGAACGTGGCACGATTACGGTCGCAAGGGGCGCGAGTTGGCCGTGAAGACCTACCGCAATGGCGTCCTCGATGGGCCCTATCGGAGCTACCGGTCGCCGGTCGAATACGTCGAAGGAACGTTCACCAACGGCAAGCGGACCGGGCAGTGGCGGGTCGTGGTCAAAGGCAAGGTCACCAAGACGACGGTGTACGCGCTCGAGGCGCCGCCAGCTGCGACACCGACCGACGCGATCGCCAGCCCAAAAAGCACCGGGGCCGCCCCGTAGGACGACCCCAGCGTCGTTTGTAGACCGCTTGTTGGCGTCTTTTCGAAGCGATTACGCAGCCTTGGCGCCAGCGGCTTCAGCGGCGCAGACGCCCTCGGTGATAAGACGTGTCACCGTGTAGGGATCGACGTTGGCGTTGGGGCGACGATCTTCGATGTAGCCCTTGCCGTCGCGCGCCACCTGCCACGGGATGCGGATCGACGCGCCACGATCGCTCACTCCGACCTTGAAGTCCTTGTAGCTGCAGGTCTCGTGGTCACCGGTCAGGCGCAGCTCGATGTTGGCGCCGTAGTTGTCGATGTGCAGGTCGTGACGGTCGCGCAACGACTCGGCGGCCGCGGTGCACGCGTCGATCGACTCGCGCATGGACTTGGTCGAGAAGTTGGTGTGTGCACCCGCGCCATTCCAGTCGCCCTTGACCGGCTTGGGATCGAGGGTCGCGCTGACGCCGTAGTCTTCGGCGATGCGGTAGAGCAGCCAGCGCGCGATCCACAGGTGGTCGGAAACCTCGGTCGGGCTGCTCGGGCCAACCTGGAATTCCCACTGACCGGGCATCACTTCGGCGTTGATGCCGCTGATGTTGAGCCCAGCCGCGAGGCATGCGTCGAGGTGCTGTTCGACGATCTCGCGACCGTAGACCTCGTCCGCGCCGACACCGCAGTAGTAGCCGAACTGCGGCGCGGGGAAGCCGTTGTCGGGCCAGCCGAGGGGCTTGATGCCGTCGAAGAAGGTGTACTCCTGCTCGATGCCAAACCACATATCGTGCGACGCGTACTTGTCGGCGGCGACGGCGCAGGCGGCGCGCGTGTTGCTCCAGTGCGGCGTCATGTCGGTGTTCATCACCTCGCAGAGGACGAGCTTGCTGTTGCCGCCACGAACCGGGTCGGGGCACATGAAGACGGGCTTGAGGACGCAGTCGGAGGCGTGGCCTTCCGCCTGGCCGGTTGACGAGCCATCAAAACCCCAGACGGGCGGCTCGGCGCCTTCCGCGACGATCTTGGTCTTGCAGCGCAGGTGCTGGGTCGGCTTGGCGCCGTCGATCCAGATGTATTCGGCCTTGTAGACGCTCATGTTCTCTCCTGTTTTATCGGGCCCCGGGGGCGGCTTCATTGCCGTCGCGGGGGTGGCCCGATTTCGATGTTTTTTCCGCCGGTTTCCCTGTGGTTCCGGACTCTGTTTGGCACCGCCCGGGGTCGATGGCGGCGCAGTCTAGCCCCGCTTTGTTTCGGTTCTGTTTCGACAAATCGTCCGTTTGGCTTTTGTCGACAATGCCGCCGCTTTTTTGCCCGCGATCGGCGCCCGGCTATGCTTTCGTCGCGCTCCGATCGAGCCGCACTTTCGGTTGCCCAGGCGGCGCCGACGGATCAATCGACGGGGACGCCAACCGGGGTGTCGCATGGAACAAGACGTCGCGATTCGTGTCGTTGTACAAGGGCAAGCACCCGGATCGGCCACCGTGAAAGTGCGCGCCCTATCGGCCGAGCAACGCGGCAATCGCGCGTTCAAGGCGGCCGCGATCCTCGCCGCGATCGGCATGGGCAGCGTGTTCATCCCGGTCGTCCACTTCTTCTTGCCGTGGATTATGCTGATCAGCGCCGTCGTCGTTCGTGTACACACGCATTCGTGGCCAGTCTGCCGTGCTGCTGGCGGCGACGATTCAATGCCCGGCCTGCAACGCCGATGTGGCGATCGACGAACAACCGGCGACCTGGCCGATCGAGTGGAATTGCGGCGGGTGTCGCAAGCGTTTGCACCTGGACCAGGCCGCGCCGCAATGAGCGATCGCCGACGACTTCTTCGACACTCGAGGTGATGTGATGGTCGATCCCAAGCGCACCCCCGCCGGCGACCAACAGCTCCGCCTCGCCGTGCTTCATGGCGGGCCGTCAAGCGAACACGATATCTCCGTCATCACCGCCCGCGGTGTCATCGCCGCGCTGCGCGGAGGCGGTCACGTTGTGCATTCGGTGTACGTGGATCGCGACGGTCGTTGGCACAACTCGGGGACCGGCGGCGGCGCTGGCGTATCGACCGCGGAGGGTTTGGACATCCCCGAAGCGCTGGCGATGTTGCGGGGACTCTACCTCGATTGCGCGTTCCTCGGGTTTCACGGCACCTATGGCGAGTACGGTCGCATCCAGGCGGCGCTCGACCTGACCGGCGTGCCCTACAGCGCCTCGGGGGTCACGGCAACCGCCGTCGCGATGGACAAACCGATGGCGCGCTACCTGCTCGCGGCCCACGGTTTGACGGTCGCCAAAGCGAGGCATATCGCCACGCTCGAGCTGGCCGATCGCGAACACGCCGAGCGCGCCGCCGCATCCATCGTGGCGGACCTGGGCGTGCCCGTCGTGGTGAAGGTTCCGGCCGGCGGTTCCAGCGTCGGCATCGAGATTCCGCAGACCGAAGCCGAGCTTATCGAAACGCTCGGAAGGCTGCGCGAAGGCGTACAAACGTTGCTCTGCGAACAGTTCGTGCACGGTGTCGAGCTGACCGCCAGCGTGCTGGCGCGACGCGATGGCTCCCTCGAAGCGCTCCCAGCCGTGGAGATCGCCCCAGTCGGCGATCGGTTCTTCGACTACGAAGCCAAGTACGATCCGTCTCTCACCAACGAAATCGTGCCCGCCCGAATCCCGCCGGCCATCGAAGAGCGCGTCCGCGAAATCGGTCTCATCGCCCACAACGCGCTTGGATGCCGAGGTGTCTCGCGCACCGATCTGATCTGGGACCGGGGCGGCGAGGACGGGGGCGAGCAGCTCGTCGTACTCGAAACCAACACATTGCCAGGACTGACCCCCGCTTCGCTGCTTCCCAAGGCCGCCCTGGCCGTCGACTGTGACTATCTCGAGCTGCTCCATCGCATCATCGGCGCATCTCTGCGGCAACCCGTTGTGCCTACCAAACAGAATTCGTCGGCCGGCAAGCACCTTTGTTCGCGCTCCTGATCGAGAGCCGGCACCGCTGTTGGGCGTTTGCTATCGCGCCCTCCATAGACCGATTTTTCGGCCTCGATCATCGTTGCGTCCATTCGAACTCCACGATGGTCTCGGTTGTTGTTTCGTTGAGCGGCCGGCGCCGGCCCCTGGTGCCCCCAAAGTGTCATTTTTCGGCACCTTCCCACAGCGTGCGGCGCACTTGCGCCTTGCGTCCCTCGGCCTCTCGCCTCGGTCCGTGGACCAAACGGTGATCGCCGCCGATTTTTCCCTTGACCCGTCCGTGCCTGTCATGGAAGGTACGCGACTTCGCGCTCCAAGGGGCCGGATTCGCCTCACCGGATACGGTATAATCCTTTGAATCCACAGGAGATTAAATGCACAGCGTCAAGCCGGTCGTCCGCATCCACAGCATCGAACCGCCCCTCATCGAAAAAGAGGTCCCGTTCAAGGCCAAGTGGTCCATCGCCGGAATCGACCTGACCGAGCAGCAGACGATGCAGGTGACGTTCCTGACCGACGACGCGCGCTTGCTCCTGTGCGACGGCGCAACCGACGAGACCCCCGCCGAGCACACCGTGACGATCCAGCCGGGCGCGAAGCTCGAAAAAGAGACCGTGCTTTTCGTTAAGCTCCGCAAGGGCCTTCGCAACGAAGACAGCCGCGATGGAACGCCCGCGCCGCTGACCCTGCACGCGCGAGCCCGCGGCGGCGACGACCTGCTCGCGATCAGCCCCGGCTACGACATCGAGGTCGCCAACCTCGCCAAGCGCACCAAGACCAAGATCTTCACCTGAGCTGCCCGACGTGATCCGCTCGCGCCGCTCTTAGCCGTCTACTTTGTCGATTTCTTGTCGCGCTTCTTGTCGCGCTTCTTGCGCGCTTTCGCGGGGGCGGCTTTCGAGGCCTTGGCCGCCGCCCTCTTGCACATCACGTCCTGCAGCCGGCCGCGCTTGCCATCGTGCAACAGTGCCCACGCTTTGCCGTTGCGGTCGGCGCGCGTCATGGCCACACAGCGGTACTTGCTCCCGGACACTTGCCCGAGGTGATGCGCTGCGGTCGCCGACTGGGAGACTGTTGAGCCGCGCACCGAAAGCATAGGGCGCGCGACGACGACCGGCAGCACTCCAAGCGAAATCGGGCACATCGCGCCAGGCTTGATAACGGCGGACGACGCGCTCGCTTTGCCGGCGGCCCGAACTCCCGCGCGAAGGTTGCCGTCTTTGGACACTGCCTTGCCGTTCTTGCCGCGCACGGCCGCATAGATCTCGATGTTCTTGCCCTTGGCGCGTCGCCGCATCCACGCGACGAGCTTGCCCTTCTCTTTGCCGAGCCCGACCGCGTCGAGGCCGGTGCCCGCGATGCGCTGCTGGCCGAGCATTTCGCTGCTGCCGAAGTCGATCACCGTCCATTCGAGCGCGCCCTTGGGAAAGGTGTTGGACGCCCCGATCGTATCCACAACAGCGAGCACCTCCCCATACTGCGCCGCGGCCGCCAGGGTGCCCGACGATTCGAGGACCAGGTCAGCCTTGCGCGTCGTTGGATCCACGGCCGCGATGCCGCCCGAGAACACGTACAGCGGGAACGCGCCGCCGATGACCTGCCCGACCGCGGGCAAGGGTGTGGTCTTGGTTGCGCGCTTGGGACGCAGCGATGACTGGCCGCGTTTGGCCCCCGTTTTCGCGTCTCGGACTTCGATCGTGTGGCGATCAACGAACCCGCCGTCCAGCGGCAGGCGACACGCCTTGGGCAGCAGGATGACCTTCCCGACAGCGACCGGGGCGCCGAATGCACAGGCGCCAACCGTGCGGGCTGCCGTGCGGGCGCCGACAGTGCACACGACAGCCAGTTTCTTCATGGAGGCGGGTTTCTTGGCCGCGGCGTGGGTGGACGGGGCCGCGAGCGATGCGACGAGCGCGAACGCCACGGCGAGCATCAACCTCGACCGGGAGTTGGGGTGTGCTCTGTCGTCGCGCGGACTGGTGTAGCCTTGCATGGTTTCTCCTTGGTGGGCCTCGCCGGACATATCCATGATGTCCGGGCGTCCATCGAACCGGCTTGTCGCGCGACGCTGCGCAGGCCACGATGCCTCAACGCCTTCACCCCTACAATTGTTCGGTCTGTGCCCGATCGCCCTGAACGGCTGCCCATGCAACCCCCCCTCACGAGCCACGCGCCGCCGATTCGCCGCTCGAGACGCGCCCGTCCACCGATGTCCGCGCCCCGCAAGCTGGCCGTGGCGCTGGCCTTGGCTGTGCTCCATGTCGCGTTTACGGCGTGGGCCATGGCGCTGCTGCCGTGATGGCCAATCCGATTGGGTCCATGGTGCTCTCCCCCTCCCTCGTCCGTGCGCGTGCCGGTGTGATCGCGACAGAACACGGGCTCATCGGCATCGCCGCGGGTTTGCTCCTCGCGATCACGCTCGTGGGGCTGATCCACGGTGAGGCGTCCGCCTTGCCCCTCTTCGCGCCGGGCCTGTGGGTGATTGTCGGACTCGGCGGCGGCGGCATGGTGATTTCGGTGGCGTCCCGCGTGCTTGAAATCGGCGAGGCCCCGCGTCAGGCGCCGCGGCTGGGGCTGTGGTGGCGTCCGGCGATGGCGTCCGCTGCCGCATTCCTGGTTCCGTCGATCGTGGCGATCGTGCTGCTCGATGATGAAGCTCAGTCGTTCGCGACGGCACGGGCTTGGCAGGTCGCTGGCACACCGGGGGCGCTGCTCGCATTGGCCACGCTCTCGATCCGCGCCCAGACGGCCGCTCGCATCCGAAGCCATCGCGTCGTCGCCGAGCTCGCCCAACCGATCGCCCATGCCGTGCTTGCCGGCGGTTCAACCGCGCTGCTGGTCGGCCTGCTGACCGGCCAAATGTCTGCCCACACCACCTACCGGCTGGGCGCAGCGGTGTGCGCTTCGGCGGCTCTGACGGTTGCGTCTACCGGCCTTTGTGTGCGGCGAGTCCGCGCTGAGTTGCATCGGATGAGAGCCCAGGGCGCGCGCTTTCCAGTGGCCGAACAGGCGTATCGGCTCGCGGCCGGGGCCACGATGATCGGCTTGCTGGTTCCTGCGGTCGTTATCGTCGCCGACCTTCTCGCCGCGCGACTCACCGGGATGGTCCTCGCCGCCGCTGCACTCGCCGTCTCGAGTCACGCGCTTCGTTACGCTCTCACGGCCTCTTCGCTCGCCCTGCCGGCACCGGGCGCGTCCAATCGCCGTGGACCGGTCGCCAACGTGCCGCCTTCGTCCGCGGTTGCACCCTGGCCGGATTGATTCGTTCCGACGCCGTCCCGTACACTCCGGGCGAATCGGGAGCCAACAGTGCACAACCGCTACACCGCGCCCGCGCTTGTCGGGCGCATGGCAGTCGCCGCCGCCGTCGCTGTGACATGCGCGGTGGTGCCGTTGCGGGCGCAAGCGCAAAGCAACGAAGACCTGAAGCGGGCTGAAGCGCTGGCGACCGAGGGCAAGGTCTACTTTCGCACCAAGCTCTACAGCAAAGCGGCCGACAAGTTCATGGAGGCGTTTGGCATCTCCCGGCGCCCTGCGCTCGTCTACAACGCGGCGCGTGCGTTCGAGGAAGCCGGCAAGTTCGGCGAAGCGATCGCCATGTTCGAACACTACCGGACGCTCAAGGAGACAGACGCGGCAGGAAAATCGGCCGCGGCTGGGCGCATCGCCGCGTTGCAGGCCAAACAGAAGGTCGCTGCAGCCAAAGCTGCCAGAGAAGCGGCTGCCGCCAAGGCCGCGGCGGCTGCCAAGGCGCGCGAGGAAGCCAAACGCAAGGCAGCTGCCAAAGCTGCCGCGAAGGCTCGGAGCGGATCGCACAAAACCGGATCGATCAAGACACGGAGCGGCTCAACGCGTTCGGGCGGCAAGCGCGTCTTTCCGCTGGTCAAAGGTGTTGGCGCCGGCGTCGCCCTCCTCTTTTCGGTCGCCGCCTACGTCAACGCGCAACGAATCGCGTCCGAAATAGCCAAGGAAGACGTCATCGACGACAAAACCAAGAAGCAGTACCTCGACAACTCCAGCAGCGCCCAGACGTGGCGCGGTGTGGCGGTTGGAGCAGCTGTAGTAGGTGTTGGTGTGGGGGCCTGGGCGGTGTGGGACTGGCTGAACAGCGGCAAGAAGCCTGCCCAGAAAGGCGACACTGCGGCACGTGCGATGCCGTGGATACCCGATCGCGGCGAAGGCCTCGGGGTCGGATTCGAGGTGGCTTTCTAGGTCACCGGAACAGAAGGCAGCGACCGGTCGTTGTGGACAAACAGCCACGGGACTGAGCGGCCGATCCGCGGGGTGCGGTGTTGCGAAAACAGAGCTTTGCGGATATGTGTTGCGGACGGGCATTGGGCCGAACGCATCACGTTTTGGCGAGACGTCCTGAAGGGCCGATTCGCTGGATGCCTACCGGATTGCCCCAGCGGGTAGATGGATGACCATGGAACGCGTCTGTCCCGAATGCGGTGAAAAAACAACGGAGTTGACCTGTCCGATCGACGGGGAGATGACCCTTGTTGTTAAGCAGGAGTCCCGCGCCGACGCCATGGTCGGCAAGGTCATCGGCGGTCGCTACCGCATCACGAAAATGGTCGGGCAGGGCGGATTCGGTGGCGTTTACGCGGCCGAACACACCGCGACCGGCGATACCCTGGCCATCAAGGTGCTGCGCGCCGACGTCGAAAACAACAACGACGTAATCATGCGCTTCCGGCAGGAAGCCAAGCAGACCAGCAAGCTCAAGCACCCGAACACAGTACGCGTCTTCGACTTTGGTCAAATGGACGACGGCAACCTCTTCTTGGCGATGGAGTTCCTCGACGGGACGCCGCTGACCGACGTGATGCGCGACGAGGGGCCGCTGGATTACAAGCGAGTCGTCAAGATCTGTATCCAGGTGCTCAAGTCTCTTTCCGAGGCGCACAGCAAGGGCTTGGTTCACCGCGATCTCAAGCCCGACAACATCTTCTTGCAGCAGATCCACGGCGAGCCGGATTTCGTCCGCGTGCTCGACTTCGGCATCGCCAAGTCCTTGTCTGATGAACAGCAAGACATCACTTCGACCGGTGCTGTTATCGGTACGCCCAAGTACATGAGCCCCGAGCAGGCGCGCGGCCAGCAGGTTGACCCGCGCACCGACATCTACTCGTTGGGTGTGATCCTGTTCGAGTGCCTGTCAGGCACGCCACCCTTCGTGGCTGAGACGCCGCTGGCCATGATCCTGCGGCGCGTAACGGAAGAGCCGCCGCGAATTCACGACAACGTGGCACTGCCGACGCCCATGGCGTTGTGTGACGTGACGCTCCGGTCGCTGGCGCGCAATCCCGACGAACGCTACCAGTCGGCCGATGAGTTCGTTGCGGCGCTCAACGGCGCGCTCGAAAAAGCGACCGGGGTTCCGCTCGTGCAGCCTCGTGGTGCAGGCGGAGGTGCGGTTGGTGCGGCTGGCAGCACAACCGCCGCATACGGCGCTGGCGCGATGGGTGCTGGGACCGGGGATGAAACCGCCGCGTTTGACGCCGATGATGTGAACATGACCGCCGATGTGCAGGTCAACGTCAGCGGCACCTTCGACGACGCGACCGTCGCGGCTTCGGCCGAGGACATCGCGCTTGCAGCGTCCCAGGAAGACGTCACGATCAACACCGCGGCGCCGTCGATGCCACCGCCTGGTGCCAGCGCCACGGTTGTTGCCCAGCTACCAGCTTCGGTCGCCCCATCGTCGGTCACCGGCGAAATGCCAGCGGGTGTCGCGGGCGGCACCATCTCACAGACCGCCATCCCGATGCAGTCGATGCCGCCTCAGCAGCGCAGCATGGCGCCGTGGAAGGTCTTCGCGATGGGCGCAGTCGCGGTCATCGTTGGGTTCGCCCTGTTCGGCCTCGTGTCCAAACAGTCGGTGAATGCGCCTGCTGGTTCGGGCACAACGACCGCCGGATCGGTCCAGCCGGCAGCTGTCGCGAGCGCCCAATCGCCACAACCCAAGGCCGCACCGCCCCCGCCTGCCCCAGCGCCAGCGCCAGCGCCACCCCCGGCTGCACCTGCTGCGCCGACAAAGGGCAAGCTGAAGCTGGAAAAGAGCCCGGCCGACGCAGAGGTGTTCGTCGACGGCCAGCAGAAAGTCGGCAGCATCATCGTCTTGTCCGCGGGCGAACACTCGGTGGTGTTCAAGAAGTCGGGCTTCAAGAACCAGGAAAAGATCCTGACCATCGTTGGCGGCGAGACGCAGACCCTTGCGGTCTCACTCGAGAAGCTGCCCAAGGCCAAACCGCGCCCACGACCCCGTCCACGTCCGCGTCCTCGCCCGTCTGGCAGCAGCGGCGGCACCAAGGTCAAGCCCAAGCCGCGCCCGCGACCCAGTCCGCCGCCCAGTTCAACGGGTCTCTTGATCGACTAGCAGCGGGCAATCGCCCCCTTTTGTGGGGTTGAGCGTGACCCCGGCTGCCTGTAGATTTCTGGGGCTGACGTCTCGTCACCTATCCGTCTGGCGATCGAACGGCGGCTCGCGCATTGACTCGAGCCCCTGTTCGAACGACCGCGACGTCCACTTGCCGTCGCAGTTGCGGCGCGCCAGCACCATCGCGCCACGAGCGCGCCCAACCGTGCGGAGAGCGAACATGTCCCGAGGCGCCGTCAATCGCCCCCGCTCGGCCATCGCCCGGCCGATCAGCGCCATCATTTGTGCGCTGGTTGTGATCGGATGGTCGCTCACGGCCTCCGGCCAGACCCCGGCCGAACGCAGCATGAAACTGGCCCAAGAAGGCGCACAGCACTTCAAAGCCAAGCAATACCTCCAGGCGGCTCGCAAGTTCGAGGAGGCCTACCGACTCAACCCGTCCAACCCGGTTTTCCTCCGCTACTCGGGCCGCGGCTGGCAGGAGGTCGGCCACTGGGAGCGCGCCAAACAGCTGCTTGAGCGCTACTACCAGGTCGAAAAAGACCCCAACCGCAAGGCCACAATCCTCAAGCATCTTGCCGTACTCAGGAACGCCAACGGCCTGGTCATAGCCGAGCGGCTGCGGTTCGCGACCGAGGCCTACCCGGGTCAGGGGCTTGAGCTCGACGCGGGTTTTGCTTTCGAGAAGCTCGGCGAAATGCAGTGCAAGCAGGGCAAAGGCGAAGACGGCGTCAAGCGGCTCAACCAGGCCAAGCAGTTCTTCGAGGTCGCTCGCCTTTCCGCGCGCACTCCCGGCGAGCGCATGGAGATCAGCACCGCCGTCAAGCGCATCGAATCCAAGATCGACAAGTGCAAGCCTTTCTGCGCCGACAAGCTGGACGGACCGTGGTGCGCCGACGCCAAGACGCTGATCACGTGCGTTGGTCGCAAGGCCAAGACCACCCAGACGTGCGCGAATCGTTGCACCACCAAGGGAATCGGGCAGCCCGGCAAGTGCCTCGCGGCGATCACGAGCGGCGGGACGGGACCCAAGGGGCCGATACCGACAGCGCCTTCGTCCGGCGGTGCGCTCAAGTACGTGCTCGGCGGGCTGCTTTTTGTCGCTGGCGGCGGGCTGACCGGCTTTGGCTATGTGCAGGCCACGACCGCAAACGACGAGCTGAACCGCGACATCAAGAAAGCCAAAGAGAACAAGACCAACTTCACGTACGACACATACGACGAATATGAAGCGGACAAGGCCACGGCGACGTACATGTTCTATGGCGGCGCGGCCGTGGCTGCCGTGGGTGCGGGCGTGCTCGTCTGGGCGATCACGTCCGGCGACGACAAGCCCGCTGCGAAGAAGACCACGTGGCTGCTGCCGGTCGCATCTGATCGGCACGTTGGGCTCTCGTTTGGCACCCGCTTCTAGCCAATACCTGGACTATGAACATCATGTTTCGAAATCGCCGGTTGTGGCCGATGGCCGCGCGGCTCACCCAAGCCGTCCTTGCACTATCGCTCACGGCGCTCGCGGGTTGTTTGCCCGAAACGCTCGACAAGCCTGTTCACCTCGAAGACGACACTGCAACCGCAGACGTGGGGACGGACACAGGCGGCAAGAAAACCGACGGCGGAACGCAAGCCGACACCGCCGATCCGGACACAGGCACCAAGGTCGATGGACCGTGCAAGGTGGACGGGGATTGCAGCCCGCAGCAATGTGGCTTCGTCTACTGTGACACCGGCGAAAAGAAGTGCAAGATCAAGCAGTTCAAGGAGGCTGGCAAGGCGTGCGACGACGGTGACCAGTGCAACGGCGGCGTGGACGAGTGCGACGGCAACGGCAAATGCGAAGGCACGATCAAAGACGTCAAGCTCGCGTGTGTCGCGGACGGCAACCCGTGCAAGCAGGCGAAATGCAGCGGTAAGAAGTGCGTCGTCACGTTCAAGACCAAGGGCTCCAACTGCGACGACGGCATCAAGTGCACCCAGGCATCGCAATGCGACGAAAAGGGCGAATGCACCGGCGGCGAATTCACGTGCGGTTGCCTTCCCAACCACTTCCTCTGGTTCGACAAGGCGAAAAAGAAGAAGAAGGACTCGCCCTACTGGAAGATGCAGGACATGCCCGAGGACGTGACCAAAGTTACGTGCCCAGACTGGGAAAACGACGACGACAAGTGTCTCGGTGAGCGCTACTGCGACACGTCTGGAGACTTCTGGCTGTGCAAGACCAAGAGCTTCACCAACAAGTACAAAAACCCGTGTCCCAAGTCCGCCAACGAGTGCGTCAACAACAAGTGCGATCCCAAGACCGGCCAGTGCACCGTCACGTTCATCCCCGAAACCCAGGCGAAGAGCTGTGAGGACAACAACCCTTGCACGCTACCGGGCAACTCGCTGTGCAATGGAAAGGGGGAATGCGCGTCCGATCCCCTGGCGAATCTGTGCGAGTGCACACCCTTCAACTACAAGGAAAAGTGCAAGCACCTGACGGGCAAAGACCTGTGCAAAGGCACGTATTGCGACACCACCGGGCCCGCCACGGCTTGGAAGTGCAAACTCAACAAAGCGACGACGGTGAAATGCTCAACCAACAAGGATGACGCGTGCGTCCATAACGTGTGCGACCCGGCGAAAGGTATCTGTGAGCTGGTCAGCAAGTCCAAGAAGGACGGCACGCAGCAGTGCGACGACGGACAGAGCTGCACCGCCAACGACTTCTGCACCAAGGGCGTGTGTGTCGGAGAGACGAACATCTGCAAGTGCAGCAAGGACGCTGACTGCGCCAAACACGATGACGGCGATCGCTGCAACGGCACGATGTTCTGCGAAAAGAAGACCGGCGACTGCATCCTCAACAAGGCAACTGAGATCAAGTGCGCATCGTCGAAGAACACCCAGTGCGTCGAGAACTTCTGTTACCAGTCGACCGGCGAGTGCAAAATGACGCCCGCCGAGAACATCTTGACGACCAAGATCTTTCCCAACGAAGCGGCCGCGTCGAAAGGCCAGAAACCCTACTTCCTGCGCCGGGCCTTTCCGTATCGGGTGGTCGACTTCCTCAGCTGTGAAGACGGCGCCGCCTGCACCGTCAACGACAACTGCGCAAACGGAACCTGCAAGTCGGGCAACACGAATATCTGCGCCTGCGCGAAGGACTCGGACTGCGTCGATGACGGCGACTTCTGCAACGGCAAACCATACTGCGACAAGCTGAACGGCTCCTGCAAAATCAACCCGGCCAGCCTCAAGGTCTGCTCTACGCTCAACGATACGGTGTGCGCCAAGAGCGAATGCGAGAAGAAGACGGGCAACTGCAAGCTCACCGCCGTCAAAGAGAAGGACACGCTGTGCTCCGACGGCGATCCGTGCACAAAGAGCGACACCTGCAAGAACGGCAAGTGCGTGGCAGGAACGAACACCTGCTCGTGCGCCAAGGACAGCGATTGCAAGGACAAGGGTTCGGGCGACGCATGCGAAGGGACTTTGTACTGCGACAAGGGCGGGGGGGCGGACTTCACCTGCCGCATCAACCCCGCGACCGTGGTCAAGTGCAAGACGGGCAATGACACGCAGTGCCTCAAGAACACGTGCAACAAGAAGAGCGGCACCTGCAGCCTGCAGCCGGCCAACGAGTTTGTGTTCTGCGACGATGGCGACCCGTGCACCGCGTCACCCGTTTGCGTCCAAGGCACGTGCTACAGCGAAACCAACCTGTGCGACTGCGCTACCAAAGCCGACTGCGCCAAATTCGAGGACGGCAAGAACCTCTGTTCGCCCAAGTACGACTGCATCTTCGACCAGGCCAGCAAGCTGAAGAAGTGTCTGCCGGTGACCAAGCCCAAGTGTCTCGGTTCCGCCGAACAGTGCTCCACGTTCGAGTGTGACCCCAAGACGGGCGAGTGCGCGACCAAGCCGCGATCTCCGTTCAACGACTGCGACGATGACAACCCCTGCACCGTCGGCGACAACTGCGACGGCAAGGGCTCATGCAGCTCCGGTGGCAACATCTGCCAGTGCAAAACCGACGCGGACTGCGCCAAGTACGATGACAAGAACGCGTGCAACGGCACGGCGATTTGCGACAAGGCGAGCGGCACAAACACCTGCATCGCCAAGCCAGGAAGCGTCGTCGTGTGCGCGTCGCAGCATCCCAAGGCGAGCTGCCTGATCAACGTTTGCGATCCCGCCGACGGCAAGTGCAAAGACACGACCAAGCCCGGCGCGTGCCCTGACGACGGCGATCCCTGCACGCTGCAACGATGCCAGACCGGAGACAAGACCGGCACCTGCGAAACCGTCGCCGCGCCAGACGGAACGCCCGCGGGTACAGCTATCTCGGGACATCCGCTCGTCTGCCGCAAGGGCAAGCCCGTCAAGGGACCCAAGGGCATGCGCTACGTGCCGCCAGGTGTGTTCATGATGGGTTGCAGCGACAATCCCGCACCCGGTCCGCTTCCCGGAGATGTCCAGGCAGCTGCCGCTGAAGGAACCGCGTGCAAGGGCTCGTCCAACGAAAAGCCCCAACACCAGGTGACCATGAGCGCGTTCTGGATCGATGAGCTCGAGGTCTCCGTCGAAGAGTTCCACGCGTGCGTCACGGCCGGGGCGTGCAAAGCACCCGACAAGAAGCTCGATAAGTGCATGTACAACCGGTGGCTGTTCCGCAAGGACGATCCGGGCTTGGACAAAGAGAGCAAGGAAGCGTCGTCGGCCGCTTCGATGACCTGCATCGACTACAAGTCCGCTCAAGCCTACTGCGCGTGGACCGCCAAGAAGGATGTCCTGCCCAACGCTGGCGGCGGCGATTTGCCAACGGAAGCTCAGTGGGAGTACGCGGCCCGAGGGTCGTGCGCCACAGTCGCGAGCAAGAACTGCGGCGCCGCGCTCCGGGTCTATCCATGGGGACTGCAGCCCCAGGTGCCCGATTGCGATTCGGCGTGGGTCAAGCGCGCTGTCCAAGGCCTGCCGTGCGCGAGCACCGAGACGCAGGCTGTCGGCGGCCGGATCAAGGACCGCAGCGTCTTCGGCCTCTACGACGTGGTCGGCAACGCCCGCGAGTGGGTCCGTGACGGATACGACGCGAAGTTCTACGCGAGCGCGAACGCGACGAAGAAAAACCCCTTCAACGCTGCTGGCGCCGATGCGGTGTTGCGTGGCGGCGCGTTCAACAAGGCCGGAATCGAGGGTCGGTTGACCGCGCGCTACAAGTTGGCCAAGTCCACCGGGGCGGCCGAGTGGGTCGGATTCCGGTGCGCACGGGTGCTGGTCACCACGCCCTGACGTCGCCGGGCGCACCACGCGACGAGACTGGAGGGCACATGGCGGCCCCATCACACGTCCCAAGCGACTTGAAATTCTACGCGGCTCGCTTGCACACCGCGGCCCAGCGGGTTGTTCGATCCGCGCTCTTGTGCGCCGTCGCCGTCGTGGCCATCTGGGCGACACCTGCCACCGCTTTGGCCGATGGCTGCAGCGGCAAGGTCAACGGTTTGTGGTGCGTCGGCAGCGACCTCGCCATGTGCAGCGGCGGCAAGATCAGCTGGAAAGTCACGTGCGACACGGGCTGCAAGTCGATGCCAGCGGGCACGCCTGACCGGTGCAACAACGGACATTGCACAGGCAAGCAGAACGGGCTTTGGTGCAAGGGCAACGACCTGGTGTTCTGCAAGACCGGCGGGATCACGTCGACCAAGAAGTGTTCGTCCGGCTGTCAGTCGATGCCGCCCGGGACGCCGGATAAGTGCAAGTCGGGCTGCTCGGGATTTTGCTGCGGCAAGGCGAGCGGGCTCTGGTGCGACGGCAACAAGCTCGTGACGTGCAAGTCCGGTGCGGTGACGGGAAGCAAGACGTGTAGTCAGGGCTGTAAATCGATGCCCAGCGGTGTCAACGACGCCTGCAAGGCCGGCTGCTCGGGGTTTTGCTGCGGCAAACAAGACGGCGCGTGGTGCGACGGGAGCAAGCTCGTCCAGTGCAAGAAGAGCGCTGTCGCGTCGTCGAAAGGATGCGCGCATGGTTGCCAGGGCATGCCCAGCGGGGTGCCGGATAAGTGCAAGAGCCCGCCGAACAAGGGCTTCTGCTCTGGCAAGAGCAACGGCTTGTGGTGCGAAGGCAACAACCTCGTGGCGTGCAAATCCGCGAAAGTCGTGTCGTCCAAGGCCTGCGTTCACGGGTGCAAGAGCAATCCGCCGGGCGTCGCCGACGCGTGCAAGTCCCCGTCCAACAGCGGCGGTGGTGGTGGATCGGGCGTGAGCGGCAAGCTCGTCATGTGCAATCCGTTCAAACCTGCGCGCAAGGTCACGTGTGCATTCGCCTGCTACGCCGGACACCTCGGCAGCGACTATGCGTGCCCAAACGGTACCCCCGTCTACAGTCCGATCGCTGGCAAGGTGACCTACGTCAAGAACAGCGTCCCGGGACAGACCTGCAAGCCCGACTTTGGCAACTACATCAAGATAGGCACCGGCAGCTACGAGGTCTTCCTCGCCCACCTGAGAAAGGACATCAAGGTGTCCAAGCACCAGCCCGTCAAAGCCGGCCAGCACATCGGATACGCGTCCAATACCGGCTACACCATGACCCTCAAGGGCGGTAAATGGGTGTGCAAACAAGGAGGCGGCTACCACCTGCATCTCGAGACGCGAAAGTCCGGCAAGGCCTTCAATCCGTACAAGTCGTCCAACGTCAAATGGGAAAGCTGCGCCAAGGTCAACGCCGCGGGGACGTCGAGCTCGGGCGGCTCGGGCAGCAGCAGCGGTTCGGGTAGCGGCAGCGGTTCGGGTAGCAGCAGCGGTTCGGGTAGCGGTAGCAGCGGCTCGGGTAGTAGCGGCAGCGGTTCGGGTAGCAGCAGTGGTTCGGGTAGCAGCAGTGGTTCGGGTAGCAGCAGTGGTTCGGGTAGCAGCAGTG